>JAAXVR010000032.1 GCA_013335405.1 Chlorobiaceae bacterium
TCATCGAGCGCTTCGATCAGGTCATCCGGGTGTTCGAGGCCGATCGAGAGGCGAATGAGGTCGGGTGACAGGCCGCCTTCGTTCTTCTGTTCCTCGGTCAGCTGGCTGTGTGAGGTGCTTGCAGGGTGAAGGATGAGGCTTTTCGCATCGCCGACGTTTGCAAGGTGAGAGAAGAGCCTGATCGAATCGATGATTTTCACTGCCGCATCGTATCCGCCTTTCACTCCGAAGACAACCATGCCGCCGAACCCGTTTTTCAGGTCCCTCGATGCAAGAGGGTATGAGGGGTCGTTTTTCAGGCCGGGGTAGCGTACCCATGCGACCTCGGGGTGTCCTGCGAGGTATTCGGCTACCTTCAGGGCATTTTCCGAATGACGTGCCATCCTGACAGGGAGAGTTTCGATGCCCTGGAGAAAGATCCATGAATTGTCAGGGGAAATGCAGGCTCCGAGGTTCCTGAGCGGCACGGTACGAACCCGGAGCGCGAACGCTATCGGTGCGAGCGGTTCAGGCAGGTCGAGTGCCCAGCGGAGTCCGTGGTAATTGCTGTCGGATTCGGTAAAGAGCGGATGGTTCCCTCCCTTCCAGTTGAAGCGTCCAGCGTCGGTGATGATGCCGCCGATTGCGGAACCATGTCCGCCGAGCCATTTCGTGAGGGAATTGATCACGATGTCCGCACCGAGATCGATGGTCCTGAGCAGGTAAGGCGTGGTAAAGGTCGCATCGACGATAAGAGGGAGCCCGTTTCTGTGTGCCACATCGGCTATTGCCCTGACATCGACGTAATCGAGCACCGGGTTGCCGATGGTTTCAATGAATATCGCTCTTGTTTTTTCCGTTATGGCTTTTTCGAAGTTTGCCGGGTCTTTCGGATCGACGAATTTCACGGTAATGCCGAGTTTGGGAAGGATCGCGTCGAACTGCGTATAGGTACCGCCATAGAGATTGTTTGCCGAAACGATTTCATCGCCGGCTTCAGCCAGGGTTATGATGGAATAGAAGATAGCCGCAGTGCCGGATGCAAGAGCGACGGAGGCCGCACCTCCCTCGAGGTTCGTGACCCGCTGTTCGAGGATGTCGGTCGTCGGGTTCATCAGCCTCGTATAGATGTTGCCGAGCTCTTTCAGGGCAAACAGGTTTGCGGCGTGTTCCGTGTTTTTGAACAGATAGGAACTGGTACGGTAGACCGGTATGCCGCGGGACAGTGTTGCGTCCACTGGTTGACCCGCATGAAGGGCAAGTGTTTCAAAACGGTAATTCTGCTGTTGTGAGCTCATCCTGATCTCTCCTTTTTTTTGATTTGATATTAGTATTGATTGCCTCCAGCGGTGACGGCAAGATTCGAACTTGCGAACATCCAGGTTTTGCAGACCCCGGTTTTAACCGCTCACCCACGTCGCCGTTCAGCCGGACTTCAGTCTGCTCCGGCGTTATTGTTTTTACCACCGCCGAAAAATTTGTAGCGCTGGATGTTGAACTGATAGTAGAGGAAGCAGCCAAGGCAGAACCCGCTGAGGGCTGCCGTTGCTGCAGCCGCAACCATTCCGGAGAGGATCCAGCCTGCGAGAGGGGCTCCCAGGAGGAATGCTGCCTGAGCGCTCCCGAGAAGCGTGGCTGCGATACTGTTGTTGAAGCGCTGAAGCTTCGGATCTTCGGCAGGTGCATGTTTGATCTGTTCCGCCAGGATACGGGATCCGATAAAAAAGATGAGGCTTCCTTTTTTGCCGAAAATGACCGCTCCCAGGAGTATCAGAAACAGAGCGGTTGTAATGAGCGGCTGTTGGAAAAGTATTCCAAGAATGACACCACCGACCAGTATGCTCTGGTTGAGCTTGACAATCGGAACAGGTATACCGCCGGGGACAGGTGTTTGTGATACTGGTGCTGACATATGATTTATTGTTTTAGGTTATCCGGTGTATGAAATCATGGAAAAAGAAAAAGCCGGTTCTGACACACAGGACCGGCTTGAACAATGAACGCAATGCATGAAAAGATGGACTACGATCCTCTCCCGTGTACCTTTGTGCCGGAACCACAGATACAGCGGCGACAGGTGCCGCTCATTGCTGTGTATATCGTAGCAGTTGATTTCATGTACCCTCTCTGTTGGTTTTCCATTAACAATTGTTAATGAATATTCCGGACTTTTCCAAAAAAAACACGAAAATTTCCTGTCCGGTTTCAGGAATTTTTTTCTGAAGGTAACACGAGCGTGGTACAGGCAGGATTGTCTCGTTTTTTCATCTCTCTGTTTACCGTGAGCCATGTTCCTTTCGATTCGCTTCAGTGGCTGGATAATCGTCAGGGGTATTGATGTTTCTGAGCGTTCCCGGATTCGGGGGGGTGAGCTCCTCGAAGCGGGAGTGCTCGAGAAAAGCAGAGAGGGAGTTGCGGTTGTCTGCATGCAGCAGAATCAGGCGACTGCGCGATTTCGGCTCGTAACAGGCAAACAGGGGTTCAATTCGGCCTGAATCCGGATTTCTGAACGCCGATGCGAAGCGCAGTGGGTTGCGCTGCATGATGAGCCGTCTTGCCATGGTTTCGTCGAGAAAAGGGAGATCGCATGCGGCCAGAAGCCATGCCGCTTCCGGTTCTGCCTGCTGTGCCGAGAGCAATCCTCCCATCGGTCCGATGCCGAGGTATGCGTCGGTTATCATGGGGATGTTGAACTGACGGTAGGTTTCGCACTGGTCTGCTCTGCACGACAGGAACACTTTACCGCAGTACTTCTGCAGGAGCGAAGCCGTATGCATCAGCTGGTTTTCGCTGTGGTAGCGGATGAGCGCCTTATCATGTCCCATGCGGCTGCTGAGGCCTCCTGCAAGGACAAGCCCGTAAAGGGGAGTCTTTTCCAATGATCTTCGGAGAAGGGTATTTTCGATGAATGCCGCGATACCATCGATGTCGTCACGGTGGAAAACCGGCACGCCGCTATCCGCATAGTCTACCGGATCATCGGGTGCCACGAGGGCACAGACGTTGGAAACCGTACCGTTACGCAGAAGATCGAGGATTTTCCGTTCTTTGTCCACAAGCAGCAGTTTCTGAAGCGGGAGTTCCTTGAGCCCTTCGACGAAAAGCATGTCATGGCCCGAGAAAACCTGCCGCTCCAGCACTCCCGGGGCTTCGGCATGACGGCAGATAACCGCCTTCTTTTCAGGGTCTGAAATCATGACGGTCCCGGCGCCGGCATTGCCGAGGGTCCAGGAATCCTTTCCGGGACGGTCGATATCGAAATGGTGGCATCCATGCTTGTAGCAGGCAACCGAGAACTGAACGGCAAGTCGCCGGACAAGGGATGCGATGAGGGTCGTTTTGCCCGAACCGGAATATCCGCAGAAGGCTATTTCAAAGGGGTGAAAAAGCATGTGCTTCATCCCTCTTGCCGGTTTTGCAGGCAGGCCCACGGAAGCAGTGTACAGGTTGCAGGCGAACCTGCACGAAGCGGTTCCGAAGCCGGTGCTGCTTCGATAATGCAGTTCGCTCCGGATGAAGAAGTGATCATATGGGACTCGGTTTTCTGTGAGACCCGGCAGTGCAGTTGCTCATCTTCAGCCCAGATCCTGCCAAGGAGAAACCGATGCCGTTTCCTGTCGCAAGGGAACGGGGCCGAAAGAACTGCCCTCAATTTTGCTGGAGCGGGTTTTCCCTGGAGTGCGAAAAGCACAGGGACGCAGTATTCAGCAAAGCATACCAGTGCCGATACGGGATTGCCGGGCAGGGAAAAAACAGGTTTTTTCTCGGCGGAAGTGCCGAAGAAGATTGGTTTTCCGGGTTTCTGCGAAACGCTCCAGAATTTTTTTTCCACACCAAGCGATGAGAGTTCTTCCTGAACAAAATCATATTCTCCTGTGGATATTCCTCCGGCGGTAATAACGAAGTCGCCTGCGGTCAAGGCCATGGAGAGCGTTTTTCTCAAGAACGCACGATCGTCGGGGGCGTGGGCCTGCATGGCAACCTCTAGACCGATCGAGCGGCAGGCGGCTTCGAGCATGAAGCTGTTGCAGTTGTAGATATCGGCTCCGGAAAGCGCTGTGCCCGGTTGTTTCAGCTCGTCACCAACGGTGACGATCGAAACACGAGGCTTTTTCATCACCGGTGCCGTCGGATAACCGAAAGAAGCAAGAACGGCGGTTTCGGAAGGGGAGATGGTCATGCCTTTTTCGAGGAGTATTTCTCCTTCCGAAACCTCTTCGCCTCTTTTGCGGACGTTTGCCCCTTTTTTCGGTGCCTTGCGGATTTCCACGGAAGGAGTGCCGAAGCCGCTTGTGTCTTCAAAAGCGACAACAGTATCCGCTCCATCGGGAATCGGGGCGCCGGTCATGATCTCCATGCAGCTACCCTGAATGAGAGCGAGAGCAGATGCATGGCCGGCCTTGACCCGGTCCATGACACGCAGCGTTACAGGTGATTCTGCCGCTGCATTCCGGATATCGTCGAATTTCACCGCAAAGCCGTCCATGGCCGCATTGGTGAAACGGGGCAGGGGAAATGGGGCGGTCATGTCACAGGACAGCACCCTTCCAGGCAGCTTTTCGAGAGCGAGTTCTTCGGCGCCGCTCATGGCAATGGATGCACGGATGATCCGGTGTGCTTCCTGAACGCTTATCATGGTCAGTGTCCCTCCCCCTTCATCATGGAAAAAGCGTGAAAAACAGCCGGAACAAGCACCTCGAGAGCATCGCCAACAGCACCGGTGCTTCCGGGAAGGCAGATGACCAGCGATGAACCGATCACGCCGGCTGCAAGTCTTGAAAGCATTGCGGTTTTGACTTTTGACTGTCCCCAGCTGAAGAGCGCATGCTCGATACCGGTAAGCCTTCGCGAAAATTTCGGAATGATGGTGTCGACCGTGACATCTCGAGGCCCGAGTCCTGTCCCGCCCGTCGTGACGATAAGTTCCGCTCCTTTCGACGTCCATGCATCGATGACTTTCGAAATTTCGTCCCTGTTGTCGGCAATGATCTTCACTTCGCCTACTTCACACCCTGCAGATTCGAACCCTTTGCGGAGGAATTCCCCTGAACGGTCACTGGCCCTGCCTTCGGAAACCGAGTCGGAGAGTACAAGGATGGACGTGCGGGGCCTGAAGTTGTCGGTGTCGCCCGATTTCCCTCCGGTTTTCCTTTCAAGCCTGATCCCGCCGATCTCCATTGATTTATCGACTGCCTTGCACATGTCGTAGATCGTGAGGGCTGCAACGGATACTGCTGTAAGCGCCTCCATTTCGAGACCGGTGGATTCCCTTGTTTTGACGGTAGCGGTGATATCGATGCGGTTTTCGCCGATCTTGAAAGCAATGTCTGCCCAGGAGAGGGCGAGCTGGTGGCAGAGCGGTATGAGGTTGGCCGTATTTTTTGCAGCCATGATCCCGGCCAGCTTCGCGGTTGTGAGGACGTTGCCTTTCGGCAGTTCTTCATGGGCGAGGAGCCAGATGGTCTCCGGTGACATGGTGATATGGCCTGCGGCTGCGGCAATTCTGAGCGTTCCGGGTTTGCCGGATATGTCGACCATCGAAACCGTACCGTTTCTGTCGAAGTGAGTGAATTCCATCGGTTTTTCCTGTCAGGATCAGCTGTTTGGAAATGGAGGTGGTCCGATCGGTCCGATTACTGGCGGCCCGTTTGATACATGAGTCAAATAAATAGTAAACGAACGGCATATTAACAACTGCCGGCCGGTCATTGTTTTTCATCGGATCGAATCCGAGCGTCCGGGCATGCATGTTGGCGGTCAGTTTCAGGTGAAACGCAAGGAGCTGTTTGTTCACGCTCTTTATTTTACGAAATTGATCTCTCGTTGACCGAAACAATCGGCGTTCAGCCCATCAAGCGACCATTGTTTCCGGTACATGTCAATCAGTAATCATTATCAGGGAATATGGGTATTATCGAAGCCGTTTGTATCAGTATGGAAAAGGGTACGATAAAAAAGGCCATGGACGAGATAACGCTTCACCAGGAGTGGGGAATCGAGGGCGATGCCCATGCAGGCGCATGGCATCGGCAGGTTTCACTGCTTGCAGGAGAGAGCATCGACCGGATGAGGGAAATCATGCCCGGCCTCGATAACGGTATGTTTGCCGAAAATATCGTTACCAGGGGAATTGATCTGTCGAGGGTATCCATCGGAGATCGTCTTTCAATCGGGGGGTGTTCCGAGCTCGAGGTGACGCAGATCGGTAAGGATTGTCATAATTCGGGCTGTGCGATCCAGGCCGCGACCGGGGAGTGCATCATGCCGAAAGAAGGGGTGTTCTGCAGGGTGATCAGGGGCGGGAGTGTAAGGCCGGGGATGAGCATTGAGCTGCCTCTCCAGGGCTCAACCACCGATTTCTGACATACTGCTCCTGAATGAATTCCCCGAGGCATGTTTCCCGTCCTCGGGTTTTCGGGCGACTGCATCCCTGAATATCTTTTCCAGTGCTTCGCGTTTCGATCCGGTCTGTAACGCCGGAAGCAGATCGAACCCATGCTTGTCGTAAAGACAGCTGATGACTTTTCCGTCAGATGTTATGCGGATCCTGTTGCATTGGTTGCAGAAGTTCCTGGTAAATGCCGGAATGATGGCTACGGATCCTTTGCATTCGGGATGGTTGAACCCGAAAAATTCGGTTGCGCTGCCTTCGGTTTTCTCCAGGTCCGGGTAGAGATCCATGAGCATCTCCATTATTTTTTCCGCACTGAGGAATTTTCCCGTACGCCAGATCTGGTGATCATCGAAAGGCTGCAGTTCCAGGAAACGAACCGTGACGTTGTTCTCCCGTGTAAGTTCGACAAACTGCCTGATCTCATCGCTGTTGATGCCCCGCATCATTACAACGTTAAGTTTCGTTTCCATGGAGTGCATTTCGAGAAGCCTGGAGATGTTTGCCTTTACCCTCTCGAATTCATTCCGTCTGGTGATTTTCCGGTAGCGTTCGCTATCGAGCGTATCGATGCTGATGTTCAGTGAGTCGAGACCTGCACTTGCGAGCCTCTGGAGATAGCGATCCAGCAGCACCCCGTTGCTGGTCATGGTCACTTTCCGGATGCCCGGAGTGTTTTTTGCGTGCCTGACAAGCTCCACGATATCCCTGCGCAGGAGAGGCTCCCCACCGGTGAAGCGGATTTTTTCAATCCCGAGGCCGGCGAGAACTTCGATGATTCTGCCTATATCTGCGGTTTTCAGTGTACTGGATGGTCCATTTTCTTTTTCATGTTCTTCACTCAGGCAATAGGAGCACCTGAGGTTGCACTGCGATGTTACGGCGATCCGGGCATAGTTGACAGACCTCCTGTGGGAATCGACAAGAGGTTTGAATACAGGGAACTCCTGATAGTGTTGAAGGGTACTGCTCATGAAGTGTGGCGGTAAAAAAAGCCCCGTTCCGGAGGTTTGCTGTGCGAGAGTGTCAAGATTTCCCGGGGAAACTTCGCTTTCGGCCGGTTGTTGATGATCAATGATAGAACGCGGGAGCGCAGGAAAATCATTCGCCGTTTCAGGGAAAACGGCGAATGATATCAATTACTCTGTTCTTGATTGAAGGAATCAGGACGATCATGATACTCCGAGTATCACGCTCGACGCCTTGAATGCTGTACAGGCATGGCCTCCTTCCCTGAGACCGAGTTTTTCAGAACTGCCGTGGGTGATGACTGCCGATATCACGTTACCGCCTCCGATTTCCACATCCACTTCGGTGCTTACCGGCCCTTCGATGATTTTGCTGATAGTGCCGCAAATGATGTTGCGAGTACTGATTCTCGCATCGTGCAGGTCCTGTCCGATAATGATGGAGCTTGCCTTGACAATCGCATAGGCATTCGTTCCCTCTTTCAGTCCAAGGTTGTCAACCGAACCGTTGGTGATGATCGAGGTGATACGGACCCCGCCGTGAAGTGCCAGGATCACCTCGGCATTGACCGCCCCTTTCGTTATTTTCTCGACGGTTCCGGAAAAAATGTTGCGTGCGCTGATTTTCATTGAAATCCTCCTCAGGAACTGATAAATATTTTTTGTGTCTCCAAGTCTTTCCTCAAGGTTGTCAAGGAACCTGCGGTGCTCGTCCTGGACGACCCTGAACTGTTCGATGACCTTTTTCCCCTGTTTCGTCAGGACGGTTCCCCCTCCGCCTTTCCCTCCGGTCATGCGGTCAACCAGCGGCTTGTCGGAAAGGTTGTTCATCATGTTGACGAGATGCCAGGCTGTTTTGTAGCTGATTCCCGACGCCTTCGCGGCACTGTTTATCGATCCCAGTTCGTCAATCTTTTCGAGCAGAGCAATCCTGTCCCCCCCGAGAAAAGGATGCTGCGCTTTCTGGAACCAGATCGATCCATCAAGCCCTATTTCTTCTTTTCTGCATTTCACTGACAGGTAATCTCCGGAATTCCGGTTGAATAAAACGCGAAAGTATAAGCGGATAAATGTCCGTCCTGTTATTTACAACGGTAAAATACGGATTTTCGTGCGATTCATGCAGCGATGAAATTGCAAGGGGATAATGCTGGAGAAAAAATGAATGGGCGGGAAAAGGGGATGGGTGAAAAAGCCTCCGGGAAAAAGAAGTCATGATGACTGAACTCCCGGAGGCCTGTACCTTCGATGAGTTAACGGGTTATTTTAGGATAAATCCGTATTTCTGCAGAACCGCTTTTGCTTCCCTGCCCTGCAGGTAGGTGAAAAATGCCTTTGCTTCAACGTTGTTCGACGCCTTTACCGTCAATGCCATGGGGTAGGTAACCCGCGGGTAGAGCTGTTGCGGAACGGTGAAGAGCAATCTGGATTTCCTGGCCTGCAGTGCATCGGTCCGGTAGACGAACGAGCCGTCCACTTCGCCCATTTCGGCATACATCAGGCACTCGCGGACGTCTTTCGCCATGACGAGCCTGCCTGCCAGTTTTTCGGCAATTCCGGCTTTTGTCATGGCTGCTGTGGCGTATTCTCCGGCAGGAACGCTTTTCGGGCTACCGATCGCAATTTTGTCGAGTGAAAGCAGGTCATGCATCCTCGATATTTTTTTTGTGGTCGTTCCGGCAAATACAAGGGTGTTGTATGCGAAATTCTTTTCCGTTGCGGCATCGACATACTTTTTTTCCTTCAGGTAATCCATCCACTGGTTGTTTGCCGCAATGAAGAGATCGGCAGGAGCGCCGTTTTCAATCTGACCGGCGAGTGTGCCGGATCCGCCGAAATTTTTCACGAACACCGTTGTCGGGTGTTTAGCCGTATAGGCTGCGGTCAGATCGTTGAGGACCTCTTTCAGGCTTGCCGCCACCGAAAGGTTGAGTTCTCCGGCGAGGGCAGGAATGCTTGAAAGGAGCAATACCGTAAAGAGAATGAAGAGTCGGGTTATTGCGCTGGGCGATATTTTTTTCATGGTATAACTTGGTTTGCGATAGAGAACGTTTGAATAAATAAACAGGTTAATACAGAGCCTTTTCGAAATTTCCGGCCGATTAACCGGGAATACCGGAAAATATATTTTCCTGTCGTTATATCATTGTATAACTAACGAACATGATTTCATTTCCGGAAAAAAGTCCCGGCGCCGGAGAAGCGCCGGGCAGGTGTAATGGAGAAAGAACAGGGTACTGCGGAGAAAAATGATTGAATCAGTTATTTCATGGAAGGATCTTTGCAGTTCAATGGCAATTTCTTGCCGGCATCGATTTTAAGTACCTCCAGAGCGTTGACATATTTCACATGGCGCGGCCCGGTGAACTTGTCGTTGGAGCAGAAGACGACGAAAAGCCCGTCATCCCTGATGGGTTTGCTGTTTTCCTCGAAAATCAGCCATGTGTTATCCCCGGCGGTGCTGTATTGAAGCTCGTTATAGGAAAACAACACATTGTAGTTGTCGGTGGAACGGACAAGAACGGCATATTCACCCCGCTCTTTCGAGTTCGGCATGACGACCTTCGCGGAGTCGAGAACGTCGCGCAGCAGCACACCCCGGTATGATTTCAATGTCTTGCGTGTCTGGCCGGAGTCGCAGACGATAGCGCTGTTTTCACGTTCTACCGGATGCATGCTCCTGATGCTTTCCGGGGTGATGGTGAACGGTTTTTCGACAAGGCCCGTTACGCTTACGCTACCCGATACATTCGCTGGTGTTTTTGCTGTGGCCGCCGTAAGAGAGAAGAGTGTTGCAAAAATGAGCATAAACAGGAAACTGCCGGATATTTTCATTGCTTTCATGGTAATCAAGGTTTATTTCTGGTTGTCAATGTCATTTCGGCCGGCATTTTCCATGGTTTTCCGGGATTGTGCCGACCGGTTTCGGTAACGGTTTTCAGAAAGTACTGTTAAGGGCAAAAACGATTTGCCTGCCCGGTTCCGGATACCCTTCAGAAACCTCATAATTGCGGTCGAACAGGTTTTCAACAGCAAACTGTGCCGAGAATGAACCGGAAAGCGCTGCATTTGCCCTCAGGTTGACAAGACCGTACCCTCCCGCAGTGTATTTCCCGTCACTTGTGCTGTAACGCTGTGAATCGAATTCGGTTTCAACGAGTATCCAGGTGTTTCTGCTGTATAGGAACTGCAGGTAGCTGTTTACTTTATGCTTCGGCACATCGGTGAAATAGATTCCAGGATTGCTCTTGTTTTCCCTTTCGATGTAACTGTATCCTGCAAATCCCCTGAACCATGAAGCCGGCTTCCAGTCAGCCGAGCATTCGAAACCGGTGAAAGTGGCTATTCCGGTGTTCTGGAACTGGTATTTGGTGCCGCTGACATTATCGACGCGCTGGATGACATCTGAAACGCTGCTCTGGAACAGAGATGCCGTAAGATTGAGTTCCTGAAGCGGTTTGACAGAATAATCCAGACCGTAGTTCCAGCTCTGTTCAGGTGCAAGGGCCGGGTTGGGTAAAGCTTTTCCGAGCCTGTAAGAATAGCGGTCCTTCTGTGTTGGAAATCTCGTGGTTCTTGCGACATATGCGGTCAGTTCCTGGTTAGTGCCGATATGTCCGTTCAGAGCCAGCTGATAGTTTGTCGCCTCGTTGTCGTCGAGCGGGAAAGAGGTGATCACATTGCTTACCAGATCTTCAGCCTTGATGGTTTTCCGGAAATCATGCCTTGCGCCAGCGATGACCGTGAGATTTCGGGAAGCAGCCCAGGAATCCTCGATCGCAACCGAAATGGTGTTGTCTTCGAACTCCTTTGCTTTCTGGCCGACATTGTATTCCCTGTGCATGTCGTACTTTTCATGAAGAGCGGCTTTCAGCGTATTGTCCTTGAAGATTCCCGTTCCCAGCTCCACGGACGCCCCGTAGGTTTTGTCGTCATAAACGCTTGTGAACGATGACGATTTGAGCCGGGTTCTGTAGTTGGCGTCGTCATATGCGTCCAGGACATTGTAATAAAGGTCGCCGTATGCCCTTGTTTTCAGGTATGTTTCACCTCCCAGGGAAGTTTTTCCGATATAGTAGAAGCTTGCCTTGTCCCAGTCACGGTATTTCCAGAACCTTGCATTGGCGGCCGGATTGTTGGATCCGGTATAGACAGGAACTCCCTTGCTGGATGTGATGCCGTTGTATGCAATGGTGTATTCGTCGGTTTCGTTAGGTGTATAACCGATCTTGATTCCTCCGCTGACATCCTGATACTGTGAGTTGTCTCTTTTTCCGCCGTTTTCGTAGACCGTCGAAGGTGTAAATGATCCCGATAGCGGCCAGAAATCAGTGTTGATCGCTGACAGCGTACCCTGGATATA
This sequence comes from Chlorobiaceae bacterium, assembly GCA_013335405.1. Classification (GTDB taxonomy): domain Bacteria; phylum Bacteroidota; class Chlorobiia; order Chlorobiales; family Chlorobiaceae; genus Chlorobium. Next base: position 11,702 of record JAAXVR010000032.1, read on the forward strand.
CCATTTTCCGAGATTTGAGCCGATTTTCAGACTGCCGAACTCAGTTGAAACGCCCTCGCTTCCCGTTGCGATTCCGCTTTTCAGCGATGCTTCGAAAGGTTTTTCAGGCTTGCGGGTTATCATGTTTATAGCGCCTCCGAGGGTATTCGGCCCGAAAAGAACAGAAGAATACCCTTTGGAAACGGTTACCTCCGAAAGATCAAAGGTGAGGAATCGGTTCGGGTCAACGTAACCGTCATAGGGCACGTATTGCGGGATACCGTCCAGGTAGAGCGGAACCTGCCTCATGTCGAAACCTCTGACATAGATCATCCCTTCGTTTCTTCCGCCGACATTGCTGATGTTGACACCTGGAAGCAGGTTCACTGCCTGGGTGATGGTTTTTTTATCGAGCTTTTCCATATCGTCCGATGTGACTTTTTCGTTCGCATGGTTTTTTTTGCCTGAAACGGTGATTTCTCCGGCGGTGAAGACTTTCGCCGAGGTTTCCTGCGTATCCTGCTGAGCTGCCGCCATGGCCTGAATCTCGGGACATGTAAGGAGGAAGACAAGAAGTACTGCTTTTTTCATGATCGTGTGTGTTGCGTTATGTTTATATTTATATAACGATGGATAAAAAAATGCTTTAAATACTATATCCTGTGGTCATATATCCTTCCGTTACGATTTGTGATTTTTTTAGATTCATGTTTTCTGTTCCGATGTTTTTCTGTTGAGCCTCATGTTATCGTTATGTTTTTTTAAATATAACGATTTCGCAGGAAAAGGGGCTTTTTCATAATTTTTAACTGAAAAAGCCCCTTGCGCTCTGTTAATTGATCAGGTGGTCCTCACAGGCTTCGCCTTCTTCGAGCGCATCGAGAATATCGTCGATCTTGTCGGTGCTGTCGATTTCTCCGTACCAGAAATTTTCAGGATAGATGACCAGGACAGGTCCTTTTTCACAGAGGTTCAGGCAGCCAGTGGCAGATACGGCGACATCGCTGAGTCCGCGGTCGGAAAGCTCGCTTTCGATGTATGGTATGAGCCCGAGTGCTTCCTTTTTGTGGCAGATCCCCTGTGGAGTTCCCTGCGCCCTGAAGCTGGCGCAGACGAAGATGTGGTGTTTCGGTTTGTCCATGATTGTTTTTCGTATGTTAATTAAGTTGAAAGCAATGAGCAATGAGCAATGAGCAATGAATTTTGGGACGAGGTCAGAAAAACTCGTCGCTCATTGCTCATTGCTGTGGCACTTCACCCGCACCCGTTGCCTGTGCCTGAGCACCCGGACTTGCAGGCATGGATCTGGCTGCTTTTCATGAGATGCTTCAGGCTCTGTCCTGTAAAGACACCGTAAACCGCCTCCTCGATCACCCCCTCTATCGCCATGACTTCAATGCCGCGAGCGTTGAGGACTGTTTTCGGTGAGTCACCGGCACTGTTGACGAGCAGGGCCCGGCAGTCCGAAAGTGTCGACGCCAGTGACTCCCAGCGGTCTTTCCCCCCGCCTTGCGGGGGTGCAATGCGGGAATCGACGAGCGAGCAGCTCCGATTCTCTTTGTCGAGCGCGTAGACAAGGAACCTGTCGGCTTCGCCGAGATGCTGGTTCACGAGCACTCCCTCAAGGCTTGCCACTGCGACATAGGGCCGGTGTTCACCGGGATTTTTTGGAAGCAGGGACGCCTCGACCATTTTTTCCGCCATTTCCGGGCTGTTGAGGTCTCCGATAATTCCGACCGCATCAGCCCTGCAGCGGGCGCAGTGCTTCATCTGCGGCAGGAGCTTGCCGCTCTCTTCCTGAATTTCCTTTACCAATGCAGGCTCAGGTTCCGCGATGTTTTCGAACACGGTTTCAGAGGTGTTGTAGTAGGGCAGACAGTTGAGGATATCCGCACCAAGAGCGGCAACCTGCCGGGCGACCTCGATGACATGTGTATCGTTGATGCCCGGAATGATGATCGAGTTCACTTTCGCCGTGACGCCGAGCCGTTTGAGTTTCTGCAGGGCGGCGAGCTGGTTTTCGAGCAGCAGTTGGGCAGCTTCCAGATCACGGTACATGCGCTTCTGGTATCTCACCCATGCATAGATCTCCGTTCCGATTTTCGGGTCTACGGCATTGATGGTAAGTGTGACATGACTTACCTGCAGCTCGGCCAGTTCATCGATGTACGGCAGCACATCGAGACCGTTGGTTGCAACGCAGAGCAGCATCTCCGGATATTTCTCCCTGACGAGGCGCAGAGTTTCCATCGTTTCGTCAGGATTGGCGAACGGATCGCCGGGCCCGGCGATGCCGACAACCGCGATGTTGGGGGACAGAGTCAATGCCTGGTCGAGATAGTAGAGCGCCTGCCCGGGAGAGAGCAGCTTGCTTGTGACGCCCGGCCGGTTCTCGTTCATGCAGTCGAACTTGCGGCTGCAGTAGTTGCACTGGATATTGCATTTCGGAGCGACGGGAAGGTGGATACGCCCGAACTTGTGCCTCGATGAATCGTTGAAACAAGGATGGTTTTTAATGTTGATGCTCATGGTTATACTCCCTTACATATAGGTGTAGCCGATTGGCGAAGCGTTCTGGCGTTGTTCTATAATGGTGTTGACGATGCGGTCGAACAGCTCCTGTGTTCCCCGGTAACCCAGATGGAGAAGCCGCTGTCCACCGAACCTGTCATGGATGGGAAACCCGATCCTCACAAGCGGCAGACTGCTTTTTTTCGACATCGTGAAACCCTTGCTGTTTCCGATGAGCAGGTCCGGCTGGAGTGTGTCGGTTTCGTTTTCGATGTCCACGAAATCGACACCGTCCCTCACCTTGATGCCTTTTTCTTCCATGTCGGGAACGAGTTCCAGGAGCCTTTTCCTCATGAGGCCGCTTTTCCCCCCCGATGCGCACAGTACCGGCACGATGCCGATTTCGTTCAGGAACGATGCTATCGAAATCACCAGGTCCTCCTCGCCGTACACGATGGCTTTTTTCCCGAAGACATACTTGTGTCCGTCTGCATAGGCATCGACGAGACGCCTGCGTTCGTCCCGATATTTTTCCGGTGTCGGTTTTTCCGTAAGCTTTTCGAGCAACTCGAAGAAATGGTCGCTTTCGCGGATTCCGACAGGCATTGCCATGTCGAGACGGGGAACGCCGAACCGTTCTTCGAGGTACCCTGCTGCGGATTTCGGGGATTCGAGGGTAGACCCGAACTCGATGCTTGCCGCCGCACTGCCGGTGCAGGCAATAGCGCTCATTGGAGTACCGCCCGGCGGGATTCTGTGATATTCACCCCAGGGGCCGCCGTCGAGGGTCTGCGAGTAGTCAGGGAGCAGCACGAAGGGGAGTCCGAAGTCCGCCAGGATTTCCTTCAGGTAACGGATGTCCGCCGGGGAAATCATACCCGGGAAAATATTGACGAGGTGTTTTTCCGCCCCGCCTTCAGCAACCGTTTTCACCGCCGCACGCACGGCAGCATGGAAGCCGTCGATATGGCTGCCCTGATAGCTTGGCGTCGAGGCGAAGATCATCTGCGGCAGAGGCCCCTCGCTTCCGTAAGCAGCTTTGTATTCCCTCAGGATCATCGGTACATCCTCGCCGATCGTTTCCGAAAGGCAGGTCGTTGCGATGCCGATGACCTCAGGCTTGTACTGTGTCGTCACATTTTTCAGGCCGATCTTCAGATTGTGGCTGCCGCCGAAAACGGCGGTTTCCTCGTTGAAGTTCGATGATGCGATATCGATCGGTTCCTTGTAATGGCTGATGATGTACCGTCTGATGTACGTCGCGCATCCCTGGGAGCCGTGCAGGAATGGTACGCATTTTTCTATGCCTCTGAATGCCAGGCAGGCACCCAGGGGGTTGCAGAGCCTGCATGCGTTCTGCGTAGCCGTCTTTGCTGTCGCTTCTTTTATCATTGCTGTCCTCCTTTTCTCGGGGCAAACTGCCATACAGGGCTCATCACCGATTCATAAACCTCTTTCGCGAAATTGTACATACCGACAAATCCTGCGAGCGGGATTTTCCGCTCATGATTGTGGTCGCAGAAGCCGACGCCGAGTTTGAAAGCGATCGGACGTTCCTTGACGCCACCGATGAGGAGGTCCGCTTCTTTTTCCAGGATGAACTTTGAAAGTTCCACCGGGTTTGAATCGTCCACGATGACCGTTCCTTCTTCGCACATCTCCTTCAGTCGGTTGTAATCGTCCTTGTTGCCTGTCTGCGAGCCAGCCAGGACGACCGACATGCCGATGGTACGCAACGCCTTGATAAGCGAGAAGGTCTTGAATGCTCCTCCAACATAAATCGCAGCCTTTTTCCCGGTCAGGGCTTTTTTGAATTTCTGCATATCAGGGTAGTAGTGCCGTATCTCATCGTGCACGATCACCTTGGCTTTTTCCATGATTTCAGGCTTATCGCCGAAATACTGGGCAACGTCATAAAGCGATTTCGACATATCCTCGAAGCCGAAATAGGAGACCCGGATGAACGGGATTCCGTATTTTTCCTCCATCTCTTTTGCGAGGAAGGTCATCGACCCCGAGCACTGCACCACGTTCAGTGATGCGCCGTGTGAGCGCCTGATGGCGTCGATCCGTCCGTCACCGGTCATGGTCGCCACTACCTGGATGCCCATTTTTTCGTAATATTCCCGGATGATCCAGGCTTCCCCCGCGAGGTTGAACTCGCCGAGGATGTTTATGCTGTATTTGCTGATTTCTTCGGTCGATCCAGTGCCGATCAGTTGCATGAGGGCAGTGCATGCTGCTTTATACCCGTCTTTTTTGGTGCCCTTGAACCCCTCCGAATGCACCGGCATGACCGGTATCCCTTTTTCTTTTTCAACTTTCCTGCAGACCGCATCGATATCGTCGCCGATGAGTCCGATGATGCAGGTCGAATAAACAAAAGCGGCATTGGGCTGGTACTGGTCGATCAGTTCGATGAGCGAACGGTACAGTTTTTTTTCCCCGCCGTAAATCACGTCCATTTCCCCGAGGTCGGTCGAAAAGCTCAATCTGTGCAGTTCCGGGCCGGAAGAAACCGCACCACGGATATCCCAGGTGTAAGCGGCGCATCCGATAGGGCCGTGCACGATATGAATGGCGTCGGCTACCGGATAGAGCACCACCCTTGAACCGCAGAAGACGCAGGCCCGCTGGCTCACTGACCCCGAAAGGCTCGTGGTATCGCATGCGATATCGGCCCCTTTCTGGCCGTTTTTCTTTTCGTAGACCTGTTTTTCCCTGCCTTCGAGAAGGCTGATGTTCTGCGTGTCCATAGCTGTTACTCCTTTTCGGGCGCTTCCGGCAGGGTAGCCGTAAGCGCCCGGATTGCAATACTGTCCTTATCTGTAACCTACATGACCAGCTCGAACTTCTCTTCGAGCGCATCACGATCCTGCCGATCCATGAGGACGCTGAGGATTTTCTCAACAAGTCTCAGCCCGCCGCTGTAACCGACACTCGGGAAATAGCTGTGACCGATGCGGTCGAGGATCGGGAAGCCGAACCTGATGAAAGGGATGTCTTCATCGCGGGCGATGTACTTGCCGTACGTGTTGCCGATCAGAAGGTCGACCGGTTCATTTTTCATCCACTGGTGCATGAGGAACATGTCGGCCCCGAGTCCGTTTTTGAAGTTGGTTTCCGGTGACCGTGCGTCGAGTATCTCCCGCATGCGTTTTTCAAAGCGCTGGCCGGGTGTTCCGCTTACGATATGGAGTGGTTTCATGTTCAGGTCGAGCAGAAACTCGGTGAGCGGAATAATCTGGTCCGGATCGCCGAACAGCGCAACCTTCTTGCCGTACAGGTACTGTTCCATATCGGCAATGACATCGACCAGACGTCCTCTGTCCGCCGTAACAGTGTCAGGAACAGATACTCCTCCTGCCTGGCTGAGGGCCATGATGAACCTGTCGGTCGCAGACAGGCCTATCGGCATGTCAAGCGTTGTAAACGGAACCTTGCATTTCTTTTCGAGCGCTATAGCCGCCGGTTCCGCGCTGACGCATCCGAGGGCAAGCGAAGAGAGACTGTCGCCGGTGCTTCTGAGCTCGGCCACCGTTGTCCCCCCTTTCGGATAGAACTCATGTTTTCCTGTCTGAGGTGCATCGAGCACGTCGGATGTATCGGGAAAAAGCACGATATTGACGCCGAGCTCTTTTGACAGGCGTTTGATTTCACGCATGTCCGAAGGCTCCATCCATCCGGCAATAATGTTGACCTGGTTTTTCTTTTCACCGGTTGAAACGGTAAACTGCTCGGCCATACCGGTCACCATGTTAGCGTAGCCGGTGATGTGCGACCCGATGAAACTCGGCGTGCTGGCATAGATCACATATTTCCCTTCGGGAATTTTACCGTCGTCGCTCGCTTTTTTCGTGATCTGCTGCAAGTCGTCCCCGATGGTTTCCGACAGACAGGTTGAGTGCACGGCAATGATGTCCGGGTCGTAAACCGAAAAGATGGTTTCTATGGCAGCGAGCAGGTTAGCCTGGCCGCCGAACACTGAAGCGCCTTCCGTGAATGAACTGGTCGCCGCCATGACGGGCTCCTTGTAATGGCGGGTAAGGGTGCTGCGATGGTATGAACAGCAACCCTGTGAACCGTGGCTGTGAGGCAGGCATCCATGAATGCCGAGTGCCGCATACATGGCGCCGATCGGCTGGCAGGTTTTCGCCGGGTTGATCGTCAGCCCCTCACGCACTTTAACCTCTTTTGATGTGTGTCTTAATAACATGTTGCAATAATCTCCTTATCGTTACTGTGTGACATAGCAGGCTTCGAGCGAATCCGCTTCAACTTTTTCCCATGGGGCCTTGATCAGCTTCCAGACAGGATTGTTCACCATTCGGTCGATATCCCTGTAGAAGTTCACCGCACCTTCAAATCCGGTATAGGGACCGCCGTAGTCATAGCTGTGCAGCTGTTTGAGCGGAACGCCCATTTTCTGGACCACATATTTTTCCTTGATGCCGGCACAGAAAATATCCGGCTTGTATATCTCGATCAGCTTTTCAGACTCATAGTGGCTGAGGTCGTCGACCACAAGAGACTTTTTGGTCATCTGCTTCATCATTCCGTCATAACCGTTGATCTCAAGCCCTTTCTCTTTCAGTGCTTCAAGCTCAGCTTCGGTTTTTCTTGGATTGTAGAGCTCCGGATCGGGTACCACTTTCAGTTCCTCGATATTCTTGCTGTCGGCATCGATCTTGATGCCCGGCAGTACGTGACGACCTTCGTAGTCATCCCGGTGTGCAAACTCGTAGCCTGCCGCCACGGTTGTCATTCCCAGTTCAGTGAAAAGGTCCTGGTAGTGGTGGGCGCGTGAACCGCCTACGAAGAGCATGGCAGTTTTGCCAGTGGTTCTCGGCAGTATCTCATCAATAACCGCTTTCACCTTCGGAGCTTCCTCTGCAATCACCTCTTCGACTTTTGCCTTGAGTTCCTCGTCGCCAAAGTATTCGGCAATTTTTCTGAGCGACTTTGCTGTCGATTCGGCTCCGACAAAGTTGACTTTCATCCACGGGATACCGTACTTCGTCTCCATCATGTCACCCATGTAGTTGATCGAACGGTGGCACAGGATCACGTTGAGGTCCGCTGTATGGGCGTTTTCAATCTGACTGACCGTCGAGTTGCCGCTGAAGGAAGAGACCAGTGTGATGCCTACCTTATCAAAAATGCGTTCAATCTCAAAAGCATCACCGCCGATGTTGTACTCACCGAGCAGGTTCAGCTTGAACTTGCCGACACTCGGAGTGTTGTTCCGACCAACCATGTGCTTGAACACACCGTTGTTGGCAATGTGGTGACCTGCCGACTGGCTGACGCCCCTGTATCCTTCACAACTGAAGCCGAAGACGTTGCAGTCACCAAACTTCTCACGCATCTCTTTCGATGCCGCATGAACGTCATCACCGATCAAACCAACCGGGCAGGTCGAGAAGATGGCGATAGATTTCGGGTGGAAGAGATCGTATGCTTCCTGGATAGCCAGTTTCAGCTTCTTTTCACCACCGAAGATGATATTCTCCTCCTGCATGTCAGTCGAGAAGCAGTAGGGGATATAGTTTTCATCCATCAGCGACTCGGTTCTGGTCTGGTTGCGTCTGGTTAACCATGCATAAAAACTACAACCGATCGGGCCGTGCACGATGTTGACGATATCGCGGGTAGGGCCGAGCACAACCCCCTTACAGCCGGCATAGGAGCAACCGCGCTGTGTAATGATGCCCGGAACGGTACGCACGTTCGCCTGAACCTCAGGAATGGTTTCCGGGTCATTGACAATGATCGACTTGGCGCGTTTTTTTGCAACCTTCGCCGGGTATTTTTGTATCAGTTCCTCCCTGACTTTGGAAGGATCCGGAAAATGTATGTTCGCCTCCATGTAACTCTCTCCGTTTACACCTTGAAAATTGTTTCTGTTAATTCAGCGCAGCCTGTCCCTGTTCTCCGGTTCTTATCCTTACGGTCTCCAGTATCGGCGTTACAAAGATCTTGCCGTCACCGGGCTTCCCGGTCTGGTTCGTTTTGATGATGATGTCGATCGCTGTTTTGCAAAGATCATCAGGGACAACCACGGTCAGGATTCTCTTTGCCACAAGTCTCGGTGCATTGCCAAGCTGTGCGATGGCTTCGGGATGGCCTGCTTCCGCACCTTTGAGAATGTCATAATGAACCTGCCCCTTTCCGCGTCCCATAACTCTGCCGGTGGCAGTGAATGCCGGGATGCCCGCATCGACGAGCGCCTTTTTCGTTTCGTTCACCTTGTTGATCCTGATGACTGAAATGATTTCTTTCATTCAGGCCTCCTTCGATGCAGCAAGCATCGGTTCGGTTTCCTGTTCACCCGTGCTGATGGTGTATACTTCTTCGACGGCTGAAACAAAGATCTTGCCGTCACCGAATTTGCCATCAGGTCCGGACTTCGCATTCTCCAGGATGGCACGTATCACGAAATCCTTGTCGGTATCCGGGACAACGACAATCAGCATCTCTTTGGGGATTTCATCATACACCACATCACCGACGCGAAGTCCGCGCTGCTTGCCGCGGCCGACTACGGGAATTTTCGTGACTGCCGGGTAGCCTGCATCGAGCAGTCCCTGCATGACATCGTATACTTTTTCCGGCCTGACGATTGTTCTGATCATTAACATGCTTGTGTACTCCGTTTTTTTAGTTAGCGATACCGAAATCAATGAGAAGGGTTTCAAGTTCTTCGATTTCCAGAGGCTTCGGGATGACGAACATGTCGTTCTGGTCGATCTTGGTAGCCAGGGCCCTGTACTGGTCTGCCTGAGGATGTGTCGGATCGTAATCGATCACGGTTTTCCTGTTGATTTCCGCACGCTGGACGAAGTTGTCGCGGGGTACAAAATGAATCATCTGGGTACCGATCTTGCGGGCCAGTTCCTCGATCATTTCCCGTTCGTTATCGACCTTTCTGCTGTTGCAGATAAGCCCGCCAAGTCGCACACCGCCTGCGTCGGCATACTTCAGGATACCTTTGCAGATGTTGTTGGCGGCGTACATTGCCATCATTTCACCCGAACAGACAATGTAGATCTCTTCAGCCTTGCCGTCGCGGATCGGCATGGCGAAACCTCCGCACACAACGTCACCGAGAACGTCGTAGAACACATAGTCGAGGTCCCACTCTTCATCATAGGCACCGAGCTGCTCGAGCAGGTTGACCGAAGTGATGATGCCGCGGCCGGCACAGCCGACACCGGGTTCCGGTCCGCCGGATTCTGTACAGCGGGTCATTTTGTACCCTTCTTTAATGATATCTTCGAGTTCTACTTCTTCGCCCTCCTCGCGCAGGGTATCGAGAACCGTTTTCTGCTGGAGGCCTCCGAGAAGGAGACGTGTAGAGTCAGCTTTGGGATCACAGCCGACAACCATGACTTTCTTTCCCATTTCCGCGAGCCCGGCAACGGTGTTCTGTGTCGTTGTCGATTTACCGATGCCGCCTTTTCCGTAGATAGCAACCTTTCTCATAGTCGTGCTTATTTAGGTTATCGTTGATGTTTTTATAAAATATTCAGGCTGAAAAATCGTTGTTCCTGAATAGTTATGCCATAATTGTGCAAGAAGCGTGCCGAAAAGACATGTATCCCGGAAAAAACTGTCCTTCGGGGAAAGCCGGATCTATCTGAAGCTTATGAAACAAGGAGTTACGGTATTTTTGCGAGGCCGATTTTTTTCGGGAGCTTCTGCACTTCCGGTATTTCATGATGAGCAGATCACGGGAAAAACTACCAAAATGTCGTTTCCATGGTTGCGCTACATTCTGGTAGGAAAAGGACGGGTAAAATGGGCGGGTTATTTTGCTCGTTGCAGCGTAATCGGTTATCTGCACCATATCGTTTTCAATTCCATGACTTCAGATGCATCCAAAACGTACGGTAAGAGTAACTATCTGTTCGAAAACCCGCTCCGGAAATACGAAAAGAGATGCCTGCCGATCTCCTGTTGTGCAAGCTTTATACAGGAAGGTATCGAAGCTTGTTCTATCCCCGATCCCCGGAGCCCGGACAGGGTTGTTGCCGAAGAACAGTTCATCACGGTTTGCGCACGAAAGTATCGTTACCCGGAAGATTTCGCTGAGACAGGGCTTATCAAATCGGTTATCAAGGTGTTAGACGCCGGGCGGATATGCATCAACACCGACCAGGTGAATGGTTTGTCGTAAAGGATTGATACCAGCCGCCTGGAAAGACTGATAAGTCAGGGGGAGGGAAGCGGGATTTCGACTGATGATTTCCTGGTGCAAAGGAAAGGGGGAACGCTGACAGGATGTGCTGCCCGATCGATGGCAGCCGGGATTAAAGCTGTTGCAGAGTACCGGTATTTCGATGGCATTCTTTTTTTCAGATCTCTTTTTTGTGCGGTAGTTACAAAAATGTAGGAAAATGTTCTTGATTGACTTGAGGATGAAAATGCACCGTTCAATTATTTTGCCGAATCTTTTTCAGGGGTATCCCCAAATCCTTGTTCCTGCATCATTTTCATGTTGCTCTGCGCAAGTTCATTGCCTTGCCCGGCGGCCATTCTGAACCATTTCATAGCTTCAGCATTGTCGAGTTCCACACCCAGCCCCTGGGCGTACATCGTTCCGAGGTTGTTCTGGGCCAGATCGAATCCCTGTTCTGCAGCCAGTCTGTACCATTTCACCGCTTCTGCGAAGTCTTCTTTGACCCCCTGGCCCAGATGGTACATCGTTCCGAGGTTGTTCTGAGCCAGATCCAGTCCCTTATCGGCAGCGAGCCTGTACCATTTCATGGCTTCGGTATAATCCGCCGCCACTCCGAGTCCATTCTGATAGAGATACCCGATATTGTTTTCAGCCATGTCAAGGCCCTGGGCAGCGGCCATTCTGAACCATTTCAACGCCTCCGTATAATCCGTTGCGACACCCTGCCCATTGGCATGCATTGTTCCGATGTTGTTTGCTGCAAGGTCGAGGGCCTGGGATGCGGCGAGCTTATACCATTTCATTGCTTCGACGTAATTCTGTTTCACGCCCTCCCCGTGCCGATACATTTCCCCGATATTGTTCTGCGCCATCGCCAGTCCCTGTGAGGCTGCGAGTCTGTACCATTTCATGGCCTGCGCATGGTTCTGCTTCACTCCCTGTCCGAACTGGCAGAGCAGCCCCATGCTGTTCTGCGCTTCGGCGTCACCCTTCGATGCTTTTTCCCTGAGGAGGGCTGTTTCCGAGGGTGTCGGAGTCTGGCTGATGGCCTTCACTGGTGCAGCGGCAAGGAGAAAGCAGAGTAACCCGATAGTGATATGTTTCATGCAGGAATCCTTGTTTTTTACTGGCCGAAGATCAATTCTCAGGGGTATAGTGCGCAATATAGTGTTGTCTTTCCGGGGATTCAAACGACAATGATCTCCCTCTTGGTTCCCCTTGAACTCGCTGCAGCACATCCGCCGCCGTTGTCTTGCGTCCGGCATGACGGTTTGGTCCGGGCTGCCGGCCAGCTTCCTGATGCTGAAAAAAGAGTTTCTGTCTGTCAGGAGTTCCTCAAGGTACTTTCTGTCCATTCCCTCAGTCTCTCCTCCAGTTCATCTCGTACTGAACGGAACCGGGCCAGCAGCTCCTCCCTTGTGCCGGTCTGCTCTGCCGGATCGTCAAGCGGCCAGTAGAAGCGGTTGCAATCCATGAGTCCCGGCCATATTCTCGGACAGGTGTCCTGTGCCTTGCTGCAGACGACAATCAGGTAGTGCACGGGGGTTTTTCCGAGATAGACCTCGACCGTTTTCGGTTTCTGTGCGCTGATGTCAATGCCGCTTTCCAGCATGACCTCTATGGCAAGCGGATGTACAACTGTTTTCGGCTCCAGACCGGCGCTCAGCACTTCGAAGCGGTCTCCGGCCATTTTCCTGAGCATGCCTTCAGCCATCTGACTGCGTGCTGAATTGCCGGAACAAAGGATGAGTACGTTCTTTTTCCTTTCCATGGTCATATCGGTTGAGAGTTTGACTGCGTTGTTGTTTTTTTATGCATTGCCTTCCACCCCGCCGAACCATTTCTCCCTGAACCAGAGCGAGACGTTCACGAGGCTGACCAGCACCGGGACCTCGACCAGCGGTCCGATGACCGCGGCGAACGCTTCGCCTGAATTGATGCCGAAGACAGCGACGGCTACAGCGATGGCCAGCTCGAAATTGTTGCTGGCTGCCGTGAAGGAGAGTGTGGCCGATTTCGAATAATCGGCACCGACTTTCTTTCCGAGGTAGAACGAAACAAGGAACATGATCACGAAATAGAGCAGGAGCGGGATGGCGATACGTACCACATCCAGCGGTATTTTCACGATGTATTCACCCTTGAGCGAGAACATCACGACGATGGTGAAGAGCAGTGCAATGAGCGTCAGGGGGCTGATGCGCGGGATGAACACCTTTTCGTACCACTCTCTGTCCCTGAGGCGCAGCAGGAAGAAACGTGTCAGGAAGCCTGCAATGAAGGGAATGCCGAGATAGATGAAAACCGACGAGGCGATTTCGGTGATCGTGATATCGACCCTGAACGAAGAGAGTCCCATCCAACCGGGCAGAACGGTAAGGAAGATCCAGGCATAGAGCGAAAAGAAAAGCACCTGGAAGATCGAGTTGAACGCTACGAGGCCGGCAGCATACTCGGTGTCGCCTTTTGCAAGCTCGTTCCAGACAATCACCATGGCGATGCAGCGTGCAAGACCGATCAGGATGAGCCC
>JAAXVR010000004.1 GCA_013335405.1 Chlorobiaceae bacterium
CATGTTTATTAATGCAGGGTATCTTGATCGAACGATTGCGGGCGAAGTGCAACAGGGGCTGAAAAACTATCCTGTCACAGCAATCGTCGGACCTCGGCAGTGTGGCAAGTCAACGCTGATACGGCATCTTGTACACTATGACAGGCCTTTTGTTTATCTCGATCTCGAACGCCCTTCCGATCTGCGGAAACTCGATGATCCTGAATGGTTTCTGCTGAATCAGCGTGAGAAGCTTGTGTGCATCGATGAGGTGCAGCGAAAGCCTGAGCTCTTTCCGCTGATTCGCAGTCTGGTGGACGAGTGGGGCGGCAATGGTCATTTTCTCGTTCTCGGATCGGCTTCCCGGGATCTGTTGAAACAAAGCTCCGAATCGCTTGCTGGACGAATCACCTGCAAGCGCCTGACGCCTTTTTTGTGGGAAGAGGTCAAGGGCCGTGTCACTATCGAGGAGTACTTCTCTCGTGGAGGATTTCCCCGAAGCCTTCTGCAGGCGGATGCGCAGGTGTCGTTCGACTGGCGGGAAGATTTCATCAGGACCTTTCTGGAGCGTGACCTGCTGCAATGGAGCGGGTTTTCACCAGCGACGATGGGGCGGCTCTGGCAGATGCTCGCTCATCAGAACGGGCAGATGGTCAAGCTGTCGGCCATCGGGGGTTCTCTTGGTGTAAGCCACACTTCAGTCAGAAATTATCTCGATCTGCTGCAGCAGACCTTCATGGTTGTCATGCTGCCGCCATTACTTTCCAATGCAGGCAAGCGCCTGGTGAAAACGCCAAAGGTGTACGTGGCCGATACCGGTATTGTTGCAACCCTGCTCGGTCTTTCGGGTTTCAACCAGATTGCCGGACATCCGGTTTTTGGTTCACTCTGGGAAACACTGGTGCTGATGAACATTCAGGGGATGTTTCCCGGTTGCGAGCTGTTTTACTACCGAACCTCCAACGGCGCGGAAGTGGATCTCGTCATGCAGAAATCCGGCAGGCGCATTGCCATAGAGTGCAAGGCATCGATGGCTCCGGTTCTGACCAGGGGCAACGGTTCGGCGATAGCGGATGTGTCTCCCATTCATACGTTTGTCGTTGCTCCCGTTGAAAAAGGGCATCCTGTACGACAGGGCATAACCGTGGTGAGCCTGTCGGAACTGATCGAGGGGATAGGTGCGATCTGAGCCCTCCCCCCCATCACAGGACAGCTCTATGAAGAAGCTACGTTTGTTCAGGCTGCTTCTGGAGCCTTGGGTTTGGAGAACTCGTAAACCGTCTCTGGGAACTCATCATTCAGGGCAGTATGCCTCCGATCTGTATTGTAATCGATGAACCTTTTTTCAGCCCCTTATAGAGTTCCAGCCCGTCAACGGGATGTCCGGGGAATGTGGGGAGAAGGGGGACGGCCCTCAATAAATCAACAAGCAGAGTTAGCTATTGTGTTCGTTAATTAGTGTTATCTGATTACATCAGAAACAGTAACAAATAATTGCGGATATCCTGATCTCATGACACCCGGTATCCTTCAAGCACAACCTGTTCCATACGGTTAACCTCATCATCGCTCAGAAAACTGAAATGAGCCTCTCTTTTTTTTGCAGATAGGTGCCCATGGTTTTGCAGGCAGAGTCTGATAACCAGGTTGATTTTCATGTCGGGCATATTGACGATATCCTGAATTCCTGATTTGACCCGGTCATAACTGAAAAGAAAATCGAGTTCTTCTCTCAGTTCCTCATCGATCGTTTTCATGATAAAATCAGAGCCGAAGTTAATGCCAGACCCCAGGGATATCAGTATGCGTCCATCCACCATAGCGGAACGCCGGTTCGCAGCATTTCGTGACAAATTGCAGGGACTTTCTACGCAGGAAATATTCGATTTCATTTATCGTAACAATCTTTGGGACAGTCCCGAGTCAGTATCCGGATCAGGGTCGCAACTCGATGCCACAACGCAGTTACGCTCTCAACTGCCGGGCATGCTTGACCGGTTGGGGGTTAAAACCCTCCTCGATATTCCATGCGGTGACTTCTCCTGGTTGAGCACCGTCAACCTCAATGTCAATTGCTACATCGGAGCCGACATTGTTCCGGGAATTATTGCGCAGAATATCTCACGATATCGGAATTCGCATCCTTTTGCAGAATTCCGCGTGCTTGACCTCTCGAAGGATCCGCTTCCCGAGGGGGATGCTCTTTTGTGCCGGGATTGTCTCGTGCATTTACCCTATACCTTGATTGCAGATGCGTTGAAAAATATAACAGCTTCCAGGATCCGTTATGTTCTTCTCACGACATTTGTGGGAAGCGAAAGGGTGAATGCTGACATTGAGGCCGGCAACTGGAGACCCCTGAATTTTGAAAAGCCGCCGTTTTCATTTCCGAAGCCCGAGATTGTTCTCATCGAGGGGTGTGCTGAAGAAAATGGCGCATATGCTGACAAGGCCCTTGGTGTATGGCGTGTCGACCACCTTCGTGAAGTTGTGGAGAATCGAAACCGGTGAGCTGGCCATTATATATTATTGTTCCGGCAACAATAAGTCTCGTAAGGAAATCCATGCAACGGGAATGTCATTCCGCAATGAAGCGTAGCAAAGCGAAGAATCCATTGTATTGCTAAACAATAAGTTATGGATTCTTCGCTTTGCTCAGAATGACAAAATCGGAGCAATTGCCAGTTAAGCAGGATTGACAGTATTAATCGCCGGAGTAATACTGAAAATGTTAAAAGTGCTGGGCTTTTCCTGACTACGGCAGCACTTTCGTGATGCTTATGAAACCCGTATATTCTGTCTATAATGGACAGATTATGAAGGAGAGGATTGATATGGAAAACTGGCAGATACAAAAAGCGAAAAATCATTTCAGCGATCTGGTGCGGAAAGCGCAGGAATCTGGACCGCAGACAATCACGAAGGATGGAAAGGCTGAGGCAGTGCTGCTTTCCATGCAGGATTATCGTAACCTGATGAGAAAGCAGGGCTCTCTGGTGGATATTTTTCAAAAATCGCCATTGATCTATGGATAACTCTTGATCTTGAGAGAAGAAAAGAGTGAGGACCTGGGGGCCGTAACTGAAGTAGAATAATAAGAATCAGTGGTTATGTTCATGCAGGGCTTGTAACCGGATGATCAGGCACCCCATGAAGGCTTCGGCGTTGAGTATCTCCCCGGGGTTGGCCTGCATGGTCCACTCCCATGCTTTCCCTGGTGTGTTCTGCATCTATCTCGTGCTGATCCGCATGGAGGAAGAGGGGCTGCGGAAAGCTTATGGCGGAAACCATACCGCATAACGACAGAAAACAGGGAAGCTCATTCCCTTCGTTTACTGATCCATCCCGTCGAATCGTCACTCCTGAACTCCTTCCGGAAAAGAACGGGAGGCACTTTAACCGTTTAAACTTTTAGCAGGCGGTTCTGCTTGTTGTTCTGGTTCCCAATACAGGTTTCCCCGAAAGGAGCAGGCATCATGCTTAATCACGCATCATGGATCAATGGAAATGCCGTTGTACTGGAAGAACCGAACAACATCCTTGTCCGGCACTGGGGCCGGGGTACCGAAATGCAGTTTAGCTTCGCGCCCGGTGTTGCCCCACGAGGTACCTGGTGCCACATCGCCCTTCCTACACCGGTT
This sequence comes from Chlorobiaceae bacterium, assembly GCA_013335405.1. GTDB lineage: Bacteria > Bacteroidota > Chlorobiia > Chlorobiales > Chlorobiaceae > Chlorobium. The sequence continues at coordinate 3,621 of JAAXVR010000004.1, forward strand.
ATCGTCAATGACATCCATATCTACGATGGTCCCGGGAAGATTGCCGCGTGGGACGCAATTCCCGGAGGCAACACTTCGGCGCGGCGTTCGGGTGATCATTCCCGTTCAATCGATGATCAGAAAACGATTATGTTGCCTGCGCCGCATGAGGTTTCCTGCGGACTTTCAATTTCATTTACCTTCAGGCCCCTCGCTGTGAATACCTCACTGCAGACAGTCGACCCCGAGGGCAAACTCTTGATTTCCGCAGCCGGAGCAGATTTTATTTAACGGGAAGCCTTGGGCAAGGCAGATTACCTGTCAGGAATCAGGGTATGCTATATTCATATCAGGCTGTCAAACGGAATGAAGAGAGTTGCCTATGAGATATCGTTCCCTTTATTTACCTTGAAACAATGCATACTCCGGAATGACCGGGCAGCAGCCCCTGCTTTCCGGAGATATTTTCCCCACAGAGAGATCCCTCATCATGACACAGTTTCATCAGCCGACCGGTTCGGAAAATGGCGCATGTCAGGTTCAGGCCGGCGACATCACCATGAGCTGCCGTGTGATCGGCAGCGGCCATCCGCTTCTTTTGATCATGGGTTACGGCAGTACGATGAACCTCTGGGAGCCTCAGCTTCTCGAACGGTTCGCAGAGCGCTATAAGGTCATCGTGTTCGACAATCGGGGGGTAGGCGGTTCGGAAGCTGGGGTGCAGCCGTTTTCCATCAGCCAGTTTGCCGAAGACTCTTCCGCCCTTCTGCACGCTCTTGGTGTCGGACAGGCGCATGTACTCGGCTGGTCGATGGGATCCCTGGTCGCACAGGAACTCGCCCTGCTTTACCCAGCAAGGGTCAGCAGGCTGGTCCTCCATGCGGCCCATTGCGATGCGAAAATGTTTCCGCCTTCGCCCGAGGTGCTCGCGCGGCTCACCGACCCGTCAGGGACGCCCGAAGAGCGCGGTATGCGGTATATCAGTGTGCTTTTTCCCGAGAGCTGGCTGCGGGACAACGGGCTCCGCCTGAAGGAGATCTTTTTCCGGCCCATGGGTCCGGTGCCTGAGGAGAGCATTGGCATGCAGGCTGAGGCAATCGACAGCTGGGAGGGGAGTGCGGGCAGACTTGACAAGATCGCCTGCCCGACGCTTCTCGTTGCAGGCGCCGAGGATAATCTGGTACCCCCCGAAAATTCTCGATACATGGCCGGAAAAATACCCGGATCGCAACTGACCGTTATCGAAAACGGCGGGCACGGTCTGATGTTCCAGTTTCCCGGAATATTTTCCGACATTGTTGCCGGTTTCCTCGGGTAGCATGAAAAGTTTGCCCTCGAAAGCAATCGTCAGGAGATGGCAATAATCCCGATTCCTTTTTTTCCCCTTTCACTCTCCCCTTGAACCCTGATAGCCGGGTTTCCGGCATCAGCTCCCGGAGTGTCGTTATGCGCTCTATAAACCGTAATGATATTGCTACTATAGGGAACGCTGGAATGTCACTGTCTGTCACGAGCGACTTGTTCTGTGCTGCTCGCAATCCGTATGTGCCGGGTGTAAACACACCGATTACTCCGGACCCTGCACCCCTGCTTTTCATGAAATGTGCCGCTGAGGGTATCTGATCGCGTAACATAGCTGAAATTATATAAAGGTGCGCTGAAATGAATAATAACCCGGTATGTCGGAATTATTCGTATGTTTTCGTGCCCTGAAACAGGTACTCTGCCTGTTTCAGCTCAGGCGGTTCAGCCTTGTAACACTATTCAGCGTCAGATTACGATGAAGTTGAGCGATCTCGGTTTCGATCGATGGATTGAGGTATTTGCAGATGATATACCTCCCGGGGACCGGAACATTGCGCGCGTGTCAGCAGTCGACCGAAATTCCTTCCTTGTCAGGAATGAAAACACGGAGGTGCCTGCAGAGCTTTCCGGGAAGTTCCTGTTCACAGCAGATTCCCCTGTCGATCTGCCCTGCGTCGGTGATTGGGTCGAAGTCCAGTACCACAACGGTGGTGCATCGGCCATCATCCAGGCGGTTTTCCCGAGGAGGACTTTCCTGCGCCGGAAACGTGCCGGCATGCAGGTGGATTACCAGATGATCGCCGCCAATATCGATATGGCGTTCATTATCCAGTCATGCCATTTCGACTTCAATCTGCCGAGACTGGACAGGTACCTTGCAATGGTTGCAGACAGCCATGCAGAGGCGGTTGTCATTCTTGCCAAAACAGACATGGTCACTCCAGACGATCTGCAGCGGAAACTTGATTATATAAGGGAGTCCGGTATCACAGCCAGGGTTATTGCCCTCAGCAACATTACCGGCACGGGATATGACGAATTCCGCCAGCTTTTGCTGCCCGGCCGGACATACTGTCTGCTCGGTTCATCCGGAGTCGGCAAGACCACGTTGCTCAATCGCCTGATCGGGAGGGATGACCTGGATACCAAAGCGGTCAGTTCGACAGGGGAAGGTACGCATACGACAACGCGGAGGCAGCTCATTCTGCTTGAAAACGGCGTTCTGTTCATCGATACGCCCGGAATGAGGGAGTTGGGCCTGCTGGGGGCAGGCGAGGGAATAGAGAAGGGATTTGAAGATATTGCTGAGCTTTCCACAACGTGCCGTTATGCCGATTGCACCCATACCGGGGAATCAGGATGCGCTGTGCTTGCTGCAGTTGCAGACGGCGAACTTGCCGGTGAACGCTATTCCAGCTATATGAAACTTCGGAAAGAGTCGGAGTTCCATGAGATGTCCTACCTCGAGAAACGTAAAAAGGACAGGGCTTTCGGGCGCTTCGTCAAGAAAGCGAAGAAGGATATGAAACGATGGTGACAGGGTGCAATGTCCCGAATGCCTGCGCATCATGCCTTTCTCCGGTTATCCACAACCCTCACAGCTCCTTTTTCAGTTGAATCGCCGCTCTTTTTTCCTCATGGCGTGGAATACGCATGCAGTCACTTTTTTCAGTCAACAGACGAAAAATGTTGTTTCAGGTTTTGTTTTTTTTGATAAATCGCCTACATTGTCTGTCCTTATGAATTTTTTATAGGTTGCATTTTAAATAGTTGTTTTTAAATAGAAAGAGAATACAGTATGCCGACGATTCAGCAGCTCATCAGGCTTGGAAGAAGTGTGAAAGCGTCAAAAACAGCGTCACCGGCGCTTGAGAAATGTCCTCAGAAACGCGGGGTTTGCACTCGTGTTTATACGACGACGCCAAAAAAGCCCAACTCCGCCTTGAGGAAGGTTGCGCGTGTCAGGCTTTCGAACAAAATCGAAGTTACTGCCTATATCCCGGGCGAAGGGCATAACCTTCAGGAGCACTCGATCGTTCTGATCAGGGGTGGCAGGGTGAAGGATCTTCCCGGCGTACGCTATCATATCGTCCGTGGTTCCCTGGATACTTCCGGTGTTGCGGACCGCAAGCAGAGCCGGTCGAAGTATGGAGCCAAGCAGCCCAAGGCCGGTGCACCGGCTCCTGCAAAGGGAAAAGGCAGATAAGGTTGAATCATTAATCCAGAGAAGAGCATGTCGAAAAAAAGCAGCTATAAGAGGATTGTAGGAGATTTTCGTTACAACGACGAGAGTGTGGCGCGTTTCATCAATGCCGTTATGCTTGACGGCAAGAAAGTTGTCGCGGCAAAGATAGTGTACGATGCTTTCAATATTATTTCAGAAAAGTCCAACGGAGGAGATCCGCTGGAAATCTACCGCAAGGCTATTTCGAACATCGCTCCTGTTGTCGAGGTTCGCAGCAAGCGTGTCGGCGGTGCCACTTACCAGATCCCTATGGAGGTCAAGCCTTCGAGAAGATCGGCTCTTGCTTTCCGCTGGCTGAAAGCCTACGCTGCAAAGCGCGGCGGCAGGTCCATGGCTGAAAAACTCGCAGCGGAACTGCTCGATGCCTCCAATGAGCAGGGTGCATCGGTCAAGAAGCGTGATGAAGTTCACAGGATGGCGGATGCAAACAAGGCGTTTGCGCATTTCAGGTTCTAAAAGAGTTTTAACGTCTGTAGATAATCGTCCAATATTTGTTTTATGGCAAGGCAGGTTGATTTAGAAAAGGTACGGAATATCGGCATCATGGCACATATCGATGCCGGCAAGACGACGACGACCGAAAGGATACTCTATTATACCGGACGTCTCCACAGGATGGGAGAGGTGCATGAAGGCGGTGCCACGATGGACTGGATGGAGCAGGAAAAGGAGCGCGGCATCACCATTACTTCCGCAGCGACAACCTGTTTCTGGCAACCGAAGTACGGCAATTATGCCGGTATCAAACACAGGATCAATATCATTGATACGCCGGGCCACGTCGATTTTACGGTCGAGGTGGAACGCTCGCTTCGCGTGCTTGATGGCGCGGTCGCGCTGTTCTGTGCGGTCGGTGGTGTGGAGCCGCAGTCCGAAACCGTCTGGCGCCAGGCCAACAAATACGGTGTGCCGCGTATTGCGTATGTCAACAAGATGGATAGGACCGGAGCGAATTTCTTCGATACGGTCAAGTCGATCAGGGAGAGGCTCGGGGCGAACCCGGTGCCGCTGCAGATCCCGATCGGTGAAGGTGAAATGTTTGCCGGGTTCGTGGATCTTATCCGTATGAAGGGTGTGATTTACAACAAGGACGACGGCAGTACCTACAATGAGGTCGATATACCCCATGATCTGGTCAATGAGGCGAGGACGTGGCGTATCAATATGCTCGAGGCGGTCTCCGAACTCGACGAAAGCCTTCTCGAGAAATATCTCAATGGAGACAATATCACTGAAGAGGAGATCAGGAGCGTCATTCGTCAGGCTACCCTCAAGGTGAACATCATTCCGGTGCTCTGCGGATCCTCATTCAAGAACAAGGGTGTTCAGTTCATGCTCGATGCGGTTGTCGAGTACCTCGCTTCGCCGGTCGATGTCGGAGCTGTCGAGGGTCATCATCCGCGTACCGAAGAGCCTGTTTCCCGTTCTCCGAAAGATGAGGAGCCGTTTGCCGCTCTCGCTTTCAAGATCGCTACCGATCCGTTTGTCGGCAAGCTGACCTTCTTCAGGGTTTATTCCGGTGTGCTCAATGCCGGCAGTTATGTGCTGAACACGATGACCGGCAAGAAAGAGCGTATCGGTCGTGTGCTTCAGATGCATTCCAATAAAAGGGAAGATATTGATTCTGTATACTGCGGCGATATCGCGGCAGCGGTCGGCCTGAAGGATGTCAGGACCGGCGATACTCTCTGCGACGAGAACAATCCGGTTGTACTCGAGAAAATGGTGTTTCCCGAGCCTGTTATCCAGATTGCTATCGAGCCGAAAACCAAGAGCGATTCAGACAAGCTCGGCATGTCGCTTGCCAAACTCGCTGAAGAGGATCCGACCTTCAAGGTCAAAACCGATGACGAAACCGGTCAGACCCTGATTGCGGGTATGGGCGAGCTTCATCTCGAAATTCTTGTCGACAGGCTCAAACGCGAGTTCAAGGTGGAAGCCAATGTCGGGCAGCCTCAGGTTGCCTATCGTGAAACCATCAGGAAGTCGGTTGAATTCGAAGGCAAGTTTGTCCGCCAGTCCGGCGGCAAAGGCCAGTTCGGTCTTGTCGTGCTGAAAGTCGAGCCGCTCGAGGAAGGCAAGGGATACGAGTTTGTAGACGGCATCAAGGGTGGCGTCATACCGAGGGAATATATTCCTGCGGTCAACGCGGGTATCCAGCAGGCCATGAAGGATGGTGTTGTCGCCGGTTTCCCTATGCAGGATATCAAGGTTACCCTGATTGACGGCAAATACCATGAGGTCGACTCTTCTGAAATGGCCTTCAAGATTGCAGGTTCCATCGGTTTCAAGGGTGCTGCGAAAAAAGCGGATCCGGTCCTGCTTGAACCTATCATGAAGGTCGAGGTCGTGACCCCGGAAGAGTATCTCGGTGACGTCATGGGTGACCTTTCGAGCCGTCGCGGTCATATCGAGGGTATGGGACAACGCGCGGGAGCGCAGTTCGTCAATGCGAAAGTTCCGCTATCCAACATGTTCGGGTACTCGACAGATCTTCGTTCGATGAGTCAGGGAAGAGCTAACTATTCTATGGAGTTTGAATCTTACCGTGAAGTGCCCCGCAGTGTTGCGGAGGCTTTGCAGGAGAAGAGGACAGGAAGGGATTGATCGAAAAGAATATTTCGCCAGGCAGATTTTAAGCATACAAAACAATAACAGATAACTGATACGGAGAAAGTTATGGCAAAAGATACCTACAAGAGGGATAAACCTCACGTAAATATAGGTACCATAGGTCACGTCGACCATGGCAAGACAACCCTGACGGCAGCAATCACTTCCGTACTCGCAAAGCAGGGTCTCGCACAGCAGCGCGATTTCGGCAGCATCGACAAGGCTCCTGAAGAAAGGGAGCGCGGTATTACCATTTCCACCGCACACGTCGAATACCAGACCGCCAAGCGCCACTATGCGCACATCGACTGTCCGGGCCACGCCGACTATATCAAGAATATGATCACCGGTGCCGCACAGATGGACGGTGCTATCCTCGTCGTTGCAGCAACCGACGGCCCGATGCCGCAGACCCGCGAGCATATCCTGCTCGCCCGCCAGGTTAACGTGCCTGCACTTGTGGTTTTCCTGAACAAGGTCGATATCGCCGATCCCGAACTCATCGAACTCGTCGAGCTTGAGCTGAGAGAGCTCCTCACCGAGTACAACTTCCCCGGTGATGATATTCCCATCATCAAGGGTTCCGCTCTGAAAGCGCTCGATGGCGACCCGGAAGGTGAAAAATCCATCATCGAGCTGATGGAAGCTGTCGATGCCTTCATTCCCGAACCCGTCCGCGACGTCGACAAGCCGTTCCTGATGCCGGTCGAAGATGTATTCTCGATCTCCGGCCGCGGAACAGTCGGTACCGGCAGGATCGAAAGGGGCCGCGTCAAGCTGAACGAAGAGGTTGAAATCGTCGGTATCAAACCGACCCGCAAATCTGTCGTTACCGGCATTGAGATGTTCCAGAAGCTGCTTGATGAAGGTCAGGCTGGTGACAACGCCGGTCTCCTCCTCAGGGGTGTCGACAAGACGGAACTCGAGCGCGGCATGGTTATCGCCAAACCCGGCAGCATCAAACCGCACACCAAGTTCAAGGCTGAAGTCTACATCCTCAGAAAGGAAGAGGGCGGACGCCACACTCCGTTCTTCAACGGCTACCGTCCCCAGTTCTACTTCCGTACCACAGACGTTACCGGATCGGTAACCCTGCCGGAAGGTGTAGAGATGGTCATGCCGGGCGACAACCTCTCCATCGAAGTCGAGCTCCTCGCGCCTATCGCCATGGACGAAAGCCTTCGCTTCGCTATCCGTGAAGGTGGTCGTACCGTCGGTGCAGGTTCCGTAAGCAAGATTATCGAGTAACAGGTCGTATGCGTTCCGGGACGGGGTGGAAAAACCCCGTCCCGTTTTATGATAACACGAAACAGGGTTGACAAGTGGCTGTACAGCAAAAGATCAGGATAAAGCTCAAGTCTTACGACCATAGTCTGGTTGATAAGTGGGCCTTAAGGATTATTGACGTGGTCAAGCAGACGGATGCCATCATCTTTGGTCCAATACCGCTGCCAACAAAATCGCATGTGTATACCGTCAACCGGTCTCCGCATGTGGACAAGAAGTCCCGCGAGCAGTTCTCGTTCTCCTCTCACAAGAGGCTTATCGAGATTATAAACCCGACCTCCAGGACTATTGATATGCTTATGAAGCTCGAGCTTCCAAGCGGCGTGGATGTTGAAATTAAGTCTTAATGAATATTTGAAAAGCTAATCATATGGGTGCGATTCTTGGAAAGAAAATCGGCATGACCCGTTTATACAATGACAAGCGCGAAGCGGTATCCTGCACCATCATCGAAGCAGGCCCCTGCTTCATCACGCAGGTCAAGCGTGTTGGTACGGACGGCTACGATGCTTATCAGGTCGGTATCGGCGAAAGAAAGGAAGCGAAGGTAAGCAAACCATTACAGGGTCATTACAAAAAGGCCGGAGTCACACCAGGCTTCATGATGGCTGAATTCGACTTCTCGCAGATCAATGCCGAGCTTGAGCTCGGCAGCCCTGTCAGCGTCGAATCCTTCACCGTAGGCGAGAAGGTCAATGTTCTCGGTGTTTCGAAAGGAAAAGGTTTTGCAGGCGTCGTCAAACGTTACAATTTCGGCGGCGGTTCCAGAACCCATGGTCAGTCCGACAGGCTCAGGGCCCCGGGCTCGGTGGGCGGCTCTTCAGATCCGTCGAGGGTTTTCAAGGGGACGAGGATGGCCGGACGCAAGGGCTCGGACAATGTTACCATCCGTAACCTCGAGATTTTCAAGATCATGCCCGAATCGAACCTGATTGTCATCAAGGGGGCGGTTCCCGGACCGCGCAATTCCTATGTAAAGATTGTTTCTACAAAAAAGTAAATGCTGAATGTTCGAAGCTATGGAACTTAAAGTCTTAAATACCGGCGGCAAAGAAACCGGGGAAACAGTAACGCTCCGTGACGATATATTCGGCGTTGAAGTGTCCGAGCACGCAATGTATCTCGATGTCAAGGCGATACTTGCAAACAAACGCCAGGGCACGCACAAGTCAAAAACCCGCGCTGAAGTCAGCGGCGGCGGCAGGAAGCCTTTCCGTCAGAAAGGAACAGGCAACGCCCGCCAGGGTTCGAGCCGTTCTCCCCTGCATGTCGGTGGCGGAACCATACATGGACCGCAGCCCCATACTTATGAACAGAAAGTGAACAGGAAAGTCAAGATGCTCGCACGTCGTTCGGCACTTACCGCGAAAGCGCTTGCCGGCATGATCGTGGTCGTCGAAGACTTCAGGTTCGAAAATATAAAGACAAAACCTTTCGCGGAGATTCTCAGGAACCTCGGTCTCTCCGAAAAGAAAACCCTTCTTCTGACTCCGGAATACGACATGATCATCGCCAGGTCGGGAAGGAACATCGAGGCCCTGAATATCATGACTGCCGACAAGGCTTCAACCTATGATATTCTCGACAGCCATACCGTGCTTGTCCAGAAAACGGCGCTGAAGAAAATAGAAGAGACATTAGGGTAACAAGCAGATTTCCAGAAAAAAGGAGTTAATGAGATGAAAAACCCGTTGTTACGCCCCTGGCTGACGGAAAAGAGCACCGGTCTGACAGAACAGAGAGGACAGTATGTATTCAAGGTCAAGCCTGACGCCGTGAAGGAAGATATCAAGCTGGCTGTCGAGCAGAAATTCGGTGTAAAGGTAAAGTCGGTCCGTACGATAAACTGCCTTGGGAAATCCCGTACCCAGCATACGAAGAAAGGGCTGATTTATTCAAAAAAGAGCGACTGGAAAAAAGCTGTCATCACTCTTGCAGAAGGTCAGTCAATAGATTACTACTCTGGAGCGGCCCAGAAGAGCGAAGGATAATACTTATAAAAGGATAGATCATACATCAAATGGCTATAAGGAAATTAGCGCCGGTTACCCCAGGGTCGAGATTCATGTCCTACCCTGCGTTCGATGAAATCACGAAAAGCGAGCCGGAAAAAAGCCTGCTTTTACCCCTGAAGAAATCGGGAGGAAGGAACGCTGCAGGAAGGAAAACTTCCAGGCACAGAGGCGGCGGACACAAGAGGTTTTACAGGATCATCGATTTCAAGCGCAACAAGGATGGCGTGCAGGCGACGGTCGCCGGAATCGAGTATGATCCCAATCGTTCCTCGAGAATTGCATTATTGCATTACAATGATGGAGAAAAACGTTATATTCTCGCCCCGAAAGGTTTGAAGGTCGGCGACAAGGTCGAAAGCGGCGACAAAGTTGAAATCAAGGCAGGCAACACGATGCCGCTGAAAAACATTCCTCTCGGCACCGATATTCATAATATCGAGATGAAGGCGGGAAAGGGCGGACAGATCGTACGGTCAGCCGGTGCATTTGCGGTGCTTGCCGCACGTGAAGGCGATTATGCCACACTGAAGCTGCCTTCCGGAGAGATCCGCAAAATCAGGGTTGAATGCCGTGCCACGATCGGTGTAGTCGGCAATGCTGACCATGAAAACATCGTTCTCGGCAAGGCAGGCAGGAGCCGCTGGCTCGGCATCAGGCCTCAGACAAGGGGTATGGCCATGAACCCGGTCGATCATCCGATGGGTGGTGGTGAAGGCAAATCAAAGTCCGGCGGCGGCAGAAGGCATCCGAAGTCTCCGTGGGGACAGCTTGCCAAGGGCTTCAAGACAAGGAACAGGAAGAAAGCATCTCAGAAACTGATTGTACGCGGCAGGAACGCCAAATAATTTTAGCGGAATAACACAGAAAGCAGAGAAACTATGCCAAGATCACTCAAGAAAGGGCCTTTTATCGATATAAAGCTTGAAAAAAGGATCCTGGAAATGAACTCAAAGGAAGAAAAGAAGGTTGTCAAGACCTGGTCGAGAACTTCCATGATCTCTCCCGATTTTGTCGGTCATACCATTGCAGTGCACAACGGCAAGAGCCATGTGCCTGTCTATGTCGGCGATAACATGGTTGGTCACAAGCTTGGCGAGTTCGCTCCGACGAGATTGTTCCGCGGCCATGCAGGCAGCAAATCCGAGAAAGGCGGATCGGCCCCACGAAAAAAATAAATTGAAAACACGGAAAGGGTAAAGATAACATGCAAGCAAAAGCAGTTTTACGGGATACGCCGACATCGCCGAGGAAGATGCGCCTTGTTGCAGGCCTCGTTCGTGGCAAGCAGGTCGATCAGGCAAAAGCCATTCTGCTGAACTCAACGAAGGCGGCATCGCGCAATGTCATGATGACGCTGAAATCAGCCGTGGCGAATTATGCGCAGCTGAATCCGGACGACAGGGCCAGCGAACAGGAACTTTTCATCAAGGAGGTTTTCGTCGACCAGGGCGCGACCATGAAGAGGACCCTTCCCGCACCGATGGGACGCGCATACAGGATTCGCAAAAGATCGAATCACCTGACAATCGTCATAGACAAAGTTAAAAATCCAGTAACTAAATAAATCAAGGAGATCACGTTGGGTCAGAAAGTTAATCCTACTGGATTCAGGCTTGGAATTATCAGAGACTGGACATCCCGCTGGTATGACGACAGTCCCGTTATTTCGGAAAAGATCCTGCAGGACAATGTTATCCGCAACTATGTGCTTGCAAGGCTGAAAAAGGAACGGGCCGGTATTGCGCGTATCGTTATTGAAAGAACAACGAAGCATGTCAAGATCAATATTTATGCTTCACGTCCGGGAGCCGTTGTCGGAAGGAAAGGTGAAGAGATCAACAACCTTTCGCAGGAACTGAGCCGAATCACCGGAAAAGAGGTGAAGATCGACGTCGTGGAAGTCGTAAAACCTGAAATTGAAGCACAGCTTATCGGTGAAAACATCGCCTACCAGCTCGAGAATCGCGTATCGTTCAGAAGGGCCATGAAGCAGGCTATCCAGCAGGCAATGCGCTCCGGTGCCGAAGGTGTGAGGGTCAGGTGCGGCGGCCGTCTCGGCGGTGCCGAGATTGCTCGTTCAGAGCAGTACAAGGAGGGAAAGATCCCGCTTCACACGATCCGCGCCAATGTCGATTATGCGAGCGTTACGGCACATACCATAGCCGGCACCATCGGTATCAAGGTATGGGTTTATAAAGGTGAAGTGCTTGTTCAGCGCATTGATGCCATCGAGGAGGACGAACAGAAGAGAATGAAGGAAAGGCGCAGCGACTCCGGTTCGAGGGGGCGCGACGGACGCAGTAAGCGCCGCCACCGCTCAAAGCGATCATAATATCAAGGACCACACAATCAGAAAAAGAATGGAGTTGCCGGTATGTTAATGCCCAAGAGAGTTAAATATAGAAAGACACAACGAGGCCGGATGAAAGGAAATGCCGGGCGCGGTACATCTGTATCTTTCGGTTCTTTCGGTCTTAAAGCCACCGAACCGGCATGGATCACCAGCCGCCAGATCGAGGCTGCCCGTGTCGCCATGACCAGGTTCATGAAAAGGGACGGAAAAATCTGGATCAGGATTTTCCCTGACAAACCGGTAACAAAAAAAGCGGCAGAAACGAGGATGGGCTCCGGTAAAGGTTCACCGGAATTCTGGGTTGCCGTTGTAAAGCCGGGCAGGGTTATGTTCGAGGCGGACGGCGTTTCAAAGGAAGTCGCGACAGAAGCGTTCCGTCTTGCAGCGAAGAAGCTTCCGATCAAGACGAAGTTCATTGTTCGTCCAGATTACGAAGGATAATAGAGACAATAATACGACAACAGGGTTTTTCATCATGAAAAAATATGAAATCGAGGCGATGAGCAGGCAGGAGCTTGTGCAGAGGCTCAGGCAGCTCGAAGACAGGCTTGCCGACATCAACTTCTACAAGGTGCTCGAGCAGCCCCAGAATCCGATGGTATTTCGTAATTCGAAGCGTGAAATCGCGCGCATCAAGACAAGGCTCCATAAACTCGCCGCCGCTGAAACGGTTCAGGGTTGAGAGAAAGGAAAACAATAAAAAACCGTTACTTACATGGCAGAAAATAAAACAGGCAGTGCATCAATGGAAAAGAGTGCTGAGGTGAGGGGGAGAAAAAAAAGCTGGCAAGGCCGTGTCGTAAGCGACAAGATGGATAAAGGCTGCATAGTTGCCGTCGAGCGCAGGGTACAGCATCCGGTTTACAAGAAGTACTTCAAGAAAACGACGAAGCTGATGGTTCACGACGAAAAGAACGAGGCCGGTCTGGGAGATCTTGTGAAAGTAGTCGAGTGTCGTCCGCTCAGCAAGAGGAAGAGCTGCCGTCTGGTCGAAATTATCGAAAAAGCCAGGTAAGTGAGATTCAATACATTTAACAAAGTTTTAGAAGGATGATCCAGAAAGAAACAAATCTGGTTGTAGCCGATAACAGCGGAGCCAAGAAAGTACGCTGTATCCATGTTTTCGGCGGGACCGGAAGGCGCTATGCATCATTGGGCGACCTGGTTATCGTATCGGTGAAAACCGCCGTGCCTGGCGGTGTCGTCAAAAAGAAGGATGTATGCAAGGCGGTTGTCGTCCGCTGTGTGAAGGAATCGCGCAGGAAAGACGGTTCCTATATCCGTTTCGACGAGAATGCCGTCGTTATTCTCAATGCGCAGGGAGAGCCGAGGGGCACCCGTATTTTCGGACCTGTCGCAAGGGAACTTCGCGACAAGAAGTACATGAAGATCGTATCCCTGGCGCCCGAAGTATTGTAAAGGCACCGCAAGCGGGAGTAACTCAGTTGGTAGAGTCACAGCCTTCCAAGCTGTTGGTCGCGAGTTCGAGTCTCGTCTCCCGCTCAGGATTTTATGAATAATACCATATCAGTGAAAAATGAAAACTGGGATCAAGAAGGTTAAGCTGCATGTTAAAAAAAACGATAACGTCCTCGTTATCTGCGGCAACGATAAAGGTAAAAGCGGAAAGATCCTCAAGGTGTTCACCCAGAAGTCGAGGGTTATCGTAGAAGGCGTCAACATCCGCAAACGCCACATGCGCCCGACCCAGAGCAGGCCTCAGGGAGCTATCATAGAACGTGAGTTTCCGATTCACGTTTCGAATGTCAAGAAAAGCTGAGTGTTTTCAATAAGGAAAGGATGACAAAGACCATCCTTGTAAAAAAGTAAAGGAAAGAATGGCCAAGAATAAGGAAAAAGAGGCAGCCGCACCTGTGGACAACTCCAGGGCAAGGCTTGATACCTTCTATCACGAAAAGGTGGTACAGAAACTTACCGAGCGTTTTCAGTACAAGAATGTCATGAAAGTACCGAAGCTCGAGAAAATCTGTGTCAATATCGGTGTCGGCGATGCCGCCGGAGAACCGAAACTCCTCGAAACCGCAATACAGGAACTTGCACAGATCACCGGGCAGAAGCCGCAGATCCGCAAAGCGAAAAAAGCTATTTCGAACTTCAAGCTCCGCGAGGGACAGGCAATCGGTTGCCGGGTAACGCTCCGCCGCAAGGCCATGTACGAATTCTTCGACCGTTTCGTCAGCCTCGCCGTTCCGAGGATCCGCGATTTCCGCGGACTCAGCGACACCAGCTTCGACGGCCGCGGCAACTACACCGTTGGCGTAAAAGAGCAGATCATCTTTCCGGAAATCGACATCGACAAGGTGCCCAGGATTTGCGGCATGGATATCAGTTTCGTAACATCAGCCCCAACTGACGAAGAGGCGTATGCTCTTCTTTCAGAACTTGGAATGCCATTCAAAAAGAAAAACTAAATCATTCGGGAAGACAGATGGCCAAGAAAAGCGTTATAGCAAGGAACGAGAAAAGGAAAAAGCTTGTGGAGAAGTATGCAGCCCTGCGTGCAGAACTGGTGAAAGCGGGTGACTACGAAGCCCTTCGCAAACTCCCGAGGGACAGCTCCGCGACAAGGGTCCGTAACCGCTGCGTCCTCACCGGCCGCGGAAGGGGGATCAGTGCCAAGTATGGTCTGTGCAGGCAGATGTTCCGAAAGTATGCTCTTGAAGGCAAATTGCCGGGCGTCAAGAAAGCCAGCTGGTAAAAAAACTGTTTGAAGCTAAAGTAACATATCTGATATTTGTTCATTTTCGAAAGTAACCAACGTTCGCTATGCCTGTAACGGATTCCATCGCCGACTATATCACCCGTATCAGAAATGCGGGAAGAGCAAAAAACAACACAACGGATATCCCGTATTCGAAGCTCAGGGAGAATATCTCGAAGCTGCTGCTTGAAAAAGGATACATCAAGAACTACACGGTGATGACCGCGGAGCAGTTCCCTTTTCTGCGCATCGAACTGAAATACACTTCGCAGGGCGAACCGGCGATCAAGGAAATCACCAGGGTCAGCAAGCCAGGACGCCGTGTTTATGACGGTAAGGATATCAAAAAATATCTCGGTGGCCTTGGCCTGTACATCCTTTCATCGTCGAAAGGCATCATTACCGACAAGGAAGCAAGGGCAGAGGGCGTCGGCGGCGAAATTCTGTTCCGCATCTATTAATCACAAGTCACAGAGCATAAGAATACCATGTCAAGAATAGGAAAAATGCCCATCCCCCTGAGCAATCAGGCGAAGGTAGAGATAGAGGACAAGCTGATCAGGGTATCGGGTCCGAAAGGCACTCTCGAACAGGAGATTTCGGAACAGGTGACCGTGAAGGTCGACGAAGGTATCCTCTCCGTACAGAGGATTAACGATACGAAAACCGCCAGGGCGCATCATGGTCTCTACCGGATGCTGATCAGCAATATGGTGGAAGGGGTCACCAAAGGTTTCACCAGGAAACTTGAAATCGCCGGTGTGGGTTATCGCGCTGAAATGAAAAGCGACCTTCTCGCATTGACGCTCGGCTATTCTCACATGATTTATTTCAAGGCTCCCGACGAGATAAAGATAGAGGTGCCCGACCAGGTGACCATACTGATCAGTGGTATCGACAAGGCCCTTGTCGGCCAGGTCGCAGCGAAAATCCGTTCTTTCAGGAAACCGGAACCGTACCGTGGCAAGGGTATCAAATATGAAGGCGAAGTTATCCGCCGCAAGGAAGGCAAGGCGGCAGGCAAGTAAATTGTGAACGAACGCTCAAGAAGTCAGGCATAAACATTATACAACGGTTCAAGAGAATGAGTCAAATCGATAAAGCCTCCAGAAGGCAGAAAATCAAGGACAGAAGCAGAAGCAGCGTCCAGGGGACAACGCAAAAGCCCAGGCTCTGCGTCTACAGGAGCCTCGCGCAGATTTACGCACAGCTGATCGATGACGAGAACGGGAAAACCATCATGGCTGCTTCGTCCATGACAAAAGACATCAAGGGTCAGAAAGGTTCCAAAACCGAGGTCTGCCGCATCGTCGGCAAGCAGCTTGCCGAACAGGCGCTCGCCGGCGGCATCACCCATGTCGTATTTGACAGGAACGGATTTCGGTATCACGGCAGGATCAAAGCCCTGGCCGAAGGTGCAAGAGAAGCTGGACTGATCTTTTAAAAAATATTTTTCAAAGAGAGAAATTACATGGCGAAAACATCTGCTAAGAATATCAGGCCCGGAGAGTTAAATCTTAAGGAAAAGCTGGTTCACATCAACAGGACGGCAAAGGTTGTCAAGGGCGGCAAACGTTTCGGCTTCAATGCCATCGTCGTGGTCGGGGACAAGGAAGGCCATGTCGGTTACGGTCTCGGTAAGGCGAACGAAGTCCAGGACGCGATAGCGAAAGGTGTTGAGGACGGAAAGAAAAACGTCATCAAGGTTCCGATCGTCAAAGGGACCATTCCTCATATGATCATCGCGAAGTACGGCTCGGCAAAGGTCATGATGAAGCCGGCCACACCCGGTACCGGACTCATCGCAGGCGGTGCTGTCAGGGCTGTCCTTGAAATGGCCGGTATTCACGATATCCTGACCAAGTCGCTGGGTTCATCGAATCCTCACAACGTGGTCAAAGCCGCAATCAAGGGGCTGCAGAGCATCTCCGACGCCTACGATGTCGGCGAAAGGCGCACCAGGTCCCTGAAAGATGTTTTTGAAAGCTAAACTGATAGAATGCGATCATGATTGAGAAAAAATTGAAAATAACCCAGGTGCGCAGCGTCATCGGCGGGACAAAAAAGCAGAAAGACACCATCAAGGCTCTGGGGCTCGGCAGGCCGAACTACCAGGTCGAAAAGCAGGACAACGCATGCACGAGGGGACAGATAAGGGTCGTACAGCACCTTGTAAAGGTCGAAGAAGTATAGGTTTTTCTAATAGCAAGCAGGGAATTGAAACCATGGATTTAAGTTCACTCCGCCCGGCGAAAGGCGCAGTCAAAAACAAGAAGCGTGTTGGTCGCGGTCAGGGTTCCGGAAATGGAACAACGGCAGGAAAAGGCAACAAGGGACAGCAGGCGAGAAGCGGATACAAAAGGCCTATCATGGAGGGAGGACAGATACCTGTCTACCGCAGGCTGCCGAAATTCGGTTTTACTCCTGTTCAGCGCAAGTCGTTTGCGACGGTCAATCTTTCACAGATAGCACAGTGGATCGAGGATGGCGCAATTGAAAAGGAAGTCACTCTTCTGGATCTCAAGTCGCTCTGCCATGCAAGCAATGCCGATTATTTCAAGATACTCGGAAACGGTGAGCTCACGACTGCGGTGAAAATCACCGCACATGCTTTCAGCAAGAGTGCCGAAGAGAAAATCAACGCAGCCGGTGGTCAGGTTGTAAAAGCGTTCCGTACGCTCGAAGAGGCATCGAAGGTCAGGGACCTCTCTCCGGAAGAAGCTGCTCTCAAGCCAAAGGCACAGCTCGTCAAGAGAGTAAAGAAATCACAAAAGCCCTGAATCCGTTGAAAGGACCCTATGAAGCTTACTGACAGTATAAGGAACATCAATAAAATCCCTGAGCTCCGTCAGAGGATACTTTATACGCTTCTCCTGTTGTTCATCTACCGGCTTGGTTCGCATATCACCATTCCCGGTGTAGATGCCATAGCTGTTTCTACCGCCACACAGACACATGCCAACGATCTTTTCGGCCTGTTCGACCTTTTCGTTGGCGGCGCATTTGCAAGAGCTTCAATTTTCTCGCTCGGCATCATGCCGTATATCTCTTCGTCGATCATCATCCAGCTTCTCGGAGCCGTAACGCCATATTTCCAGAAACTTCAGAAAGAAGGCGAGGATGGTCGGCAGAAGATCAATCAGATGACAAGGTACGGTACGGTCCTCATCGCAGCCCTGCAATCCTGGGGAGTCAGCGTGAGCCTTGCAAGCCCGGCTTCTTTCGGAAAGGCGATCGTTCCCGATCCCGGAGTTCTTTTTACCATTACCGCGGTCATCATGCTCACGGCATCCACCATGTTCGTCATGTGGCTCGGGGAGAACATCACGGAGAAGGGAATAGGTAACGGTATCTCCCTCATCATCATGATCGGTATTCTTGCACGGTTCCCGCAGGCGCTCATGAACGAATTCCGTTCCGTATCGCTCGGCAGCAAGAACTGGATTATCGAGATTATCATCATCGCCCTCATGGGGGCCATTGTTGCAGCGGTGGTCGTACTCACGGTGGGGACGCGACGCATTCCGGTACAGCACGCAAAGCGTGTCGTCGGACGCAAGGTATACGGCGGCAGTACGCAGTACATTCCGATGCGCATCAACACAGCGGGCGTCATGCCGATCATTTTCGCACAGTCGATCATGTTCCTTCCCGGGACGCTGCTTTCGTTCTTTCCCGACAACGAGGTCATGCAGGGAATAGCAGGACAGTTCGCCTACGATTCCTGGCTCTATGCGGTCATGTTCGGCACGATGATCGTATTCTTCACCTATTTCTATACAGCCATCGCGTTCAACCCGAAGGAAGTAGCCGATACCATGCGCCGTCAGGGAGGCTTCATTCCCGGCGTTCGGCCCGGCAAAAGCACTTCCGATTATATCGACAACATTCTGACGCGAATAACCCTTCCGGGCGCCATATCGCTTGCGCTCATCGCCATCCTCCCGACCTTCCTTACGAAATTCGGTAATGTGACACAGGCCTTCGCACAGTTTTTCGGCGGGACAAGTCTGCTTATCGTTGTCGGTGTCGGCCTCGATACACTCCAGCAGGTAGAGAGCCACCTCCTGATGCGCCATTACGACGGGTTCATGAAATCCGGCAAGACGCGCGGCCGTCAGGGCAGGTAACACATCCGTCATGATTACGATAAAGAGCGAGCGTGAGATTGAACTGATGAGAGAAGCCGGGTCCCTCGTGGCCCGGACGCTTGATCTTCTGGAGCTGGAAATCAGGCCGGGCATGTCGACAAAGGAGCTCGACGTCATGGCCGAACAGTTCATCCGCGACCATCATGCAGTTCCAAGTTTTCTGAATTATGCCCCGAAGGGCGATCCGGATGTGACTCCCTATCCTGCGACGCTTTGCGTTTCTATCAATGAAGAGGTCGTTCACGGTGTCCCTGCCGGCAAGAGAATCGTAAGGGAAGGCGATATCGTGTCTGTGGATTGCGGAGTATATAAAGGCGGATATCACGGCGACGCTGCCAGGACCTTCATGCTCGGCACCGTAGACGAAAAGGTGCTGCAGCTCGTCGAGGTGACCGAGGAATGCCTCGAAAGGGGGATTGCAATGGCAATAGAAGGAAACCGGCTGCATGATATATCGGCGGCGATTGAAGAACATGCACGTTCGTTCGGTTTCAGTGTCATAGAGAACATGGTCGGCCATGGTATCGGAAGCGAACTGCACGAAGACCCCGCTGTTCCAAACTACGGCAGGCGGCATACAGGAGTAAAGCTTCGCGAGGGCATGACGCTCGCCATCGAGCCGATGATCGCTCTCGGAAGGTCAAGGCGTGCCGTGAGCCGCAGGGGCGCCTGGGTAGCAGTTACGGAAGACGGAAAACCGTCAGCGCATTTTGAACATACTATCGTAGTGAGGCCCGGCAGGGCGGAAGTCCTTACAAGGTCATTGCTGCAGGGCTCCAGATCGTGAGAGTACACTATACCATAGCACAAAGGAGAAGATAAGTTGGCCAAGGAAGAATCCATTGAAATTGAAGGCGTCATTCTCGAAGCCCTTCCAAACGCGCAGTTCAAGGTCAAGCTCGAGAACGGTCTCGAAGTGCTTGCCCATGTTTCCGGAAAGATCAGGATGCACTACATCAGAATTCTGCCCGGAGACAAAGTGAAAGTGCAGATATCACCATATGATATTTCGAAGGGAAGGATTACCTATCGCTATAAATAACTTTTTGTAAATAAGTGTTTGCAGTATTGATTGTTCAATCATTATTTATTACATTAAAAGCCTTTTCAGATTTCGGGCTGGCCTGATTAATTATTGCACGAGGGATTTGTCATGAAAATATATTCGTCTATTAAAAAGCGTTGTGAGCATTGCCGCATTGTCAAGCGTAAAGGCAAAAGATTTGTGATCTGTAAAGTGAATCCAAGCCATAAACAGCGCCAGGGTTGATCTTGAGTAAAAACAACAGAACTTATTAAGAGCTTATGAGGATAGCTGGGGTAAATTTGCCGTTGAACAAACATGCAGTTATCGCATTGACGCATGTTTATGGTATTGGAAGATCATCAGCAGAAGATATTCTGCTCAAAGCAGGTATTGCGCCTGACAGGAAGATCTCTGAACTGAGCGACGAAGAAGCGCATTCCATCAGGGAAATTATCGCCGAAAACTACAAGGTGGAAGGCCAGGCCCGCGGTGAACAACAGCTTGCCATCAAGCGCCTGATGGATATCGGGTGCTACAGGGGGCTCCGCCACAGGCGATCCCTTCCGGTGCGCGGCCAGAGGACCAGAACCAACGCCAGGACGAGGAAAGGCAAGAGGAAGACTGTTGCCGGCAAGAAGAAGGCCGCCAAGAAGTAATACGGAACAAGTGCAATAAATTTTTGAGACTAAAGGATCAACGTTCATGGCTACAATAAGCAGGAAGAAAAAGAAAGTCAAGGTTACCGCCGAAGGCGCCGTGCATATCAAGGCATCGTTCAACAATATCATGGTGACCATTACCGATCTTCAGGGCAATACGGTTTCCTGGTCAAGCGCGGGCAAAAACGGCTTCAAAGGCTCGAAAAAAAATACTCCATACGCATCTCAGGTAACATCTGAGGCGGCGGCCAAGGAAGCCTTCGATCTCGGTATGCGACACGTCAGCGTTTTCATCAAAGGTCCGGGCGCAGGCCGCGATGCTGCCATCAGGGCTCTTCAGGGTGCAGGTCTCGATGTCCGCTCCATCAGGGATATCACGCCTCTTCCGCATAACGGCTGCAGGCCTCCGAAACGCAGAAGGGTCTGATTTTATTTATTATCGAAATTCAATGAAGCAAGTGATATGGCACGATTCAGAGGCTCTATAACAAAGGTTTCCCGCAGATTAGGCATTGCGCTTTCACCGAAAGCCGAGAAGTACCTCGAAAGACGTCCTTTTCCTCCTGGCCAGCACGGCCAGTCGCGCAAGGGAAAGGTATCCGAGTATGCGCTCCAGCTGAGAGAGAAGCAGAAAATGAAGTATCTTTACGGCCTGATGGAAAAGCAGTTCAGGAACTGCTACAAGAAAGCGGTTTCCCAGAGAGGTGTAACCGGCGACAACCTCGTTAAAATTCTCGAAAGGCGTTTCGACAATGTCGTTTTCCGCGCAGGTTTCGCTCCTTCCAGGGCAGGGGCTCGTCAGCTTGTCACCCATGGTCATCTTCTCGTTAACGGCAAGAAGGTGAATATTCCTTCTTATCTCGTTTCCCCTGGAGAAACCATCGAGTTCCGCCAGAAAAGCAAGAAGATGGACGCAGTTACGGATTCGCTCAACAAAGCGCCGGAATCACGCATACCGGCATGGATACAGGTGGACAAGGCAAACCAGAAAGCGGTGTTTCTCAGTGTGCCGGAAAGAGAAGAAGTGCAGGAGCAGTATAACGAGCAGTTGGTTGTAGAGTTGTATTCGAAGTGATCTTTTGATCTTGTCATTCTGATCTTAATGAAAACCAAGGCACAAATACTATGATATACCAGATGCAGATGCCTGCGAAAATAGATGTTGATGAAGCTACTCATACCGAGCGGTACGGGAGGTTCGTAGCGCAGCCCCTCGAGAGGGGCTATGGCGTAACCCTCGGAAATGTCATGAGGCGGGTGTTGCTCGCATCTCTTCCCGGGACAGCCATCACCGGAATCAAGATAGACAGCGTTTTCCACGAGTTTTCGACGGTAGACGGCGTCCGCGAGGATGTTCCCGAAATCGTCATGAACCTCAAAAGGGTACGGTTCAAGTCAAACTGCAAAAGGAACTGCAAGACATCGGTTACCATAACAGGCCCCGCACAATTCACGGCAGGCGATATCCAGGCACAGGAAGGCGAGTTCGAAGTGCTCAACAGGGATATGCATATCGCAACGGTCAACAGCGGTTCCACGTTTAAAATAGATATCTATGTGGGCAGGGGCCGCGGTTACGTACCAGCCGAAGACAACAGGCCGGAAGGCATGCCTATCGGCTACATCGCGATCGATTCGATTTACACGCCGATCAGGAACGTCAAGTTCACGGTCGAGAATACCCGCGTCGGACAACGGACCGACTACGAAAAAATGATCCTTGACGTCGAGACGGACGGATCGCTCACCCCTGATGATTCCATAAGTCTCGCAGGCAAGATCATCACCGAGCATGTTACCTTTTTCGCCAATTTCTCCCCGACGGAAGAGGAGTTTGTGGAAGAGGAATTCAAGCAGCAGGACGACGAATTCGAGAATATGCGCAAGCTGTTCCAGACAAAGATCGAAGACCTCGACCTGTCCGTTCGTTCGCACAACTGCCTGAGACTGGCCGAAATCGACACGATCGGCGATCTTGTCTCGCGCAGGGAAGATGAATTGCTGAACTACAAGAATTTCGGCAAGAAATCACTTACCGAGCTCAAGGAACAACTCGAGAAGTTCGACCTGAAGTTCGGCATGGATATCACAAAGTATCAGGTGAAATAAGCTATCAGTAAACTTTTTTCAGAATTTTGAGATCAGGACAAACTCATGCGTAAAGTCAAGCCGGCAAGAAAACTCGGAAGAACCGCCGCCCACAGGAAGGCTACGCTGGACAATCTATCAACCCAGCTTATCCTGCATAAAAAAATACAGACCACAGAGGCCAAAGCGAAAGAGACCCGCAAAGTCGTTGAAAAAATCATCACCAAGGCCCGTAAAGGTACCGTGCATGCACAGCGTGAGATTTTCAAGGATATCCGGGACAAACAGGCGATCAAAATCCTTTTCGAGGAGATCATCGGCAAGGTCGGTTCGCGTAACGGAGGGTACACCCGTGTCATCAAGATGGTTCCCCGCTTCGGTGACGCTGCCAAGATGGCCATCATCGAACTGGTAGATTACGCTGAAGCACCAGGGGCGCCGAAGCAGCCGGCAAAGCAGGATCGTGCAAAACGCGTGAAGGGTTCCAGGAAGGCGACGGAAACCACCGCATCCGCACAGGCAGAATAACGGCATCACAGTATGCGGTTTCCCTGCCGCATGGTTCAGTTCATTCAATAGTCATCGCACCAAGGTTCATCCAAGGGCGATGACTATCTTTTTTTCCTCGAAATAGGGACTGAAGGAGCTTATGGGATACAGTTCGATGTTCTCAGGAAAACCGCAGTGTTCCTCCTGAAGGGCGAGGGCCCGGGATACTTCACTCCTGAGGTTTCCGCCTTTCAGGCAGATGAGACTGCCCCCCGGTTTGAGGAGCCTGCATGCATAACCGCAGAGTTCGTCGAGAGGAGCAACCTGGCGCGAAAGGACCGTATCAAAACTCATTCCTTTGAGCTCTTCCACCCTGGAATGCAGTGCAATGGTATTATGGAGGCCCAGTTCCGTTATCATTGCATTGCATGCCGCGATTTTTTTTCCGGTCGCATCAACCAGCAGGAATTGAGCGGCAGGAAAGAGTATGGAGAGCGGTATGCCCGGAAGGCCGCCACCTGTGCCAAGGTCAAGCACTTTCTCTGTGTCGCGGAATGGGTGATAGCGGCTGATGAGGAGTGAATGGAAAATGTGCTTGACAATAACCGGGGCATCTTCCTTGCGGCTGATGAGATTGACCTTCATGTTCCATTGTTCGAGAAGGCCGCAGTACCGCACGAGTTTATCGAGCATTTCCGGCTCGAGCGGGATCCCGTGTTGCAAGCAATGACTCTGAAGCAAGGCCTGATCTTCTTCCTTTCTTCCCATAATGCGTTCTCCCTCCTGACGTTTATTTACCCCAAAAAAACAATTTTTTGCGATGAATGGCAAACCCGTGGATCAAGAACAGGGACTGGAGGGAGGCTTTGGACGTATTAACGGGAAAATATTGTAACTTTCCGCTGAAGTGAAAAAAAAGCGGAAACGCGGGTAACATGCCTAATAACGTGCACGACTATGTTCAACTCAACAGATTCCCATGTTTATGCGGTCATCATGGCCGGTGGAACGGGAAAGCAGCTATGGCCTTTATCAAGGAAAAAAACACCCAAACATTTTGCAGGGTTGTTCGAGGGTGAAAGCATGATTTCCGAAACGCTCCGGCGTATCCTGCCTGTCGTTCCGGAAGAGCGTATTTTCATCGTCACAACCCCTGCCGGAAAAACACAACTCGAGCGCAGCCTGGATGGTTTTCCTCCGGGGAACGTCATCGTCGAGCCGGGAATCCGCAACACGGCGCCTTGTATCGCCCTTGCGACAGCATTCATCAAAAAGCGAGATCCCGATGCTGTTACGATCGTATTGCCTTCTGACCATCTGGTCCACGATGAACGTGCGTTCGTGGAAATCATAAGGGAAGGTGTTGCCATAGCGTCTGAAAAACGGGGTCTGGTCACGATCGGAGTCAAGCCTCACAGGCCTGAAACGGACTACGGGTACATCCAGACCGAGGAGGAAATACCGCGTCCGGAGCCGTTTTCCCCGGAATTCGACTTCACTCTCTACAGGGTCAAGGCTTTCGCTGAAAAGCCCGATTACCTCACTGCGCTTCAATTTCTGGAAAGCAGGGATTTTTTCTGGAACAGCGGTGTTTTCATCTGGCATATCGACACGATACAGCGTGAGTTCGAGCGTTCACTACCTGAATTGTACAAGGATATGCTTCTTATCTACGATACCATCGGAACCGCCGAAGAGCGTAAAGTCATCGAGGATGTCTATTCCTGGATCCATCCGATATCGATCGATTACGGAATCATGGAAAAAGCCGAAAATGTTTTTGTCATCGAAGGTGATTTCGGATGGACCGACCTCGGCAACTGGGATGAAGTGATGAACGCCTTGCCTGAAAGAAAGAATGGGGCGGGAAATACCAGCGACGCAAGAGTGGTGCAGATAGAGTGCGAAAATATCTTTATACACAGGCCCGCCGGCAAAATGGTCTGCGCAATCGGCGTACGCGACCTCATTATCGTGGATACCGGCGATGCACTGCTTGTCTGTGCGAAAGGGGAGTCCCGAAGGGTCGCTGAAGCTGTCGATGCGATAAGGCGGGAAAACCTCGAAGAGTTTCTTTAGAAACGATCGTTCATGCACCGGTTTTATTCGACCAGCTCGCCCCTTCCTTCGTATCCTTGATTTCGATTCCAGCTTCGAGCAGTCTGTCGCGGATGGTGTCGCTGAGCGCGAAATTTTTCTGTCTGCGGGCATCGGCACGCAGTTCGATGAGGATTTCCATGACCCTGGACAAACGTGTTTGTGTCTGGAGCATGTCACCGTGAGGCACCGTTTCGCCTGGCCCGATGATACCGAGGACTTCGGTTCCCGCCGATTCCATGAAGTCGATCGAGGCTTTCAGGCTTTCCTCCGAGATCCCTTCGCTGCGGTCAAGTGCGGTATTGATCGCTTTCGAGAAATCGAAAAGCACCGCTATAGCGATCGGGGTGTTGAAATCATCGTCCATGGCTTCGCTGAAACGCTGTACGAATGGAGCGGTATCGAAAAGAGCTGCTCCAGGTGTGCTTTCATTCAGCCGTTTACGGGTCTGGCGGAGTTTTTCGAGCCCGGTTGTCGACGCCCTGATGGCGGCAAGGGAAAAATCGAGCGGCGAACGGTAGTGCGACTGCAGGATGAAGAACCTGATCGCGAGGGGGTCATTCTCCCTGAACAGTTCCTTGAGGTTTACCGAATTCTTCAGCGATTTGCCCATTTTGATGCCATCAACGGTCACCATGTTGTTGTGCATCCAGAAACGAACATAGGGTTTGCCGGTTGCCCCTTCGGATTGGGCTATTTCACAGTCATGGTGCGGAAAGCGGTTTTCCATGCCTCCACCGTGGATGTCAATGGTTTCGCCGAGGTATTTCATGGACATGGCGGAACATTCGAGGTGCCATCCGGGATAGCCGGTGCTCCAAGGAGAGACCCATTTCATAAGGTGCCCCTCGTCAGCTTTCTTCCAGATCGCGAAATCCGATGGGTGCCGCTTGTCGGAGCGGACTTCTACTCTCGCGCCTGCCTGCTGTGCCTCCTGATCCGTTCTTCCGGAAAGTTTTCCGTATCCGGGAAAAGAGGCTACGGAAAAATAGACATTGCCATTCACTTCGTAGGCGTGCCCTGAAGCAATCAGTGTTTTTACCAGTTCGATCTGTTCCGGAATGTGTCCGGTTGCCAGGGGCGCGATGCTGGGGCGAAGGACACCGAGACTGTCCATGTCCTCATAAAAGCTTCGGGTATAGAACTGGGCGATTTCCATGGGGTCGGTTTTTTCCAGGAGGGCCTGTTTCATGATCTTGTCCTCTCCTTCGTCTGCATCGTCGGTGAGGTGCCCGACGTCTGTGATGTTCTGGACGTATTTCACCCGGTAACCGCTGTGCCGGAGCCAACGGACAACAACGTCGAAGGAAACGTAGCTTTTCGCATGGCCGAGATGGGCGTGACCGTAAACAGTAGGCCCGCAGACATAGATACTGACTATGCCGGGATGGAGCGGTTCGAATTGCTGTTTGGTTCTCGCCAGAGAGTTGTAGATGAAAAGTGCCATGTCCGCTTTTCTGTTTTTTTTATACCTTTGAAGCAGCTCCTTGAAAAGCCCGAAAAAGGCCTGAAAACCCGATGAAAGTTAAACATTTGGGTTTTTAACGCAAGGTTTTTAGCTTTATTTTTTATTGCTCTTTTCCGCAGGATTGCATTTTATATGAACATTATCAGTGCCGATTTTCTCATAAGCGCATCGAGCCTCTCCGGCCTTCCCGAAGAGTCGATGCCTGAAATCGTTTTTGCCGGACGTTCCAACGTCGGAAAATCATCCCTTCTCAACTCCCTCACGTTAAAGAAAGGTCTCGCCAAAACCAGTTCCACACCAGGCAAGACGAAACTCATCAATTATTTTCTCGTCAACGGCGATCTCTATTTCGTAGACCTGCCGGGTTACGGATATGCTTCGGTAAGTCACGAGGAAAAGGAGCAATGGGGAAAACTCCTTTCCGCGTATATCGAACGTCGTCGGAGCATTTCGCTGGTTATCCTTCTCATTGATTCCCGGCACCCGGCAATGGCATCCGACAGAGCCATGATCGAGTTTCTCCTGCACCATGAACGCCCTTTCGGGATTGTCCTGACCAAATACGACAAGCTCGGGCAGAAAGAGCGGGTGGCGGTTCGCCGATCGATGGAAAGTTTGTCCTCCAAAGCCAAATTTATTGTAAATTATTCATCTTTTTCCGGTCTGGGCAGGAATGATCTGCTCTCGCATATTGAACATTGTATCCCTTAACAAACACAAGCGTCGTGGAATCAAAACCATTCAGTGCAACGTTACGCCCCGCTACCGTCATCATCGGCACCCAGTTCGGCGATGAAGGCAAGGGAAAGCTCGTCGATTACCTTTCTGACAAGTATGACATCGTCGTCCGTTACCAGGGAGGAGCCAATGCCGGTCATACCATCTGTTTCGACAACAAAACCGTGGTGCTCCATCTCATTCCGTCCGGTATATTCCACAAAGGGTGCGTTTGCGTCATAGGCAACGGCGTCGTGATCGATCCGGCCGCCCTGCTCGATGAAATAAGGAAAGTCGAGGAACTCGGCTACGAGGTGAAGGGCCGGCTTTTCATCAGCCATAACGCCCACCTCATCATGCCTTACCACAAACTGCTCGATTCCCTGCACGAAACCGCTCAGGGAGACCAGAAAATCGGGACAACCGGTCGCGGCATCGGCCCGAGCTACGAGGATAAATTCGCGCGCAAGGGGATAAGGGTGGTTGATCTCCTCAGCATGAAAGTGCTCCAGGAGAAGCTCCGGGAAAATCTCGCATCAAAGAACAAGCTGCTGAAGAACGTCTACGAAAAGGACGAGATCGATGTCGAAACCATGGTGCGCGAGTATGCGGAGTTCGACAAGATCATCGATCCCTATGTCACCAACACCCAGTTCTATCTCAACCGTCAGCTCAGGGAAGGCAAGACCGTCCTGCTTGAAGGGGCACAGGGCTGCCTGCTCGATG
This sequence comes from Chlorobiaceae bacterium, assembly GCA_013335405.1. Taxonomy (GTDB): domain Bacteria; phylum Bacteroidota; class Chlorobiia; order Chlorobiales; family Chlorobiaceae; genus Chlorobium. The sequence continues at coordinate 31,562 of JAAXVR010000004.1, forward strand.
TTGACCACGGCACCTATCCCTACGTCACTTCCTCCAACCCGACTTCCGGAGGGGCCTGTACCGGCTCCGGCATCGCGCCGAACTATGTCGGCAAGGTGATCGGTGTAGTCAAGGCATACATGACGAGGGTCGGCAACGGGGCTTTTCCATCCGAGCTGTTCGACGAGACCGGCGAGGCACTTGGCAGGATCGGGCATGAGTTCGGAGCGACAACAGGCAGGAAACGCAGGTGCGGCTGGATCGACCTCGTCGCGCTGCGCTATTCGCTGGCGGTGAACGGCGTGACCGAAATAGCCCTCACGAAGCTCGATGTTCTCGATACATTCGAAGAGATCAAGGTCTGTACCTCCTATCTGCTCGAGGGCAGGGAGATCCATGATTTTCCTACCGATCACCAGACGCTTTCGAGGATTACTCCCGTCTATACCACCCTGAAGGGGTGGAAGGCCTCGAACGCCCATGCGCGGACCTTCGAGGAAATGCAGCCCGAAGCCCGAAACTACGTCACGTTTCTTGAAGAACAGCTGCAGGTGCCGGTGACCTTCGTTTCGGTCGGGCCGGGAAGGGACGAGACTGTTTTCCGTTAATCCTCTTTTCACGGCAGTATGGCGTTGATGGACATAACCGTTATCCCTCTCGGCAGCTCTGAGGGGGGCCTCAGCGGCTTTGTCGCATCCCTGCAGGAACTTCTGGCGGCATCGGGATGCAGCTACAGGCTCCATGATATGGGCACCATCGTTGAAGGTCCGGCTTCGAAGCTTTTCGAAATTGCGGAAAAGCTCCACGAGCATGCTTTCAGAGAGGGAGGGAAGCGGGTCTATACCGTCCTGAAAATCGACGACCGCAGGGACAGGGATGTCCGTATCGGCGACAAGTCCGCTTCGGTCGAGGCGAAAATAGTCTCTTCGGCCGCAGAGCGGAAGTAGGGGGAATGGTGAAAATATTTTATCTTCAGGTTCTTAAAATTTGACCGTTGCAACGCATTTTCCGCCCTATTCCGGCTGGATGGCTCGGGCGGCAACCAGGAGGAGAACAACTTCATGATGCAGGTTCCCGGAGAAGTACAGATAATCAAGGAAGATAACGTTACGCACAGTTTCTGCGGACTTGCATGTGTCGGATGGCTCTACCAGAAAATCAAGGACAGTTTTTTCCTTATCCTCGGGACCCATACCTGCGCACACTTCCTGCAGAATGCTCTCGGAATGATGATTTTCGCAAAACCGCGTTTCGGTATTGCCCTCATCGAGGAGGGAGACCTGTCGAAAAGCGAGCCCACCCTCGAGGAAATCATCGCTGAAATCAAGGCCGACCATAACCCTTCGGTGATCTTCCTGCTTTCGTCATGTACTCCTGAAGTCATGAAAGTGGACTTCAAGGGGCTTTCCGAGCACCTCACCACCCCTGAGCTGCCGGTGCTGTTCGTGCCGGCCAGCGGCCTCGTCTATAACTTCACCCAGGCGGAGGACTCTGTGCTCCACGCCCTTGTTCCTTTCTGTCCGCAAGCACCTGCGGGAGAGAAGAAGGTGGTTTTTCTCGGTTCGGTGAACGATGCCACGGCCGATGACCTCAGGGCCGAAGCCGAAGAGCTTGGCATCCCGGTCGGCGGGTTTCTTCCCGAGTCGCGTTTCGACCGTCTGCCCGCCATTGGCCCCGATACCATCCTCGCCCCGGTCCAGCCCTACCTTTCAAGGGTTGCCGTCAAGCTCGAACGCGAGCGCGGCGCAAAGGTGCTCGCATCCCTTTTTCCCTTCGGTCCTGACGGTACGAGGGTATTCTGGGAGGATCTTGCAAAGGCGTTTGGCATTACCGTTGACCTCAGGGAGAGGGAAAAAGCCGCATGGGAGAAAATCAGACAGCAGACCGGGATACTGCGTGGTAAAAAAGTATTCCTCACAGCCGATACCATGATGGAGCTTCCTCTGGCGAGGTTCCTGAAAAGCGCCGGCGCGAACGTGGTCGAATGCAGCAGCGCCTATATCAACAAGAAGGCTCTCGGACGCGAGCTCCAGGCGCTTGAAGGCGTCAAGGTTGTCGAACAGCCCAATTTCCACCGTCAGCTTGAGGATATCAGGAGGGAACGGCCAGACTTGATCGTTACCTCGCTCATGACCGCAAACCCCTTCGTCGGCCACGGATTTATCGTGAAATGGAGCATGGAGTTCACCCTCATGCCGATCCACAGCTGGTCAGGGGTATTCACCCTGGCCAACCTTTTCGTTTCGCCCTTCAATCGCCGGAGCAAACTGCCAGCGTTCGACGAGAAGGTTTGGCTCGAGGGCGTCATGCCGAGCGCGGAACAGGTACAATGAAAAGAATTGCAACACTAACGGAATACAGCGTATGCGCTTAGCTTTCTGGCTTTACGAAGGTACCGCACTGCATGGCATCAGCCGGGTTACCAACAGCATGAAAGGGGTCCACACGGTTTATCACGCGCCACAGGGCGACGATTATATCACCGCAACCTATACCATGCTCGAGCGAACTCCGGAGTTTCCGGGACTTTCCATCAGCGTGGTGCGCGGGCGCGACCTTGCCCAGGGCGTTTCGCGTCTTCCCGCAACCCTGCAGCAGGTAGACCGGCATTACAGCCCGGAGCTCACGGTCATCGCACCGAGCTGCAGCACGGCGCTGCTCCAGGAGGATCTCCGTCAATTGGCCATGCACTCCGGGATCCCTGAAGAGAAGCTTCTCGTCTATGCGCTCAATCCGTTCCGGGTCACGGAGAATGAAGCTGCCGACGGTCTTTTCACCGAGCTGGTGAAACGCTATTCGAAAGAACAGGAAAAAACCGCTCTACCTTCGGTCAATATTCTCGGCTTCACTTCGCTCGGCTTCCACCTTCGGGCAAACCTCACCAGTCTGAGGCGCATGTTCCGGACTCTTGGAATAACGGTCAATGTCGTCGCTCCCTGGGGAGCGAGTACGTCAGATCTCGAAAAACTGCCCTCGGCATGGCTCAATATAGCCCCCTATCGCGAAATCGGAGCCACGGCTGCAGGATACCTCGGCGAGCGGTTCGGCATGCCTGCAATCCATGACGCTCCTCTCGGTGTGGAACCGACAAGGCGCTGGCTTGAACAGATCGTCGAAAAAATCAATGTCATCGCAGCTGAAAGGGGGCTTCCTGCAATAGCATTGCCGCCGCTCAGGGCATTTTCCCTCGACGGCATGAGCGCTCCCAGCGGCGTACCCTGGTTCGCACGTACGGCCGATATGGAGAGTTTCAGCGGCAAGAAGGCATTCGTGTTCGGTGATGCGACCCATACCGCCGGTGTCGTGAAATTTCTTCGCGACGAACTCGGCATGCAGATCATCGGGGCAGGAACCTATCTGCACCGCCATGCGGACTGGCTCCGTGAGCAGCTCGCGGGATACCTCCCGGGAGAACTCGTGGTGACCGACCGTTTCCAGGAGATCGCTTCCATCATTGAAAACGAAATGCCCGATCTCGTCTGCGGCACGCAGATGGAACGTCACAGCTGCCGCAAGCTTGATGTGCCCTGTATGGTCATTTCCCCTCCGACCCATATCGAAAACCATCTGCTCGGGTACTATCCGTTCTTCGGGTTCGAAGGGGCGGATGTCATGGCGGATCGCGTTTACCTTTCCTGCAAGCTCGGCCTCGAGAAGCACCTTATCGATTTCTTCGGCGATGCGGGCCTCGAGTATGAAGAAGGGGCGGCAGAGCACGCAATAGTGGCAGTATCCCTCAACGGAGAGGAGAACGGCGCACAGGGCGGAGGATCAGGGGCGCTCAACGCACCCGATTCCGGTGCAGACGGCATGAACTGGACAGGTGAAGCAGAGAACATGCTGAAGAAAGTTCCTTTTTTCGTGAGGAAGAAAGTGCGAAAAAACACCGAGAACTTTGCCCTTGAGCAGGGCGAAAGCTGCATTACCGCCGAAGTGTTCAGGAGGGCAAAAGAGCATCTCGGCGGATAAGGATTTCAATCAACTACATTTTCCCGTTGCATTATGAGTTTAGTTTTAGCGGTATACGGAAAGGGCGGTATCGGAAAAAGCACGACAAGCGCCAACATCTCTGCAGCCCTGGCCCTGAAGGGCGCCAAAGTCCTCCAGATCGGCTGTGACCCTAAACATGACAGCACCTTTCCCATTACCGGCAAGCTGCAGAAAACCGTGATCGAGGCTCTCGAGGAGGTGGATTTCCACCACGAGGAGCTGACCCCGGAAGATATCATCGAAACAGGCTTTGCAGGCATCGACGGCCTCGAAGCGGGCGGCCCCCCGGCGGGCAGCGGTTGCGGCGGCTATGTCGTGGGTGAAGCAGTGGCACTGCTTCAGGAGTTCGGTCTCTACGACAAGTATGACGTCATTCTTTTCGATGTGCTCGGCGACGTGGTCTGCGGCGGGTTCAGCGCTCCGCTGAACTATGCCGATTATGCCATCATCATCGCAACCAATGATTTCGACAGCATCTTCGCGGCGAACCGTCTCTGCATGGCGATCCAGCAGAAAAGCGCACGCTACAAGGTCAAGCTTGCCGGTATTGTGGCCAACAGGGTCGATTATGCGAAAGGCGGCGGCACCAACATGCTCGACCAGTTTGCCGAAAAGGTTGGTACCCGACTGCTTTCAAAGGTCCCCTATCATGAGCTTATCCGCCAGAGCAGGTTTGCGGGCAAGACGCTGTTCGCCATGGATGACAGCGAGCCCGGCAAGGAAGAGTGTCTGAAACCGTATAACGAGATCGCCGAGGATATCCTTTCGAAGGAGACGAAATCATCCGTACCCGTTCCGATCGGTGACCGCGAGATTTTCGAGATCGTCGGCGGCTGGCAGTAAGAGCAGCTTATTGAAATGAACAGAAAACAGAAGCGGGCCGAAAGCCCGCTTCTGTTTTTGTCCTCTCTTTTCATGTTCAGATCGTACAGGTGTAGGTGCAGTGGATCGTATTGCCATTCTTTTCGATCCATGCCTTGATGGAGGTTTTCGGGTTTACCAGCTCCTCCAGCAGGGCTTCGAAAGTTCCGAGGTAGAAACTGCCGACAACCGGCTGGCTCGGGTACGTGACTTTCACGCTGATTACCGGTTTTTTATCCGCGGTGTAGCCGAACTCTCCGCTTCCCGCGAACGTCCATGCGTTTTTGCTGATGGCAAACAGCAGCAGCCTGAATGCCGGCCCCGGAGGGAGCAGCCTGAGAAATTTCTGGAACAGTCCCGGAATCCTGACTCTCAGGAGGTATGCTGCGGTGCGTCTTCCCGAGTCTTCGAGGATGGCGGAGGCCTTCTGTTCGCCGATCTCTTTGAGAAGGGCGCATGCAAGCGCGTGGAACTTCGATTCTTCAGTCATTTCTTCGGGAAGATTGCCTATCCAGTGGTCCTGCCCGGCGCGCCTGAGAATGGCTTCCGCATCCCTTTTACCGTATGCGGCCTCGAGAGCCGTGACTGTCTGTATGATTGAATTTGGTCCGATTTTTGCGGAATTGTTCATCCTTGATGGTTTACTTCGTTATGCTGATATCGATATGCCCGGTAGTCCAGCGTGCACGGACATTGACCGGTGAGCCATGAAGCGCGAAGGGTTCTGCGGTCATGAACGGTTCGATGGAGCCGGGAAAATGCGGACGCCACAGGTCGGGCTCTTTTTGTGTGGAGGGGGAAAATGCCATGACGCGATATTGTCCGGGAGGAAGTCCGGAGAAGGTGTAGCGGAAAACCCCGTTCCGTTCCCGGATAGCCCTTGTCCGGTAGATGGCGGAATGGGAACCCGACATTCTTGCCTCCACGATAACGAAGGGACCGGGGGCAGTGCATGATCCTGTAATGGTTCCCGCATCATCCGGCAACGATGCGGTGAAAAGAGATTCCACCGGCAGTCTCGCTCCTTCCTTCGATGCCGGAGGGGCAAGGGTTTCCATCCTGAGCGCAAGTTTGTAGGTGCTTCCCGGTTTGAAGCCGGAAATCGGCTTCAGGGCGCAGGTGAAGGGATCGAGGGGTATGACGCTGAACGGCAGAGCGGCTCCGCTCACCGTTTCTTCCAGACGTGCTGCCCGGTTGACAAGCAACTCGTCGACCGGTATGGAGAATCGTATCACGACGGCGTTGCCGAGCGATGGCCAAGCCATGTCGAGAAATGCCGGGTCGCTTCCGTTTTCCGGAAAAACCGTCGCCTTGAGAGGCGTTTCAGAGGGTTTTGCGCCGCTGCCGAAGAATTCGATACCTTTCGAGCCGGGTGCACCTGCACGGTAGAGCCTGCCGGCCTTCATCCTGCCTGTCTCAAGGATAAACACGTCGTCGAACATACTCATGTTCCTGCCGTACCATGCAGTAACCCGAAGAGGGCTGCCCGAATCCGCCTCCCTGATATCGGGAAGTGTGTCCCTGAAAACTGCCGGACTGACGGGTACCATGGTCCTGATTTCGATGTGCCGGCTGTCGAGTGACCTGCATGAAGCTGCGATGCCCTGAATGGAGGAACTGCCTGCGAGCATGAGCGATACGCCGGATGTCCCTTCAGGCAGGGACGAAGCTGCCGTGATGCCGATTTCCTCCCCGGGACCGCTGTAACGCCTGTCGCCGTTACGGTCGTTCACGGCGAAAATCCTGTACCGTCCCGGAGCCAGGTTCCTGAAGGAAAAAGCTCCCGCGGCGCTGGCCTGTGTAAGGTAGTCCGGGACGGATTCAAGCAGCGCGAGGGTTCCCTTGTTTTCCCGGCTGGCGTCATAAGCGAGGACAAGCGCATTGACAGCGGGTGAATACTCCGTATTGCAGACGCTCCCTTCTATGCTGCCTGCGTCGAGGGAGGGTCCGGTTGAGAACGCCAGGCTGAAGGGTTCGGAAAAGCTTCTGCCCCTGAAATCCTTCAGGTTTTTATCGATGAAGAGGGTATAGGTGCTGTTGCTTTTCAGGGGTTCGAGGAATCGTATTTCAGCGTTTCTTCCATCGACCCTGACGTCGAATTGTCCGACGGAGGGGGAAAACGCAAGAGCTCTCAGCAGTTGACGTCCTGTAAAGAAATGGTTGAACTTCAGGTGGATGGTCCGGTCCGATACATTGATTTCCGATGGTGCGGGTGATGAAAGAACGACCCGGAGCGGGGTGGTGTCGGCAGGCCCTCCCGAAGGAGGCCTGTCTGATGCGCACCCGCCGGCAAGCATGACAAGGATGACGGCAAGAAATTTCTGAATGCGCATGGTATCCTGCATCGTCTTTATCCTGCTGCTTGGTGGAAGAGGCTTGGATTGTATCTGACCGTGAAAATTCGTAAATTAAAAACTAATGTAGTTCTATGAAAATATTTGGTGAAAAATTATAGTTGGATTGTCCTATAGATGTCTATACGAAATTTTAAGGTTCTGTATGTCTCCGGTGAAGTTTCTCCTTTTGTAAGAATCAGCGCGCTCGCTGATTTTATGGCATCATTTCCCCAGGCCCTGGAAGAAGAAGGTTTCGAGGCACGAATCATGATGCCGAAATACGGTACCATCAACGACCGCAAGTTCCGGCTGCACGATGTTCTTCGCCTGTCGGACATAGAGGTCCCCCTCAAGGAGAAAACGGACTTGCTGAATGTCAAGGTGACAGCCTTGCCGTCAAGCAAGATCCAGACCTATTTCCTTTATAACGAAAAATATTTCAAACGGAACGGGCTCTTTACCGATTTTCACAGCGGAAGCGATCTGAAGGGGATCGCCGAAAAGGTTGTCTTTTTCAATGTCGGTGTTCTCGAAACGCTCGAAAGGCTTGGCTGGAAACCCGACATCATCCATCTGCACGACTGGTATGCATGCCTGATACCGCTGCTTCTGAAAACCGTCTATGCATCCCATGAATTTTTCAGGGATATCAAGACCGTCCTTACCGTTCACAATGTTTACCGGCAGGGAGTCCTTCCTTTCAAGGTTTTCCAGAAACAGCTGCCCGAGGTGGTTTGCAAATCGCTTCACAGGAAAGGCGAGGATGTCAATATGCTTTACACCGGCGTTGAAAACGTCGACCTCCTGACGACGACATCGAAGCGTTATGCCGAGGAGATATCCCGGGACACTGCCGGGTCTTTCGGTCTTGGCAGGCTGCTCATGGAACAAAAATCAAAGTTTCACGGGATACTGAACGGTATCGACACGAGGCAGTGGAACCCTTCGACCGACAAGCTCATCAAGAAACGCTACAGCCTCGAGAACATGGAAGGCAAGCTTGAAAACAAGAAAGCGCTTCTCGAAGAGGCGGGTCTGCCTTTCGAGGAAGGAACGCCGGTGGTCGGCGTGATCGCGAACTTCGACGAATACCAGGGAGCCGAACTGGTACAGAAAAGCCTCGAAGAACTCGCCCTTCTCGATATCCAGCTGATAATCTGCGGTTCCGGAGACAAGAAGTATGAAAAGGTATTCCAGGATTTTGCCGCCGAGCATCCTGAAAAGGTCAGCCTGCAGGCGGAATTTTCGGACAGTTTTCTGCATCTGGCGATTGCGGGCCTCGATATTCTGATCATGCCCGGCATGATCGAATCGTGCGGAATGATCCAGATGTTCGCCATGAATTACGGTACCATACCGGTGGCCTATGCAGGAGGGGGGATTGTCGAAACGATCGACGACCTCGGCGAAAAGAGCGGCTCCGGATTTATTTTTTACGATTACACTCCGGCATCTCTTGTCGGCAAGCTTCGTGAAGCCATCGACATTTTCGGTCTGGAAGATCGCTGGCAGCAGATCGTCACTGCAGCTATGAGCAGGGATTTTGCCTGGAAGAATTCCGCGGAGCAATATGAAAGTCTCTACCGCCAACTTCTCGAGCATCAGGACTGACCGAGTGGAAAAGGTAAAGGTACTTTTTCTCGACAGGGATGGCACCATCAATAAGGACCAGGGCGAATATGTCGCAACCAGGGAACAGATGGTGCTTATAGAACGAGCAGGGGAGGCCATAGCTCTGGCACGCCGGGCCGGTTTCCGCATTGTGGTCGTGACGAACCAGGCGGGGATTGCAAGGGGTATCACCACGATTGAGCAGGTCGAAGATATCAACCGTTATCTCAACGAGCTGCTTTCGGCTGCGGGTGCGTCATATGATCGCTGTTATTTCTGTCCTTCCCATCCCGGGCATCCCCATCCCGAATACGACCGGTACATGGATTGCCGTAAACCTTCTACAGGGATGGTGGATCAGGCGGTCAGCGATTTTCTCGAGGATGGGTTCGACGTAGAGCGGAGCGAGTCGTTTTTCATCGGAGACAAGACCATCGATATCGAATGCGGGCTTCGTGCGGGACTCAGAACCATACTGGTAAGGACCGGGCACAACGAGGAAGAGCTCTGCAGGGAAAAGAACATCACGCCTGAATTCGTTGCCGACAATCTTTTCGATGCAGTCGCAGGTTATGTTCTCGGCACCTCCTGAAGGATTTTCATTCAATAGTATCATTGCTGCCGGCTCCATGCTGAGCCTTTACGTTCATATACCGTTCTGCAGATCGCGCTGCTCCTACTGTGATTTTTTTCTTGTCACCAGACTGGACCATATCGAACGCTTTTTCAGAGCGCTCACGAGAGAAACGGAGGCACGAAGGAGTCAGCTGGAAGGAAGGACGGTCGGTGCCATCCATTTCGGCGGCGGGACGCCGTCGCTGGTACCGTTACAGTACATTTCCGCATGGCTCGGGCAGCTTTCCCGTTTCTGCAGTTTTTTCGGGGATGTTGAAATAGCGTTCGAAGCGAACCCCGAAGATCTCGGAGAAAAGGCCATGTCGGATCTGCGATGTATGGGGGTGACAAGGCTCAGTCTCGGCATACAGTCATTCAGCGACCGCAAGCTGCTTGCCCTGGGCCGCAGGCATACCTCGAAAGATGCCTGCGAGGTTACGGCACGAGCGATGGGGATGTTCCCGTCGGTGAGTCTGGACCTCATCTGCGGAGTGCCTGGTGAAGATGTTCTCGAGTGGGACACCGATCTGGATGCAGCGCTCGCCATGCGACCGCATCACCTGTCGGTCTACATGCTTTCCCTTGAACCGAAAACCCTGCTTCATCGGGATGTTTCGAGAGGATTGATGACGGTTCCGGGGGAAGAAGAGCAGGCCGTGATGTATGAACGTGCGATGGAAAAGGCAGGAATGCTTGGCTACCTGCATTACGAAGTTTCAAATTTCTGCCTTCCGGGCCATCATTCCCGCTACAATCTGGCGAGCTGGAAACGGGAAGAGTATCTGGGATTCGGGCCGTCAGCGCACAGTTTTCTTCGCTCGTCAGGTGTTGAAACCCGGTTCGCGAATGTTTCGAGCTTTTCTGGTTATACGGGCGATTGCGCAAATGTCCCGGCGTTCCGGGAAATACTCTCCGACGAAGAGCGCTTTACCGAGCAGGTTTTTCTTGCACTGCGAATAAACAGCGGGCTCGATGTTGAGTTTTTGAGAAAAGACAATAAATTAGGGCATTGCCTCCCGGAGACGATCGATCGATTGGTACGGAAAGGATGGATCCGGCAGGAAGCAGGACAGCTTTACCTTACCGGGAAAGGTTTTCTGTTTGCCGATCATATTGCCGGAGAATTTATAGTCGCATAAGTCACACTTTCAGAGGTCACGTTTCACGTATGATACATCGGTCGATCAACCGACTCTTCGCGGTTTCGCTTTTCATTGTCGCCGAAATCCTGTACTTCAGCACCATGGCGCCCACGCTCTCCTTCTGGGACTGCGGGGAAACAATCACGACATCCTGCACTCTCGGAATTCCCCATCCGCCAGGCGCGCCCCTGTTTCTTCTTTTTGGCCGGCTGTTCACGATGCTTCCCTTTTTCAGCGACATCGGAGCGAGGGTGAACCTGATCAGCACGCTGGTCAGTTCATCGACCGTCATGCTGACCTACCTGATCACGGTGAGGCTTATTGTCCTGTATCGCGCCAGTGATCCCGACAGCTGGACTCCCGCAGAAAAGGTGGCCGCTTATGGCGGAGCTGCCGTCGGGGCCCTCTGTCTCGCACTTTCGGACAGTTTCTGGTTCAATGCTGTCGAAGCGAGTCTCTGGTCATCATCCCTGTTTTTCATCGCGATCATAACATGGCTGATCCTCCGCTGGCATGAAGAGGACCCGAAACCCGGACATGAGCGCTGGCTGATGCTTGTCATGTATATGATCGGTCTCTCGATCGGTGTCCACCTGCTCAGCCTGCTGGCGGTTTTCGCTGTTTCCCTTGTCTATTATTTCAAGAAATACAAGGTGACGCCCCTCTCGTTCGTGCTTCTTGTCTTTGGCTCTTCCGTGCTGTTTTTCCTGATTTATACCGTTATCATCAAAGGGTTGCCGGTTCTCGTCCATCACACTTCATGGTGGGGTTTTCTCTTCCTCTGCCTTCTGCTCGGCTATGGTGTCTGGTATACCCACAGGAAAAGGCTGGTAATAGTCAATACCGCCCTCGTGTCGATTTTTCTCATCATCATCGGTTATACCTCGTATGCTCTGATTTATGTAAGGGCCCATGCCGGACCACCGATCAACGAGAACAACCCGTCAACGCCAGAGGCGTTTTTTTCCTATCTCAACCGCGAACAGTACGGCGACATGCCCCTCCTGCCGAGAAGGTGGTCTCCGGAGCCGGTGCACCAGTATTATTACCAGCAGTACTCGAGCGATCTCGACTATTTTCTTCGCTACCAGGTACAGAAAATGTACTTGCGATATTTCGGCTGGCAATTCATAGGTCGCGAACACGACATGGAAGGGGCCGGAATTGACTGGTCGGTGCTTTGGGGACTTCCGTTCCTTGCCGGCTTCGCCGGTGCTGTCATGCATTTCAGGCGGCAGTGGAAGATGGGCCTTGTGGTTTGTGCGCTGTTCGTGATGACCGGTGCGGCCCTTGTGATCTATCTGAACCAGACCGAACCGCAGCCCAGGGAGAGGGATTACAGTTACGTGGCCAGCTTTTTTGCCTTTGCGCTCTGGATCGGTATCGGCATAGAAAGCATCTGGACCCTCGCCGCTGAAAAACTGAAAGCGGCCAGGCGGCAGGATCTGCTTTTTCCTGCGGCCGTGCTTGTCGTTGCGGCCGCCCTGGTGTTCCTGAACGGCAGGATGCTGCAGGCAAACTACAGGGTCCACAGCCGGGCGGGCAATTACGTTCCCTGGGACTGGGCATGGAATATGCTGCAGAGCTGTGAAAAAGATGCCATCCTGTTTACCAACGGCGACAATGACACGTTTCCTCTCTGGTATCTCCAGGAAGTGGAACGCATCAGGACGGACGTCAGGATCGTGAACCTCAGTCTCGCCAATACGGGCTGGTACCTTGCCCAGCTGAAAAATACTTCGCCGAGGGGTGCGAAACGCATCGCTTTCAGCATGAATGACGAAGAGGTTGCGGGCATCACCTACGAACCGGTCGATTCGGTCACTGCCGTGCTTCCGTCCGCCCGTGCCCGAGCTGAGCTCCTTCGCCGCTCGAAAGAGAACGGTGTCCGTCTGCCCGGCGAACCCCTGGAAAGCATTGTCTGGATGCTCAAACCCGGCCTCATCTATGACAGCCAGGGTTATTTCCGTCCCCAGGACAAGGCTGTCTATGATATTGTCATGAGCAACTTTGCAGACCGGCCCCTGTATTTCGCGCTCACGGTCGATCCCGAAAACATGATCGGCCTCGAGAGCTTTCTGCGCCTTGATGGCCTGGTATACAAGCTTGTTCCGCTCAAAAGCCCCGATCCGATGAGCTATGTGGATTCTTCGCTGCTCTACGGAAACCTCGCCGGGATATACCGATACAGGAATCTCGACAAACCGGGGTTCTATCTTGAGGAAACGTCGAGGAGGCTCTGCGGGAATTATTCTCCACTCTTCGTGAGGCTTGCCCTGGAGCTTGCCGAAGAACCTTCATCATCCATCAGGGTGAAAGGGAGCTCAACGCAGGCAGTAACGGTCAGACAGGGGGAGCTTGCGATGAAGGTGCTCGATCTCTCCACGAAACTGTTTCCGCTCTCACAGTATCCGGTCAATCCCGAGCTTGCCGGTTCGGTAATCGCGCTGTATGTCCGTCTTGGTGAAAAACAGAGAGCCGCATCGTATATTGGCTATCTTGAAAAACTTTGCCAGAGTTCGTCGCCGTTATCCGAACCGAAACTCTATTACGTTCTTGCCCGTGCATACCGGAATGTAGGGCGGAACGACGATGCAAGGCGAATCATAGGCCGTCTGGCCAAAGAGCTCGACCAGCCCGGTTTGATCAAGGATTTTGAAACAAAGAAGGATTAATCATTCTATGCAGATCAGCATTCATCCAACAGCGGTCGTCGATCAGGGGGCAATTCTCGGCGAGGGAGTCGTTGTGGGGCCCTATTCAGTCATTGATGATGATGTTGCAATTGGCGAAGGAACGGTAATCGGACCGCATGTCCACATCGGCTCAGGCACACGTCTCGGCAATTCATGCAGGATACATGCGGGTGCGGTACTGGCGGGTGTTCCGCAGGACCTCAAGTACGATGGCGAAAAGACATACCTCCATATCGGCGACAGGACGGTCGTAAGGGAGTGCGTGACCCTGAACCGGGGTACCAGGGCGAGCGGAAAAACCGTCATCGGTTCCGACAACCTTATCATGGCATATGTGCATACAGGGCACGACTGCGTGATCGGCAATCATGTCATCATCGCCAACGCCGTCCAGTTCGGCGGGCATTGCGAAGTCGGGGATTATGCCTTCGTCGGTGGTCTGAGCGGTATTCATCAGTTTGTCAGGATCGGTCGCTATTCGATGGTAGGGGGAATTTCAAGGGCTTCGCTCGATGTTCCGCCGTTTGTCATGGCAGGAGGGCATGACGCTTTCCGTTACGAGGGCCTGAACATCGTCGGTCTGAAACGGAGGGGATTCCCGCCGGAGAGGATCTCGCTCATCAAAGACGCTTACAGGATTATTTTCCAGTCCGGCCTCCTGCTTTCCAACGCCATCGTGAAAGTACAATCGGAATTGCCCATGGAACCCGAGATTGCAGAGATCATCGACTTTTTCACGGTCGGCTCAAACGGCAGGAAATTTCTCAAGCCTTTCAAAAATTGAAAAAGCGGGAAGGATGCATGTCCAGGTGGGCGATAGGCATAGATCTGGGTGGAACGGCCATCAAGGCTGCGGTAGTCGGGGAGGATACCGGTCTTCTGAAACATATCACCGTGCCTACGCATAAAAGCGCCGGCCCGGGAGGGATCATTCTTCAGCTTGCATCGATAATCGCCGACCTTTACCAAAGTGCATCCGTAGCCCTCGATCCGGCTGATTGTGCCGGAGTCGGACTGGGTGCGCCTGGTGCCGTCGATCCGGAAAAAGGATTGCTCAGCTATCCGCCGAACCTTCCGGGATGGGGCATTGTTTCCCTCCGCGACGAGCTTCGGTCGTGCCTTCAGGGAAAAGAACGCCTTTCGATACCTGTTCTCATCGATAACGATGCGAATGCCGCAGCGTATGGTGAAGCGGTTTATGGCGCAGGCAGGTCTTTCCGCGATTTTCTCATGGTCACTCTCGGTACCGGAGTCGGAGGCGGCATCATTCTGAACAGGAAACTGTACAGGGGTGCGAACGGTACCGCAGGTGAGATAGGCTTCATGATCATCGATTTCGAGGGTGCGGGAGTGCATGCCGGTATAAGGGGCACGATCGAGAGCATGATAGGAAAGGAAAAGATCGTGGCGCTCGCACATCGTATGATCGCTTCAAGCCCTGTCGGTTCTTCTGCCGGAAACCATTGCGGAAACGATTATTCGAGGCTTTCGCCTCGTCATCTCGAACAGGCCGCCAAAGACGGGGATGAAGTTTCTCTCGCCGTCTGGAGCAGGGTTGGCGAAATTCTCGGCGTGGGTCTCGCCAATGTGACGGCATTGATGGATATCAGGAAATTTGTTATCGGCGGAGGCATTGCCGCAGCCGGAAATTTCATTTTCGATCCGGCGCTTGCCTGCATAAAACGGAGTACCCTGCCCTCCATGCATGAAGGGCTCGAAGTGGTACCCGCGCTTCTCGGCAACAAGGCGGGAATGTTCGGTGCCGCTGCATTGTGCTTCGATTGAACAAGCGAAAAACGAGGGCCCCCGATGCTGGAAAGGTTTCTCCATCTTCTGTTTCCCGACGTATGTATCATTTGCGCCGAACCTCTTCATGAAGGAGAGGAGTTCTGCTGCAGGAGGTGCATATCCGGTTTCGACAGTTTTTCCTCTCCCCTGGAATCGGGGGAAGTGCTCCGCCATGCAATTGCTTCCCGTTCCGGTGGCAGGTTCAGTTTCGAGCATGGATGGTGCCTCCACCGTTTTCATAAAGGCAATCCACTGCAGATGGCTCTCCATTCGATGAAATACGAAGGGTTGTTCACGCTTGCCGAAAGTTTCGGCAGTCAACTCGGCAAGTGGATGCTTTCGGGAGGGAACGCCGGGGGTATCGAATGCATTGTTCCTGTACCGCTTCACTATCTGAAAAAAATAGAGCGTTCCTATAACCAGGCGGAAAAAATCGCCAGGGGGATAGGGGATTGCATCGGGAAACCTGTTCGCCCGGAGCTGCTCGGCCGGCAGCGCTGGACACCTTCACAGACATCCCTCCCTGCCGCTTTGCGCAGGAAAAACCCCGAAGGGGCTTTCCTTGCAGCAGGAACATCCATTCCTGGCCATATCCTGCTGGTCGATGATGTCGTGACAACCGGCGCGACGATGAGAGCTGCCGCAAAGGCTCTGCAGAACGCAGGCGCTGAAAGGGTTTCCCTTGCCGCAATTGCTCTTGCCGCATCCTGATACCCTATGGACCTGTTTTTCACACCGGGAGGGAAGATCGATCTGCAGGCCGGCAGATTGAGTATCGAAGGGGATGAGTTTCATCACCTTGTAAGGGTATTGAGAAAAAAAACCGGGGACAGGCTGCTGGCAGCAGATGGCCGGGGTTTGCGCTGTGAAGTGGTCATAACCGCAGTCGGAAAAAAATCAGTGGATGGGGAAATCCTCGGACACAGGTTCGTCGGGAAGCCCGCAACCGAAGTGGCGGTGGCATTTTCACTCCTCAGGACTTCGCAGCGTTTCGATTTCTTTCTTGAAAAATCTACCGAACTCGGCATATCGTCTATTATCCCCATGGTCACGACCCGGACGGTGTCACAGCCGTCGAATGAAAAAATCGAAGGAAAACTCGAGCGCTGGCGGAGTATCGTTCTTGCTGCAGCGAAACAGTCGAAACGGTTTTATTTTCCGGAGATCGGAAGGCCTCTTCATTTCAGGGAAGTGCTTCGGCTCGATGGGTTCGATAACCGACTGATCGCGTTCGAAGGATCTTCAACTCCTCCTTCGGCAGGGTTTGCACGAAAGAAAACACTGTTTCTTATCGGTCCGGAAGGCGGTTTTGTCCCGAATGAGGTGGAAGAAGCCAGAGCGGCAGGGTTCAGGGACGTTACGTTCGGAAAGACCATTCTCAGGGCGGAAACCGCAGCGGTTTTCGCTGTTGCGATGGTCCGTGCACGGCTTCTCGATGAAGAATGCGAAGAGTTGATGTAACATCTCTCTGTCACAAGCAACAAGAGGAATCCCGACATGAACAATCTCAAGGCAAATCAGATCATCATCCTTTTTTTCGTCCTGTTCATATCGGCCATTTTTTTTGCCATGATCCGGTATTTTCTCATGGCGATTTTTCTGGCCGCCATTTTTTCAGCGCTTGCGATGCCGGTGTTCAACCGTTTCGAACGATGGCTGAGAGGGAAAAAAAATCTGAGTGCGGGTTTGACCATGTTTACCCTTCTCCTCATCGTTGTGCTGCCACTTGGGGCCGTCCTCGGTATTGTCGTCACACAGGCGGTCAAAATAAGCCGTATCGCGGTGCCATGGATCCAGCAGCAGCTTCCTGAGCCGACATTGTTCGACCAGCAGCTCAGGACCCTTCCTTTTTATGCCGATCTTGAAGTGTACAGGGAGCAGATTCTGCAGAAAGCCGGGGAAATAGCCGGCAAGATGGCTTCGGTCCTGCTTGGTTCACTCTCCACAATCACCTTTTCGGCGGTCACCGACCTGTTCCTGTTGTTTGTTTTCCTCTATACCATGTTTTTTTTCCTCAGGGACGGCAGGAAGATTCTCGATAAAGTGCTCTCCTACCTCCCGCTGTCCATCTCGGATGAACAGCGTCTGCTCGGCAGGTTCATCTCGGTGACAAGGGCGACACTGAAGGGAACGGTGGTCGTCGGCCTGGTGCAGGGGTCCCTTGCAGGAACGGCACTGCATATCGCCGGTATCGACAATGCCCTGTTCTGGGGCACCATCATGTCTTTGCTTTCACTGATTCCCTTTGTGGGTTCTGCGCTGATCTGGTTTCCTTCGGTGCTTTACCTTGCAGCCACAGGTCAGTATATCCAGGCTGCCGGTGTTTTCATATTCTGCAGTGCCGTGGTCGGCCAGATCGACAATATTATCCGTCCCATCCTGATAGGGCGGGACACCCGCATGCATGAACTGCTGATTTTTTTCGGTACGCTCGGGGGGATTGCGCTGTTCGGCGTTTTCGGTTTTATCGTCGGACCGATCGTTGCGGCGCTTTTCATGACAGTATGGGAAATCTACGGAGAAACCTTCAGTGATTTTCTCCATGAAATCAAGAGCTGACAGAGTCGATGATTCCGGAACGTTCAGCGGGTGGAGACAGATACTCGCTGAAAAAGGAAAGGCGGCCCGGGGCCGCCTTTCCTTTTTCAATTTGCACGCTCCGCTCAGTCGACGCTGACGACTTCTTCGGCGGAGAAAAAGAAAGCGCCTTCGATGGAGGCATTTTCTGCAGAGTCGGAGCCATGGATGATATTTTCACCCTTGCTGTCGGCATAGAGCTTGCGGACTGTTCCATCCGCTGCCTGGGCGGGATCGGTAGCACCGATAAGGGTACGGAAATCGGAAACCGCATTGTCTTTTTCAAGGATCATCGGAACGCATGGGCCCGAAGACATGAATGCAACCAGTTCTCCGTAAAAAGGCCTTTCGCGGTGCACGGCATAGAACTCACCGGCGGTCTGTGTCGTAAGGCGGATTTTTTTCATGGCGACGATGCGGAAGCCTGCACGTTCGATTTTGTCGATGACTGCGCCGATAAGCTGCTTGCGGACACAATCCGGTTTCAGGATGGTAAGCGTTCTCTCCATTGTAAGCATGTGTTTGTTGATAAAGTCCGAGCGAAGATACACAAAAGCAGGGGATAATGGAAACCCCTTCAGCGATTGCCCACCCTCCGGAATCTGCATGCCGGGACCAACATTTTGTTTCAGGATAAAGCGGTCCCTGCAGTTGGCGTGTTGCCGCATCTGTGCCTCATTGCCGGAATCGCGGGAAATCCGGAGTGCAACTATCGCGTGAGTATTGCGGGAGTATAATGCGCCATCTCATGCACTGTGTATACAGCAAGAAAATTGAGCATGAGAGCGGAAAAAGCAATCCGACCTTCTCTTTTCCGGCGAACCGCCGGACCGCTCGAAAGGTCCGTCTGACCGATATGGCTGATCTTTTCGTACCGAATGTCCCCGGTAATCACCGTTTTCCGTTGCGTTGCGGATTGCACCGGTCACCTTACGGAGCGGAAAGGCGGATAAGCTTCAGATGTTGAATCAGGATAAAATTAATCTTATTTTGTGAAATTAATAACGCGGCATATACATTGCAATAAGTGAAATTCAACGGTAACCATTTCAACTGAAACCCGGGATTGAACACGTTGGACGGAAAAGTAGCGATCATAACCGGAGCATCCGGAAGCCTTGGCGCTGCGGCAGCCAGGATTTTCTTCAGGGAGGGGGTCCGTCTGGCGCTCGTGCATCTGCAGCATGGAGTGCCTCCTGAACTCGCCAATGCTCACGGGACCGTTCTTTCACTTGCGGTCGATCTTCAAAATCCGGAAGCTGCCGGGAACATGGTCGCTGAGGTCCTCCAGCGTTTCGGGAGGATCGATATCCTTGCCAATATCGCAGGGGGTTTTTCCATGGGAGAGGCCGTGCATGAGGTGTCGCACGAAACATGGGAACGGATGTTCTCGCTCAACGCCGGTACGCTGATCAATGCATGCAGGGCTGTTATCCCCGTCATGAGGAAACAGCGGTACGGAAAGATTGTCAATGTCGGGGCGCAATCCGCACAGACAGGCAAAGCCCTCATGGCGCCGTATATTGTTTCGAAATCTGCGGTGATCAGGCTTACCGAATGCATGAATGAGGAGAACAGGGGTTTCGGCATCAATATCAATTGTGTCCTGCCCGGCACTATCGATACCCTGCAGAACAGGAGCCAGATGCCAGATGCCGATCGTTCGCTGTGGGCTTCTCCTGAAGCGATAGCCGAAGTCATCGCCTTTCTCGCATCTAATGCTTCGAGGGCACTGCATGGAGCATCAGTTCCGGTTTCAGGCCCATGTGGTTGATTCTGATACGTAAAGTTTACCGGATATTTTATATGTTCTCATGATAAAAAAAGGGAGAAGCTTCGGCAGTCATGAATATTTTCGATTCCATAACCGGTACGGTCGGCAATACCCCGCTTGTCAGGCTTCAGCGTCTCGCTGCAGACAGCTCTGCGACGGTGCTTGTCAAACTCGAGTCGATGAACCCGCTGTCGAGCGTCAAGGACAGGATTGGAGTTGCCATGATCGAGGACGCCGAAAAGGCGGGCATGATCGGGCCGGGGACCGTCATTATCGAGCCTACCAGCGGGAATACCGGTATAGCGCTCGCGTTTGCCTGCGCAGCCAAAGGGTACCGCCTGAAACTGGTCATGCCTGATACCATGAGCGTTGAAAGGCGTCGGCTGATGCAGATACTCGGTGCGGAGCTCGTGCTGACTGAAGGATCCGGAGGAATGTCTCTGGCAGTATCGGAAGCCGAGCGTCTGGCGGCATCCACACCGGGCAGCATCGTCCTGCAGCAGTTCCGTAACCCGTCGAACCCTGACGCTCATCGTCGGTCGACAGCCCTGGAGATATGGAATGATACCGGGGGGCAGATCGATGCGTTCGTTGCCGGAGTCGGGACAGGGGGGACCATAACCGGAGTCGGAGAAGTTTTGAAAGCCCGTCGTTCCGGTATAAAAATCATTGCTGTCGAGCCTGCAGATTCTCCGGTGCTCTCCGGGGGCAAGTCGGGGCCTCACAGAATTCAGGGGATTGGAGCGGGTTTCGTTCCTGAAATCCTCAACCGGGAGATCATCGACGAGGTGATTCCCGTCACGCATCAGGATGCCGGCCTGATGGCAAAAAGGCTGGCAGGAGAGGAGGGGATACTGTGCGGGATCTCTTCGGGCGCGGCCCTGAAAGCTGCCCTCGATGTTGCCGGTCGAAAGGAGATGGAAGGCAGGACAATCGTCGTCCTTCTTCCCGATAGCGGGGAACGTTATCTTTCCACCTGGCTTTTTGAAGGAATATGACCAGTTTCCAATACGTTAATAGTCGTAAACGAACAAGAGAGAAGACAATGGGGGACATGAAGGTTTATTTCGATAACAACGCCACAACACCCATTCATCCCGAGGTGAAAAAGGAGTTGATCGCGGGAATGGAGATGTTCGGCAATCCTTCCAGCATGCATGCCTGGGGGCGTGAAGCGAGGGCTAACGTGGAAGACGCGCGCAGAAGAGTAGCCGGTTTCATCGGTGCCCATGAACACGAGATCGTTTTTGTCGGCAGCGGTTCCGAAGCGAACAACACCGTGCTCTCCCTTTTTGTCTGCGGCACCAGCCAGTGCATTCCCGGTACGAGAATGCGCAGCACCATAATTACGACCAGGATCGAGCACCCCTGTGTGCTCGAAACATCGGAATGCCTTGCCCACCGTGGTGCGAATGTCAGGTACCTCGATGTCGACAGCTACGGGAAAGTCGATCTTGACCAGCTTGAAAGCATGCTTGGTGACGATGTGGGGCTGGTATCGGTCATGATGGCCAACAACGAAATCGGTACGCTTCAGGACATCGAAACCATCACGAAGATGGTCCATGAGAAGGGTGCGTACATGCATACCGACGCCGTACAGGCGGTCGGGAAAGTTCCGGTGGACGTCCGGAAGCTCGGTGTGGATTTCCTTACCATGTCCGCTCACAAGATCTACGGCCCCAAAGGCGTGGGCGCGCTCTTTGTGAGGCAGGGCATCCCGTATTGTCCGCTTATCCGGGGAGGCCACCAGGAGCGGGGACGGCGCGCGGGGACTGAGAATACCCTCGGCATTCTCGGCCTCGGCAAAGCGGTTGAAATGCGTGCGCTCGAAATGGAAGCTGAAGAGAAGAAACTGCTCGAGCTGAAAAAGATCCTCAGGCATGGTATTGCCGAAAGGATCGACGATATCCGTTTCAACGGCCATCCCGAAGAGTCTCTTGCGGGAACCCTCAACGTTTCCTTTGCCGGCGCCGAAGGCGAGGCGATCCTTCTCTACCTCGATCTCGTGGGCATTGCCGTTTCGACCGGTTCCGCTTGCGCTTCAGGCTCGCTCGACCCCTCGCATGTGCTTCTGGCAACAGGCGTCGATGCTGAGACGGCTCACGGTTCCATCAGGATCAGCATGGGAAGGGAGAGCACTCTCTTTCAGGTGGAGTATCTGCTCGAAGTATTACCAGGAACAATTCAACGAATAAGAGATATGTCAACGGCATATATAAAAGGAGGATGTCATGTTGCAGGCAGGTGAATGGGCATATACGGAAAAGCTGAAGGAGCATTTCATGAGCCCCAGGAATATCCTGCAGGGAGATAATACCGATGATTTCGACGGTGTTGGTATGGAAGGCAACCTGCAGTGCGGCGACCAGATGCTGGTTGCGATAAAAGTGGATAAGGAAAAAGAGGTCATTACCGATTGCAAGTGGAAAACTTACGGATGTGCAAGCGCGATAGCGAGCACCTCCATCCTTTCCGAGATGGTGAAGGGCATGACGCTTGAACAGGCGTTCCATGTTACACCCAAGGATGTGGTAAAGGAACTCGGTGGGCTGCCCGATCACAAGATCCACTGTTCCGTGCTCGGGGACAAGGCGCTGCGGGCTTCCATCAATAATTTCTACTCCCGCAATGGTATGGACGACAGGGTAAAGCAGGAACAGGCAACGATCGTCTGCCAGTGCATGAATATCACGGACCATGATATCGAGGAAGCTGTTCTCGAGGGCGCAAGGAGTTATTATGAACTGCAGGAACGCACCAAGCTCGGCACGGTATGCGGACAGTGCAAGGATGAGGCGGAGGCGCTTCTGGAAAAATTCAAGCATATCCATTTCGGCGCATGACTTTCGGGTATGCTGCAGGAACCGGCAGGACTTACGGGGCGGCACGATGCCGCCCCTCTTTTTTTATTCCGGGGCCGTCTTCTCAGCGGTGCCGTGTTTGTATTCCGGCTCAGCCGAAGGGCTGTCCCGCCGTTGAGTTTTTATGCATCTTTCGTCATATTGTCGGAAAAGAAACCAGATACTCATGAGCACCGGCGAGCAGAGAGCGATAACCTTTTATATCCATACGTTCGGATGTCAGATGAATCAGGCCGATTCCGGCATTATCACAACCATCCTCCGGAATGAGGGATATCTGTCCGCCGCTTCCGAAGAGGATGCCGGCATCATCCTCCTCAACACCTGTGCGGTGAGGGAAAATGCCGTCGATCGCATCGAAAACTACCTCCAGCATCTCCAGGGGATGAAAAAAAGGAATAAAGGCCTGCTGGTAGGCGTAACCGGATGCATTCCCCAGTATCGGCGGGAGGAGATGTTCACTGTTTCACCGGCAATAGATTTCATTGCCGGGCCTGATACGTACAGGACCCTTCCTGCGCTTGTCGAGCAGGCGCAAAGAGGTGCCCGCCTTGCCGCGCTCGATTTCAATCCGGCGGAAATGTATGAAGGCATCGACCCCGGAAGGCAAGGTTCGACAAGTGCTTTCGTGCCAGTCATGCGCGGCTGCGACAACATGTGCGCGTTCTGTGTCGTGCCGTTCACCAGGGGCCGGGAGCGGAGTCATGCGTTCAGTTCAGTTATCGGTGAAATCCGCGGCCTTGCGTTGTCAGGGTGCCGGGAAATCACCCTTCTCGGCCAGAATGTGAATTCATACCTCGATCCGGAAGAGGGGCGGGATTTCGCAGACCTGCTTGCTGCAGCAGGTCACGAGGCGCCCGATACGAGGATACGGTTCACCACTTCCCATCCCAAGGATATAAACGAGCGGCTGGTCAGCACTATCGCAGCTCACGGCAACATCTGCAATCATATCCACCTGCCGGTGCAGTCCGGCTCGAATGCCATGCTCGGCCTGATGAACAGGGGGCATTCCATTGAAGAGTACCGCGAGAAAATAGGGATGATCCGGTCAATCATTCCCGGAGTGGCGATATCGACCGATATCATCGCCGGGTTCTGCCGCGAAACCGAGGAAGACCATACGTCAACGCTCAGGCTGTTGTCCGACGTTCGGTTCGATTCCGCATTCATGTTTTTCTATTCGACAAGGCCGGGTACCCTTGCGGCAAGGACTCTTGCTGACGACGTGCCTGAAGCGCTGAAAAAAAGAAGGCTGCAGGAGATCATCGATCTTCAGAACGATATTTCCGCCGGTATTTACAGGGCGGAGATCGGAACGGTTGTCGAAGTACTTGCCGAATCCGAAAGCCGGCGTTCATCATCCCAGCTTATGGGAAGGACCGGAACCAACAGGGTCGTCGTGTTCGACCGTGAAGGCCATGAACCGGGAGACCTGGTGAGGGTAAGGATTACGGGTGCCACTTCCGCCACCCTTACCGGGGAAGCTGACCTTGCCTGAACGATGGCCGGTTTCCGGAAATGAGCCATCAGGCGCTTCCGGGAATCAGGAAGGGCTTCATCCTGATAGAAGTTTTTTTATCTTGGGGTGTATTTGTAAATTAATACTTTGAATAATTAATGTTTAACATGCCCGATGCAGGGCAAAGAGAAGTAAAAAAGCATGCCATCTGCCGCAAGACCTGGTTTTTCTGATAAAATGAGGGCCCATCTCGAGCTGCTCGATCCGGTGACATGGATCAGCTGTTTTCCATGCCTTGCAGGAGGTGTCATGGTTTCGGGCGCCATGAAGCCGACCCTGCACGACTATTTTCTCCTCTTTGCCATTTTCCTGATGTTCGGTCCTTTAGGTACCGGGTTCAGCCAGTCGGTCAACGACTATTTCGACCTTGAGCTCGACAGGGTAAACGAGCCTACTCGTCCTATCCCGTCAGGGCGTCTCACCGAAAAGGAAGGTCTTCTGAACAGCATTGTCGTCCTTCTGCTCGCCATTGCCTCCGGCATTTTCATTTCACTTGAAATAGGCGGCCTGCGAGGCATGGTGATACTCGTATCAATTCTTTCGGCCCTCGTGGTTGCCTACATCTATTCCGCTCCCCCACTGAAGCTCAAGAAAAACATTCTCACTTCGGCACCGGCGGTCGGTTTTTCCTACGGCTTTGTCACCTTCATTTCCGCGAACGCCCTTTTCAGCGACATACGGCCCGAGGCAATCTGGCTTGCCAGCCTCAATTTCCTCATGGCCGTTGCGCTCATCATTCTCAACGATTTCAAGTCCGCTGCAGGCGACAGGAAAGGAGGGCTCAAGTCGCTGACGGTCATGATCGGTGCTCGAAATACGTTCCTCGTTTCCTTCCTGATCGTCGATCTTGTTTTCGGTGTGCTCGCCTATCTTTCATACACCTGGGGGTTTTCCGTGCCGCTGGTCCTCGTGCTTGTCGGGCTCCTGATCAACATCGTTCTCCAGGTCCAGATCCTCATCGATCCGAAGGGAGGCATATCATTCGTCAACAACGCAGTGAATGACGGCTTCGGCAATGCGATCGGGCACAGTGAAGTACAGGAGCACAACGCTTTTCTCAGGTTCCAGGTCATCAACAACATCCTCTTCCTTGTCAGCTTCCTCTTTGTTGCCGGTATGGTCGGGGTGCAATATCTGGAAGCGGCCGGTTGAGCAGATTTCCGATTCCGCCGGGGGTTTTATGGAGGCTTCTCACCTGATGCAGTCAGTTTGGGAAGCGGCTTGACAGCAGGTTTTTTTTCAGGAATAACGCAACCTTAAAATACCAATGCCATGGATACAGTTCAAGCAACCTTCTTTTCGCTCCCGGTAGTATGGCATAATGCACTGGTTACCCTCATGACCTTTGTTTATGTGTTCAGCGTTCCGCCTCTCATGGACTACCTGGTGACCAATCACGGTCTTCCGAGGGACATCAGCCGCAAGATCACCCATATCTGTGCCGGCTCCACGATCATTTTTCTTCCCCTCTTCATCGACGGACACTGGTCTCAGTACCTCAACGTCGCTATTTTCGCTGTCTGGACGCTGCTGCTCGTCCAGAAGGGCCTTTTCGCCGCCGATGACGACCAGGCGGTGAAAACCATGACCCGTACGGGGGACAAACGCGAACTGCTCAAAGGCACCCTCTATTTCGTGGTAGTCGCCATGATTTGCGGAACGCTCTACTACAAGCGTCTCGAGGGAGTTCTCGCCATGGCCGTTCTTGGCTGGGGAGACGGTCTGGCTCCGGTTATCGGGACCAGGTTCGGAAAAATGAAATACCACATTCTCAGCGACAAGAGTATCGAGGGAAGCCTTGCCTTTTTCGTCGGCAGCGTCGCTGCAGGGCTTTTCTTCGTGAAGCTTATTCTGCCTGAATCGTTCGATCCGCTCCAGATCATCGTCGTGTCACTTATCGCAACCGTTGTCGAAGGCGTGAGCCCCAAGGAGGTCGATAACCTTACCATACCTCTCGCGGTTATTCTCGCGCTGAGGTTTGTGTGAGATCTCTGCATGAACAGGGTTGAAATGGCGTCCACTTTTTTTATCAGTGACATTCATGCAGGTCTGCAGGACGAAAAAAGCGAGCAATTGAAGCTTGACAGTCTGGAACGGCTTTTCGCCATCATAAGGGCGGAAGGCCGTTCCCTGTATATGCTTGGAGATATCCTCGATTACTGGCTGGAGTTCCGCCACGTAATCCCGAAGGGTTTTACCCGATTGTTCTGTCTGTTGTCCGGACTTGTCCGCAGCGGCATCGAGGTGGTTTACATCGCCGGAAACCATGATTTTCACCTCGGGGAATTTTTCCGGAAAGAACTCGGAGTCCGGACGCTGTATGGCGTGCAGGATGTCACCATCGACGGACAGAAATTCATTCTTGCCCATGGGGACGGCCTGGGAAGCGGGGATCATGGTTATAAATTCTTTACCCGCTTTATCCGGACCCCGTTCAACATCGCCATGCTGTCCAAATTTCATCCTGATTTTGCCGTGTGGCTGATAAAAGGATACTCACGATACAGTCGCGACCACAAACCGGACAATCGGGTATTTGAAACGGACAGACTGCTCGATTTTGCGGAAAAATTGGCCACAGAGCGCGATTTCCATTATTTTATCTGCGGCCACAACCACGTACGGGGGATCACGGAACTCCGGGATGGCGAAAAATCCTACGTGAACCTGGGTTCATGGATCGACGGCCCTCCATTTTACGGGGTGCTGGAACATGGTGTCGTGGAACTCAGGAAGGTCTAATGCTACGTTAAATCACAGAAAAAAAAGAAGATATGAGCAATGATAACAAGGTGCTGAAACTTGGCTTGCCGAAAGGAAGCCTCCAGGATTCGACAATCGATCTTTTCGCACATGCCGGGTTTCATTTTTCAGTTCAGAGCCGTTCCTATTTTCCTTCCATCGATGACGATGAGCTTGAAGCCATACTGATCAGGGCTCAGGAGATGGCCCATTATGTGGAAATGGGTGCGTTCGATGTCGGACTCACCGGAAAGGACTGGATTATCGAAACCGGCGCCGATGTCGTCGAAGTTGAAGATCTTATCTATTCAAAGGCATCGATGCGACCCGTTCGCTGGGTCCTTGCCGTTCCGGAGAGCTCTCCGGTGAAATCGGTCAAAGATCTCGAAGGCAAGCATATCGCGACCGAGGTGGTCAATATCACAAAACAGTACCTTGCGAGGAATGGTGTCAACGCATCCGTTGAATTCAGCTGGGGCGCCACCGAGGTCAAGCCGCCCGATCTTGCCGATGCGATAGTCGAAGTGACTGAAACGGGTTCTTCACTCAGGGCGAACAAGCTGAGGATTATCGAGACGATTCTTGAATCCAATACGAAACTCATCGCGAACCGGAATTCATGGAACGATCCATGGAAACGGGAGAAGATTGAAAATATGGCTTTGCTGCTCAAAGGGGCCATCAATGCCCAGGGCAAGGTGGGCCTGAAGATGAATGCGCCAAAAGCCGCGCTCGAAAATATCCTTTCGATCATTCCTTCACTGCGCCAGCCGACCATATCGCATCTTGTCGAGGAAGGATGGGTTGCGCTCGAGGTCATCGTTACCGAAAGGATTGTCCGCAATCTTATTCCGGAACTGAAAAAGGCCGGGGCTGAAGGCATCTTTGAATATGACATCAACAAACTGATCGACTGATCAGGACCGGTTTTCCATCAGCAACAAGACCGCCCTGCAGGGCGGTTTTTTAAGGGCGCCATGTTCCTCCTTGTTTACCAGATCCTTGTCCTTTTTTCTCTCCTGGTTTTTTTCGGGATCATGCTCATGAATCTCCGCGATCTTGCACCGCTTCCCGAAAGCGGAGTTGCGCGGGGACCGTTCGTGTCAGTGCTGGTACCTGCAAGAAACGAGATGCTGAATATCGAGCGCTGCGTGCGTTCACTCCTTCGACAGGATTACCTGGATTACGAGATTATCGTTCTCGACGACGGGTCGACCGATGAAACGCCATCCATGCTCAGGGGGCTCCTGGCGGAGGCCGGGACAAGGATGCGGGTGCTGCAGGGCGAACAGCTCCCGCCTGGCTGGCACGGCAAGGCATGGGCATGTTTTCAGCTTGCCCGTGAAGCGAAAGGCGAACTCATGCTGTTTACCGATGCCGATACCTTCCATGAGCCCGATGCACTTCGCCGCTCGGCCGGGGCCCTTGTCGAATCCGGTGCTGATATGCTTTCCCTCACTCCGCGTCAGGAACTCGGTTCCTTCTGGGAAAAACTCGTTGTTCCCCTGGTGTACGTTATCCTCATGTCCTACCTGCCGATCCGTTTTGTCAGCCGAACGAAAATACCGGCCTTCTGCTTTGCGAACGGCCAGTTCATTCTTGCCAGACGGGAGATCTACCGGAAGATCCATGGACATGCCTCCGTCAGGAATGTGCTTGTAGAAGACGTCTGGCTCTGCAGGGAGGTGAAGAAAACGGGAGGGCGCGTCGTGGCCTTCGACGGCACTTCCGCCGTCAGCTGCAGGATGTACCGGTCATTTCAGGGTATCTGGGAAGGGTTTTCCAAGAACCTGTTTGCAGGCTTCGGTTACCGTACGGCTGGTTTTTTCCTGCTCATGCTGCTCGTTTCCGTTTTTTATATCCTTCCCTATGTGTTTCTCGCTGCAGCCTTTTTCGGTGCAGTGTTCACTCCTGCGATGTTCTGGCTGCCGTTCGCTCAGGTACTGCTTGCGATCCTTTCAAGGCTTGCAATAGCCGTGAAGTTCCGTCAGCCGTTCATATCCGCTCTGCTGCATGTGTTTTCCCAGCTTGCACTGCTTGCCATAGCATGCAATTCGTTTTATCTCATCAGATCAGGAAAAGGTGCTCGATGGAAAGGGCGGCGGTATAATTTTTCCTGAACCGGGAGGTATTCGGGGAAGGCGATAATTTTTTTTACATTAACGGATTACTTACCGTTTTTCCGGCAGTGTTTTTCATGGCATTCCGGAGAAAATCAATTACAAACAAGTAGAGCGCTATGGGTTTCTTATCGAAAATATTCGGGAAAAAGGAAGAAGTCGAACTGAAGCGTCCGAAACTGATCGAAGACGTGAACCTGATCAAAACGATGGAAGGTCATCAGGACCGCGTGCTGGGAGTCAAGTTCAGTCCCGACGGAAAAAAACTCGTCAGCGGAAGCTTCGATGAAAAGGTTATGCTGTGGGATGTCGAAAGCGGCCAGCCGCTCCATACCATGTCCGGCCATACGACATGGGTCAAGTGCGTCGATTACAGCCCGAAAGGCGACAAGGTCGCAAGCGGGAGCATCGACAGCACGGTGAGGATCTGGGATGTATCGACAGGCAACTGCCTGCATGTCTGCAAGGGGCATGACACCGAGGTACGCATGATCGTCTTCAGCCCGGACGGAAATATGCTTGCGAGCTGCTCCCGCGATGCGACAATTAAATTGTGGGATGTTGAAAGCGGAAGCGAAATAAAAACCGTCACCGGCCACAAATCCTATATCGAATGTGTTTCTTTCAGCCATGACGGTAAAAAAATAGTGAGCTGCGGCGAAGAGCCGATCGTAAAAATCTGGGATGTCGAAACAGGGAAAAATACAGCCAACTTCAAAACCGGTGACACCCTGTCTCATTCGGCGGTGTTCAGCCCCGACGATAAACTGATCGCCTTCAGCGGCCGTGATGCAAAAATCAGAATTCTCGATGCCGAAAGCGGCGAAATTCTAAAAGTGCTTGAAGGTCACGAGGACGCTGTGCGATGTGTCTGTTTCCATCCGGAAGGAACCATGCTGGCCAGCGCGGCCAACGATGAATCGGTCAGGCTCTGGGATGTCAGGTCCGGACAGCTTCTTCACACATATCGCGGTCATGTGCTCGAAGTGCAGTCTGTGGATATTTCCCCTGATGGAAAGACGATCGTCAGCGGCAGCGATGACCGCAAGATCAAATTCTGGGGTATTCGGTGATCTTTCAGGGGGATGTTACAACAGTGATCGTTGACGTTCCGGGGTTCCCTGCCATCCATGCGGAACGTAAAAATACCTGTAACGTCATGCCCGGTTTTTGATTTGTGCGTAAAGTGAGTAAATTGCCGGAATAAACAAATATTTTTTCAAAAATCTCGATAAGGAAACGTGATGGCCAGGGCCGCGTTTCACGAAGAAAAAAAGAGGGTGCTATGGGGACTCAGGTTGAAGGAACCGTAAAATGGTTCAACGAAGAAAAAGGTTACGGTTTTATTGCGCAGAAAGAAGGGAAAGATGTTTTCGTACATCACAGCGCTATTGTCGGTAAAGGCCGCAAAACCCTCGTCGAGGGACAGAAAGTTCTGATGGAAGTGGTACAGGGAGCCAAAGGTCTTCAGGCCGAAGGAGTCACTCCGCTTTCCTGAAACCCGTTACGAGGCGTCCTGCCGCCCTCTCCGGCGGTATCACGGTCATCGATAACAGATTTTCATGCGGTATTTTTGCATGAATGGGTTTGGTATGTATTACCGGACCGCATAGTTTCAGATAGTTCTGATAAGGGAGGGCACATGGAAAAATGTGCCCTCCCTCTGTTTATTTCGCAGAGCATTCATTGCTGACCTCTCTTTTTTCTGGTGGTCCGCACTGAATGTTTTGACGTACACCCTATAGTCATTGTCATCATGCTCAGGACAAACGAAAAGAACCTGGTGGAATTCCTTCTGCAATGCCAGCCCGGCCAGCCGAGAACCAGGGGTAACTGGGAAGTGGATCATCACGGTACGCCGTTCATTCTCCCCTCCATAGGGGGCATAACCCTCAATGTACAGGCCGGGGATCCGGCTTTCGGATGGGCAGGAGACCATATAGAGCCGGGAGTGAGCTGCACGGCCGATACCAACAAACCGTTCGAGCACCCCAATGTCGGCCTCCAGATCTATTCCTGCGCAGGGAACAGGGCGACGGTCGCCACAGGTGAAGCGAAAGGCGCTGAAGGTATCGTTCTCGGCCATCACGGAGGTTCTGAGCATGTCATTGTCGATTTCCCGAGGGATTTCAAGGAAAAGATGCTCTACAGCGACACCATCGTCATCAGGGGTAGAGGTCAGGGCCTCGGATTGCAGGATTATCCGGACATCACGCTCTTCAATCTCGATCCTGACCTCCTGAAGGCCATGAACATCCGGGAACTGGAGGGAGGTGTCCTGGAAGTACCGGTAACGACCATCGTGCCCGCTGTCTGCATGGGTTCCGGCATCGGGTCCGCACATGTGGCGAAAGGGGACTACGATATCATGACAAGCGATGCCGATACGGTCAGGGAGTACGGTATCGACAGGATCCGTTTCGGTGATTTCGTCGCCCTCCTCGACCATGACAACCGTTTCGGACGCGCATATCGCAAAGGTGCTGTGACCATCGGAATCGTCGTGCACAGCAACTGCCTCGAGGCCGGCCATGGCCCCGGAGTAACGACGCTCATGACATCTCCCTCTCCGCGAATCAGGCCCGTAATCGATCCGGGTGCCAATATCGCCGATCTTCTCGGTTTCGGTACCCGAAAGGCGGAGCTCACGTAACAGAACGACCATCCTGTATTCTCCTGGCGTTACCCCTCCGGGCATATCGTTTTGAAGATGGCGAAGGGTCGGGTGCGTTTGTTCTGACTCTTTCCATTGGAAAACATGCCTTGCAGCAAGAATTCACGGAGTGAAAATATTGATGGTGAGCGAGGCTTTTCTGCAGCGTTTCACAGCCTATGCCCTTGAAGGATCATTCGGACAAGGGGAATACAGGATAACCTCTCTCTCTCTCTCTGAGCGGAAAATTCGATCCCGTGCAGTTCTGGACGGGCCAGCGGTTCGGCCGATGGCCTGCATGACGTTAGCGAGAATGGACAGCAGGTGGACGAGCCGCAAGGAGCAGGCAACAGGGAATTTTTTGAAGACGTGAAATGTTGCTGTTTATTGATTCCCGTTGAATTATCGTTGTTGCAATCAATAGAAAAGGGAGATGCAGTCATGGCATTGAAACTTTACGGAAGGGACCCCCTGAAGATGTTCGAGGATGTGTTCAACGACAAGGTATCGCCTTTCTTTTCTTCGATGATCAACCCCGCTTTCAAGGTCGATATAAGCGAGGATGAAGAGGCTATCTATGTTTCAGCCGACATGCCCGGCATGAAAAAGGAGGATGTGAAGGTATCGCTGGAAGACGATATCCTTTGCATCAGTACCGAGAGGAAACAGGAGGAGGAAGAGAAGAAAAAGGGGTACCACCGCATCGAGCGGACCTGGGGAAGCATGAGTCGGAGTTTTTCGGTCGGTGAAAATGTCGATCCCGAGAACATTGCGGCCTCCTACGACAACGGAGTCCTGAAAGTCACCATACCGAAAAAGGAAGCCGAGCCTAAGAAAGGCAAGGAAATCGAGGTCAAGTGATCTGAATCGAAGAAACGCCACAAAAAGAAAAACCTCCGCAATCGCGGAGGTTTTTCTTTTCGGTATTGATCGAAGCGAAGCGGGTTGTCAGCAGTTGCGGACAGTCGTCGAAGTACGGTCCTTGATGGTCGTTTCATCGAATGCATCCCAGTCGTGTTCGTCATGTTCACGCTGGTAGCCTGCTTCCTTGAGCCCGAAGCTCATATCGGCGACCATTTCGGGCCGGAGCTCCTTGAGGTTTTTCACTTCTTCCTGCGTGAGGATCCTCGACTTGTCGAACCCGAGATCGATCTCGATCTTGCGATTTTTGGTCTTCACGCGGTCGATATCATAGAAGCGCTTGGTGATGGTGGTCTGGGCGAATGCCTTCAGACAGCCGAGCATATACTTGCGTACATAGGGGTCCTTGATCCACGGATAGCTGAAGAAGGTCTTGCGGGCATAGAACCGCGCATATGATTTCAGCACACCTTTCAGTACGTCTTCCCTCTCCATGTTGTCAGGCTTGATGATCGGTGAGACGAAGTTGTACCGGGAGTAGTCGCGGACTTCTACCCTGTCTCCGAGTTCCTTGAAAAGATCGGAGAACGGCCAGGGTGTATAGATGGTCCAGTTGGCCATGTCGGGATCCCAGTCCTTGCAGAGCTGGTAGGTTTCCTCGATGGTTTCCGGCGTTTCGTGCTCGAGGCCCATGACGAACTGGGCTTCGGCCACGATGCCGTTTTTCTGGAGCAGCTTGATGGCGAACTTGTTCTCTTCGATGGTTGTTTCCTTCCTGAAGCGGTTCAGGTTCATCTGGCTTGCCGCTTCGGTGCCGAGCGAGACGTGAACGAGGCCTGCCTTGCGGAAGAAAGGCAGAAGGTCCGCATCGCGCATGATGTCGGTCACGCGGGTATTGATGCCCCAGGTGACATTGAGCTTGCGGTCGATCAGCTCCTGGCAGAGGGCGACGAACTTCTGTTTGTTGATGGTCGGTTCCTCGTCGGCGAGGATGAAGAAGCCGACATTGTATTTCCTGACGAGGATCTCAATTTCGTCCACGAAATGCTTCGGGGTGCGGGCACGGTAACGGCGCCAGAACTGCCACTGTGAGCAGAAGGTGCAGGTGAACGGGCAGCCTCTCGCGAAATTTGGCACCGCAAGGCGGCAGTTCAGAGGGGTATAGATGTATTTGTCCCAGTCGTAAAGGCTCCAGTCGGGAGTGAGCGTGTCGAGGTCCTCGATGACCGGATGGGCGGGTGTGGCGAAAACCTTGCCGTCGTCGTCGATATAGGCGATTCCGGTGATTTCGCCGCGGTTTTTCCTGTCGGTTCCTGCGGCAATTTCTTTTATGAGGTTGACCGTCACTTCTTCACCCTCTCCCCGGACAACGTAATCGGTTTCAGCCGCTTCGGTCAGCACCTGCGGGTACATGAAGGTCGAGTGGATGCCCCCCATGATGGTTCTGATGTTCCTGTCAACCTTCTTGGCGATTTTCATGATATCCTGCGCCTTGAAGATAGAGGGGGTGATGTTTGTGGCCATGACGACATCCGGCTTGTTTTTCCGGATGATTTCCTCGATCTGCTCATCGGTCAGGTTATCAGCCATCGCGTCGACAAAACGGATCTGATCGAAACCGGCCTGTTTCAGGGCGCCACCGATATAGGCAACCCAGCTCGGGGTCCAGTTGCCGGCAATCTCGGCACCGCCGGAATGATAATTAGGCTGAATCATCAGAATTTTCATCGGTTACCGCCCTCCAGATAGGTTGTTTTACAAAACAGGGACTGCAATGGGTACAATGCTTCCCGTAGGTTAAAAAATCCCTGAACCATCAATTTACAATTTATTTTTTAAAACTTTCATAAGGTTTTCATGCATGGACTCAGTTGTGCGAAGCGCTCATGAGCATGGTATGATAAAAGCCCCAGCTGATCTTTTCACGCTTGTCAACCTGCATTCCGGCTCCGCTCATGGCGCGGCGCATCTGCTCGTCCGTAATCATCTGGATCGTGGTGCGGCGCTCCTTTTTCGGGAAATATCCCCCGATCCAGTGCTGCAGTGCAAGTATTCTGTTGTAGGGGGCATAGGTGAAAATGACCGATCCTTTCGTGAGCCTCGAGAGGTTGCCGAATGCCTGGGCGAAACCCTCGGCCGGATAGTGGATGAGGACGTCGAAACAGACGACGGCGTCGTAGGTGCCGCTTACCGATTCGATGGTGTTCACCTCGAACTCGATATTTTTCTTTACACCCTGTTTTATCGCGTCTGCTTTCGCCTTGTCGACCATCTGCGACGCGATGTCGACCGATTTGACCTGGTAGCCCGCTTTTGCGAGCCTGATGCTGAAGAGCCCTGTTCCGCAACCCGCATCGAGAATAGTTGCCCCTTCAGGAAGCCCGAGCTGCTGCAGCCAGTCGAATGCCTTGTCCATCATGACCGCATGGCCCTGCCTGACGGTGTTCCTGACAGATGAGAGCTTGTCGTTCCCGTAAATCGACGCCCAGCGGTGGAATCCCTGGCCATTGAAATAGGTGCGGAGCATGTTCTTGTGTTCATCGGCATTGAAAGAGGTGCTGCTCATGGTAAAAGTTTTACGTTGCGTTGTTGATTCAGATGCTTTATGATTGCAGTTGCTCCAGGTGAGCGCCTTCTGCCCTTGTTTCAAGGTCCGCATAGATATCCTGGAGCCGTTCGATCACTTCCTGGTCAGCTTTCCAGAATCCGCGGGAGTTCGCTTCGAGCAGCCTCGCGGTCATCGACATGGTGGCCTGCGGATTGAGAGAAGCGAGCCGTTCGAGCATGGCCTCATCCTGCAGGAACGTCGCATTGAACTGGTCATACGTCCATTTGTTCACCGCTGATGCGGTCGCGCTCCATCCGTACGTGTTGCCGAGATGGGTCTCGATTTCCCTGACCCCCTCGTATCCATGGGCGAGCATGGATTCATACCATTTCGGGTTGAGCATTTTCGTGCGGGCTTCGAGCGAAACCATTTTTTCAAGAGAACAGATCCGCTGTTTCTTCCCGATACCGTCGATGTCGCCGACCATCACTTTCGGCTTGACCTTGCTCAGATGCTCAACGGTCTTCGAAACGCCACCAAGATACTCATAATAATGATCAATATCCGAAATACCGATCTCATAACTGTCGATATTCTGGAAGGTGAGGGTGACATTCCTGAGCGCGCTACGCAGTGCCTCGGGGCACTCCTCCCACTGGCCGCCCGGTGTTACGGCAAAACTCTTGCGGCTGACAAAGGCGTCGGCAAGCTGGCTCTCTTCTTCCCAGGAACTGCTTTCGACAAGGTGGTTGACGTTCGCTCCATAACTTCCCGGCGCATTGGAATATACCCGGTTCGAAGCCTCCTCGAACGAGCAGTTTCTTTCGAGCATCTCCTGCGTGACATGCTTGCGCAGAAAGTTCAATTCCTCGGACTCGTTTGCGGCGGCCGCCATCCGTGCCGCCCTGTCGAGCAGCCGCACCTGCAGCGAGAGAAGGTCCCTGAAGATGCCGCTTACGGTCATGACAACGTCAATGCGCGGACGACCCAGTTCTGCGAGGGGAACGAGTTCGACATCGCAGATTTTGCCCAGCTCGTCGGTCTTCGCCCTTGCGCCCATGAGGGCCAGGGCCTGGGCAATTCCTTCTCCGTCGCTTTTCAGGTTGTCCGTTCCCCAGAGCACCAATGCTATCGATTCCGGCAGTTCGCCGCTTTCACTGCGGTACTGATCGAGCAGCTGTTCTGCCGTAGTTTTGCCGGCCTTCTGGGCGAAGGATGAGGGAATGGTGTAGGGATCGAGGCTGTGGATATTCCTTCCGGTCGGCACGATTTCAGGGTTGCGGAGGAGATCGTTGCCCGGCGAGGGCGGGATGTATCTGCCGTCGAGTGCCCTGAGAAGCGCTTTGAGTTCATGGTTCTCCGCGAGGTTCATGAGAACGGTGTTCAGGAAATGCCAGAACCTGTCGAATTCGTGATGTCTGAGCCCCGCTTCACGGTGAAGGTAATCCGAGGCTTCGGAAATCCTTACCGGAAGGCTGCCTTCAAGGATCTGTGAAACAGGGATGGCAATCCTCTTTGCCGGTGGAATTGTCCCCAGGAACCGTCTGACGGCTTCGCGGCTGATGGCGTTTATCTGTTTCCATTGCCGCTGAAGCTCCATGTCGGTATCCATGGCGTCGACGATCCTTGCGTAATCATAATGAAGTCCGCGGGCGATCAGTTCGGGCAGGGTCCGCCCGTCAAGTTCCTGGCGGCTGTGTGCCGCGAGGAGCGCGAGGTGATCCGCGAGGCTTTCTGGTGCCGGGGCTTTACCCATGATATGGAGGCCGAGCGGGATCATGCGTTCTTCGACGAGGTACAGCTCGTTCTGCAGCCCTGCAAGGTACCTGTCAGCAGATTCTTCTCCGGTACTGCTGTTGAGTTCGAGGGTGGCCGCGAGCTCTTTCAGCTCAGCGAGAAGCTCGTCCGAAGGCGTATTTCTGTATGCCGCGATCATCTCTTTCAGTTTTCCGAGTCCCTTGTAGAGACCGGCATGTTCCAGCGGGGGAGAAAGATAGCTGATGAGGGTAGCGAATCCGCGCCTTTTTGCGATAGAGCCTTCACTGGGATTGTTGACAGAGTAGCAGTAGAAGTTCGGCAGGCTGCCGATCAGTTTTTTCGGCCAGCATGCATTCGACAGGCCGACCTGCTTGCCCGGCATGAACTCGAGCGCGCCATGGGTGCCGAAATGCACGACGGCGTCGGCATCGAAGCATTTTTCTATCCAGGTATAGAATGCCGCGAAGGCATGGTTGGGAGCGGCGTCCTTTGCCATGAGCAGCCGCATGGGATCCCGTTCGTAACCGAAGCTGGGCTGCTGCCCGATAAAGATATTGCCGAGTGTGCAGCCGAGAATATGGAAGCGGCTGCGGTCATTGAGGATCTCTCCCGGGGCGTCACCCCAGAAAGGCTCGATGCCGGTGTAGTCCGCAAAGAGTCTGCGGTAATCCTCAACAGGCAGGTGTGCTTCGACGTTGCCGTCGGTACCGTAAACCAGGCGGTTGCCTTCGAGCAGCACTGTCCTGAGCCGTTCTGCATTTTCCGGGACCTCTACCCGGTATCCTGCAGCTTTCATTTCGAGGAGAAGGCGGTGCAGGCTTTCAAAAACGTCGAGGTATGCCGCAGTACCGGCATTGCCGAGATTCGGCGGGAAATTGAAGAGCACGATGGCGATTTTTCTTTCTTCCCTCTGCTTTTCCTGCATCCTGATAAAACGGCCGACTCGGTCGGTGACCGTAACGAGCTCACGTTCAAGCGCAACGGTACGTTCGGTTCCCGCTTCCGTACCGGCGTAAACGAGAGGCTCAGTCGATCCGTCCAGTTCGGGGATCGCGACACTGAGCGCAGTCTGCATCGGTGTAAGGCCGAGTGCGCTTTCACGCCACTGTTCGACCGGCTGAAAAGAGAGCGGGATAAGGTTGAAACAGGGTATGTCGAGTTTCTTCAGCGCCACGACGGCTTCAGGAGCCCTGTTCTCGGCCGGCCCCCCGACAAGCGAAAAGCCCGTTGCATTCAGGATCAGTTTCGGTTTCAGTGATCCCGGGTTTTCCGTTCCGAAGAACCGGTTGAGCGCAGGTCGTACATCGAGACCACCGCTGTAGATGATACAGCTCCGGATGCCGGCTTTTTCGAGCGAACGGACAAGCGAGTCAAGATGGGCAGTGTTCCTGCTCAGCACAGTCGAGCGCATGGCGAGGATCGCTACCGTATTGTCTGTAAGGGCCGGCCTGTTTTTCCTGTACCACTCAAGGTAACGGGCAGCGGTAAGAAAGGGCTCCGGAGCGTCGGGATGGCAGATTGCGGTATCGGGATAGAAGACGGGATCTGCCTGTGGAAGTTTTCCTTTCCATCCGGGAATATACCGTTCGACGAGCAGAGAGAGGAACCGTTCCAGGTTGTCCTGCGATCCGTTGAGCCAGAACTGGTGGGCGGCAATGAAGACATAGATATCGCGGGCCTTGCCGGGGAGGTGCTTCATGAGCTTGCTGACATTCCGGACCAGCGAAAGCTGCCGCTGGTTTTCCTGCGCATTGTGCCCCGGTTTGAGCTTTGCCGTCCATTGACTGAACACTCCCGATGGTTTCGCCTCTTCTTTTGCAGGTTTGCGCAATGAAAATTTACCGAGCTGTGTCAGGTTTACCAGAACAGGATTGCTGGTAATCATGCAAACCGGGCATCCGAGGGGTTCGAGCAATTTCTGGAGGGGTCGGACGATATCTTCGCTGAACAGCATCGAACCGAAAACGAAATCCGCTTCCGGCAAGGTAGCTTCAAGCGTTTCCCAGAGTTTCCTGCTGTTGTTGAGGCCGAGACTGAAAACCGAGATCTTCAGCCCGGTGCCGAATTTTCTGTCAAGCTCACCCGCAGCGGCTCTCAAGACGCTGTTGTTGGTGGCTTCCATGGTAAGGAAAACAAAATGCATATGCCCTGCCTCTGTCAATAAAAAATGTGTATGCCGTCAGTTTTCACCTGCACTATTTTCTGTCGGCACGGCTTTTGTAAAAAAAGACTGAAAGCCTGCGCCGGATCTGGTATATCCAGGAACGTGAGGGCTTACATCAGAAGGACGGCATTCTGCTGCAGGAGGTTGGCAGGGAGGGGGAGAGCAAGGTTACCGGAAAGGAATGCATTATCGATGGACGGGGTGTAGAGGGGATCGGTGAAGTGCAGCTGATGAAGAGCGACCGGACAGAGGGGGGAGCCGGGAATGGCCTGTTGTGCAGGAGTATCGTGATGCCTGGGGGCCAGATAACCGTTCAGATGGAAGAGGCCGCCGTTGAAGGTCAGTCCTGGGCCCGAAAACTCATACAGGACGGCTGTTTTTTCCGAGAGTGACTTTTCCTTTGACCTGGAGTTCTGGGACGTTGTCTTGAGAAGAACATTGAAGCCGACAACGGAAATCACGAAAAAAAGAAGAATCTCAAAGGATCGCCAGATGCTGCACGCTATGTTGCATTTACTTTTGGCCATCAAAAAATGTTTACCCAAATATACCAAACAGCCCTGAAAAAAAGAAACCGCGCGGCTCTGAAGCCGATGCCCGGGTTCAGATACCAAGTGTAATCAGGTCGTGAATATGAACAATGCCCACAGGATGGCGCTGAGCGTCACAGACCATAAGCTGCGTTATCCGATAGGTTTCGAGGATGTCGAGGCATTCTTTGGCCATAGTGGCGGGCGTGACGGTTTTCGGTTTTGCGGTCATGACCTCGCCTGCAGTCAGTTTGAGAAAATCCCCGCCTTTCTGCACAAGACGTCGAAGATCGCCGTCGGTGAAAATTCCTGTAAGGCAGCCGTCACGATTGACGACGGCGCTGACACCGAAGCGTTTCGATGTTATTTCAAGAATGAGTCCGGTAAGCGATGCACTCTCTTCGACGAGAGGAAGGGCTTCTCCCTTTGCCATGATATCGGAGGCTCTGACCGTCAGCCTGCGTCCGAGCGAACCTTTGGGATGGGTCAGCGCGAAATCCTTCCAGGTGAAATTCTTCTTCTGCATCAGCGAAATGGCAAGCGCGTCACCCATCGCAAGCATCGCGGTCGTCGACGTGGTGGGAGCCAGGTCGTAGGGGCAGGCTTCCTGTTCGATACCGGTGTCGAGGACTAAATCCGCATGCTCTGCGAGGAAAGAGCGCCTGCTTCCTGTCATCGCGATAATCCGGACCCCGATCTGCCTGAGCGCCGGAATGATGAAATTCAGTTCTTCGGTCGTTCCGCTTTTCGAGAGGCAGATCACGACATCGTTGTGCGAAACGATTCCAAGATCCCCGTGAGCTGCGTCGGCGGGGTGGAGGAATACTGCGGTCGAGCCGGTCGACGCCATTGTCGCCGCGATTTTCTGGGCGATGATGCCTGATTTTCCCATGCCTGATATGATGATCTTTCCCTTGCAGGCGGCAAGGAGGTCAACAGCATCCGAGAAATT
This sequence comes from Chlorobiaceae bacterium, assembly GCA_013335405.1. Classification (GTDB taxonomy): domain Bacteria; phylum Bacteroidota; class Chlorobiia; order Chlorobiales; family Chlorobiaceae; genus Chlorobium. Next base: position 71,645 of record JAAXVR010000004.1, read on the forward strand.
TTCATCAAGCCGTTCCGCCATGAGCCGGACGGCTTCGGCTTCCTTCTGGAGAATCTCCTTGCCGTTTTCTGTTATCGTTCGTTTGCTCGACGGTCCGTACATGTTTTTTTAAGGAACAGGTGCATTACAGGTGAAAAGTTGGGAGCATGTTCTTTTTTTTAAATGGTAATATCGGCTAAATTGAAAAATTACCATGTGCTTTCATAAATAATAATAATGTCAACGATATGAGCTGGGTTGTCCTTTTTATCATATCCATTCTGCTTTTTGTCTTTCTTGTTACGATACTCCGAGTGTTTGTCGGGCATATGAAGAAAGCGCAGAATCTGGAAATAGAGTCTTTCAAGCAGACGATGATCGATCCCGACAATCCCGTAGGATTGCGCGGCGAGGAACTTGAAAACATGAAACGCCGGCAGGAAGAGGCCCAGAGGCATCTGAGGGAAGTCATTTCAAAAATTCCGGTGGTACAGAAAGACGGGAGGTTCCAGATAGACGAGGAGGAACTCCGGAGGCGGAAGGAAACTGCCGCCGGAAACGGGGTTTCAGGAAAGGTCAACAACGATATTCCATAAGGGCGGGTGGATAGTACTGCATGTTCTCAAAGTTAAAGCTTCTGTTCAAAGATACCGTCATCTACGGTTCAAGCACCATTCTCGCCCGCAGCCTCAATTACCTGCTGGTCCCTCTGTATGCCAACAAGCTTACCACCTTCGACAACGGCGTGCAGACCATTATCTATGCCAATATCGCGCTGGCGAACGTTATTTTTTCCTACGGACTCGAAACCTCCTATCTCAAGGTCGCTTCAGACTCCGCAGACAGGGATAGCGATGAAACCCGGCTTTTTTCGACCGCTTTTCTCGCCCTTCTGCTGACCTCCACGGTTTTTTCCCTGATTATTGTTTTTTTCGCGCCGTTCATAGCCGGTCTGATCGAACTGTCGGCAGAAGATGCCGAATTCATCCGATATGCCGCACTGATTCTCCTGCTCGATACCCTGCTGGTGATCCCTTTCGCCGAGCTCCGACTCAAGAGAAAGGCTGTCCATTTCGCGGTTGCACGGGTTGCAGGCGTCATTGCTGTCGTCATCAGTTCCATCATACTTATCGTACCGCTGCATGCGGGACTGCAAGGGGTATTCATCGGCCAGGCGATCGGCTCCCTTGCAAGCTTTCTCCTGGTTATCCCGGTTTTCAAAAAATTCAGGTTTTTTTTTTCTTCCCGCAAGTTTCGGGAAATGCTCCGCATAGGATTGCCCTATGTGCCGACGGGGATCGCCGGCCTGCTTATCCACCTGATTGACCGGAACATCCTCATCAGGATCGAGCCTTCGGAGATTACGAGAATTTACGGCGAAGGCTACCAGGCTTCCGACATCGTGGGTATTTATGGCAGGATTGCGGCTTTCGGGGTTATTCTGCAGCTTTTCATCCAGGTATTCCGGTTCGCATGGCAGCCCTTCTTCCTGCAGCATTCGAAAGACCCCGATGCTCCGGGGATTTTCCGGCAGGTGATGAACATTTCCACTCTTGTTGTCATGTTTCTCGCTCTGGCGGCTACCTATTTCGTCCCGGATATCGTCCGGTGCCACTACGCCGGCAAATTCTATCTTCTTCCTCCCCGTTACTGGATAGGCCTGAGCTTTCTGCCGTGGATATTTCTGAGTTATGTCTTCGACATGGTTTCAACCAATCTTTCTGCCGGCATTCTTATAACCGGCAATACCCGGTGCCTTCCGGTCGTCACTTTTTCCGGCGCAGTCGTGACGGCCGTCAGCTGCTGGCTTCTGATCCCTCTCGGGGGCATGGACGGGGCCGCCATGGCGATAGTTGCCGGAACCCTTGTCATGTGCCTTGTCATGGCTCGTTATTCCCTGAAGTTCTATCCGCTGGAATATGACTGGGTGAAATTGTGTCTGCTGCTGGTTGCGGGAATTATCCTTGCACTGGTACAGAACCGTCTCGAACCGGCTTTCAGTCCCGGAGCTTCTTCTGTCGCGCTGAAAAGTTTTCTGCTCGCCCTCTACTTCCTGTTCTCATTTGTCATGTTCCGGGAAGAGGCGAAACTGCTTGCCGCCAAAATTCTGAACAGGTCCGCCCGCAGGTGAAAAATGCCGTGCCGCATTGAACGACGGTGTTCGCAGCGGTCAGGGTCACTTATCCCGCGCGTCTTTTACCGAGATGGTTTCCCTGAAGGGGGGAAAGAAGCTCCAGCGATCTTTTTTCGCCGGAAAATTATGCCTTGAGATATGCTCGAGGAAGCTTTTCAGCGAATCCCGCTGTTCGGGAGTGCATATCTTCGAAAGCTCATGGAAATGGCCCGCAAGCTCCTGTTCCATGGTTGCCTGGTGAGCGCCGATCTCCCGGGCGAGAGTGGCGATTTTGGCCGAATCGGGCTTGTCCCTGAAGGACTCTTCGAGGATCTGTTTTTTCTTTTCTTCTATAGCTGCGATTTCGGGTCTGACTTTTCTGAAATGCTCCCTGCGCAGTTTCCGGAAACTGACCGACTGCGAGTCGCTGAGGGCGACCGGCCCTGAAAAGGATATCTGGCGGCTGTACTGGCGTGTTATGGTGATGTGTTTTGAGTCATTTTTTTCCATGTTCTGCCACCAGAGCACGCCGAGAAGGGTGGCATTGAGTACAGCAAGAAGAACGAGTGCGGTTGTTACGAATTTTTTGGAAGTCAGGAAGTTCATGGTGTAGCCGGTACGGTTGCTCAGTGCCCCTTCGGAATGCAAGGGAGCCGTGATAGTTCTTTACTTATTAAATCGTCAGTCGGTTGAAGATTGCTTCAGTGTTTGCCGGTCCGTTTTCTTTTCATGTTCTTTTTTCATGCTGTCTGTCAGGGATTCTGGCTGCCATTCGCTTCGCTGTCGGACGGGAATGTGCCGGTCTGATCATAGTAGGCGTAAGAGGATCTGGTATAATCGTAGCTCTGGCTGTCCATCACTTCACTGATACCGGACTTCACCTGGGTGTTGTCCCGGGTTACGGCGATCAGTGCGGAGGCGAGATTCACGATGATAAGGAGCGCCATGAGCGCGAGCCTTACATCAAGCCTGCCTGACCCCCAGCCTGTATTGAACCTGGCGAGCCCCTGTGCGGGACTCTGCTCGATTTGCTGCATCAGCCGCACCCTGAAAAAATGGCTGACCTCCAGAGGCTTCATTTCGTCAAGCAGGTTCAGGGTCTTTGCTACTTCTGCCTCAATGTTATCGTGTCGCTTTTTCATCTATATGCTCCTGTTTGTTAACATTTGACGACAGGTTTTGTAAAAACTTTTGGTCTTTCCTGAAAAATCACTGGTTGGCATAATAGGCATAGAGTTTTTCGTGAAGATTTTTTTTTGCTCTGTGAACGAGAGATTCCACTGCCGAAACGGAAGTTTTCAGAATATCGGCGATTTCCTGGTTGCTGTATCCGTCCTGCTTGCTGAGCAGGAAAGCTGTTTTCTGGCTGTCGGGAAGCGTGTCGAGCGCCTTCTGGAGCACCAGTGATCTTTCTTTTTCCACCAGGGTTTCGGAAGGCGTATCATATGAGGGTGCAGCGATATCTTCTGCAGGATCTTCAGCGCCGATCAGTCTTTTCAATGAACCGAACCTTTTTTTCCGCTTCATGCGGCGAAGATGGTCAAGCGATTTGCTGACGGCAATCCTGTAGATCCATGTCGAAAGCTTCGCCTCTTCCCTGAATTGATCGAGAGAACGGTACACTTCAATGAAAACCTCCTGTGCAAGGTCTTCAGCGTCTTCACGATTGAAGACAAAACGGTAACAGGTATTGACCACCATTTCCTGGTGTTCGAGAACGAGACTCTTGAAAAATTCTTCCTGTGATGTCATACCTGATTTTGCAATGCCCTTGATGCCGCCCGCGAGGGCACCAACATGATGTGCAGCTGAACTCACTTTTATCCAGTTCTTTTTTTAAGCAATCATCCGCTCTGTTCCCGGCACTCGATATTCCTTCGTAATCGTCCACTCTTCCGGCCTTGGCCGGTCCTTTCCATTGCATCGGCAGATCAAGAAACTGTCTCTGTGAAATCTCTGCATGCAGCATGAGAGATTACGTCTGTTTGACGATGGTTCTCTTCAATTCCTGCACTGTTTTTTTAAAATTCTGTTTTTTTTGTCAGGCCCGTTTTCATCACGCAAGTTTTGCGGCAAACGCAAGCACTTTGTCGACCTTTTCCCTCGAATCCGCTTCACAATAGAGGCGCAGCACAGGCTCCGTTCCTGAAGGCCTGATAAGCATCCATCCTCCGTCGAAATGGTACTTGTAACCGTCGAGCCCGTTGAATGCGAGTACCCTGAAGCCGGCTATGCTGTCGAGCTTTCCGTTCGATGCGCATTCGATGATCGCCTTTTTCCTCTCTTCGCTGACATGCAGATCAAGTCTGTTGTAGCAGAAAAACCCGTATTCATCGTAAAGTTCCCCGACCAGTTGCGAGAGGGTTTTTTCCCGGCGTGTCATCATTTCGAGGACGAGCAGGCCGGTATAGACGCCGTCACGTTCCGGCAGGAAGGACGTGATGCCTATGCCGCCCGATTCCTCGCCGCCCATGAGGATGTCGTTGGTGGTCATGAGCTTGCTTACATGCTTGAATCCGACAGGCAGCTCATGCATGACGAGGTTGTGTTTTCTGCATATTTTGTCGACGATGTCGGTCAGTGCGAACGTTTTTGCCACTTCGCCCCGCATGTTTCTGTTTTCCACGAGGTCCTTGAGTATGATGGCGAAGAGCTTGTGCGAGTCCACAAATTCCCCGTTTTCATCAAGCATGCCTATTCTGTCCGCATCGCCGTCGTTTATGATGGCGACGTCTGTCTCCACTTCCCTGAAGAAGTCGATGAAATCCCCGATATACTGGGGGATGGGCTCGGGATTGATACCGCCGAACCCCGGATTGACCGAGCAGTGGTAACAGTTCACCATGGTTTCGTCGAACAGTTTCGAGATGATGTCCTGTCCTGCGCCGTACATGGCATTGTGGGCGATCTTTATCTTCGAGTTCCTGATAAGCTGCAGGTCGACATGGCTTTTCAGATATTCGACGTAGAAACCCTTCATGTCCACTGTTTCAATCAGTTGCCTGTCAGGGGTGACGGAAGTTTCGGGGTCGACGAGCGGGAGGTAGTTTTCGATCTCGGCGATGACCTCGGGATGAGCAGGTCCCCCGTAGGATGCCTTGACCTTGAAGCCGTTATAGATTGCAGGGTTGTGCGAAGCGGTGATGACGATACCCCCGGCGAGCTGTCTTGATTTTGTATAGAGGGATACCGCTGGGGTCGAAACGAAACTGTCCGACAGGAAAACCCTGAGGCCCTGTGATGAAAAGACCTCGGCGGTGTAGTCGGCGAACTGTTTTGACATGAAGCGGGTGTCGTAGCCGATGCAGACACCGTTCGAACGGTCGGGATGATTGAGGAAGTATCTTGCGGAAGCCAGTGCAGCAAGTTTCAGGTTGTCAAAGGTGTAATCCTTTGCTATGATCGCACGCCATCCATCGGTACCGAATTTAACTTGCATTCTGTAGTGATTTTGATATAATGAGTAGCCTGACCCTGGCAGGGGTGGCTGATTTTGTGTGAAAATAACAAAAAAATAGTGTTTCCCTGCCGTTCTTACAATTGTTATGCTTTTTCGATGTCAAAGAAGCTTTTCGTACTGGCAGGCGAGGTGTCGGGCGATATGCATGCCGCCGCCGTCATTGCAGAGCTGATCAGGGAGATGCCCGATATCGGGGTTTTCGGCATCGGCGGTGAAAAGCTGCGGGCTCTCGGGTGCGAACTGCTCTACGACACACGGCAGATGAGTATCATGGGCTTCGTGGAAGTGCTGAAGCACGCCCTCTTCCTGAGGAAGGTCATGCGGGATATCGAAGATGCCGTACGCCGGGAAAAACCCGCAGCGGCCCTGCTTGTCGACTACCCGGGAATGAATCTCATGATGGCCGGTTTTTTCAGGAAAATCGGCATCCCGGTAATTTATTATGTCTCTCCGCAGGTATGGGCATGGAAAGAGGGGCGGATAAAGACCATCCGCCGCAATGTCACGAGGATGATCGTCATCTTCGATTTCGAGGTGGAATTTTACCGACGTCATGGCATGACGGTGGAATTTGCCGGCCATCCTGTTGTCGAAAGGCTTTCAGCCCTTTCCCTGCCACCCGCCGGGCTTTTCCGGGAGAAGCACGGTATCGCGCCGGAAACGAAACTGATAGGTCTGCTGCCGGGAAGCCGCCGCCAGGAGCTCGCATCTCTTCTGGGAGAAATGCTCGATGCGGCCCGCCTGCTTGACCGCAGCTACCGGGCGGTGTTTCTGCTCGGCCGGGCACCGGAACTGCCGGACGATTGTTTTTCGATACTTTCTGAGTACCCCGGGCTTTCCATTGTCGAGTGTTCCGCATATGAAGTCATGAAGTACAGCGATCTCGCGGTGGTGACTTCGGGTACGGCAACGCTGGAGGGCCTCTGTTTCGGTGTTCCCATGATCGTTGTGTACAGGACCGGTTGGCTGAACTACCAGATCATGCGCCGTTTGGTGAAACTCAGGAACATATCACTGGCAAACATTGTATCACAAGGGCTTGAAAGCAGCGTACAACTTGTTCCGGAGCTGCTGCAGGAAGACGCCCGGGCCGATGGGATATTCAGGACGGCATCGGGTATACTCGACGATCCGGAGCTTGCCGGAAAGATGCGCAAGGGGTTGCTTGCGGCAAAGGCTCGGCTGGGGCAAAGCTCTCCGTCGATCAGAATTGCGGAAATTGTAAAGGAATATCTGTAAAAGGAGGAACATCCATGGAAAAAGCAATCAATTACCTGATCGCCCATCCGGTACTGTTTGTCATTGCTGTTATCCTGGCGGTCATGGTTCTGTTTTCTTCACTGAAAAAGATCCTCAGGCTGCTTCTGATAGCCGCGGCTGTCGTGGTTCTGTATGCGGCTTACGTGCATTTTACCGGAGGGGATGTCCACACTGCATTATCACGCTTCGAACACTCGCTCAACGATGCGCTTCGGTATCTCGGAGGCCTTTTTTCCTATGTTGTGGAATATTTCAAATCGTCAGGGAAGAAGTGATCCTGCGGTTTTTTCCTCTCCGTTGCTGCGCAGGGATGAAGGCCCCTGAGGGCGGTTCATGACCCCGCGCAGGGTTCCGCAAGAGCTCCGGTAGGGCAGCTTGCGGAGAGGGCGGCATAATCGACGGGTCCTTCGGCGGCGCACTGTTCCATCAGGCGGACGCAGATGCCGCAGTCGACGCATTTTTCCCGTTCCATGCTGATTTTTTCAGCGGAGACCCTGCAGAAAACCTCATGCTCCGGAAGCCCGTGTCCCGTCGAGTTATGGTAAACAGACGCGAGATCGCGCAAGCGGCATGTTTCCACGGCGCTGCAGCGGCATGCAAGGCACCTCAGCGCTTCCTGTGCGGCAAGTTCCCCGGTATAGCCTGAAGAAACCTCTGCAAAGCCTCCGATACGTTCTGCCGGGGAGAGTTCCGGGACCGGGACCCTGTCTGTGCTGTTTGCGGTCCTGTAGAGTTCCCGCGGTGTCTGGTGCGGCGAACCGTACGATGAATTGAAAACAGGGGCCTGTGCGCAAACAGGCTTGCCGCTGACGTAAAGATCGATTGAACGGGCAGCCCGCTTTCCCTGTTCGAGCGCACGAATGGCGATATCCGTCCCGGTGACGCAATCCCCGCCAGCAAAGATCCATGGGATTTCCGTCTGGAGCGTTTCCGGGTCTGCCCTCAGAGCTCCTCCGCGTTTAGTGCCGATACCAGCGGCATTGCCTGCCGCCGGATCAATCTCCTGCCCGATAGCGGCGATGAGTGTTCCTGCCGGGATCGTGAATTCGGAACCCGGAACCGGTACCGGCGCTCTCCGGCCGGTGCTGTCCGGTTCACCGGGTTCCATTCGAACGGTAGTGATTTCAAGAATATCGCCCGATCTCCTGACTGCAGTCGGCGCAGCGTGTTCGATGAGAATGATTCCTTCTGCGAGCGCTTCCTCGATTTCCCGTCTGTTGGCCGGCATATCCTTTGCCGAACGGCGGTAGAGAATCGTCACGGATTCTGCGCCGAGCCGCAGAGCGGTTCTTGCGGCATCGACAGCGGTATTGCCGCCCCCTGCCACCACCACCTGCCCGAGCGTTTCCGGTCCCTTGCCCGATGCGGCGAGGCGCAGGAATTCGATGCCGCTCAGGACTCCGGTTATTTCTTCGCCGGGGATGTTCATCGGTGAAGCCTTCTGTGCTCCGACCGCAAGGAAGAGTGCATGGAATCGTTCCTTCAGTTTCCGGGCAGTCACATCCTTTCCGAAAGTCGTTCCGAAACGGAATTCAATGCCCATGTCCGCGAGCCAGCCGACCTCTTCGTCGATCACGGCTTCGGAAAGCCTGAAACGGGGGATGCCGTAGCGCATCATGCCCCCCGCTTTTCTGTCTGATTCGAAAATCATGACGCCATGGCCGAAACAGCGCAGGTAATAGGCTGCGGCAAGACCCGCAGGGCCGGAACCCACCACCGCGATTTTTTTTCCTGTTTCCGGGGCGATTTCCGGCAGGAGCCTTACCGGACGGAGCATATCGCTGTCGGCGGCATAGCGTTTCAGCGCGCAGATGGAAACAGGTTTGTCCATGCCCTGCCGCCGGCATTCGTCTTCGCAGGGAGCGGGGCATATCCTGCCGAGTATGCCCGGAAGCGGGATGGTCTCCCGTATGATCCTGAGGGCCTCGCGGTCATCACCGCGAGCGATGGCGGCGATGAAATCGGGAATGTCGCAGCCTGCCGGGCATGACCGTTCGCATGGTCCGAGGCAATCCCCGCAATGCCGGGCGATGATGCGGTCGAGGTTCTGGCGGCGCATGGCGTCGAGCTCTTCGTTCTCCGTTTCGATGATCATCCCCTCCGAAACCTTTGTGCTGCAGGCAGGTACGAAGCGGTTCTTTCCCTTGATCTCGACGATGCACATCCAGCAGGAGCCCGTCAGTCCGAGGGATTCATGGAAACAGAGGGTGGGGATGGATATTCCCGTCCCGGCTGCAGCATCGAGGATCGACGATCCCGGAGCCGCCAGAACCGCTTTGCCGTTGATAATCAGTGAAAGAGGGTTCATGACAGAGAGTTATTGTTCCTTGTTTCCTGTTCCCTGGTATTCCCGAAACGCTCTTCGATGTGTCTGGCAACCTTCTCGAGCAGCCACATTGGAGTCGAGGTCGCGCCGCATATGCCGACTGATGCGACCCTCTGTCCGTCGTTTCTCAGCAGCCAGGTTTCGTCAAGATCGGAGATGTCCTCGATGAAATAGCTTCTGGGATTTGCCTCCCTGCAGATATGGTAAAGTACCTGGCCGTTCGAGCTTTTTTTGCCCGCAACGAAGACGATGCACTCGTTCGAAAGGGCGAAATCGTGCAGCTTCCGATTCCTGCTCGATACCTGGATGCAGATGGTGTCCTTGTAAATGTGCTTCGGCATAGACCTCGTTCCGGTCATTTCCGCGGTTATGTCGATATCCCGGATCTCCATCCATGGCTCGGGTTCGCCTCCACCGGAGTCCGCGACAAGCTTCTCGAGGTTCGCTTTCAGTTCGTAGAAGCCGGGAACGTCCATGGTTGTCTGTGAGATGAGCGCGGTTTTTTTCGACAGGTCCAGCGCCCTGATCTCTTCCGGGTCGGAAAGGTCAGCGTGCTTGATGATGACGGCACTGTTCCCGCACTGTCCGTTGATGCCTGTAACTTCAGGATGGGAGTGCTTGCCGTAGATGACTATCTGGTAACCGAGCCTGTGGAGCAGCCTTGCGGTGCGCTGCAGTTTCGAAACGACCGGGCAGGTCGTATCGGTTACCATGAGCCTGTTTTCTTCCGCAGTCCTGTATGTGGAGGGAGGTTCGCCATGGGCCCTTATGAGCACCGGGGCGTCTTTGAGTCCGGCAAGATCGTTTTCGTTGATGGTGACAAGCCCGAGCCCTTCGAGGCGTTTCACCTCGACTTCGTTGTGGACCACGTCTCCGAGGGAATAGAGCATGCCGTTTTCCCGCAGTTTTTCTTCTGCGACATGGATGGTTCCCTGTACGCCGATGCAGAAACCAGATGATGTTCTGTCAAGGTTTACTTTCACCATGAACCGGTTTATTCGATAATGATTGCGAACATGGGCTGAAAAGCCAATGGTTTTCAATGTGCCGCCTACACTTCCACCAGTTCCACGTCAGGCAGCTCCGAACCCATGAAGAGTTTGTAGATCCTGCTGAATTTCTGGGGAAGGTCGCTTACAAGCAGGTGCGGCAGTGCCTGTTCCCTCGTCTTGTTCAACAGTCCTGATTCATCGAGAAGTTCCCTGGTTCTTCTTGCAACCGCTTCGGCCGAATCGATGATATGGATCGCAGGTCCGACAGTTTCCCCGATAATCCTGCGGAGGATAGGGTAGTGGGTGCAGCCAAGTACGAGGGTGTCGATATCCTTCCCGGCAAACTCGTCGAGGTACTCCCTGGCGATGAGCCTTGTCGCGGGATGGTCGACGAGGCCTTCCTCGGCAAGCGGCACGAACAGCGGGCAAGCCCTGGAAAATACCTCCGCGTCGGGGTTCAGACTGTTTATCGTGACCGCATAGGCATTCGAGCATATCGTCGCCTGGGTGCCTATGACGCCGATCCGGCTGTTTTCGGTGGCTTCCACGGCGAGTCCCGCGCCGGCCTTCAGCACTCCGATCACCGGTATGCTGCCGCATGTCTTTTCGACCACGTCGAGGGCAAGCGCCGAGACGGTATTGCAGGCCACGATGATCAGCTTCGGCTGGTATCTCATGAGGATCGCGGTATCGTCGGCGGCATATTTCCTTATGGTGACCTGCGATTTCGGGCCGTAGGGCACCCTGGCAGTGTCTCCGAAATAAATGATCTTTTCCTCGGGAAGTGCGGCCTGGATCGCCCTGACGACAGTCAGTCCGCCGATTCCTGAATCGAAAATGCCGATGGGGCTTTCAGGGGTGACTTTATGTGGCATGGCCGGAGCTGTCGATTGAAATGACGGTTAGACATTGAAACGGAACACGATCACATCGCCGTCCCTGACGATATAATCCCTTCCTTCGGAGCGGAGTTTACCCGCTTCCTTGACTCGCTGCTCCGATCCCAGCTCGACGAGGTCCCTGCAGTACATGACTTCGGCACGGATGAACCCTTTCTCGAAATCGGAATGGATCGCACCTGCGGCTTCCGGAGCTGCGGCACCCTTGCGAATGGTCCAGGCATGGACCTCCTTTTCACCGGCCGTGAAATAGGTCTGGAGTCCGAGAAGATCGTATGCCGTCCTGATAAGGCGGTCGAGGCCTGACATTTCAAGGCCGAGGCTTTCGAGGAATTCCGGACGCTCCTCTTCAGGCAGCTCGGCGATGTCGGCTTCTGCTTTTGCGCTGATGACAAGCATCTTCGCTTCGGAAGCCGCAGCGATTTCCGCTACCGTTTCCGTATAGGCGTTGCCCCGCAACAGGTCTGCTTCGGAGACATTGGCGGCAAAAAGCACTGGTTTGGAAGAGAGCAGGAAAAACTGGCGGGCGATCTCCTTTTCTTCAGGTGTTTCGACAATCCTGCGGACAGGGATGCCTTCAGCGAGGCCCTTGATTATTTTTTCAGCGAGGTCCGCCTGCAACTGCAGCTCCTTGTCCTTCCTTGAATTTTTTCTCAGCCTTTCAATGCGGCGTTCCATGCTTTCAAGGTCGGCAAGCATCAGTTCGGTCTCTATGGTTTCGATATCTGCCGCCGGATTGATTTTCCCTTCGACATGGATGATGTTTTCATCGTCGAAGCAGCGGACGACATGGACGATCGCGTCGACCTCCCTGATATGGGAAAGGAACTGGTTGCCGAGCCCTTCGCCCTTGCTTGCGCCCCTTACCAGGCCGGCGATATCGACGATTTCGAGCGTTGCCGGCACCAGTGTCGGTGTTTTGACGACATCGGCGATTTTCTGCATTCTTTCGTCCGGAACGAGAACGGTTCCGACATTGGGTTCGATGGTGCAGAACGGATAATTGGCGGCTTCAGCCTGTTTGGCGGTGATGGCATTGAAAAGCGTCGACTTTCCCACGTTGGGAAGCCCGACAATGCCGCAGCGAAGAGACATAGACAAAAGGTTGGTTTGTTGAATGGCCGCAAAACCCTGCGGCTTTAACATGTAACCAATATGTTTGGAAAAAGCAAATAAATTTTATAAAATGGCAGGCTAATGTAAAATGCCAGTGGAACAAGGAAAAAGCACGAAACGGATAATCATTGCAATAGACGGGCCTGCCGCATCGGGCAAAAGCACGACGGCCAGGATTGTCGCAGGACAGCTCGGTTATATCTATATCGATACCGGCGCCATGTACCGTTCCGTGACCCTCAAGGCCATCCGGCAGGACATCCTCGACGAGTTGAAACGCTCTCCCGGGAGCGTTGATGTTTTACTGAAGGAGATTTCGATCCGCTTCGACGGTGATCGTATCTTCCTCGACGGAAAGGATGTCACCGAAGCCATCAGGGAGAACCTGGTCAGCCGGGAAGTGAGTTTCATCAGCTCGCTCAAGCCTGTCCGCGACAGGCTCAGGGCAATGCAGCAGGAGCTTGGCCGGCAGAAGGGCGTCGTAATGGATGGCAGGGATATCGGGACGGTTGTGTTTCCCGATGCCGAACTGAAGGTTTTTCTTGTAGCCGATGCTCTTCAGAGGGCAAAACGGCGCTATGCGGAACTTGCTTCGAAGAGCGCAGGCCTCTTGCGCTTACCCTCTCTCGAGGAACTGGAGCAGGAGATAAGGGAACGGGACAGGGCCGATGCGGAACGAGAGCATGCGCCACTGAAAAAGCATCCTGAAGCGGTGGAAATCGATACGTCGGAGCTGACGATCGACACCCAGGTAAGTAAAGTTTACGACCTCGCGCTTGCGAGGATACAAGATGACTGTTGAAAAGTCAGGTCAGTTTTCATCAACCATAAACCCTCCGGCTGAAATCTCTCGCGGCAGGCAGGTAAATTCAAGAGAGGAAGGAAATAATTAATGGCAGAAGCACTCACACAGGAAAAAAAGGTCAAGGACAGACCTGCGCGGAAGAAAATCAAAATTTTCGCCCATTACGAGCAGGCAGAACTTTCCCAGATGGAGCAGCTCTATACGAGCACACTCAACGAGATCTCCGAAAACGAGATCGTCAAGGGCAGGATCGTGTCCATTTCGAACAAGGATGTCACCATCGATGTCGGTTTCAAATCGGAAGGTATCGTTTCCCTTCTCGAGTTCAGGGCCGATGACGAAGTCAAGGTCGGCGACGATGTCGAGGTCTATCTCGAGAACATCGAGGACAAGATGGGCCAGCTCATCCTTTCAAAGAAAAAGGCGGATGTCCTGAGGATCTGGGACAAGATTTACGATTCGATTGAAAACGATACGATCATCACCGGTAAAATCATCAACCGCGTCAAAGGCGGCATGACTGTCTCACTTTCCGGTGTGGAAGCCTTCCTTCCCGGTTCGCAGATCGATGTCAAGCCGGTCCGCGATTTCGATGCCCTCGTCGGCCAGACCATGGACTTCAGGGTCGTCAAGATCAACCCGGTCACACAGAATATCGTCGTCAGCCACAAAGTCATTCTCGAAGAGGCTTATGCCGCAAGGCGCGAGGAAATGCTTGCCAATATCAAGGTAGGCATGGTGCTCGAAGGTACCGTCAAGAACATCACCGATTTTGGTATCTTTGTCGATCTCGGCGGACTCGACGGTCTCGTTCACATCACCGATATCACCTGGGGCAGGATCAACCATCCGTCCGAGGTTGTCGAACTCGATCAGCCCATCAAGGTCGTCGTCGTCGGTTTCGACGAGAACACCAAGAGGGTCTCTCTCGGTATGAAGCAGCTCGAATCCCACCCATGGGAAAATATCGAGCTCAAATACCCGGTCGGCTCGAAAGCTCCCGGACGCGTGGTCTCCATTACCGATTACGGCGCCTTCGTCGAAATCGAAAAAGGAATCGAAGGCCTCGTGCATATTTCCGAGATGAGCTGGACACAGCATATCAAGCACCCCGGGCAGTTTGTCACCCTCGGTCAGGAAGTCGAGTGCGTCATTCTCAATATCGACAAAGACCACACCAAGCTTTCGCTCTCCATGAAGCGCGTGAACGAGGACCCCTGGATTGCGCTTTCCGAGAAATATATCGAAAGTTCGCTGCATAAGGGTGTCGTCAGCAATATCACCGATTTCGGCGTCTTTGTAGAGCTCGAGCCCGGAGTTGACGGACTGGTCCATATTTCAGACCTTTCCTGGACGAAGAAAATCCGCCATCCGAGCGAACTGGTCAAGAAAAACCAGGAACTCGAAGTCAAGGTTCTCAAGTTTGACGTGCATGCCCGACGCATCGCTCTCGGCCACAAGCAGATCAACCAGGATCCCTGGGACGAGTTCGAGCAGAAATATGCCGTCGGTGCGGAAACTCCCGGACAGATTTCGCAGATCATCGAGAAGGGTGTCATTGTCATCCTGCCCGGCGAAGTTGACGGATTCGTTCCGGTTTCCCATCTTCTCCAGGGCGGAGTGAAGGACATTCACTCTTCCTTCAGTATCGGCGATGAGCTGCCGCTCCGTGTCATCGAGTTCGACAAGGAGAACAAGCGCATCATTCTTTCCGCACTTGAATATTTCAAGGACAAGAGCAGGGAGGAGATCGAAGCCTACCTGCAGGCCCATCCGAACGAAAAGAAAGAGATCGAGGCAGCGACTGCCGAGCTCGATCCGCCCTTCAAGGCCGGCGACAGGAAAGGTTCGGAGAGGCAGACCGAGAAGTAACTGTTTTTTTTCATGCTCGCAGTAAAAAAAGCTGTCTCAGCGTTGCTAACTGAGACAGCTTTTTTTTTGGTCTGGGGACTGAGCAATGAGCGATGAGTGAGGCTCCGGTTTTGCCGGGGCTTTTTTTTCTTTTCACCTACCAGGTAACGCATAGCACCTGAAACCCCAGATCCCACTTTCCAGATCCCAGTCCCCAGTCCCCAGACCCCAGATCCCAGTTCCCAATCTTCCCTCAGCACTTAAAAAACCCGGTCCCCACGTCAATACCCGTAGCTTCTGAGCAGGTTGTTTTTCTTGCGCCAGTCGGGGCGGACCTTCACGAACAGCTCGAGGAAGACCGGACGTCCCAGCATTTCCTCGATATCCTTGCGTGCCGCCTGGCCCAGTTTTTTCAGTGAAGCGCCTTTCTGGCCGATCAGTATCTGTTTCTGGGTATCGCGTTCGACGATGATCGAACAGCGGATGAGATCCTTTCTTGACGGGTCTGCCTCATGCTGCTCCCTGAACTCGTCGATGACCACTTCAGCGGAGTAGGGAACTTCCTTCCCATAGAAAAGGAATATTTTTTCCCGAATGATCTCGCTTACGAAAAAACGTTCAGGTGCCGTGCTGAGCGTGTCTTCCGGATACAACGGCGGACCTGGGGGGAGAAATCGCACGATCGTATCGACAAGTTCCGGCAGGCAAGTGCCTTTCAGGGCGGAAACAGAAATAAGGGCGTCAGGATGCCAGGTTTCTGAAACGGAATCCTCAACTTTTTTCTTTCCCTCGCTGCCGACAAGGTCGCATTTGTTCAGAACGGCAACGACAGGTTTTCCGGCGGACTTCAGCCAGTCGTTGAAAAGCCTGTCTGCAAAAACGCGATCGATATCTCCATCCTTCCCGGAATAGGGAAGCAGTGCGATGACGGCGTCTGCATCCTTGATCGTATCCCTGACGATCGCGAGCATGGATTCATGCAGTTTCTGCTGTGGTGCCATGATCCCGGGGGTATCGAGAAAAATTATCTGGCAATCATCCCTGTGGTATATCCCGGTAATTTTTTTCCTTGTCGTTTGCGGTTTAGGTGTTACTATGGAAAGTTTGTAGTCGAGCAGTTCGTTCATCAATGTCGATTTGCCTGCGTTGGGAGGCCCGATGATGACAGCGAATCCGCAGCGGAAAGGGAGATGGCCCATGTTTTTTTATAAATAGTCAATCTGATTACAGAACAGGATACTAAATTACACTCTTCAGCGGTAACGCAAAAGAATAACGTATTGTATCATTCGGATGGAAAAGAAATCAAATATCGATTACTGGCTTCTCTTGCCGATGGCCGGGCTCATTCTTTTCGGGCTGCTGGCAATATTCAGCGCAACGAACGGAGCGGACCAGACCGTTCTTTTCTACCGTCAGCTCGTATGGGGGCTTATCGGTGTTGCGGCGGTCATTTTCATTATTTTCAACGACGTACGTTTCATCAGGGACAATTCGTATATCTTCTATGTGCTTGGAATACTGTTACTTCTGGCGGTGCTTGTTTTCGGCAAAAAAGTTGCGGGGCAGACCAGTTGGTTTAAAATCGGTTTTTTCAGTTTTCAGCCTTCGGAAATAGCCAAAATGGCAACAATCCTTGCGTTGGCCCGTTTTCTTTCAGACGATGAAACCGATATCCATTCCATACCTCATCTTCTCATCGCTCTCGGCATTCCGTTCGTACCGGCGATGCTCATCATGCTGCAGCCGGACATGGGCACAACGCTCACCTGTCTTTCGTTCGTCATTCCGATGATCATCATGGCAGGTTTCGATATCTACGTACTCATGGTCCTTTCGTTTCCCCTCCTTCTCTTTCTTTCGGGCTTTTTCAACATCTACTATATTGTCGGCCTCGCGGTACTTGAATTCGCGGCGCTCATCACATGGAAACAGAAATTCCGGATCCATCAGCTCTTCATCGTCGGTTCGGGAATCCTGGGCAGCATGTTCACCAGCACGTTCGCGAGCAATATCCTCAAACCGCACCAGATGAAGCGGATCCAGATATTCCTCGATCCCATGTCCGATCCCCAGGGTGCCGGATACAACACGCTCCAGGCAAAAATCGCCATAAGTTCCGGCGGACTCCTGGGAAAGGGGTTTCTTCACGGAACACAGACCCAGTTGCGTTTCATACCGGCGCAATGGACGGATTTCATATTCTGCGTCATAGCCGAAGAGTTCGGTTTTATCGGAGCCGGTCTTGTCGTCTCGTGTTATCTTATCCTGATCCTCAGGCTGATTGGGGCAATATTCGCTATAAAAAACAAATTTGTCGAACTCACTCTTGCAGGATTCGTTTCACTGCTGTTAACTCATGTCGTTATCAATATCGGCATGACGTTAGGTCTTATTCCGGTTATTGGTGTTCCGCTTCCGTTTGTCTCCTACGGTGGTTCTTCCCTTGTAGGAAATATGATCATGGTGGGACTTGCATTGAACTTTTTCAGGAATAAACGGCTTCTCGGATATTGATCAATGCCCGATGTCATGAAAAAACGAAAGCGCACCGAAGAGCGCTTTCGTTTTTTCCGGGACCCTGTCCGGTCGCGGATGTGGTGGGTGGCTTTACTTTATGGTATAGACAAAGCGCTTGCCGTCCTTGCCTGAGGGAACACGTTCGATTTCGGGGTCCGTTGAGCCGTATTTGTTGAACCAGAGGCTTACCGTTGTACCCTTGATGTTGAGTGCGTCACCGATATCACGGGGTTTGAAGGTTTTGTTCGGATGTGAGCGCAGCAGGTTCTTGATAGCCGTACCGAGCTGTCCTCTTCCGAATTTGGATGGAGCGTTTTCCTGCGGAGCAGCACCTTCGAGCTTTGCCAGATTCGTTTCGAGTTTTTTTATGACAGCGTTGAGTTCGTCCTCAAGCGGTTTGATTTTTTCCTGAAACTCTTTCTGGGTTTCAGCAATTTTTATCTGAAGTTTCTTTTTTTCTTCAACAAGCGACTGGAAATGATCAATCTTCTGAATGAAAATGTCATACTTGTCAGGGGAACCGATATCTTTTTTTATCACGCTCATAGGTTGCATTGTTTTATTATATGATATAACATAAAAATACTCTTGAAAATATATCATAATATCATTTGCTCTGCAAATAAATTGCAGAGTCCGTTTTTTTCAATACCTGATATTCTTGTCCGGATATGGTAACAAGTGTTTCCGCCGTTTGGGAGAGGGATAAATAGCGATATGAACAGTACTATAAAACGTGTTGCCACGATAACGCTCGGCTGCAAGCTGAACTATGCTGAAACTTCTTCAATTGTCGATAATTTATGCAATAACGGCTGGCGTATTTCAACGATCGATGAAAATCCCGATCTGATTATTATCCATACCTGTGCCGTGACAAACCAGGCGGAGCAGAAATGCCGCCAGCGGATCAGAAAAATCATACGCGAGAACCCGTCGAGCAGAATCGCGGTGGTTGGGTGCTATGCTCAGCTGAATACCGGGGCACTGGAAGGAATAGAGGGTATCGATGCCATCCTGGGCAACGAAGAGAAATTTGAACTGCGGCTTTACGACGACCTGTTCCAGGCTGCAACCGGGAACAGGCTTGTGCGTGTCACACCGGCATCATCATTTGAAAGGGTCCATCAGGGATACTCGATCCGTTCCGAAGAGGGGCGGCAGAGGACGCGTGCGTTCCTGAAGATACAGGACGGCTGCGATTACGGTTGCGCTTACTGCACGATTCCGGCTGCGAGAGGACGGTCGAGGTCCATACCGGCAAGCCTGCTTCTTGAGCGGGCAGAAGAACTGGCATCTGCCGGTTACAGGGAAATAGTGCTTACGGGCGTCAATGCCGGCGATTACCGTCACGAAGGAGTAGTGTTCAGGGATCTTCTTCGCATGCTGGAAAAGGTGGAGGTGAGCAGGGTACGCATCAGTTCGGTGGAACCCGATTTCCTCGATGACGGGCTTGTATCGATTGTCGCGGGTTCTGAAAAGATAGTTCCTCATTTCCATGTGCCCCTCCAGAGCGGTTCGGATGCCATTCTCGGCGCGATGCGCCGCCGTTACGATACAAAGGGATACCGGGAACGGGTGATGAAGGTGTTGGAATTTCTGCCGGGCTGCGCTGTAGGTGCAGATGTCATGGTCGGCTATCCGGGAGAAACAGAAAACGATTTCACCGATATGTGCCGTTTCATCGAAGGGCTGCCGATAGCATATCTTCATGTATTCAGCTGCTCGGTCAGACCGGGTACACTCCTCGCCATGCAGGTCGGGAACCGGGAAAGGGTGGCGCTCCACCCCCGTGAAATTTCCGGACGGCAGAAGGTGCTTGCGGAACTTGGGCGAAAAAAGGAAGAAGCGTTCAATTCCCGGCACCTCGGCTCCGAGGGGCTGGTGCTCTTCGAGGAGAGCAGCATGGACGCAAACGGCCGTTTCCTGTGTTCCGGTTATACGAGAAATTATCTCAGGGTTGCCGTCGAGAGCGATGTCGGGCTTTCGGGGCAGGAATTGCCTGTGTTCATCGAGCGACAGGGGGATGATTTGATTTTACAGGGCAGACTGTTATCTTGATTTTCCACGAAGCGTTATACAAAACGATCAATTAAATTGTTTC
This sequence comes from Chlorobiaceae bacterium, assembly GCA_013335405.1. Lineage (GTDB taxonomy): Bacteria > Bacteroidota > Chlorobiia > Chlorobiales > Chlorobiaceae > Chlorobium. Next base: position 91,070 of record JAAXVR010000004.1, read on the forward strand.
CTTCCATGCCCATCAAATCCCGTATCCGTTCGATTCCCGACTACCCAAAGAAAGGGATCCTTTTTCGAGATATCACCACGCTTATCAAGGACCCGGTAGGCTTCAGGCTGGTCATTGACAACCTGACGCAGCACTACCTGCTCAACGGCGTGGATTTCGATGTCATCGTAGGTATCGAGGCTCGCGGGTTCATCATCGGCGGCGCGTTGTCGTACACGCTCGGCAAAGGATTCGTTCCTGTCAGGAAACCGGGCAAGCTTCCTGCCGATGTCGTTTCCCAGGAATACGAACTCGAGTACGGAACCGACCGGATAGAGATGCATCTGGATGCGCTGGAACCAGGCAGGAAAGTGCTGCTTGTCGACGATCTTCTCGCTACCGGAGGCACTGCCCTCGCAGCCGCCGCACTGGTTGAGAAAGTCGGAGGCATCGTTTCCGAGATGGCTTTCATCGTCAATCTGCCCGATATCGGCGGAGAACGGAAAATAAGGGAGAAAGGCTACAGTGTCTATTCCCTTACCGAGTTTGAAGGGGAGTAGGCCGGAAAGGTATGTCGGCGAGTTCCGTAGAGGCGGTCGGTCCGTCAGGTATCCTGCATGGTACGGCAGTTCCGGCTGCCGTACCGTCGTTCGGTCATGCCGGTGCGCTTCCTCCTTCCTGGCTTGTCGCGCCGTTCATCGTTCTTCTTCTGATGATCGCCACTGGTCCTCTTTTCTACCATCGTTTCTGGGAGCGCCATTACCCTAAGGTATCGATCAGCCTGGGAGCTCTGGTGGCACTTTATTACGTGCTGATGATGGATCAAGGGCTGAAAGTCCTGAACCACACGCTCCAGGAATACCTCTCTTTCATCGCGCTTGTTTCTTCGCTTTTTATCGTATCCGGAGGAATCCTCATCAGGGTGCAGAGAAAAGGATCTCCCCTCGTCAATGCTCTTCTGCTTCTATCCGGCGCAGTGCTGTCGAACCTCGTCGGGACGACAGGGGCTTCGATGCTGCTTATCCGCCCCTACCTGCGCATGAACGCGGGCCGCATCAGGGCGTTTCATATCGTTTTTTTCATTTTCATCGTAAGCAATGTCGGGGGAGCGCTCACCCCGATCGGCGATCCGCCGCTTTTTCTCGGATTTCTCAAAGGAGTCCCTTTTTTCTGGGTTTTACCGAAAGTGTTCCTGCCCTGGCTGCTCTCCCTGTTTCTGCTTATTGGCGTTTTCATGCTGCTCGATGCAAAGGCAGGAAAAGCCGGGGCTTCCGATGAGCCGGATTCCGGGGGCGTTGAGGTTAACGGCAGAAGGAACTTTCTCTATCTTGCAGTCATCATCGGTTCGGTTTTTCTTGATCCGGCGGTTATTCCCGGTTTTCCCAGCCTGCAGGAAATGTTCCATCTTCCCTTCGGTATCAGGGAAGTCATCATGTCTGGTGTTGCCGTTGCTGCTTACCTGACGTCAAACAAGGATGCACTGAAGGGTAATGAGTTCAACTTCGAGCCGATCAGGGAAGTCGCACTTCTCTTTATCGGAATTTTTGCAACCATGATTCCTGCGCTGGAACTGATCGGCAGTTTTGCTTCCCGTCATGCCGGTGATTTTTCCGTCACCCGGTTCTACTGGATGACCGGGCTCCTCTCCGGAGTCCTCGACAACGCTCCCACCTACATCAATTTCCTTGCCGCCGCCGCCGGGAAGTTCGGTATCGATATTGCGTCGGTGGCAGATATCCGCAACTTTGCCGCCGGAATTTCCTCACCGGTTCCGGGGGACGTCACATCGGATGTCTATCTCACGGCGATTTCCATCGCATCGGTTTTTTTCGGCGCCCTGACCTACATCGGCAATGCTCCCAATTTCATGGTCCGCAATATTGCCGCCCAGGCTGAAGCCGACGTGCCGGATTTTCTTGAATATGTCTACAAATACTCCATCCCAGTTCTTATACCGCTTTTCCTTGTGGTGTGGTTACTGTTTTTCAACATCTGACAATGAATGCCATGTCCGACAGCTATGCAATGAGAAGCTTTGCTGATGCCATCCGGAAAAAGGAGCGGGGGTTCATTACAGGGAACTCGGTATATCTCCCTTTTCATTGCGAGATAATCCGTATCTGGATCGGAAAGGAGATGTCTTTGCTTTCGACTCCGGAAGTCATCGTCGACTTCTGTGATTCCGGTGATATCGGTATGCGGGAAGGGCGCTTCTACACCAATCTTGTTTTCAGGAAATGGCGGGACCTGCAGCGCGAACTCGGCCATCATAAAGGGCATATCATCATCAACGCCGCTGAAAAAGGGGCCGATCTTTTCAGGAGCGAAAATCTGCACTATATCCGTATTTCTTTCAAGGATGACAGGAAAGAACTGGAATTCGAGCTTATCGACAATCCGTTCGATCTTTGAACAGCGACCGACGATGGATTGCCCCCGTGGCCGGGTCAGTCTGCAGCGTCTTTCAGGCTTTCGCTTACTGCATGCTTGAATTCCTTCGATATTTTGAACGTCGGTACGTTTTTCGGGTCGACGGTCACTTTTTCTCCTGTCCTCGGGTTCCTGGCCTGCCGCAGGTTCTTGTACCTGATATTGAATGAACCGAAGCCTCTGATTTCGATCCTTTTCCCGGCTTTCAGGGAGTCGATGATGCTTTCGAACAGGCAATCAACCACAGATTCCGTTTCATTTTTCGTCAGGCCTGTTCTGTGGGCGATAACATTGACCAGATCAGCTTTCGTGGTTGTGTTTCCCATGGTGGTTAAGGCTTAGGTTGTTGTAGGGTATGCTTTTATTTAAACCACAAACGAAGAGCAACAATTCCTAAAAAAACCGCAAATGTTTTCTGAAGGATTCTGCCCGGGAGATAGAGGGCTATTTTTGCACCGAAAAAGGCGCCCGCGAACAGCCCTGCGGCGATGAAAAGCCCGAGCCGGATGTTTTCCGGGGGTATTTTCCCGGAGCGGTAATACTCCAGGACTCCGAAGAGCCCTACCGGAAGCAGCAGTGCAACAAGGGATGTTGCTGTCGCATGCAACTGGGGCATGCCGAAAGCCAGCATCAGCAAAGGCACGATGATAATACCCCCCCCCACTCCGAACATGCCGGAAAGAATACCGGCAAGAATGCCGGTGGCAAGCATTTGTACGATCTGCATCGTATTCATCAGGGCTGCTGGTGTTATGTGGCGGCAAATCCGGGGGCCGCTCTTCCATTGCCGATTATCTCGGTTATCTCTTCGGCATTGAGGGACTCTTTTTCGATCAGGGTTCCCGCAAGCCTGTGCAGGATATCGAGTTTCGACGTAAGGATGTTTTTCGCGTTTTCCATGCACGTCATGACGATGTTGCGCACCTCGACATCGATCTGGAGCGCAGTCTCATCGCTGTATTCGCGGATATGGGAATAGTCTTTTCCCAGGAAGACCTCCTTGCTCGTGTCTCCGTAGTTTATCGGTCCGAGTTTTTCACTCATTCCCCACTGTCTGACCATCCTCCGGGCGATATCCGTCGCCTTTTCGATATCGTTCGCCGCCCCTGTGCTCGGTTCGGTGAAGATGATTTCTTCGGCCACCCTGCCGCCGAGGGCATAGGTTATCATAGCCAGCAGGTACTCCCTGTTATGGGTATACCTGTCTTCAAGGGGCAGATAAGCGGTGACGCCGAGGCTTCTTCCCCTCGGAATGATTGATACCTTGTGGATGGGATCGGAACCCTTGGTGCAGGATGCGACAAGGACATGCCCCGCCTCGTGGTAAGCGGTGAGTTTTTTCTGCTCGTCCGAAATGAACATGCTTTTTCTTTCAGGCCCCATGAGGATTTTATCCCTCGCCTGTTCGAAGTTTTCCCCGTTGATCAGCTCCTGGCCGTTACGAGCGGCGAGCAGTGCTGCCTCGTTGACCAGGTTGGCGAGATCAGCGCCTGAAAAACCGGGTGTGCTTTTTGCCAGCACGGCGATATCCACGGTTGCTTCGAGCGGGGTCTTTCTCGTATGGATTTCAAGGATAGCTTCGCGACCGCGGATGTCTGGCTTGTCGATGGTTATCTGCCTGTCGAAGCGCCCGGGACGGAGCAGGGCCGTGTCGAGCACATCGGGGCGGTTTGTCGCCGCGATGAGGATAACATTTTCACTGGTCGTAAAGCCGTCCATTTCAACAAGAAGCTGGTTCAGTGTCTGTTCCCGCTCGTCATGGCCACCGCCAAGGCCGGCGCCGCGGCTTCTGCCGACGGCATCTATTTCGTCGATGAAGACAATGCAGGGGGAATTTTTTTTCGCCTGTTCGAACAGATCCCGCACTCTCGCAGCGCCTACACCAACGAACATTTCAACGAAATCGGCTCCGGATATTGAAAAAAACGGAACTTTCGCTTCTCCGGCTATCGCTTTTGCCAGCAGTGTCTTGCCGGTCCCCGGAGGGCCGAGCAGCAGAACCCCCTTCGGAATCTTTCCCCCGATTTTATTGAACTTTTCCGGGTTGGTAAGAAATTCAACGGTTTCCTGCAGTTCCTCGACGGCTTCATCGACTCCTGCCACATCCCTGAATGTGATCTTTACGTCGAATTCGCTGATCAGTTTGGCTCGGCTTTTACTGAAGCTGAAAATGTTTTTCGCCTGTGAGCCATTCTGGAGGTTCATGCGCCTGAACATGAAAAAATACACAAATCCGAAGATGATCCACGGCGCGACAAGGAATAAAAAATTGATCAGACTTCCCGAACCGTTTTCCACCTTCACCTGCACTCCCTTTGCGGAAAGGAGATCTGCCTGCTCCACGGAGAACGAGGGTATCCGGACGGAAAACCGGTCAGCCTGGCGGGTCGTCCTGTTGACAAGCTGAAGCGTGGCGGGGGTTTTCAGTTTTCCGTTCAGCATCGCGGAACGGTCCTCGAGATTCTTTACCGTGACATCGGTTACCTGTCCGGACAACAGGAGTGTCCTGTATTCGTTGTACGATATTTCAGGGCTGTCGGAAGAGGACGCAAAGCGCTGGAACATGAAGAGCATGACAAGCGCAGCCATCAGCAGGAGGATGAATGAGGGAAACCTGCCGCGCGGCCCTTCTCCCTGTCCATTGAACCATCCCTGGCCGCTGTCATCGTCTTTTACCGGCCGGAATCTGTTTCCGGAGCTTTCTTTTCCTGACTTTTTCACAGGATTTTCAGACATATTAGTAGGGTGACGAATCTGTTACAAATCTAAGTTACTGATTTTCAATTAATTAATAGTAAAAACCGCAAGTGAAAACAAAAAGTTTATCTCGCAGGCTTTTCGTGATGTTACTTCTTATCCGGAAAAAAAACTGCGGTATAAGGAAAAACGGCTCTTCAGCACTTACATTTTAAAAAAAGAAGTGCTTTCAAGGGCCATCTGAAGATTTTCTCCACAATCTTTATTCTTGTGTCTGAAAAGCAGTGAGTTTTTTTTAAATTCCCAGCTCTCGTTACCGTTTCCTGACACCGTAAACAATCAGTACTATTCTCTTATTATGGCTGGTCAAAGGGTAAGAACCAGGTTTGCTCCATCACCGACAGGGTACCTGCACGTCGGCGGCTTGAGGACCGCGCTCTACAACTATCTGTTCGCGAAGAAAATGAACGGGGACTTCATCATCAGGATTGAAGACACCGATCAGAGCAGGAAAGTCGAAGGGGCCCAGCGCAACCTGATAACAACCCTCGAATGGGCCGGAATCATACCTGACGAAAGTCCTGAACACGGAGGCAACTGCGGACCGTACGTTCAGTCCGAAAGGCTCCATATCTATGCCGGATATTGCCAGCAGCTGCTGGAGGACCGCAATGCCTACTACTGTTTTTCGACCCCCGAAGAGCTCGAGGAGAACCGGCAGCTTCAGCTGAAACAGGGGCTTCAGCCGAAATATAACAGGAAATGGCTTCCTGAAGAGATGGGAGGCAGCATGCCGTCGAGCGAGGTCAGAAAAAAAATGGAGACGGGCTCGCCCTATGTCATACGCATGAAAGTGCCCGATTATGTCTCGGTCTGGTTTGAAGACATCATCAGAGGTCCGATCGAATTCGATTCTTCAACGATCGATGACCAGGTGCTCATGAAATCGGACGGTTTCCCGACCTACCATTTCGCAAGCGTCATCGACGACCACCTCATGGAGTTCACCCATATCATCAGGGGAGAAGAGTGGCTTTCCTCGATGCCGAAACACCTGCTCCTCTATGAATTTTTCGGTTGGGAACCACCCAAGTTCGCCCACCTGCCCCTGCTTCTTAACCCTGACCGTTCGAAACTCAGCAAGCGCCAGGGCGATGTGGCGGTTGAGGATTATATCCGTAAAGGGTACAGCAGCGATGCGATTGTGAACTTTGTAGCTCTGCTTGGCTGGAATGAAGGCGAGGGAAGCGAAAAGGAGGTCTACAGCATGCAGGAGCTCATCGACCGGTTCTCGCTTGAACGAGTGGGCAAGGCAGGAGCAATTTTCAACGTCGACAAGCTTAACTGGCTCGAAAAGCAGTACATCAAGGAGCGTCCGGCTGAAAAGCTCGTTCAGTCGATCAGGCCGACACTCCATACAGAGCTTGAAAAAAGAGGGACCATGATGCCCCTTGAACGTATTACAAGCGACGAATACCTCACCAGCGTTGTCGAGCTGATGCGTGAGCGTGTCGGATTCGAGCACGAATTCGTGACGTTCTCCTCCTACTTCTTTTTCGAGCCGGAATCCTATGAGGAAGAGGGGCTGAAGAAAAGGTGGAATGCGGATACGAACGATCTGCTTCGGGAATTTCTCCCGTATCTCGAATCACTGGAGGTGTTCAGCTCGGAAAATATCGAAACCTGTCTCAAAGAGTTCGTTGCCCCGAAAGGGCTCAAGGCGGCGGCCATCATCCATCCGTTGAGGCTGCTCACATCGGGCTTCAGCTTCGGGCCAAGCCTCTACCATATGCTCGAGGTGCTTGGCAAGGAAACGGTAATCAGAAGGGTTCTTCATGGCATCGAAAAAATCACGGTACCGGCCTGAAATCATAACGTATTGTACTCGTTGCGACTATCCTGTTTCTTTGAGTTTTTCTTTTGATGTAAAAAATATTATTCCTATATTTTGCCTCTGTTTTAAAGGACAGGTAGCTCAGTTGGTAGAGCAAAGGACTGAAAATCCTTGTGTCGGGGGTTCGATTCCCTCTCTGTCCACACCTCAAGACGTTTTTCCTTTCCCTGTTTTCGAACCGGGTCTTCCCTGCACCCCTATTCCTCCTCCGGGCATTTCCCTCCCCGACCGCTACGCAAGCCATGTGTCTCCATGTCGGGAAATGAACCTTCAGCTGTTGCCGTTATGAATATCACGACTGATACCCTCGAAGAAGTCTGGCACGATATGAAGGCTCCCGGTGCATACGAATGGTGGTATTTCGATGCTGAGGACAGAGATAACGGTATCTCGGTTGTCATCATCTGGTTTGCCGGTTTTCCCTTTTCTCCTTACTACAACGATCGTTACGACCGATGGAAAAGCGACACGGGCTCCGCGCCCCCGTTGCCTGCCGATTATTCGGGTTTCAGTTTCCAGCTCTATGAAAAAGGGAGGGAGACCGTAAATTTCATGCGGGAAGGTACCAGCGGATTTTTTGAAAGTTCCCGTCAGGCTATCGGAGCAAGGTTCGAAAACAACAGCTTCACTTTCGATCAGTCAAAAGACGAGTACAGGATCGATATCGATTTTTCATTTCCCGCACGACAGAAAGAGGTAAAGGCTTCCTTCGTGTTCAAATCATGCAGGCGGGTGGTCTATGAGAAAAAAGACGGGAACGGTTCCGGCAGCCAGCCGTTTCACCAGTGGCTTCTCTCCGTGCCGAAGGCAGAGGTGGCCGGAACGATTGAAATCAGGGAAAAACAGGGCATTCTGCCACGCAGTATTCCCGTACGCGCCATCGGTTACCACGACCATAACGTAGGTGCCGTGCCCCTGCAGGAATACATTTCGCGCTGGTACTGGGGAAGGGCATTTTCAAGGCACGCCGATATTATCTATTACCTTGTCTTTTTCAGGGACAGGAGCCTGTCGCCTCTCACCATGCTGTTCCTGCATGACCACGAGGAAGGGAAAACCAGCGTTCACCATACGTTGAGCATTGCGGAAAGCAGTTTCCGGAGGGGTTTTTTCGCTCCTCAGCACTGCAGGGTGCTCGATCTGTCCTGCGCAGATATCAGCCTGAATATCAGGCATGAACAGGTGCTCGATTCCGGACCTTTTTATCTGCGGTTTACGTCCGGCATCACGTACTCGCGGAACGGGACGGGGCAAGAGAGGATTCGGGGGATATCGGAATATCTCGATCCGGGACGGCTTCAATCCAGGTTCATGCGTTTATTTACCCGCAGCAGGATCTGGCGCGATGGAGAATGTTCGCTTATGTATGATGCTTACAACAATTTTAAACGGTCTTTGGATTTGAAGAAAACGTGAAAAAATATAAATTGAGGGTTTGTTTGGGTCAGGATATCTGAAACGTTTGACGGCTCGCAGCAAGGGAAATGGAGGGAGATGCCTCCGAACGTTTTTTTCGTCCGGGAAGAAAAAGTTTACAGCCTGTTGAATAAATAAAAATAGTCTTAAAAGGAGATAGATCGTAATGGCACAATCTAATTTCAAGAGCCCGGCCAGAATGGGCTCTCTTGGAGACGGTGCAACCGCCGCACCGGCCGGTTCAGTTCCTGGAAGTGCGGGCAAGGGGCCCGGACCGAAAGGCGCTGATTTCGAGCGCCGCAGTTTCCTGGGTATGGTCGTTGGCGGTGTCGGAGCTGCAGTGGCCGTTTCGACTCTTTACCCCATCGTCAGATTCATCGTTCCTCCGGTCACGGTCGTCAAGGAAGTAAACGAACTGGTCGTAGGAAAAGCTTCGGATGTTCCTCTCAAAGGTTTCAAGATTTATCAGTTCAACAAGGACAAGGTGCTTGTCGTCAACGACAACGGCAAACTCACCGCATGCAGCGCAGTCTGTACCCACCTCGGCTGTCTGGTTCGCTGGGAAAGCGCACAGAACCTGATTTTCTGCCCCTGCCACGGCGCAAAATACAAGCAGACCGGAGAAATTATTTCCGGCCCGCAGCCGAAACCCTTGATAGCATACAAAGTAAGGGTTGAAGGGGAAGACCTCATCGTATCGAAAGCTTAACTTTTAATTCTTGAAAAACAACGGAGTCAGGAAACATGGCTGAAAACAATAAAACTGCTGCGGCGGGAGCTGTCCCCGCCAAGCCGAAACCCGCTGCACCAGGTGCCGCAAAGCCGGCCCCATCCAAGCCGGCTGCATCCTCGAGCGGCGTCTTTAAACCACCGGTAGACCGACCGGAGCCGAACCCCTACAAGGATTCGCGCGTCAGCGATCTTGCCGCATGGTTCCAGGAGCGCTTTTACGTGCTCGTTCCCGTTATCGATTACCTGAAGAAAAAGGAAGTTCCCAAGCATCGCCTGTCGTTCTGGTACTATTTCGGCGGTCTCGCTCTCTTCTTCTTCATCGTACAGATCGTTACCGGCCTTCTGCTTCTCCAGTACTACAAACCCACCGAAGCGGAAGCTTTCGCATCGTTCGTCTTCATCCAGCAGCAGGTGCCCTATGGCTGGCTCATCCGCCAGATCCATGCATGGTCGGCCAACCTTATGGTCCTCATGGCATTCATTCACATGTTCAGCACCTTCTTCATGAAGTCCTACCGCAAGCCCCGTGAGCTCATGTGGGTCAGCGGCTTCATTCTTCTCGTGCTCTGCCTCGGTTTCGGCTTTACCGGCTATCTCCTGCCTTGGAACGAACTGGCATTCTTCGCTACCCAGGTCGGGACCGAAGTTCCCAAGGTCGCTCCGGGCGGTGCATTCATGATCGATATCCTTCGCGGTGGAGAGGAAGTCAGCGGTGAAACCCTGACCCGCATGTTCTCCCTGCATGTCGTTCTGCTTCCGGGCCTGCTCATGCTGGTGCTTTCCGCACACCTCATGCTTGTCCAGGTTCTCGGCACCTCGTCGCCTATCGGATACAAGGATACCGGCATGATCAAGGGATACGAAAAGTTTTTCCCGACCTTCCTCGCAAAGGACGGTATCGGCTGGATGATCGGTTTTGCTCTTCTCGTCTACCTTGCCTGGGCTTTTCCCTGGGAAATTGGCGTAAAGGCAGATCCTCTCATCTCGGCTCCTGTCGGCATCAAGCCTGAATGGTATTTCTGGGCGCAGTTCCAGGTGCTGAAGGATCTTGCATTCGAAGGCGGCGAACTGCTCGCAATCATCTCGCTGACTGTCGGCGGTGTCGTCTGGATGCTTGTACCGTTCATCGACAGCAAGGCGTCCAAGGAAGAAAAGAGCCCTGCATTCACTATCTTCGGCCTTCTCGTGCTTGCCTTCCTCCTCATCAACACCTTCCGTGTTTACCTGGAGTATGGCTGGTAAGAGTACCGGCATGAAACACAAAAAAGCTGCCTCAGTTCGATACTGAGGCAGCTTTTTTTTTGGGGGATCTGGGGACTGAGTGCTGGGGACTGAGGACTGGGAATTCCCACTTTCCACGTTCCAGACCCCAAACCCCTGAAACAGCCGTCCCGGAAACCCGATTCACATGGGGGGGGCCATGACCCGGGGTTTCACCCCGCGCTACCGATATGGCATCCCTACGGGATTTGAAGAGGTCGAGGGCTGGGGATTTCAGGGCTGAGTGCTGAGT
>JAAXVR010000056.1 GCA_013335405.1 Chlorobiaceae bacterium
AACCCCCTGGCGGGAAGAACGGAACGCTCACAACGAAGGGGCAGGGGAGTGAGGACTGAGTGATGAGCAATGAGTGGAGAGTGAGGTGTGGGAAATGAAACCCGTAATTTATCTGATACCGGGCTGTTATTCCGCAGTGAAGCGTAGCGGAATGAAGAATCCATTATTTTGAAAAACAATAAGTTATGGATTCTTCGCTTTGCTCAGAATGACAAAATCGGAGCTTTTTTAAGGGGACTCAGTCCCCGGTCCTCAGCACTCAGCACTCAGTCCTGAATTCCCACATCCCACTTTCCAGTTCCCAGATCCCAAACCCAATAAAAATCTTCACGGGGAAACCCGAATCAATTGGGGGAGCGCATGACCCGGGGTTTCACCCCGCGCTACCGATATGTCGCCCTTACAGGGCTTAAACCCGAATAAAAATTCATCCTCTACCCGGGGTTGCACCCCGCGCTACCGATATGTCGCTCCTCCGGAGCTTCATACACCCCACATTCCACTTCCCACTCTTCCCTCAGTCCTCAGCACTCAGTCCTGAGTCCTGATTTCCCCAAACCCCAAATCCCATAAATAGCTCCTGCGGAGCTTTTTTGGGGAGAGGGGAATTGCTGCAATAAAAAAGGCGGCTTGAAAAGCCGCCTTTTTTATGTTCAGGTGATCAGATCAGCCCCGGAGCGCCGCTCTCGCAGCCGCAAGGCGTGCGATCGGTACCCTGTAGGGGCTGCATGAGACGTAGTTCAGTCCGATCTTGTGGCAGAACTCGACCGTTGCCGGGTCGCCGCCGTGCTCGCCGCAGATGCCGAGCTTGAGGTCCGGTTTCACGCCGCGTCCTTCTTTTGCGGAAATGCTCATCAGCCTGCCGACGCCGTCGATGTCGATCGACTCGAAGGGGTTGCGGGCGAAAATCTCGTGCTGCTGGTAAGCGGGCAGGAACTGGCCGGAGTCGTCGCGGCTCATGCCGAGACCCATCTGGGTGAGGTCGTTGGTGCCGTAGCTGAAGAAGTCGGCCACGGTGGCAATCTGGTCGGAAGTAACCGCTGCACGGGGGACCTCGATCATGGTGCCGACGAGATATTTCACGCCTGTACCCTGTTCGGCGATGACGCTGCGGGCGGTTTTGTGGATGATCTCGCTGGTGAGTTCAAGCTCCTTGACCGTGCAGACAAGCGGAACCATGATTTCCGGAACGACTTCAAGTCCTTCTTTCTTGATCCGGCAGGCAGCTTCGATGATAGCGCGGACCTGCATGACCGTGATTTCGGGATGGAGGATGCCGAGGCGGCAGCCACGGAGGCCGAGCATCGGATTGAATTCATGAAGATCGCCGATACGGGCCTTCACCTCTTCGAAAGACCTGCCGATCTTGACGGCGAGGTTCCTCATCTCGTTGTCGGTATGGGGCAGGAACTCGTGAAGCGGCGGATCGAGAAGCCTGATGGTGACCGGGCGTGAACCCATGGCCTTGAAGAGTCCGTAGAAGTCTTCACGCTGGTAGGGCAGCAGTTTCTGGAGGGCTTTTTTGCGGCCTTCGAGGTCGTAGGCGAGAATCATTTCACGCATGGCATCGATACGCTCGCCGCCGAAGAACATGTGTTCGGTACGGCAGAGGCCGATTCCTTCCGCTCCGAAGGTGACGGCGATCTCGGCCTGGTCGGGCTGGTCGGCATTGGTACGGATGTTGAGCTTGCGGTATTTGTCAGCCCATTCCATGAGCTGCTTGTATATCGGCCAGGTCTGGGCTTCTTCCGGATTGAGGGTCTTGTCGACAAGCACCTCGATAATCTCGGAGTTTTTCGTGTCGACCTTTCCGGCGATAACCTCGCCGGTACTGCCGTCGATGGAGATGTAATCGCCTTCACGGAGTACGATGTCCTTGCCCTCTACCCTGAGTTCGCCCCTCTGGTAGTCGATCTGGAGCGCGCCGCAGCCGGCGACGCAAACCTTGCCCATCTGACGGGCGACGAGCGCCGCATGAGAGGTCATGCCGCCGCGTTCGGTAAGGATGCCTTCGGATGCGTCCATGCCCTTGATGTCTTCCGGCGAGGTTTCGATCCTGACGAGGATGACCGCTTCACCGCGCTTGCCTGCTTCGAAAGCATCGACGGCGTTGAAGTAGATCCTTCCGGTCGCTGCGCCGGGACCTGCGTTGAGGCCTGTCGCAAGCAGTCTTCCCGAGTCGATGGCCGCCTGTTTTTCATTCATGTTGAACACCGGCCTGAGGAGCTGGTTGAGCTGCTCCGGTTCGATGCGCATGAGGGCTTCTTTTTCGTCGATAAGTTTTTCGTTGAACATGTCCACCGCGATCTTGACGGCGGCAAGGCCGGTCCGTTTGCCAACGCGGCACTGCAGCATGAAGAGCTTGTTGTTCTCGATGGTGAACTCGATGTCCATCATGTCGCGGTAGTGGCGTTCGAGGATGGAGCGGATATCTTCGAGCTGCTGGTAGATATCCGGATTTTCGTTTTTCAGCTGCTCGATTTTCAGCGGTGTCCTCGTTCCGGCCACCACGTCTTCACCCTGCGCATTCATGAGGAACTCGCCGTAGAAAATGTTGTCGCCTGTAGCGGCATCGCGGGTGAATGCCACACCTGTCCCACAGTCGCCGCCCATGTTGCCGAACACCATGGCCTGAACGTTGCAGGCGGTGCCCCAGTAGCCGGGGATGTGGTTGAGCTTGCGGTACACGATGGCGCGTTCGTTGTTCCAGCTGTTGAAAACGGAACCGATGGCGCCCCTGAGCTGTTCGTGGGGATCTTCCGGGAATGTCCGTCCGGTTTTTTCAAGGATTGCGGCCTTGTATTCGGCGACGATTTCCTGAAGGTCTTCGACTTCGAAATCGGTGTCGAGCTTGATGCCGAGCTTGTGTTTTTTTGCTTCGAGGATCTTTTCGAACGGGTCGATCTCTTTTTTGTTCGCCGGCTTCAGATCAAGCACGACGTCACCGTACATCTGGACGAAACGACGGTAGCAGTCCCAGGCGAAACGGGGGTTTCCCGATTTCCTGGCAAGTCCGTCCACTGTTTTCTCGTTGAGGCCGAGGTTGAGGATGGTGTCCATCATACCGGGCATGGAGGCCCTTGCGCCGGAACGCACGGAAACGAGCAGCGGGTTTTCGGGATCTCCGAATTTTTTTCCGAGAGTGTCTTCGATTTTCCTGAGCGCTTCGGGGATATCAGTTTCGAAAAGACCGGAGGGATAAGATTTCTGGTTGTCATAATAGTAGGTGCAGACTTCCGTCGAAATGGTGAAACCGGGAGGCACAGGCAGACCGATGTTTGCCATTTCCGCAAGGTTGGCGCCTTTTCCACCGAGAAGGTTTTTCATTGACGCATCACCTTCAGCTTTGCCGCCCGAAAAGTTGTAAACGTACTGTTTACCGGCACTCTTTTCCTTGGTAATTTCTGATATTGGCATGATTTTCAGGAATAATTATGTTTTTCGACCAGTTAAAAAACTTCGACGTTTGGCTAAAAAACGGGTGAAGTTGACTACTTTACTACTATTTAACATGAATTGAAAATTAAGAAAAAAATCGGTAGGACAAACTACTTTGCATATTTCATAAACGATCAGCAATGAGCATCGAGTTTTCCGTGATTTTGTTCCAGATCCTGCGCATTGCCGTACCCTATGTTCTCACTTCGGTCGGTGCGACGTTTTCCGAAAGGGGTGGGGTGGTGAACCTCGCACTCGAGGGACTGATGCTTTCCGGAGCGTTCGCTGCGGCGGTGGGGCAAACGTGGACCGGATCAGCCATCGGGGGGATTGCGGCAGCGCTTCTGTGCGGACTTGGCGTCTCGCTCTTCTTCGCCTTCATGACGGTTACCCTCAAGGCTGATCAGATCGTCGCAGGCATCGCCACCAATATCCTCGTCATGGGTGCTACCCGCCTGGGGCTGAGCCTCTTTTTCGGAAGTGCGAATATTTCAGGCAGGATCGCAGGTATCGATACCCCTTCGCTTTTTCTCGATCCGTTGTTTCTCTGTGCCGTTTTTTCCGTTGTGGCGGGGCATCTGCTGCTCTACAAGACTCCGTACGGATTGAGGCTCCGGGCGACCGGCGAGAGTGCGGAGACTGCCGACAGCGCCGGTATCAGCGTCGTGGCGATGCGGTATTCGGGGGTGCTGGTATCCGGGGCGCTCGCTGCCCTCGGCGGGGCTTTCCTTGTTTTCCAGCAGCACTCCTTTACCGACAACATGTCAGCGGGAAGAGGGTTCATGGCGCTTGCCGCCATGATTATCGGCAAATGGACTCCGGTCGGCGCAGCGCTTGCGAGTCTGATGTTCGCTGCCGGGGAATCGATGGAAATCTGGTTCCAGACCGGGCTGATTCCTTCCCAGCTGGTGCAGTCGCTCCCTTATGTCATCACGCTAGTCGTGCTTGCCGGTTTTGCAGGAAAGACAGCTGCCCCGAAGGACGCCGGCGTACCTTTCGACAATACCCGCAGGTCAGAGTAGCCCGAGGACTTCACCGACCAGTTTTTCGATCCCTTTCCAGACATCCGCCACCCCCGGGCCGAGCATATAGGCCGGAGTGCTGACCACTTTTTTCCCTTCCGAAACAACGGTGTTCCCTACGGGACAGATGACATGCCTTGCGCCCAGAGCCTCGATATCGCCGGCTGTCGCCGGGTCGTCGCCGATGGTCAGTTCGATCTGTTCCCTGCCGAGAACCTTTGCTGCAATGACCGGCGAAATACACATGAATCCAACCGGTTTTCCGGCGTTGAAAAACGAGTTCACCGCATCGGCGACATCCGGGTTGACTTCGAGTGCAGCGCCTTTGAACGCATAGTCGCAGAGGTTTTTGGCTGCGCCGAACCCGCCGGGAATGATCAGCGCATCGAGATCGGCGATGTCGATTTTTTTCAGGTCGGTTACCGCACCCCTCGCGATTCTCGCCGATTCCACAAGCACGTTCCGGGATTCGCCCGGGACCGGCTGGCCGGTCAGGTGGTTGACGACGTGGTACTGGGGGATGTCGGGGGCGAAGCAGACAGCTTCCGCGCCGGCCCGGTCGATTGCCAGCAGGGTCAGCACGGCTTCCTGGATTTCGGCTCCGTCGATGTACCCGCATCCCGAAAGAATGACGCCTATTTTTTTCATGAT
>JAAXVR010000005.1 GCA_013335405.1 Chlorobiaceae bacterium
ATTGTCATTCTGAGGCCGATGCAGTCGGACGAAGAATCTATAACCCTTTTCTGAACAGGAAGATGGATCCTTCACTACGCTATGCTTCGTTCAGGATGACAGGAACAATATCATACCCACGTTCGATCTGTCGCTACCGCAGTTATAATCCTTATTACTGTTCTTCTGTTGTCGTAGCCCCCCGTTTTTGAAGGTTACCCAAACAGCATTATCTTGAACATCAACCTTAAACGGTAACAATAGATATCTCCCGTACATGCGCGAACTCTTGCTCATCAACATCACCGGCCCGGACAAACCGGGCCTGACGTCGAAAATCACGTCGATACTTTCAGGTTATAATATACCGGTGCTCGATATCGGCCAGGCGGTGATCCACAACCACCTTTCGCTCGGCATGCTGGTCGAGGTACCGGCGGAGTCCGCATCCTCTCCGGTGCTGAAGGACCTGCTTTTCTGCGCTCATACGCTCGGCATCCAGATCAGTTTCACCCCTGTTGAGGATACTGAATATGAAGACTGGGTGGGGGAACAGGGAAAACCGCGCCACCTGCTCTCGCTCCTGTCGAGGAGGATTACCGCGGAACAGCTGGAACGGGTCTCGTCGCTCATCGCGTCGCACAACCTCAACATCGATTCCATCAACCGCCTGTCGGGCCGGATTCCGCTGGAAAATGGCGGCGGCACGCACCGGAAGGCATGCGTGGAATTCTCCATCAGGGGTATGCTTGAAAACGAAAACCTCTTCCGCGAAGAGATGCTCGCCATCACCGACACCCTCGGCATCGACATCGGCTTCCAGGAGGACAGCATCTTCCGGCGGAACCGCAGGCTCGTGGTGTTCGACATGGACTCGACCATCATCACCTCGGAGGTGATCGACGAACTTGCACTTGAAGCGGGCGTCGGCGAAGAAGTTGCCGCCATCACCGAACGGGCGATGCGGGGAGAACTCGATTTCACGGCAAGCCTGCAGGAACGGGTTTCGAAGCTGAAGGATCTGGACGAGCATGTGCTTGAAACGATAGCCCGGAGGCTGCAGCTGACCGAAGGAGCGGAAACGCTTTTCCACAACCTGCACAACCTCGGCTTCAAAACGGCCATCCTCTCGGGCGGCTTCACCTATTTCGGCCACTACCTGCAGAAAAAGCTCAATATCGACTATGTCTATGCCAATACCCTCGAAATCGAGGAGGGCAGACTGACCGGACGCGTGGTCGGTCAGATCGTCGATGGGAAACGCAAGGCGGAACTGCTCGAACTGATCGCGAAAAAGGAAAATATCCGCCTGGAACAGACCATTGCCGTCGGCGACGGGGCCAACGACCTTCCGATGCTCGGCAAGGCGGGACTCGGTATCGCCTTCAGGGCGAAACCGATCGTACGCGAAAAGGCGAAGCAGGCGATCTCGACGCTCGGCCTCGACGCCATCCTCTACCTGATGGGCTTCAGGGACAGGGATGAACTGAGCGTTTAGGGATGCCTGCCGACCTCTCTCCATATCAAAGGAAAAGCCGGGACAACGCAGCAATCCAGGAGCGGTCCTGCATAAAAACCTTGCATGCAGCACAGCGTTTCGCGCCATTCTCAATCGTCAGGGAACGGTGAGCGGTTCTCGTGCTGCTCGCATTTTGTGGCGGCAAAAGCACTGTAAAGCGGCAGAAACGTGATTTTTTGCCTGGGAAGATCCGCATATGGGCGGTCTGAAAAGACCAATGCGTTGCCACACTCCGGATACGAGGCAAGAAAGAGATGAAGGCTCCTCAAACTGCCGGCAGCGCCGCTTTTCACCTCTACAGGATGGATCCTGCCGTTCAGAACCGCCAGATAATCAACTTCGGCAGAACTGCTTTTTGCCTGTCTGTCCCAGTAATAAAGGTTGCCCTGTTGGGATACCATCATCTCCTGCCCCACAAACTGCTCGGCCATGGCTCCCCGGTAGATGGAGAGAAGGTCGCTTTTTGCATACTCGATATCATCCGGCATACCTGACAGATGGCGCATCAGTCCGATATCGAGCATGAGCGCTTTGAATAACCTGGCTGAGGCAGTTGCTCCCAGGGGAAGACCCGAGGGATCAACCGACGGGATTCTTCTGGCTACCTGGGCCAGGCATAACGCATCAAATGCCTTTTTCAGCGTCGGGTTGCTGTATCCCTCGCCAAGGCGTGCATATTTGATCTGTTTTCCGATATGCTGTGACAGGGAGGTAAAGACAGCGTCGAGACAGAAGCGGTCAACCCTTGGTGTATATCTGGCAAAATCCATCCTGTAGGACTCCGCAATTTCTTTTTGTACTTCAAAGGCATCGCGCAACGAGTTTTTCTCAAGGTATGCATTGACAGCGGCAGGCATTCCCCCGATGAAGAAATAGCGTTTAAGTTCTTCGCGCAGCAGGTCATGCACAGCAGGCGACAGTTCAGCCGGATTGCCCAGAACAGCCGCCACCGCAGGAACGTTACCGATTGCCTCGAGATATTCGGCAAAAGTGAGCGGATAAAGATTGAGAAACTGGACCCTGCCAACTGGAAAGGAGCTTTCATCAAGAGCAAATGCAAGGAGCGACCCGGCGGCAACAACATGCAGCTCCGGCATTTCTTCATAAAAATAGCGCAGGGCGGTGATGGCTCGGGGGCATGCCTGAATTTCGTCAAAAAAGAGCAGTGTTTTGCCTGGCGTGATCTTTTGCTGCAGGATGACTTCAAGATCCGAGATGATGCGCCTGGCCTTGAGGTCGCCGTCGAAAATCCTGCATACGGTCTGATTCCGCTCAAAATCCACCAGAGCAAGTGAATCAAATCGTTTGTTGCCGAACTCTTTGAGCGACCAGGTTTTACCAACCTGACGCGCACCCCGCAGGATGAGAGGCTTACGGCGTGTCCCTTCCTTCCAGAGCAGAAGATCGTTTTCGATAAATCGAAGCATGGATGCTGGTTATGGTGGGGTAAAACCGGTAATTTTAATAATTATACCCAAATTATATATTAATTATTTAATAATACAAGGCTTTTATGAAATTTCCTGAAAGGAACGATACTTCCTTATGGCAATTCCCGCAAGAGAAAGCCTGTAGCAGAATTGTTGCAGGTTATGTTCCGGTTTTCTTCAGAAGAAGAGAAAATGGAGTGAGGCTGTCATTGAGGGACCTCTCAATCGACGTACCCGACGAAATGTTCGAACGCCTTCCTGTGCGGAAGCGTGATGGCGCCGGACGGGCAGACCGGTTCGCACCGGGTGCAGAGCACAATGCAGTTGTACGGGTGGGCTACGGTCATTTTCGGTTTCCGGACGACCTCGGAAGCAAGATCGGCCTGACCGGGCCCGAAGACTCCGGGCCTGCAGAAATCGGCACATGCTTCGCATCCGTTACACAATTCCGAATCGATCACGGGATACCAGGCTATCTGTTCACGCGGTGCAAGCAGACGCTTCTTTTTTCCTGACTGTGATACTGAACCGCTCAAGATTAACTCCGTTTATTTATTCTTCAGCCCTCAATCAAGGTACTCCACATATTTCTCGAAATCCTCTTTCTTCGGCAGTACGATGGCGCCGGAGGTACAGATGGGTACGCACCGGTCGCAGAGCACAAGGCAGTTCCAGGGATGGCAGACGACGAGCTTCGGCCGGTGGATTCCCGTCGGATCGGGCTCACCGAGTTCAAAAACACCCGGTTTGCAGAGGACCTTGCAGTCGCCGCAGCCGTTGCAGAGATCGGGCTTGATGGTCGGATACCAGGGGATCTCTTCCCTTGGGGCGAGAAGACGCTTCCGCCTCTTCTTCGTCTCCTGTTTCCGGGGAGCAGGGCTTCCGGCAGATGTACCCGTTGAAGGTTCGGGTTTCTCGCATGAAGGAGCTGCAGTGAAAGCTGCCTCTTCATCGAGGTGCATCGAACGCGATTTGAGCGCGAGGCGCAGGGACCGGACGAAGCGGAAAAAACAGCCATTGCAGGAAGGCTTTTCACAACGGCCGAAAAAACAGTCGAAAACAAGCATAAACAAACAACAGATCTGTACTGATAATGGAATAACGAAACAACAGCCGGTCAGTTGCCCCGGCTGCTGAACCCATGTTTTTCTTTTCGTCCGTGAAAAAGCTCCGCTCGTGGCATCATGGCCCAAGGGTGCTTCCATGCCGGGAATCAGGCATCAAGCAGCTTCTTCACGTTCTCCCTGAATGCATCAAACGCTTTCCGCTCTCCCGAGGGATCCTTGCCCCCTGCCGTTGCAAGCTCGGGTTTGCCGCCGCCGCCGCCCTGAACATATTTTGCGGCCTCGCGAATGAGCGCCCCCGAATCGAAATGACAGGAAAACGATGGTTCGTTATTGGCATAACTGACCAGGGAAACTTTTCCTGCTTCGACAGTGCTCAGCAAACCGGTGCCGGGCTTACTTCTGTGCTTCAGTTTTTCCAGCAGTGCCTGCCCGATCAGACGCAGTTCATCAGCCGTCACACCATCGATGTGGTGAGTCAGCACACTGACACCTTTTTCCTCCGTGGCCTCGTCAAGAACGTTTTCCGAATGATGGAGCAGCCTCTGCATACGATACTCCTGCAGCTGCTTTTCCTGGACTTTTTTCGACTCCACGAGAGCTGTCAGCTTTTCGACGACGGGCTCGTCGCCTTTCGCTTTCAGAAGATTCCTCACCTCCTGGAGTTCACGGTGCTCCTTCCACAGCAGCTTCTCGGCAGCCTTGCCGGTGAGCGCTTCGATACGCCTGACACCCGATGCCACCGAAGACTCGCTGACAATCTTGAACAGGCCGATTCGACCGATGTTGTCAACGTGAGTCCCTCCGCAAAGTTCTACGGAGATACCCGGCACTTCGACCACCCTGACCCTGTCCGCATACTTGTCGCCGAAAAAGGCAAGAGCCCCTTTGGCCAACGCTTCATCGTAAGGAACATCCGCATGTTTGCTGACCGCTTCGGCTTTCCTGATCTGCTCGTTCACGAGGGATTCCACCTCCTCGATTTCGGAATCCGAAAGTCTGGAAAAATGACTGAAATCAAACCGCAGCCGCTCTGCGTTGACATACGAGCCCTTCTGCTGTACATGCTGCCCGAGTACCCTGCGAAGCGCACCGTGCAGAAGGTGGGTCGCCGTATGGTTCCTCTCGATTTCCTGGCGAAGGTGGCGATCGACGGATGCTTCGGCTGCAAGCTGACGTTCATCTATGGAAATATCGGCTGGATTCACGGCTGTATCGAGAATCTTGTCGAACGCTTCGGTGACAACATGCACGAACGTGTCGCCGTCTTTGATGGTATCGGTTACGTGAAGGCGGTATGCGGCCGTTTCGAGCCATCCCCTGTCACCGACCTGCCCGCCGCTCTCCGCATAGAACGGGGTACGTTCAAGCGCAAGCAGCATATTACCCCGGGCATGCATCACCCCTGCAATCATAACAGGCATTTCAAGCCGCTCATAACCCTCGAATACCGTCTGTCGGTGCTCCCCGAACCAGTGCCATTCGGCGGCATCGTCATGCACCTGCTGTTTTTCGCGGCGATCGGTTCTGGCGCGGAGTTTCTGCTCCTGCATGGCGTGCTCAAAACCTTCTCCGTCAACCTGGAGTCCGACGTCAGCAGCCATAAGGCGGGTAAGATCGAACGGAAAACCGTAGGTGTCGTAGAGTTTGAATGCGTCTTTTCCGCTGATTATCGACTTGCCGGAAGCGCGGACTTTACCGGTCACTTCGTTGAAAATCTCTATTCCCCTGTCAAGGGTGACAATGAAGCTCTCCTCTTCGGACCTTATGATTCTGCTGACGGTCTCCTGCTGTTTGCGCAGTTCAGGGAAGACATCGCCCATGGATTCGGCAAGCGTCGCAACAAGCTGGCTGATGACCGGTTCATGGTAACCGAGGTTTTTCGAATAGCGAAGTGCCCGTCTCAGGATCCTGCGCAGCACATAGCCGCGCCCTTCATTCGATGGCATTGCTCCGTCGGAAAGAGCGAACGTGAGGGTCCGGGTATGGTCAGCGATCACCCTCATGGCGATGTCGCTCTGCCCATCGAGGCTGGCCCCGTAGGATACGCCGGTTATTTCGGTTATACGGTCGAACAATGCCCTGAAAACATCGGTATCGTAATTTGAACCCTTTCCCTGGAGGACGGCGGTGATCCTCTCGAACCCCATGCCGGTATCGACATGTTTCTGCGGCAGCGGCTCCAGGCGGCCGTCACTCTGCCGGTTGTACTGGATGAATACGAGGTTCCAGAGCTCCATCACCCGGTGGTCACCGACATTGACGAGCTTTTCTCCGGAACGGTCCGGAGTCAGGTCGATATGAATTTCAGAGCAGGGACCGCAAGGGCCCGTCTCTCCCATCTCCCAGAAATTGTCCTTTTCTCCAAAACGCAGGATATGCGAAGGATCGATATCGGTGTGCTTCCGCCATATCATGAAGCTTTCGTCGTCGTCCTGAAAAACCGTTGCATAAAGGCGCTCTTTCGGCAGTTTCCAGACATCGGTAAGCAGCTCCCAGGCCCAGGAAATGGCCTCTTCCTTGTAGTAATCCCCGAAAGACCAGTTGCCGAGCATCTCGAAAAACGTATGGTGGTAAGTGTCCCTGCCGACATCTTCCAGATCGTTATGCTTGCCTGAGGCCCGGATGCATTTCTGTGTATCGGCAGCTCGGCTGTAAGGCCTCGTACCCTTCCCGAGGAAGACATCCTTGAACTGGTTCATTCCCGCATTGGTGAAGAGAAGTGTAGGGTCATCGGAGGGAATCACAGGGGCTGAACGAACAATGGTATGTCCTTTCTCTGCGAAAAAATCAAAAAAAGACTGCCTGATTTCTCGTGATTTCATAGAGCTTCCAGTCATGTTGCAATGCTTGCCGCGAGACATTCCCATGCATGGCGGGCGGCGGATGTCGTTTAATTTACTGTTTTTCGTTCCTTGTTGCCAATATAATTTTAACGCCGCCCAAAGGCTCCCGAGCGGATCAGCGGGGGCACAGGTAAAAAACAAAGGAACGGTATTTTTCTTTTCAAAAAAATTATATTTGAAATGGTATGCTTTGCGATATCGATGCTCTATCGATCGGAAATCCGGTTTTTCCCTTTCCAATAAAACAGGAGAAATGTTATGAGCTGGGGAGTTGAAGACGAACAGAGACGGAAGGGTGTTCTGGCTCTCATGGAGATCTCCGAAAAGATCATGAGGGAAAACCCGAACCATGTCAACGAAGTCCGGAAAAGTGAAAGCGGATGCTGGATGGAACAGATATACGGCATCCTTCGCTGCGATTTCTGTGACCTTTCTCCGGATTGTCCGATCAGGGAAGAACAGGTATGGCAGGAATACCTGAAGGCAAACAACATCATCATCGAAAAAAATTCCTGAAATAGTTGCCTTCTGCTTGCTTTAATACGGCGAATCTTTTATACTGAAGAAATTGCGGAAGACCGTGCTGTTTTGTTTTATTGACGTCTTCTTACTACCCACCAGCATACTTTTTCACCAGACAGAAAATCAATGCTCTCCGGTAAACGGAGCTGTATTGATACGGATTTTCTATTGCCTGTTCATCATTTTGCCAAGTAATTAAACAAGGGACAATGACCGATATACAAGAAACAAGCACAAAGGGCCATATGATACCGAAAACCAGCGTATCCGTCCTTTTTGCGGGCGACTCCGGGGACGGCATGCAGCTGACCGGTACCCAGTTCGCCAATACCGTAGCTGTCCGAGGCTCCGAACTGAACACCTTCCCCAATTTCCCTTCGGAAATCAGGGCCCCGGCCGGAACCATTTCAGGCGTTTCAGGTTTCCAGCTCCAGTTCGGCAGCAAACCTGTCTATACCCCGGGGGCGAGGTTCGACGTCATGATCGCCATGAACTCCGCAGCCCTTAAAGCCAATCTCAAGGACCTGCACCGTGGCGGCATCATCATTGCGAGCACCGAAGGGTTCGATGAAAAAAACCTTAAACTCGCCGGATACCCGGAAGGCGCAAACCCGCTCGAAGACGGCAGTCTGAGCAACTATATCGTCTTCCCTGTACCTGTGCTGCAGCTTACCCGCGAAGCGCTCAAGGACAGCGGTCTGAGCATGAAGGAAATCGACCGCTGCAAGAACATGTTCGTGCTCGGCCTGCTCTACTGGCTCTATAACCTTCCTTTCGAAGGCACTGTTGAAATGCTGGAGGAAAAGTTCAGCAAGAACCCTGCCATTGCCCAGGCAAACATCCGCACCGTCAAGGCCGGTTATTACTTTGGCGATGAAACGGAAATTTTCGCGAACATCGGCCGCTTCGATATCGCACCGCAAAAACAGCACGGACTCTACCGCAGGGTAACCGGTAACGAAGCCTGCGCCATCGCACTGACCGCCGCAGCAAAAAAAGCGGGCCTCGAGCTCTTCCTCGGATCATATCCGATCACTCCGGCAACCGAGATCCTTCAGACCCTCGCCAGGATGAAAAAGTGGGGAGTCAAGACCTTCCAGGCCGAGGACGAGATCGCCGGCATCGTCAGCAGCATCGGCGCTGCCTTCGGTGGTGCGCTCGCGGCAACAAACACCTCCGGCCCCGGATTGGCCCTGAAAACAGAGGCGCTCGGTCTGGCGGTCATCATGGAAATTCCGCTCGTCATCATCAATGTCCAGCGAGGAGGTCCGTCGACCGGCCTTCCAACGAAACCGGAGCAGTCGGATCTGTTCATAGCCCTCTACGGCCGCCATGGCGATGCACCGCTTCCTGTCATTGCAGCCAGCTCTCCCGTCGACTGTTTCTATACGACCTATGAAGCTGCGAGGCTCGCTCTCGAGCATATGACCCCGGTCATCTGCCTCTCTGACGGTTACCTTGCGCTGAGCTCCGAACCATGGAAAGTCATCACGGAAGAAAGCCTCGCAGATATCAACCCGAAAATCCAGCCGGCACGCAAACCCGACGATCCGCCTTACCTTCCCTACAAGCGCGACGAACAGCATGTACGCTCATGGGCTATCCCCGGAACTCCAGGGTTGGAACACCGTCTCGGAGGGCTGGAAAAACAGCATGAAACCGGTAATGTTTCCCATGACCCGGACAACCATGAACTGATGACCAGGCTGCGTGCGGAAAAAATCGAGATGATTGCGGAAACGATCCCGCTCCAGACAATCGATAACGGACCGGAGTCCGGAGACCTGCTCGTCCTTGGCTGGGGCTCTTCCTACGGTGCAATAAAAACAGCTATCGAGAATGCTCACGAAGAAGGACATACCAGCGTGGCACATGCGCATCTTCGCTATCTGAACCCGTTCCCGAAAAACCTCGGACAGATTCTCGGCAACTACAAAAAAGTCCTGATCCCCGAAAACAACAACGGTCAGTTGATCCATATCATCCGCGACAAATTCCTCATCGAACCTGTCGGGTTCAGCAAGGTCAAGGGCTTACCGTTCAACGAAATGGAAATTCTCGATAAAATCATCGACGTGATAAAGGAGCTTGCATAATGAGCGATACAGAAATACTTGCCACTTCGGGCGCCACCCTTACCTCAAAGGATTTCGCCTCGGATCAGGAACCGAAATGGTGTCCCGGATGCGGCGACCATGCCGTATTGCAGCAGATAAAAAACACCCTGCCCGATCTCGGCATACCCAGGGAAAACTTCGTGTTCATCTCGGGCATCGGCTGTTCTTCGCGCCTGCCCTACTATGTATCGGCATATGGTGTACACGGTATCCACGGCAGGGCGCTGCCGATGGCGACCGGGCTGAAGACGGCTCGTCCAGAGCTCTGTGTCTGGGTTGCGACCGGTGACGGTGATGCGCTTTCAATCGGAGGCAACCACTTCATCCATACCCTGAGAAGGAATCCCGACCTGAATGTCGTGCTTTTCAACAATGAAATCTACGGCCTCACGAAAGGACAGTACTCCCCGACAACAAAACTCGGCCTGAAAACAGTCACCTCCCCTTCGGGAGTCATCGACCACCCGTTCAACACCGCTTCTCTGACCATCGGTTCCGGCGGTTCGTTCTTCGCCAGGGCGTTCGACCGTGACGGCAAATTCCTCCGTGGGGTACTGACAAGGGCGGCAAAGCACAAGGGGTTGTCACTTGTCGAGATCTACCAGAACTGCCCGATTTTCAACAATTCGGCTTTCGAGGCTTTCGCCAGCAGCGAGAACCGGCCTGAAGTGACCATCTACCTCGAACAGGGCAAACCGCTTGTCTTCGGCAAGGATGGCAGGAAAGGAATCATGCTTGACGGGTTCAGACCGATCGTGGTGGATATCGAAAAGAAAGGCCTGTCGACGAGCGACCTCTGGATCCATGACGAAGCCGACATCCACAAGGCATCGATACTCGCCCGTTTCGTCGATGACGATGCAGAAGTGGATGAAAAGCTTCCATGCCCGCTCGGCATACTCTTTGCCAATGAAAAGGTCACCTACGAAGACGCTCTGACCTCACAGATACAGGCTGCACAGTCAAAAGGAGCCGGTACGTTCGAAGAGCTGCTCGTCGGGGACAACTCCTACATCATCAAGTAAATGATACATTGAAAAAAGAAAAGCCGGCGAAAAGCCGGCTTTTTCATTTCTCCTCGAACAGGTTACTCCTCTTCTTTCCAGACCCCCATGGACGAAAATTTTTCAATCCTTCCGCTGACGAGCTCTTCAGGTTTTTTCGACAGCAACACCCTGAGTTCCTCGATGAGGATCGTTTTCAGGGATGCGGCCATCATTTCGGGATCTTTATGCGCGCCTCCGAGAGGCTCCGGAATGATCCTGTCGATAATGCCCTGGGCAAGCAGGTCGTCTGCTGTCAACTGAAGCGCCTCAGCTGCCTGCTCCTTGAAATTCCAGCTCCTCCAGAGGATGGATGAGCAGCTTTCGGGAGAGATTACCGAATACCAGCCGTTTTCCGCCATAAGCACCCTGTTGCCTACCCCGATGCCTATCGCTCCTCCGCTTGCACCTTCACCGATAATCACGCAGATGATCGGCACCGTAAGCTTCGCCATCTCGAAGAGGTTCCGGGCGATGGCCTCGGCCTGGCCTCGTTCCTCCGCTTCAATGCCGGGAAATGCTCCCGGCGTATCGATAAGGGTTATGACCGGTTTGCGAAATTTTTCGGCAAGTTTCATGAGGCGCAGTGCCTTGCGGTACCCTTCAGGCTGGGCCATACCGAAATTCCTGTGAAGGTTCGACTTCGTGTCACGGCCTTTCTGGTGACCGATGATCATGACCGGCTGTGAAAATCCTGTATTGTCCTCGATCCGGGCAAATCCGCCGATGATGGCCTTGTCGTCGCTGTAGTGCCTGTCGCCCGAAAGCTCGACGAAATCCCTCGTCATCATGAAGATGTAATCGAGCGTATATGGCCTTTCGGGATGCCTTGCAAGCTGTACCTTCTGCCAGCGCGTCAGGTTTTTGTAGATCGAACGGCGGAGCATATCCACCTTGACCTCCAGGGCTTCTATTTCCTGGTCGAGCAGCTCGGGTCCGGAAGGGAGCTGGTCCCTCTTGCTTGTCCTGAGAACCTGGCGCATCTCGTCAAGTTTCGCTTCAAGCTCAAACAAAGGTTTCTCAAAATCAAGTACAACTTTCGTTGCCATAACGCCTTACGTTAGGTGATAAAAAAAGTCCATCAGGCTTGCGCTCATGATGGACTTTAATGAAAACAAGACAAACAAAAAAACGATATCAGCCGACTGAATCCCGCAACGCTTTTCCCGGCTTGAACTTCACGACCGTTTTAGCCTTGATGGTTATGGTTTTACCGGTTTGAGGGTTCCTCCCCTGCCTTGCTGCCCTTTTGCCGGTTGTGAAGGTACCAAAACCGACAAGAGTGATATCATCACCTTTCTTCAGTGAACCTGTAACTGCGGAAATAAAGGCATTTACGGCTCGTTCAGCATCAGCTTTGGTAAGTTTTGCCTGTTCGGCAATTTTCTCTACTAACTCAGCTTTTGACATATGATGTGGTTATTAAGGTTGAAGGAAAACCAGTTTTTCTCAACGCTACTAATTATGTGAATTTAAACAGTACTTTCATAACATGCAATGTCTATTTAGCATTATCAGGTTTGATTTTCCGGTTATTTGTATTCGTCCTGCACTGTATTATATTTAACCTTTTCCGAACCAGAAGAGCGTTCTCTGTTCGGGCAAATTTTCAACCGCCTTATGATATTCGCATCATGATTTCAATAAGTAATGTCTCGAAAGGGTCCATCATCCGGTTCAAAGGGGAACCCCACAGTATCGAAAGTCTTGTCCACCGTACCCCGGGTAACCTGCGAGCCTTCTATCAGGCTAATATGAAAAACCTGAAAACAGGCAGGAACGTCGAATACCGTTTCAGCGCGAGCGAATCGGTCGACCTCATCGTGACCGAAAGAAAACAGTACCAGTACCTCTACCGGGACGGAACCGATTATGTCATGATGGACAATGATACATTCGACCAGATCCACGTCCCTGAAGTTGCCATCGGTTCCGGGGCACGATTTCTGAAAGACGGGATCACCGTGACCATCGTATTTTCCGACGACGGTTCAATTCTTGCAGTCGAACTGCCGACTTTCGTCGAGGTTGAGGTAGTGGAAACCAGCCCTGCTTCGAAGGACGACAGGGCGACAAGCGGAACAAAGCCGGCCGTCGTGGAGACCGGGGCGGAAATCAGTGTTCCCATGTTCATCCAGACAGGCAGCATTGTCCGCGTGGATACCCGCTCCGGCGAGTATATGGAACGAGTGAAAAAGTGATTGCCATTTCGGGACAGTTCGGGAAAGTGCGTTTAAACCTCAAGTAATTAATTATCATGAATCTCAGCGAAATCAAACAGCTCATTGAGATAGTCAATGGCTCGGATCTTCAGGAAACCATTATCGAAGAAGGCGATTTTAAAATCACGCTCAGGCGTTTTTCCTCTTCAGCAGTACCTGCCTCATCCGTTCCCGTTCAGACAGCACCTCTCCTTCAGACAGTTCCTCAGCTTTCAGCACAGCCCCAGCAGCAGGCAGCAAAAGCCGAACAGCCTACCGGTCTCGCTGACGTCTGTTCTCCTATCGTCGGAACGTTTTACCAGGCCGCTTCTCCGGACAGCCCACCGTTCGTTTCGATAAACGACACGGTAAAGAAGGGGGACGTTCTCTGCATTATCGAGGCCATGAAGCTGATGAATGAAATCGAAGCCGAAATTTCCGGAACGATCGTGGAAATTCTCGTTGAAAACGGACAGGCCGTTGAATATGACCAGCCGCTCTTCAGGATCAAACCATAATCATTCATCGGATCATTACCTTGTTTAAAAAAATACTTGTAGCGAATCGCGGCGAAATCGCCCTTCGGGTGATGCAGACCTGCCGCGAAATGGGAATAGGCACCGTCGCCGTCTATTCGACTGTCGATGCCGAGTCCATGCATGTCAAATATGCTGACGAAGCTGTCTGCATAGGACCAGCCCTTTCGAGGGAAAGTTACCTGAACATACCGAGGATCATCGCTGCAGCGGAAGTGACCAATGCCGACGCGATCCATCCCGGATACGGTTTTCTCGCAGAAAATGCCGACTTTGCTGAAGTCTGCGATTCGGTGAATATCAAGTTCATCGGCCCCACCGCCAGAATGATCAACCAGATGGGCGACAAGAATACGGCCAAAGCGACCATGATTGCCGCCGGAGTTCCAGTTGTACCGGGAAGCCCGGGCCTGGTGACCGATTTTCGGGAAGCGCTCGAGACCGCCAGGATAACCGGTTATCCCATCATCATCAAACCGACCGCAGGCGGCGGAGGAAAAGGCATGCGTCTGGTGACCGAGGAAAAAGAGCTCGAAAAAGCCCTTGTCGCCGCTCGCAGCGAAGCTGAACAGGCATTCGGCAACAGCGGTGTCTATATCGAGAAATTCGTTGAAAACCCGCGCCACGTCGAATTCCAGATCCTTTCGGATCAGCATGGAAACACGATACACCTCGGAGAACGGGATTGCACCGTCCAGAGACGACACCAGAAGCTCATCGAGGAAACGCCATCACCTGTTGTCGATGACGTTCTCAGAAAGAAAATGGGTGATGCCGCCGTATCTGCAGCCAGGGCTATCAACTACGAAGGAGCAGGCACCATAGAATTTCTGCTGGACAAGCACGGCGATTTCTATTTCATGGAGATGAACACCCGTATCCAGGTCGAACACCCTGTCACAGAGGAACGTTATGATGTGGATATCGTCAAGGAACAGATACTCATTGCCGCAGGCGAATCGATTGCCGGGAGGACTTTCACTCCAAAGGGCCATTCGATCGAGTGCCGTATCAATGCCGAAGACCCCGAACACATGTTCCGCCCTTCCCCCGGCCAGCTGCAGGTATTCCATACTCCCGGAGGACATGGAGTGAGGGTTGATTCGCATGCCTATGCAAGCTACGTCGTACCGTCCAATTACGATTCCATGATCGCGAAGCTGATCGTAACCGCCCATACGAGAGAAGAAGCCATTGCGAGGATGTCACGCGCACTCGACGAGTTTATTGTCGTGGGCGTGAAAACTACAATCCCGTTCCACAAGCAGGTGATGCACTCACCGGTTTTCCAGGGCGGACAGTTTGATACCGGCTTCCTCGAATCCTTCAGGTTTGAAAAGAAATAGACTGAACGGCTCTCACATGTACAAGGAAGCTGCCCGAAAAGGCAGCTTTTTTGTTGCCGTCAAGGGGCGACAAGCTGTAAAAGGCATAAAAAAAGCGTCCTCACCGGGGGTAACCCGATGAGGACGCTTTCAATAACGATCGACGGTAACTGGGAGAAGTTGCCCCTATTCGAAATCCGAAGCTTCGCTCTCTTCTGTAACCGGCACTCCTGCAGCGGTTTCCCCTCCGTTCAGGGATAGGTCCGTTGTGTCGCCGACAAGCTTGATCGCCTTGTATTTCTTGAGGCCTGTGCCGGCAGGGATCAGTTTGCCGACAATCACGTTTTCCTTCAGTCCGGCAAGGAAATCGACCTTGCCTGCAACGGCAGCATCGGTCAGGACCTTGGTCGTCTCCTGGAAGGAGGCGGCCGAAATGACGCTTTCAGTCTGCAGCGCGGCGCTGGTGATACCCAGCAGGACCGGGTGCGATGTAGCCTGAAGCGCAGGTTCGTAGGCGATCATCTTTTTGCTGTTCTTGCGGAGCTCGCGGTTGAGCTTCGTGATATCGCGAAGCTTGTGCAGCTGGTTTTCCTGGATCCTTGCCGGAGCATCGCCACGATCGGCGATCCTAACCTTTTCGGCAATTCCCTCGTTGGCTTCGACGAAGGCGCTCCGATCGATGAGATCGCCCGGAAGAAGCTCGGTATCTCCCGGCTCTTCTATGCGTACTTTCTGCAGCATCTGGCGTACGATGACTTCGAGGTGCTTGTCGTTGATCTCGACACCTGCATTGATCTGGTAAACTTTCTGGATCTCGTTCACCAGGTACTGCTGCACGGCGTTCGGGCCCTGGATACGCAGGATGTCCTGGGGAGAGATGGCTCCGTCAGTCATCGCGTCGCCGGCCTTCACTTCGTCGCCCTCGTTGGCAAGCACGTGCTTTCCGACCTGGACATAATAGACCTTTTCTTCGCCGAAATCGTTCTTGACCTTGATTTCCTTGCTGCTCCTGCGCTGTGAGCCGAAACTCACGAAACCGTCGATTTCGCTGACGATCGCAGGATCGGATGGAATGCGGGCCTCGAACAGCTCGGTAACCTTCGGCAGACCGGCGGTGATATCCCCGCCGACACGGTCGAGATTTCTCGGAACCTTGGCCATGATATCACCCGGTACGACTTTCTGCCCATCCTCCACGTAGAGGTTGGATTTGATCGGCACCGGATACGTTTTTCTGACTTCGCCGCTCTCGTCGAGAATGATGAGCCTTGGCTCACGGGTTTCGTTTGCACGCAGCTTCGAACGCCAGTTGATGATGGTATGCTGGGCGAATCCGGTCTGAGGATCGATCTCCTCCTTGTAGGTGACGCCTTTTTCGATATCGGCAAACTTGATGACACCGGGTATTTCAGCGATAATCTGCGTGCTGTTCGGCTCGCTGCTGAAAATCACATGGTCCTTCCTGACAATTTCGCCTGCTTTGCAGGAGAGGTGCGCACCATGGGGAACGAGATAGCGTTTCAGGAGTTTTCCGGATTCCGGATCAACGATGTTGATCTTGCCGTTCTTCTGGATAACGATGATTCGCTCCTCCTCGATACCGTCCTCGTTGACGGCATGATGGACGACGGTCTTGATCTCCTCGAACTGAATCTGTCCTTCGTAGAACGCCTTCGATTCTGTCTCGGAAATACCTCCCTGCGCCGTACCGCCCTGGTGGAAGGTTCGCAGGGTAAGCTGGGTGCCCGGCTCGCCGATGGACTGGGCGGCAATGACACCGACCGCCTCACCGATTTCCACAAGCTGGTGCACGGCAAGGTTGGTCCCGTAGCATTTCGAGCATATTCCGAACTTGGCCTCGCAGGTAAGCACGGAACGGATTTCCGCCTCCTCGACGCCTGCCGTATCCTGGATAAGCTCGGCAAGCTCCTCGGTGATGATCTCACCGCTCCTTACGACCACCTTGCTGTTCAGGGTGTCGATGATGTCGCGTGCAGCGACACGACCCTTGATCTTTTCACGGAACTTGATCTGACCGCTTGTCTCTTCCTCGATATTGCGGTGGATATAAAGGCCTCGGGTCGTACCGCAGTCGTCCATCGTCACGATGACGTCCTGCGCAACGTCGTGGAGCCTCCTGGTGAGGTAACCGGCGTCTGCTGTTTTCAGCGACGTGTCGGAAAGACCTTTGCGGGCGCCGTGAGTCGAAATGAAGTACTCGAGAACGGTAAGGCCCTCCTTGAGGTTCGATATGATCGGGTTCTCGATGATTTCGCCCGGCTGACCCGACATCGATTTCTGCGGGCGTGCGATAAGACCCCTCATGCCGGTAAGCTGGCGGACCTGCTCTCTCGAGCCTCGGGCGCCGGAATCAAGCATCATGTAGAGAGGATTGAAACCCTCCCTGTCTTTTTTCAGTTTCTGATAGGACTCTTCGGCAACGATATTGGAAGTCTTCTGCCAGACGTCCACGATCTGGTTGTAACGCTCGTTGTCGGTCAACGTGCCGCGGTTGTACTCCTTGAGGACCTTGGTACTGTCGCGCTGAGCATTTTTGATGTGCTTGACTTTCGTCTCGGGAACGATCGCATCGGAAAGCGCGACAGAAAGACCGCCTTTCATGGCGTAGTGGAAACCGACTTCCTTGATATTGTCAAGGAACTTCGCGGTCTCGACGTTGCCGACCTCGCTGCTCAGGCGTCCGATCAGCTCCTTGGCCACTTTCTTGTCGATGACCCTGTTGATGAATCCGATACTCGAAGGGACGTGCTGGTTGAAGATCACCCTGCCGACCGTGGTGAGCAGCATCTGCTTCTGCTCGATGCGCGAACGGAGCCATGCCGCCTTTTCAGATTTCGGGTCAACGATCGTATCGAGCACCCGAAGCGGATCGAACTTCTGGTCGATCTCGCCCGCATAATGCACGAAAATCTGAGCATGCAGCCCGAGACGCTGTTCATTATGTGCAATGAGCACTTCTTCGGGACTGTAGAAAATCTGAGCCTCGCCCGGCTCGCCGGAGCGTGATTTTGTCAGGTAGTACATGCCGAGAACCATGTCCTGTGAAGGAACGGTGACCGGTTTTCCCGACTGGGGCAGAATGAGGTTGTGTGAAGAAAGCATGAGCAGCGATGCCTCGATCTGCGCCTCCTGAGACAACGGGATATGCACGGCCATCTGGTCGCCGTCGAAGTCGGCGTTGAATGCCGTACAGACAAGAGGATGGATCTGGATAGCCTTGCCCTCGATGAGCACCGGCTGGAAAGCCTGGATACCGAGTCTGTGAAGGGTAGGTGCGCGGTTAAGAAGCACCGGGCGGCCGTCGATGACCTTTTCGAGAACATCCCATACGACAGGATCTTTCTTGTCGATGAGTTTTTTGGCGGATTTTACCGATTTCGCTATGCCGCGATCCACAAGGCGGCGAATGACGAAAGGCTGAAACAATTCGATCGCCATGCTCTTCGGAAGACCACACTCGTGCAGCTTCAGCTCGGGACCCACGACGATAACCGAACGGCCGGAATAGTCGACCCTCTTGCCGAGCAGGTTCTGGCGGAACCGGCCCTGCTTGCCTTTCAGTGCATCGGAAAGCGACTTCAGGGGCCTGTTGGACTCGCCGGTCTTGACCGCATTTGCCTTGCGCGAGTTATCGAACAGGGCGTCCACTGCTTCCTGAAGCATCCGCTTTTCATTGCGGAGGATGACCTCGGGAGCGCGGATATCGATAAGCTTTTTCAGGCGGTTGTTCCTGATGATCACCCTGCGGTAGAGATCATTGAGATCGGACGTCGCGAACCGGCCGCCTTCGAGCGGTACGAGAGGACGAAGTTCGGGCGGAATGACCGGGATCACTTCCATCACCATATACTCGGGTTTGTTGCCTTCGTATACGTAGGGTTCGGGAAGTTCATCCTCCGGGAAGAGGCCAACCGGCTTCTTGCGTGATTTCTTGTGGGGTTCGTAGCTTTTGCGGAACGCCTCGACGACCTTCAGCCTCTTGAGCGCATCGGTACGTTTCTGCTCGGAAGAGCTCTCCCTGAGCACCTTGCGGAGCTGTGTCGCCGATGTGTCGAGGTCGATGTTCCTGAGAAGCAGGTGGATTGCCTCGCCTCCCATCTTTGCGACAAACTTGTTCGGATCGTGGTCATCGAGGTCCTGGTTGTCCTCGTACTCGGTGATGATCTGGAAATACTGTTCCTCGGTGAGGCGGTCAAGCTTCTTGATACCCTGCTTTTCGCCCGGTTCGCCCGGGTTGATGACCACGTAAACCTCGTAGTAGATGATCCTTTCGAGTTCCTTGGTTGACAGATCCAGCAGCGAGCCTATTTTGCTCGGCACCGAACGGAAAAACCAGGTATGCACGACAGGGACGGCGAGCGAAATATGGCCCATGCGTTCCCTTCGGACACTCTTTGTCGTCACTTCCACACCGCAGCGGTCACAGATGATACCCTTGTAGCGGACCCTCTTGTACTTGCCGCAGTAACATTCCCAGTCCTTTGTAGGACCGAATATCTTTTCGCACATCAGGCCGTCGCGCTCAGGCTTGAACGTACGGTAGTTGATGGTTTCCGGTTTCAGTACCTCGCCCTTCGAATGGGCGAGAATGCTTTCCGGAGATGCGATGCTGAATTTTATCTTTGTAAAATCACCTTTCAACGGCGATGCACCCTGTGAAAATATCATAGTCAATATCCTTTTAAACGACTCTTTTTAACGCCCGTTAATGATGTTCATTCCAAAACAGCGTACTAAGGAACCTTGTCGTCGATACGAATCTCGAGACCGAGGCCCTGCAGTTCCCTGACAAGCACGTTGAAGGATTCCGGTATGCCCGGTTCCGGCAGGTTCTGGCCCTTTACGATAGCCTCGTAGGTTTTGTTCCGGCCGATAACGTCGTCGGACTTGACCGTAAGCATTTCCCTGAGGATATTCGCTGCGCCGTATGCCTCGAGCGCCCAGACCTCCATCTCGCCGAACCTCTGACCGCCAAACTGAGCCTTGCCTCCGAGAGGCTGCTGGGTGATCAGCGAGTATGGTCCGGTGGAACGGGCGTGTATCTTGTCGTCTACAAGGTGGCTCAGCTTGAGCATGTAGATATAACCAACAGTTACTTCATCGTCGAACTTCTCGCCGGTGCGCCCGTCGTACAGACGAACCTTGCCGTGTCCCGGAAGACCGGCTCTCTCAAGTTCTTTCTGTACCTCCTGATAGGTCGCGCCATTGAAAATCGGTGTCTTGAACTTGACCCCGAGCTTTTTTGCAGCCCAGCCGAGCGATGTTTCGTAAAGCTGGCCGATGTTCATACGGCTCGGCACACCGAGCGGATTGAGTACGATGTCGACCGGCGTGCCGTCTTCCATGAACGGAAGATCTTCGATCGGCAGGATTTTGCCGACGACACCCTTGTTGCCGTGACGGCCGGCCATCTTGTCGCCGACCTGGATCTTCCTTTTCTGGGCAATGTATACCTTCGCGAGCTCTTCGATGCCCGGGGGAAGCTCGTCGCCGACATTGATCTTGTATTTCTCGTTTTCACGTTCGTCGGCAAGGTCCTTCAGCTTGAAACGGAAGTCCTTTACGAGGTTCACAACGTTGCCGTTGACCTTCTCCGACTCCGTGATCCCTTTCGTGAAATCGATTGATTCCAGGAAAGGCATGTTCGAGAACTTCGCAAGCAGCATGTCGTCGAATGCCGTACCGGCAGGCACGAGCTGCTTGCCTTTATCGCTGAAAACGCCCGTCGAACTCTTGCCCTGGAGGAGCTGCTTCAACCATTTTGCATATCTCTTACGGAGATCGACCTCCCTCGAATCATAGCGTTTTTCGACGGCTTCTATTTTCTCCTTGACGTCCATGCCGACTTTTTTCTTGCGGCTGAAAAGCTTCGTCTTGATGACAATGCCTTTCATCCCTGCCGGCACATGCATCGAAGCATCCTTCACATCGCTGGACTTGTCACCGAAAATTGCCCTGAGAAGCTTTTCTTCCGGCGTCGGATCGCTCTCACCTTTCGGCGTGATTTTGCCGACAAGGATGTCCCGCTCCTTGACTTCAGCGCCGATTCGCACGATGCCGTTCTCGTCGAGGTTCCTGAGCGCTTCCTCGCTGACGTTGTAGATGTCCCGGGTGAACTGCTCTTCGCCACGCTTTGTGTCGCGCACATTGGCTTCGAACTCGTGAATGTGGATCGACGTGAAGACATCGTCATACACAAGCCTTTCGCTCAGGATGATGGCATCCTCGAAGTTGTATCCTCGCCATGGCATGAATGCCACCAGGACATTCTTGCCGAGCGCAAGTTCACCGTTTTCTGTCGACGAGCTGTCGGCAAGCACGGAACCTTTTTCGACCCTGTTGCCGATATGCACGAGAGGTTTCTGCGAAATGCAGGTATCCTGGTTGGAACGCTTGAACTTGATGAGCTTGTATGTTTTCAGGCCTTCGTCCGGATCGAGCAGAGAGAGCGGCACATCGTTGTCGGTGCCGATATCGTAACGAACCTGGATATTGTCGGAGGTGACGTTTTCAACGACACCTTCGCCTTCCGCCAGAATCACCGAACGGGAATCACGGGCAACCTTGGCCTCCATGCCGGTACCGACAACGGGGGCTTCTGAAGTCAGCAGCGGCACTGCCTGTCGCTGCATGTT
This sequence comes from Chlorobiaceae bacterium, assembly GCA_013335405.1. Lineage (GTDB taxonomy): Bacteria > Bacteroidota > Chlorobiia > Chlorobiales > Chlorobiaceae > Chlorobium. The sequence goes on from JAAXVR010000005.1 coordinate 21,239, forward strand.
CGCGCCCATGAGCGCACGGTTGCCGTCATCGTGCTCGAGGAAGGGGATAAGCGCTGCTGCGGCGCTGACAATCTGGACCGGTGAAACGTCCATGTAGTTGACCTGATCCGACGGGACCACGGGATAGTCACCCTTTGTCCTCGCCTGAACGGCCTCTTCCGAAATAACATTCTTTTCGTTGAGCGGAATGCTTACCGGAACGGTGATCTTGTTTTCTTCATCCTCCGCTGAAAGCATGAGGACCTTGTCTGTCACCTTGCCCTTTTCGACAACCCTGTAGGGCGTCTGGATAAAACCCTTGTCGTTGATTTCGGCATAGACCGAAAGCGACGAAATGAGCCCGATATTCGGACCTTCCGGAGTTTCGATCGGACAAAGCCTGCCGTAATGGGTATAGTGGACGTCGCGGACCTCGAAACCTGCGCGCTCTCTGGTAAGACCGCCGGGACCGAGGGCGGAAACCCTCCTCTTGTTGGTCATTTCGGCGAGAGGGTTTGTCTGGTCCATGAACTGGGAAAGCTGGCTCGTCGCGAAAAAGCTTGAAACGACGCTTGAAACCGTCCTCGCATTGATGAGGTCGGCAGGGGCTATCTTGTCAGAATCCCTCGAATTGAGCTTTTCACGGACATTCTTGCCCAGCCTTGCAAGACCGATGACAAATTGCGCGGCAAGCTGCTCGCCCACGGAACGGACACGGCGATTCGCGAGGTGGTCGACGTCATCGACGTCGGCAAGCCCGTTGACAAGCTTGATGAGGTAATTGATCACGGCGATGATATCGTAATGCGTCAGCACGAGGATCTCATTTCCGACCGGTTCCTCTGAGAACGACTGGATGGTCTGCAGTATCTTGTCGTGAATAGCGTCCGACAACTGTTTCAGCTCCGGCCTGAGGAGCAGATCCTCTTTGAGTTCTTCGAACTCCTTGCTGAGCTTCTTCTCGATCCTGTAACGACCGACGTCGCCGAGGTCGTATTTTTTCTGGTTGAAGAAGGTCCTCTCGAGGAAACTCCTCGCGGCATCGATATCAGGCGCCTCGTTCGAGCGAAGCTCTTCGTAGACGATTTCAAGCGCTTCTTCTTCCGTCGCCGAACTGTCGTTCAGGATGGTATTGATGACGATGGATTTGTCCGGCCCCTTTTCATTGCCGGTATAGCTCTTCATGACCTTCACGGACTTGTTGCCCGAAGAGATGATCTGGTCGAGAATATCTTCGGTGATCGCCGTCCTTGCACTGACAACCTCGCCTGTCTGCATATCGACGATATCGGATGCGAGGTACTGCCCGACGAGCTGATCACGCTTGCCTGACTTGAGCGGCACTTCCTCGACAAGGTCGAACAGGCCGAGAATATCCTCATCACGGGCGAATCCGATGGCACGCAGGAGAGCGCTGACCAGAAAGTTCTTCTTCTGGTCGATATAGACGAATATCTGGTTGTTGATATCGGTCTGGAACTCAATCCACGAACCCCTGGTCGGCACGATCTTTGCCGAATACATCTTCTTTCCGTTGGGATGGACGGCTTCACTGAAAACCACGCCCGGGGAACGGTGGAGCTGCGCCACCACGACACGTTCGGCGCCGTTGACGATGAACGTTCCGCGTTCGGTCATATACGGGATCCTGCCGAGATAGACCTCCTGCTGGATGGTTTCCTTCCAGTCGGGTTCATCGGCTTCGTCCTTGTAGGAAAGCTTCAGCTTCACTTTCAGCGATACATCGTAGGTAAGGCCACGCTCGATGCAGTCCTCGACGGTGTATTTCGGCTTGTCGAAGCTGTATGAAATATACTCGAGGAGGTAAAGTCCCCGGGTGTCGGTAATGGGAAACGCACTGCGAAGAACCCGTTCCAGCCCATGGTCTTTTCTCTTGGCCAGGGGAACGCTGTCCTGAAGGAAATTATGAAATGAATCTAACTGAACTTTTAATAAATCGGGAGGATCTATAATACTTTGGATTTTGGAAAAGTCAATACACGGTGTTGTTGCGTCAGCCACTTTCACATGCACCTCGCTTTTATCAATTAGCATGAATTACTTGCAGGGAAGGGTTCAGGAACGGTTCAGCATAAACTCTGGAAAGCTGAGAAACTATTCCCTGGATCCTTGTCCTGCAGCCACAGGAACTATCATTTAACAGTACTTATACAAACGGACAAAGCTCCGCCTCTGGAAAAGGCGGAGCTTGCTCTGGTAATGACTCTTTTCAAAGATCACTTCAACTCTACTGTTGCACCTGCGTCCTTCAGCTCTTTTGCAATCTTCTCGGCCTCTTCTTTGGAAACGCCTTCCTTGACAGTCTTCGGCGCGCCGTCGACGAGGTCTTTCGCCTCTTTCAGTCCAAGGCCGGTGAGGGCACGGACTGCCTTGATGACATTGATCTTGCTTTCGCCGGCAGCAGCGAGAACGACGTTGAATTCGGTCTGCTCTTCCTGTACCGGAACATCACCGGCGGCAGGAGCGGCAGCGACACCGGCAACGACAGCTGGAGCTGCGGTAACACCGAATTTCTCCTCCAGAGCCTTAACCAGTTCGGATGCTTCCGTCAGAGTCAACTTACCAATTTCCTCTACAAGTGTTTCGATAGACATTATTCCCCTCTCTTGTTTTATTGTCAATTAAATTTTTTTCTTGAGTGCGTAATTTTTATTGCGTGGCTCACTGCTTTTGCTTGGCGACCTGATCGAGAACGCTCACAAGGTTTCTCATCACAGCGTTGACCACCATCGGAACAGATGCGACCATATTGTTGACAAGGCCTGCGACGCGACCGATATTTTCCGTTTTGGAAAGCATTTCAGAAAGAGCCGTAAGCGTATCTGCACCATAGACGACACCATCGATGGCTGCCATTTTGAACTTCAGCGCTTCGTTTGTCTTGCTGAACTTCCTGATGACTTTTGCCGGCGCTATCGGATCGTCGTAACAGAAAGCCACAGCCGTGGTACTTTTCAGTCCGGCCGAAAACTTGTCTGCACCGGCCATCTCTTTCAGGGCTTTCTTGATAAGCGTGTTTTTGACGACACGGTATTCAATCCCCGACTTGCGGAACTCGTTACGGAGCTCTGCCATCTTCTGGACGTTCAACCCCTGGTACTCGGTCAGGTATATGGCCTGGGACCTGCTGATCTTTTCAGCTACTTCCTGGACGATCTGCTCTTTTGTATCTCGCTTCATCATATGAACACCCCCCTTTTAGGCGACAAATTTTTCCATTTTTACCCTCACGCTCGGCGACATGGTGCTTGAAAGCGCGATACCCTGTACATACTGACCTTTGGCTGCAGACGGCTTCAAACGGACAACCTCCCTGAGAAAGCTCGTGATGTTTGAAACCAGCTTGTCCGTCTCAAAGGACATTTTGCCGACAGGAGCATGGATGTTGCCCGCCTTGTCGACCCTGAACTCGATTTTTCCTGCTTTGACATCCCTGACCGCCTTGGCGACGTCCATGGTGACCGTGCCGGATTTCGGGTTCGGCATGAGACCGCGCGGGCCGAGGATCTTTGCAACCTTGCCGAGCTGGCCCATGACATCCGGAGTGGCGATAATGACATCTACACCGGTCCATCCTTCCTGGATCTTCTCGATATACTCTTCGAAACCGACCATATCGGCTCCGGCTTCTCTTGCTTCTTCCGCTTTTGCTTCCTTGCAGACGACAAGTACGGAAACCGTCTTGCCGGTACCGTGAGGAAGCATCACCGTACCGCGGACTACCTGATCGGCATGCCGGGGATCGACCCCGAGCTTTACGGCGACATCGACCGTCGCATCAAACTTGACATCCGTAATTTCACGGATTTTTTCGACCGCATCTGAAAGATCGTACTCCTGGAGCCTGTCGATCTTCGTCATCGCGTTTCTGTATTTTTTCCCAGCCATCCTTGTTTCTGATTATATGTGGTTGACATAACGGCCTCGCGGCCTCCCACAGAGACTTCCCCGCCAGTGACGGATCAGCCCTGAATGATAATACCCATGCTCCTGGCGGTACCCATGATCATCTCTTCGGCACCCTTGAGATCGACAGCGTTGAGGTCCGGCTTTTTCAGCTCGGCAATCTTGCGGACCTGCTCGCGGGTAACGGTACCGACCTTGTTGCGGTTCGGCTCGCCGGAACCTTTCTTCAGCTGGGCTTCCTTGAGAAGAAGCACTGCCGCCGGCGGGGTCTTGGTGATAAACGTGAACGACTTGTCGGAAAAAACCGTAATCACAACAGGAATGATCATCCCTGCCTCGGACTGGGTCTTGGCATTGAACTGCTTGCAGAACTCCATGATGTTGACGCCTTTCTGGCCGAGAGCCGGACCCACGGGAGGTGCCGGATTGGCTGCACCGGCAGGAATCTGCAGCTTGATGAAACCGATTACCTTTTTTGCCATATACTGTAACTATTCAGAAGCTTAAATAAACTTAAGCGCTATTATTGGGAAACTGACTTGACCTGTGAAAAATCGAGCTCGGTCGGCGTACTGCGGCCAAAGAAGCTTATCATAACCTTGACCTTCATCCTTTCGGTGCAGACATCGTGAACGACACCTGTCAGCGAACTGAAAGGACCATCGATGACCTTGACCGAATCACCGACCTTGAAAGGCGCCTCGATGACAGAACGGTGCTCCAGAACATTTTCAGGCTCCAGTATTTTTTCCACTTCTTCAGGGCGGAGCGGGGTGGGAACATCATCGACACCAAGAAAACCCATCACCGACGGTATATCGAGAATAAGGTTCCTTGTCTGCTTGTCAAGCACCGCCTCGATAAGCACATAACCCGGAAACGCGTTTTTCGTGAGGCTTCTTTTCTTTCCGTTCTTCACCTCGACGAAACGCTCGTAGGGAACGTAGACCTGCAGAATCTTCTCTGCAAGGTTGCAGCGAAGCACTTCAGCCTCTATCCCTTCCTTGACCTTGCGCTCATGGCCAGAATATATCCTCAGCGCATACCAGTGCGGCACCGGTATGCTTGGTGCTTCCGCAGCCTTTTTTCTTGGACTCATCGAACCAGCCTCAACGTGTTTCTTACAATAACTTACCCATCACAAAATTGATCACCTGATCGACAACGAACGTGAACAGGGCAAGAATCCCTGAAACCGTCAGAACGACTACCGTCAGGTCCTTCGTTTCCTCTTTCGTCGGCCAGATAACTTTCCGCATCTCACTGACGACATCCCGATAATACTGATTTACCTTGCCGAAATATTTATTCATGAATGACAGCCCGGAATAATCTTCAGTAAAACCATACTCTCCATGCACGTCAGGAGGGACTCGAACCCCCAACCTGCGGTTTTGGAGACCGCTGCTCTACCAATTAAGCTACTGACGTATCAACTCAAAACCTGAGCTGATGATCGGACTTGAACCGATGACCTCTTCCTTACCAAGGAAGTGCTCTACCGACTGAGCTACATCAGCCTTTGTAACGTGTGGGTAGGGGAGGATTCGAACCTCCGAAGACATATGTCGACAGATTTACAGTCTGTTGCGTTTAACCACTTCGCTACCTACCCAAGGCTTCATGAGCTGGTGATGGGACTCGAACCCGCAACCTGCTGATTACAAATCAGCTGCTCTACCAATTGAGCTACACCAGCAGCTCATTTAAAAAACAGGGCAGGTAATATAATGAGTGGTTTTAAAAATTCAAAGAAAAAAGGATTAATTTCTCATGCCCGTATGATTCCCGCAAAATAGCCCGAAAGCCTGACGGCAAATTTTCTTGATGCAAACCTTTGCGAAAAAGAAAGGACAGCGTCGAGCAGGGTCGGGAACACCCGAATTCTCTTGTTCTCGAACCCCCTGATTGCCGCTTGTACGACCTTGTCCGCACCGTATATCGGCAACCTGATGCCCGATGCGTCGTGGCCGGTCCGATCGAGGAACCCGGTATCGATAAAACCGGGACAGACCGCCAGAACCTTCACACGGCTTTTTCCGGCCTCGATGTGGAGCGCTTCGCTCAGCGTGATGAGAAAAGACTTCGTCGCCGAATAGAGGGCGAGTCCCGGTACTCCCTGCAGTCCTCCGAGTGAAGCGACGTTGATGATGCCACCGCTTCGCGCCAGGATCATCGCCGGAAGAAACAGCCGGCAGAGACGGGCGGCAGCCATCATGTTGACGGTCATGATCTCGTCGAGCTTATCCGGAGGAAGCTGTCGAAACTCCCCTGCCCTGGACAAGCCCGCGCAATTGACCAGCAGGTCTATGTCCAGCCGCTGATCACGGCAGTAGATGAAAATACGGGAAGGAGCGTCTGCATCGTTCAGATCGGCCCTGAAGACGCGGACGTCCGTCCCGTGCTTCGCGCGAAGTTCAGAGGCAAGAAGCTGCATCTTCTCTTCCGAACGGGCAACAAGAACAAGGTTGTGTCCCCTTCGGGCAAACTCGAGGGCAAAGGTTTCGCCTATTCCCATGGAAGCCCCGGTTATAAGGGTATAGGGCATGCGCGTATGCAACCTTCAGGCGGGATCAACCCATTTACCACGCTCCCTGATGAGGGCAATCAGCCGGTCGACAGCCTGGTCTTCGGCAATGTTCTCTGCTACGCACTCGCGACCGACATAGAGGCTGATGCGGTTCCTGCCCGCCCCAACATACCCGAAATCCGCATCGGCCATTTCGCCGGGACCGTTGACGATGCATCCCATGATACCAATCTTCAGGCCTTTGAGGTGGCCGGTCCTCTTCTTGATGGCCGCCGTTGCATGCTCGAGATCGAAATAGGTTCTGCCGCATCCGGGACAGGAGATGAATTCGGTCCTTGACATCCGGACCCTGGCCCCCTGGAGGATGTTGTACGCGAGACTGATTTCATCCTGTGCCGCCAGCGGGGTTTCGAGCGCCAGCAAGTCCCCGATTCCATCGCAGAACAGTGTACCGGTCTGAATGGAACTTTCGATGAGGGTATCGAGTCTGTCTGCGGAATTGCCCCTGTAGCGCACTGCCACAGGGTAATCGATACCCCTGCTTCTGAACACCTGGACAAGTTTGCGCACGGCGAACACCGTCTGGCTCGATATGACCGAGAAGAGGAGCTTCTGAACGCCCATGTCCCGAAGTTTACCGGCAATGCTCCCGAGCACTTCGGCTGGTACTGAAATACCTGTATTCTCATGGACGAAGGAAAGTTCGACGACAGCTCGACGCGGAGCAGCAAGGGCTCCGGGCAGCACGTTTCCGATCTGCTCACCCTCCCTGATGTCGAGTCTCGCTTTCGCCACCTTGTCGAGCAGCCTCAGGAAAAGCGAACTATCCGACGTGGAAGCTGAAACACGGGAAGCATCATCCCCGAGATCCGCAAGCAGTTTTTCGAGCATACGGAGATCGGTTTCCGAATCCACACGGACATCGGCAATTTCGGACCTTATGGCATTCCCGGGTTCAAGTCTGGCGGATGTTTCCGCCAGCGCCGCTTCAGGTGCGCCCAGCGGAGCGTGTACGCCGGTTTCCACTAACGGAACACGGTCGCCGCCCGCTTCAAGATCATCAATGGCTAACGGTATCGAGGACCTTCTGCTGTATGAAAACGGAGCAAAGGGGAGCTCTTCGCCCGAAAGCAGGCCCTGAGGCGTTATCCGGTTCCTGCTCTCGACAACCTGTTTCAGCGGGATGCTTCCCCGATCACCTTTGACCAAATGGAAATCGTTGTACTTTTTTACGATAGCGAAACCCACCGGCACTTCGTTCACCGGATCTTCGGTAAGGGAAACCCTGATGGTATCGCCAAGTCCGTCTTCGAGCAGCGCCCCGATTCCCATGGCCGACTTGACGCGGCCCTCATCCCCGTCTCCGGCTTCGGTCACGCCGAGGTGCAGCGGATAGGCATAACGCAGTTCACTGTCGGCTTTTTCCACAAGCAACCGGTATGCCTGAATCATAACGCGGACATTGGAGGATTTCATGGAAAACAGCAGTTCATGGTATCCCATATCCTCGCAGATTCTTGCGAACTCAAGCGCTGCCTCGGCCATTCCTTCCGGAGAGTTGCCGTAACGACTCACGACCCTGTCCGAAAGCGATCCGTGGTTCGTCCCTATCCTCATCGATGCGCCGTACGTTCGCGCTTTTTCAACCAGCGGAGCAAACTCTTCGCGGACATGTTCAAGTTCCTGCAGGTATTCGGCATCAGAATACCTCTCGGCGGAAAACTTCTGCTTCGTTGCATAGTTCCCGGGATTGACACGGATGTTTTCGACAAACTCAACAGCTTTCAATGCCGCACGTGCCGAAAAATGGATGTCCGCGACAAGCGGCGTGTCTATGCCGTCACGACGGAGCCGCTCCCTGATGACGCCGAGGTTTTCGGCATCCTTTTCTGTTGGCACGGTCAGACGGATAATTTCGCATCCTGCCTCGTAAAGAGATCTGCACTGCCTGACTGTTGCTTCGGTATCCATGGTGTGGGTGTTGGTCATGGATTCCACCCTGATTGGCTGGTACCCGCCCAGCGCAATCTTGCCGAATGAGATTTCACGGGTCAGGCGACGACGGTACTGATACATTGGATAGATGAAAATATTGGATGAATAACTACTTATCCCTGATAATGAAAAGAGTCTCTCCCTCCTTGCGGAAATTGTATTTCTCCCTCGCAGCTTTTTCGACACTGTCGGGATCTTTGGCATGCTGAATGCGAAGTTCGTTTTCCTCCACCCTTTTCCGGACGGTTTTCAGCCGTTCGACCAGAATGCGTTGCTCCGCCTCCATACGGATCCTTTTTACAATACCGAAGTCGTCAAAGAGAAACCAGATAATGAACAGGACAAATGCCACCCGAAAAAATATTTGTTTCGGATTGGTACGCAGATGATCCCAGAGCTTGTTGAAAAATTTTTTCACGCCTTCAATTCACTTTCATTCCTGGAGCAAGGGGAGATCGGGCGATAGCGGTATAAACGAAGATAATCACAAGGGGAACCCCGGTAATCGGGGTCCCCCATTTGTGCAAACTGCCGGGGAGCGTTATACCCGGAATGCTTTCCTGCCGGGATAACGGGCCTGCAGTCCCAGCTCTTCCTCGATTCGCAGCAGTTCGTTGTACTTCGCCATGCGATCGGAACGAGACATGCTGCCGGTCTTGATCTGGCCCGCATTGGTTGCAACGGCGATCTGGGCGATCGTGCTGTCTTCGGTTTCTCCGCTCCTGTGGCTGATAACCGAAGTATAACCGTTCGACCTGGCCAGGTCGATTGCCTGCAGTGTTTCTGTCAGGGTGCCGATCTGGTTTACCTTGATGAGGATCGAATTGGCAACGCCTTTCCCTATGCCATCACCGAGTCTCCTGCTGTTTGTGACAAAGAGGTCGTCGCCGACAAGCTGCACACGAGAACCGATCTTGTCTGTAAGGATTTTCCACCCTTCCCAGTCGTCCTCCGCCATTCCGTCCTCGATAGAGATGATGGGATAGGCGCTTGCCCAATTTTCCCAGTATTCCGCCATCTGCAGGGAGGTAAGCTCCTGTTTCGAGGATTTCTTGAAAACATACATCTTCTTCGAGGTATCGTAGAACTCCGAGCTTGCAGGATCAAGCGCGATCATTACCTGCGCATCACCGAGTCCGCCCTTGTCGGTAGGGGAACCCGCAGTATATCCGGCTTTTCCGATAGATTCTATAACAAGCTCGATCGCCTCTTCATTGGAACGAAGGTTAGGTGCGAAACCGCCTTCATCACCGACGGCAGTGCTCAGTCCCTTGCTCTTGAGCAGCGCCTTGAGCGCGTGGAATATCTCAGCCCCGCAACGCAGAGCGTCGGAGTAACAGGTGAACCCTGCCGGCATGATCATGAACTCCTGGAAATCGACCGTATTGTCCGCGTGAGCCCCTCCGTTGAGAACGTTCATCATCGGCACCGGAAGGGTGTTCGCCATCGTGCCTCCAATGTAACGATATAGCGGAAGGCCGCTGTATTCGGCCCCGGCTTTCGCACAGGCAAGCGAAACGCCCAGCAGTGCGTTTGCGCCAAGTCTCGATTTGTTCGGGGTCCCGTCCAGGGAGAGAAGTTTCTGGTCGATCTCCTCCTGCTCGGTTACCAGCATGCCGTCCAGAGCATCGTTGATCTCCGTATTGACATTCCGTACTGCCTTGAGCACCCCTTTTCCGAGATAAACCCCGGCATCACCGTCCCTGAGCTCGACAGCCTCATGAACGCCGGTTGAAGCACCGCTTGGAACAGCGGCCCTGCCGAACGAGCTTTCTGTGTACACATCGACTTCTACGGTCGGGTTACCCCTCGAATCAAGGATCTGGCGTGCTGCTATCTTTTTGATTATCGGCATAGGAAATATTGTTATGTTTTTTAGGTGACTGCAGATAAACACTGAAGGCTTGTCATTGCCGACACAGACATAAAATATATTCTTTTTTACCTGCCATTTCATCGCCGATATAACAGCAAAAAAGACTTTTTTTTTTATTTTTCAAGTTCCGTTTTCCGCATGTGAACCGCATCACCATGATCTTCTCAAGCAATGGCCGCAAGATCACCAATAAATCCAACCAAGGAGTCCAGCCATGCAAGCCGTACAACCGGACAAACTGCGCAACATCGTCATTACTGGTCACGCCGGCTGCGGCAAGACTGTGCTTTCGGAGTCGCTCGCCCTTACCATGGGCGTCATCAACCGCCTCGGAAGCATTGATGAGGGAACAACCATCTCGGATTATTCCGCAGATGAAATCCAGAAAAAACACAGCCTGAACACCAGCCTTATTCACGGATTCTGGAACGAACAGAAAATAAACATCATCGACACGCCGGGACTTCTCGATTTCCACGGCGACGTGAAATCGGCGATGCGGATTGCCGACACCGTGCTCATCACCGTGAACGCTTCAACCGGTGTGGAAGTCGGTACAGACACGATCTGGGAATATACCAGAGAATATTACAAACCGACCATGTTCATCCTTACGAAGCTCGATGCAGACAGGGCAAGCTTCAACGAAACCATACAGCAGCTCAGGGACCATTTCGGGCATCTGGTGACCCCGATACAGTTCCCCATTGAAGAAGGCCTCGGACATCATGCCCTCATCGACATCCTGCTCATGAAACAGCTCGAATTCACTCCTGACAGGCCCGGCAGCATGACGGTTTCCGATATTCCCGACCTCTACCTGAAAAAAGCTGAAGAGCTGCACCAACAGCTTGTCGAAACGGTCGCGGAAACCGACGAAGGTCTGATGAACAAGTTTTTCGAGGAAGGCAACCTTTCCGAGGATGAGCTGCGCAACGGCATTAAATCAGCCCTGGTCACGCGTACCTTTTTCCCGGTTTTCTGCACCTCTCCCCTGCACCTTATCGGCACGGAACGCCTCCTCAACGTCATCACGAACATCTGCCCTTCACCCATTGAGCGTGGCCCCGAACATGGCATCTGCACGCTCGACGAAACCGAAAAACTCTTGCAGCCGGATCCTCAGGGACCGACAATCGCTTTTATCTTCAAGACGATGTCAGAACCGAGGGTTGGAGAAGTCTCCTACCTCCGTGTCTACTCGGGTCATCTCGAATCAGGCCATGAGCTGATCGATGTCCAGACCGGCCAGATTGAAAAACCCGGCCAGGTCTATACCATGCTCGGCCAGAAAAAAATACCGGTCGACAGCCTGCTTGCCGGAGATATCGGCATGGTCGTGAAGCTTAAAGACGCTCACACGAACGACACCCTCGCCGACAAGGGAACAAGTTGCAGGATCAGCCCCATTATTTTCCCGGAACCGATGCTGGCCACGGCAATCATACCGGTTGCCCAGGGTGACGAGGAAAAAATCTCTGTCGGCCTTCATCATCTGCACGAAGAAGATCCGAGTTTCACGATCGAGCATGACGTCGAGTTCAACCAGACCATCCTGAAAACGCTCGGGGAATCCCATCTCGATACCATCATCAGCAGACTCCAGGCAAAATTCAACGTGAAGGTCGATATCGCCCCGATCAAGATACCCTATCGTGAAACGATCCGTATCGCCTCTTCGTCTCAAGGCAAATACAAAAAACAGTCCGGCGGCCGAGGCCAGTACGGGGATGTGTGGGTCCGCCTCGAACCCCTTGCCAGGGACTCCGGCTTTGCATTCGCAAGCGAAGTTGTCGGCGGTGTCGTGCCGACGCGTTACATACCCGCTGTCGAAAAGGGTCTTCGCGAATCTATTGTCAGCGGCGTCCTTGCCGGGTATCCGGTTGTCGATCTGAAAGCGGTAGCGTATGACGGTTCGCACCATCCGGTGGACAGCTCTGAATTCGCTTTCAAAATCGCTGCGAGCATGGCATTCAAGAACGCATTCGACAAGGCTAAACCGTTCCTCCTCGAACCGATTTATGCCCTGCAGGTTTATGCTCCCGATCAATATACCGGTGAAATTGTTGGTGATATTTCAAGCAAGCGAGGCAAAATACTCGGCATGGATGCCGACGTGAGGATGCAGGTTATCAGGGCTCTCATACCACAGGCGGCTCTGACCACTTTCCACCATGCTCTGACTCGTCTCACACAGAGCAGGGCGAGGTATTCCTACAAATTCAGCCATTACGAAGAAGCGCCACCCGATATCGCCCAGCAGATCATCAGTTCGAAAGAGAAAGAGACCGGCGAAAAATAAAGGACTGCGAGGAGATCCCGGTCAATACATCCGGGATCTCCTCCTCCTTTCTCCCTAAAGCATTCCGAAAAGCGATTTTATCTTCAGCCACCAGACAATCCAAATCGCTTCCCTGATATTTTTTTTGGTCATTTTCGATTTTCCTACTGATCTGTCGACAAAGACAATAGGAATTTCTCTTATGGTATATCCTTTTTTCCATACCCTGTAATTCATCTCGATCTGAAAGGAATAACCCTGTGAATTAATCTTTTCGAGATCGAGAGATCGGAGCACTTCCGAGCTGAAACACTTGTAACCGCTCGTTGGATCATCAACAGGCATGCCTGTAATAATTCCTGTATAGAAACTTGCCATTCTTGAAAGGATCAGCCTGCCGAGCGGCCAGTTCACGACATTTACGGTATTGTTCATATATCTCGAACCTATGACAAGCCCTGGTTCGAGCTCGATGGCATCGATAAACTGCCTGATGATTTTGGGGTCATGGGAAAAATCGGCATCCATTTCAATGATATATCTGTACCCTTTATCGAGGGCATACCTGAAACCGCGGATATATGCCGTTCCAAGTCCCAGCTTTCTCTCCCTCCTGATGAGGCATAAGCCTGCAATTTTTTCCTGAAGGGAAGCGACAATTGCAGAGGTTCCGTCCGGCGAGTTATCGTCAATCACGAGGATATCGAGTTCACCGGCATAAAGCGTGTAAAGCTCGCCAATCAGCTTTCCTATATTTTCTGACTCGTTGTAGGTGGGAATGATGACAAGCGCCCTTGCTCGCGGTTCTTGTCCTGAATCATTGATCAAAGACATATGCAGTTTCTTTTCCGGAGAACCGGTGAATAAAAAAAAAGCATTGCTTCAGGAAAGAAGCAATGCTTGAAACGATATGGAATGAACAGGAATAACCCTGTTACCTGACTTCACGGTGGAACCTGTGAAGGAACCGGAGATCAAAATCGAGCCTTTCAGGCGGAGTAAAGGAGAAATCAAGCACCTGGCCGTCCGGAAGCACTTCAAGAAGAGCACCGGAAGGACATTCGTCACCTGAAAAACAGGCTGAACAGGAAATGCAGGCATCCTGGTCGATATAGCAACGGAAACCGCCTTCCTGGACGTCCCCATAGAACTTGTAACCGATCGCATTGACCTTGGGCGGGCACTTGTCAAGACAGAGACCGCATCCCACGCAGAGGTTTTCGAGAATGAAATAATGCTTTTTCTCTCTCGGAGCCGCTTTTTTCAGTGGCTGTGCTGCAACAGGAGCTGCCTTCGCAGCCGGTGCAGCCGGTTTGGCTGCCGGCCCGCCACCTTCTTCCGGAGCGGCTTTCGGTGCAGGTTTTGCTGCGGCTTTCGGCGCTGGTTTCGGTGCGGCCTTGGGAGCGGCTTTCTTTACCGGCAGGGCGGATTCCTGTGGCAATCCGGTTCTTCCGAGGTTGACATTCAAAGGATCGAGCCGAAGCTTTCCTCCGGTATCCTTCGGCGCCTCCTTGGGTTTCGCCTTGACCTGCTTTGGTGCCGGAACCTCGCCCTTGGGTGCTCCACCCTTGGGTGCGGCCTCCGGAGCAGCTTTCGGTGGCGCTTTCGCTTTATCTGGCTGTTGTACAGGATCGGCCATAAAAACCCTCCTCTTTAATTACATGATAAACGTTTAAGTGTCAATCAACACCAGCCGGAAGCTGATATCGCTTCCGGCTGTGCATGGAACTCAGGCAATCAGCTTCATCAGGTAATCAACAACCTGCGTCAGCAAAGCCTGTCCTGTTACAGACGCATCGCTTACTGTCGGAGGAAGCGGCTGATCGGTCTGATAGAAACCGTTTGCAATGAAGAGAAAGACCAGCATGAAGGTACCGCCGAAATACAGGAAGGTACCGGCAAGCTTTGAATCAGAAATCGTAAGAACCGGGAACCTGAACGAAACATCACGTCCGAGGAACTTCTTGCCAAGCCAGCGAATGGTTCTGGTCTGGATATCCGCACCTTCAAGGCGGGAACCGCGATCTTCAAACCATACTGCGAAGCTGATGAACCAGATGAGGTGGCCGATCATGAGAATGGTCGAAAGATGCGAACTCGAGAAGATCGTCACGGTTTCGGTCCAGAAATAATAGAATATCCCCGAGGTATAGTGATGCTGCAAATGGGCTACTGAATCCCAGGCCTTTGCGTCGGCCGCGGGAACACCATACATCATCGAAGCGATCCATGCACCGTCGATATACCAGCAGACAGCGGAAAGACCCTTGACTCCCCAGAGCATCGCGAACCAGAGCTGGTCCTGGATGGAGACTCCGCAGGTACCACCATAGACAGGGCCGAGGCACGGGAAGGAGTACGAATTCTTCTTGAGGCCGAGATCATCCCAAAGCGGAGAAGTGTGGGCGAAGAACGCGATACGGACAAGAGCGATCAGCGAGAAGAGCGAACCGGCAGTGATGACGTGCGCCATGACCCAGTCATTGATGCTCGGATCGGCAAACATCCACTGGAAGACCGGAAGCGGCTTCAGCCAGTAGAATGACATCATGATGTTGGTGCCGAAAATGTTCAGCTCGCAGATGGTGTTCCATACGATGACTGCATACACTGAAAGCATAGTCGCGAAGCAGAGCGCCATGACGGTACCGAGAATCTTGACCTGGACTTCCTGGTCGCGGCCTTTGGCTATCCAGATGGACTTGATCTGGCTGTAAAGACCGTTGAGCTGGATTTTGAGGAGATACTGGCCACCATGGTAGACGCCGGCGAAAACATAAAGAACGCCGCAGATGATATGGTTGAAGGTAATGAGATTGGTCACGACCCTCGACATGCCGAAAGCCTGTCCGCTCTTCGGGAGAATCGCGAATGCCGGGAAGTCTGCGAACTCTTTGGAGCCGGTGATGATCTTGCCGCCCTGTTCAACGAAATTGTAGCTGACACGGTTGAACGGTTCGCCGTAGAGATAGAAAACAAGGTCATCGAGTTTTTTGTAATAAGGAGCGAAAGAGGGCTGCTGGAAAGCAACGAACGCGATTACACCAAGCGCTATATTAATATAGCCGATTGCGGTGAGGTGAACCGAGAAAGCCGCCTTCATGTCGTCGTTGAGATGGATGGCCGCATTGGGCGGATTGTTCCACCAGTAGACGCCGAGAGCGAAAAAGACTACGCAGAATACGAACGACATGAACGTTTCAGAGTAGGCTGTCTGGAAATCCGGAATCGGAGGGAAGCCGAGAACAAGCCACATGACAAGGCCCCATCCGAGGAAAAGCAGGGACATGTAAACTGCATGGGGTCCAAGGGCATCTTTGTATGTCTTGGCACTGGTGCCGCTGAAAACGACATCGCCGAATTTGCCGAGGAACCTGAAATCGCGGAAGTTGCCTGCACGACCGGTAAACGGGTTGGTGAGGTTGTGTGTCCAGTGGCGCCACCCGCCGAAAAGCAGTATGGAACCTGAAACGACATGAAGAATGGCCCATCCGATCAGTTTCGAAGCCGCGAGCTCGAGATCTTCAGTTCTGGTGCTGTAGGTGTCGATGCCGAGGGAGACCATCCTTGGTTTGATGGTCAGGTAGAACCAGTTGTCATGGAAGCCTGGTGCTCCCCAGGGGAAAACCTGAATACCGGAGATGTAGTAGATTGCCATAAGGAAGCCCAGCACACCAAGCAGTGCGAGGTGGCCTCCGACAACCTGCTCGTCGTCAAGCTTCTCGGTATCGAAGATCTGATACCACTTCGTTGAGCGGGTTTCCGTCCTCTGGAACAGAAATCTTCTCATTTTGGCGGCATCCTGCTCCTTGATGACGGATGGAGCGCCGGAAGCAGCGTTTCCTTTTGGCGAAGGAGCGCTTCCCTTGGGCGGTGGAACAGAGCCCTTTGGCTTGACTCCTGCCGGATTCACTTGTTCAGCCATTGTATTCTCTCCTTTGTTTGGACATATTTCAGGTAAAAAAACCGAAAAAACCTCTCTGCAGTACCAAAGTTATAAACGGGGCGTGATGCTTCAGCGATGAACCCGGTTATCACTTATTGTCTGTTCCGCCAGAGGAACCAGAATGCGAGTAAGAACCAAAAGAATCTAATCTATGCAGAAGACACTGAAAAATAAGATGGAAAAGCGCATTTAACCAAATAACAGTTCCTTAATTTCACCCAGTAAAATAAGAAAAAATATTTAATAGTAAATTAATTTGGCGGTGCGCAAAGGCGCTATTCATTTATTATACAGCATGAAAGCGCATCCCTGTCGCCATGTGCGACCTCTTCACGGAAAGTGCGTTATTAACGAAATGTTAACAGGACCTATCCGGTATACTATGGAAATATCGTTCAGCAAACTATCAGGAGCAGGCAACGACTTCATCATTATCGACAACAGGAACCGTGCCGTAACCCTCAGCACAAAGCGTATTCGGGAGCTCTGCACAAGAAGGACCGGTATCGGAGCCGACGGCCTCATCCTCATCGAACCATCAGAAGTGTATGCGTTCACGATGAATTACCACAATTCGGACGGCCTGCCGGGTTCGATGTGCGGAAACGGGGGCAGGTGTGCCGTCTATTTCGCAATGTCCTCAGGGATCCCTGCGTCAGATGACAATCATTATACCTTCGAAGCCAACGGCAACCGCTACGATGCCTGGATCACCGGCCAGGAAACCGTCAAACTGAAAATGCTGCCACCGAAAGATTTCAGGGACAGCCTGGATATCGAGGGGCTTATGTGCCACTCGGTCGATACCGGCTCCCCGCACGCACTCATCTACACGGATGATCTGGAGCATGCCGATGTCGATGGAAAAGGCAGGGCCATCCGGCACAGCAACGATTTCTTTCCGGGAGGCACCAATGTGAATTTCATCGAGATAACCTCGCCGGGTTCTCTCTCGGTGCGTACATTCGAACGCGGAGTGGAGGCAGAAACCCTTGCCTGCGGAACCGGAGCTGTCGCCGCCGCTTTGATGAGCCGAAGGCTGGGCAAGGTAGAGGGCACAAGCGTCAATGTCAGGGTTAGAAGCGGCGAACTGCTCGAAGTAAGCTTCAGTGAAGACATGCGTGAGGTATTCCTCTGCGGTCCGGCAAAGATTATCTATAAGGGGAGCTTCACAAGCATGCGGTAAGAGGAGCAGATTCGAAATTATTTCTGCACTGCAATGTTAAAATATTGTAAATATTTCAACTATTACTTCTATATTGTTCTGTACAGTCGGAACCTACCGCCAGAGCTTTTTCCCTGATTGGCATCGACTGCTTCCATGAACGCCGGAGTAGATATCAGCCCCTCGAGAGACAGGCTTCATGAAGGAATTATCGGCAAGGCTCTTTATACAATGTTATGGCATTCGGTATCACCAAAACCGCGGCTATGAATCCCAATATCCGATATCCGGCTGTAGCTGAAACGCATTACCCCTCCGAAGCGGAAGCACTCGAAGAGCTTCTTTCGCAGCTACTGTCTTTCGACTCTGGAGATCCGGCCCACAAGGGAAAGTCAGTCCGGGCCATTCTCGCGCCACATGCCCCTTACGAAATGAGCGGGCAGGTCGCCGCCGATGCGTACAGGACAGTCAAAGGCAAGAGTTTCCAGACCATCTTCCTGCTTGGAGATACCCATGCTTTTTTCTTTGACGGCATTGCGACCGACAGCCGTCATGAATGGCTTACCCCTCTGGGAGCTATTCCGGTCAACAGGTCCCTGACCAGAAAACTCTGCTCTTCTGAGCATGAAAACATCCGGATGCTCGATATAGCACACGATGTGGATCATGTTCTGGAACTTCAGCTTCCTTTCCTCCAGCACTCGGTTGAAAAAGGATTTTCAATCGTCCCGATCCTCCTGGGTACGAACGCCAACAACGATCAATTCGCAGACCTCCTGCTCAACCTTCTGCAGCCTGACAGTCTGGTCGTGGTAAGTACCGACCTTTCTCACTATCCGACCTGCCACCAGGCAATGCATATCGATTCTGAAACTATCGACGCAATCGTCAGCCTCGATCTGGAAAAACTCGATTCCCGCCAGAAACAGCTCTGGGATCAATCCGAAAGTGCATCGATAAATATGTTCTGCAGCCCGGATGCCATTAAAATTCTGCTGATGATCGCAAAAGCGCTCGGCTGGAAAGCGGAAAGACTTTCCTATTCCAACAGCGGTCACCTGCCTTACGACGACAAAAAAGAAGTTGTCGGTTACGGTTCGATTGTTTTCTATGAGGAAAATGCCCTATAGATCGCTGATGGCCCCGTAAACCCTCTGCAATCCTGTCACATATCCCGTTTTTTCTCCAGCGCCCTTTCACCGGGTGATGAGAGCTTTTTTCCCCTGACCGGAAAAGCCCTGTGAGCCTGAACATCCTGACAACCTGCCCTGATTGTTTTCGAATCCTTATCTTGCCCAGAAATACAGGGAATCAACCATTATCTTTCGGTCATGAATACAAGCACAGCACCAGTCGGTATCAACCGGCAAAATATTTCTGCAGGTTCACTCCCGGAGATTTTGCAGAACCCCTTCACAGTCGCACAGCAGCAGCTCGACGAAGCTGCGGCATACATGAAGCTCCCGGCTTCTGCACATGAAATGCTGCGGTGGCCGCTGCGCGAACTCCATATCATGATCCCGGTCAGGATGGATGACGGGAACACGAAAATCTTTCAGGGGTTCCGGGTTCAGTATAACGATGCGCGCGGTCCCTGCAAGGGAGGAATCCGTTACCATCCCGCAGAAACCATAGATACCGTTCGCGCACTCGCTGCATGGATGACATGGAAAACTGCTCTCGTGGACCTTCCCCTGGGGGGTGGTAAAGGCGGAGTGGTCTGCGACCCGAAAAACCTGTCGCAGGGTGAGCTCGAAAGGCTTTCGCGTGCCTATATACGCCAGGCCGGCAGTTTTCTCGGCCCTGAAAAAGACGTTCCCGCACCCGATCTCTATACATCGGCACAGGTCATGGCATGGATGGCCGATGAATATTCCTTCATGCAGGGAAACAACGAATTCGGAGTCATAACCGGAAAGCCTCTCGCCCTGGGTGGATCTGCCGGAAGAAACGACGCCACCGCGAGAGGAGGGATTTTCTGTATCAGGGAAGCTGCAGCGGTTCTCGGTATCGGGCTGGAAAGGGCTACCGCCGCAATACAGGGATACGGCAATGCCGGTTCCCATGCTCACAGGCTGGCTGAAGAGCTGCTCGGCATGAAGGTTGTCGCAGTGTCGGATTCAACGGGTTGCATATACAATCCCGACGGGCTGTTCCATCGGGATGTAGCTGCTCATAAAAAAAAGACTGGCTCGGTTACGGGTTTCCCCTGTGCCGTACCGATCACCAACGAAAACCTGATCAGCCTCGATGTCGCCGTACTCATCCCGGCAGCCCTCGAAGGGGTCATTCACAAGGAAAATGCCCATTCCGTAAGAGCCCTCATGATTGCTGAACTTGCCAACGGCCCGTTGACTCCCGAAGCCGACTCGATACTCCGTGAAAAAGGGTGTTACGTCATCCCTGATCTGCTCTGCAACGCGGGGGGGGTTACCGTTTCATACTTTGAAATGGTGCAGAATGCCTACGGTTATTACTGGGACGAGGATGAGGTTCACCTGAAGCTGGAAAAAAAGATGATAACCGCGTTCCGAAATGTACACGAAGCATCCCTTCACCACAAGGTGCATAACCGCCGGGCTGCCTATATCGTTGCAATCGAACGGGTTGCGGAGGCCATGAAGCTGAGGGGATGGGTCTGAACTGCCGCATCTGGAAACAAAGGTATTTCAGGAGGTCAGGTAGCGCAGCATTTCAGGAAGACATCTGGTTTTGAGGTCGTAGTGCTGAACCGCCGTTTTTCTGGCATTTCGCCTTATCTCCTCGTAAAGGGCGGGATTGTTCAATGCGTCCCCTACAGTCGCCGCAAGCTGTTCCCTCCGGAAAAAGTCCACCAGCAGGCCATTCTCCCCATGCCTGATCACCTCCTGCACCGGCGATGTCGAAGATCCGACAACGAGACACCCGGCTGCCATCGCCTCGAGCATCGACCATGAGAGCACGAAAGGATAGGTCAGATAGATATGCACCGTCGAGATACGGAGAACATTCAGGTAGTGAATGTAAGGAAGCCTCCCCGTAAAATGAACGCGGGACCAGTCCACCAGCGATTTCATCTCTTCAACGTAGAGTGAACGGTAAGTCCTGCCTTCAGGAGGTTTCTTCCCATAGCTTACCTCATCACCGCCGACAATCACGATCTGCGCATCCGGACACTGCTCCTGGATATCGGGAAGCGCCCTCATGAGCATGTGAAACCCCCGGTACGGTTCGAGGTTTCGGGCGACATAGGTAATGACCCTGTCGCCCTTTTTCATGTGCTGATCACCGATATCCAGCACAGCGTCACTGTCGGGACATACTTCCGAGGTATCAATGCCTTCGTGGATGACCCGGATTTTCCGGCGGAATTCCTCAGGGTAACGACGCTTCTGCCAGATTGTCGGGGAAATGCCGGCATCGGCCGCCTCGAGAGCCAGGAGCTGGGTCGTGTTCTTCACTCTTACCCTGCAGCGGTCGTCGAAGGTCGAGGGAAAATCAGGGTCGAACCCGACGTCTCCGCCGATCGGATGGTAATAGTACTCGAAATAGGAGACATGGCGCGCATCGGGAAAAACATCCATCAGGAAAAGCGACTCCCCCCATGCAGGGTGACACACCACCACATCAGGTCTGAACCCCTTCTCTTTCAGCCTGATCGCCGCTCGGGCGACCTCCTGTCCCCTGCGCACAGCCCCCTCGAACTCACGCAGATAGTGGTGCGTCCCGGGGCTTCCCGCCTGCTTCGGCTGGTAACCGACAACCGTAATCCCCGGATGCAGCTGCGGGCGGTTCTTCAGGTTCGCACTTTCGCCGATGGCGAATACCCGGTGCCGGTCCATCCCTGCAAGGGCGGCGGCGACATGCCGGAACTGACCGGGGAAGTTCTGGTGGACAAAGAGAAAATTCATCGAGGATCGGAATGATGTTCAGCCAAAATTTTCAACAATCAATACGCTGCTGCAATCCTGGAAAAAATAACCAACATCCCCGAAATACAGCTCACAAAATCCACCAGGGATAGACTCCTGCAATCTGAGAAATACATACCCATAAATAAACATCCCGATTTAGGACTTTTTTTGTCCATTATTGAATTTTTCCGATCATGATTCTTGTTGTTATTCATGAATGATCAATAATTGTTAATAACCCAGCCAATACTCAATCCTCACGATCATGAAAAATATTCTTTATTCCCTTCTGGCTGCAGGCTTGTTTGCTGCCCCATCGCTGAGCCATGCGGCAACGAACCCTTATGTCAGTATTTCCGGAGGTACAGGTTTCATGACCAATGCAACAGTCAACGGTACGGATGATGCCATTGCATATGAAACCGGCTATCTCATCAACGGGGCAGTAGGTCTCAGGAGCGGCTCAGTCCGTATCGAGGCTGAAGTCGGTTATCATCAGAATGACTTCAAATATCCTGTTTTTGATGACAATATTGCAATATGGTCCTTCATGGCAAACGGATACTACGATATCAGCCTGAACGAATCCGGTATCACGCCTTATGTCATGGCCGGCCTTGGCGTTGCCAATGTCACCTGGAATTATACCGGCGCAGACGACAATGATACCGCTTTCGCATGGCAGGTCGGCGCAGGTCTCGGGTTCAAGGTTGCTGACAGGACAACCATAGATGTCGGCTACCGCTATTTCGCGACCGCTGATGTAACATTATATGGCAACGAGGTATCTGTCGGAAGCCACAACATCGTCGCAGGCGTCAGGTTCGATCTCTGACACGCTCTTTTCTGGCTTCAACTTTATGCAGCAGCCCCTGATTATCGGGGCTGCTCTTTACGCTCCGGTTACGGAACAACGATACTGTTCCCGTTTATGCAAAGAGGAGGATCATCCGCGAGCATGGGGGAACTTTTAACAGGAATCCCGGGTAATAGTTTGGACAGTCTTATTTGATAGTAGAGTTCATTGCGAAAACCAACCAAAATCCCAACAACCATGAAAAAGTATATTCTTCCTTTAGTGGTGGCCGGTTGCTTTGCCGTGCCATCAATTGCCGGAGCGACGTCGAATCCTTACGTGAGTCTTTCCGGTGGTGTTGGACTGATGACCAATTCGACTTACGGTGGATTAGATGATGCCTACGAATATGAGACCGGTTACCTTGTAAACGCGGCAATCGGTCTCAAGAGCGGAGCCTACCGCGTCGAGGCTGAAATCGGTTATCATCAGAATGATTTTAAATACTATAGTGATTATAATCTCACAGCCTGGTCCTTTATGGCCAACGGCTACTATGATATAGGCTTATCTGATTCCAATATAACGCCTTATATCATGGGTGGCCTCGGTATCGCAAATGTCAACTGGGAATATTCAGGTGGAAATGACGACGACACGACTTTCGCCTGGCAGGTCGGAGCCGGTGTCGGCTTCAAGGCAGCGGACAAGGTCACCATCGATATCGGGTACAGGTACTTCGCCACAACCGATGTCGAACTGTATGGTTATGATTTATCTGTCGGAAGCCACAACATCGTCGCAGGGGTCAGGTTCGATCTCTGATAATCTACGTCGAATCCGAGGAACATTATTATTACAGGCAGCCCCGTTTTTCCGGGGCTGTTTTGTTGCTGGGCTTAACCATTATGTCCACTTCTTTCCGGAAAACATCCGCTCACCGACCCGACATTAAAAAATGCTTTTTTTGTTTTTATTATATTACATAGGTAATCAATCGATTAATACTGCTGTAAGTGCATTTATTTCAGGAAACGAAATAAAACCATTACAAACATGAAAAAGCTTCTTCTTTCGCTTCTTGTTGCTGGCCTGTTCGCCGTGCCTTCTCTGGCCAGTGCATCGACAAGCCCTTATGTCAGCCTTTCCGGCGGTCTTGGCTTGATGAACGATTCAGACGGAACAGCAATAGTAACCTATAAAACCGGTTATCTTGTAAACGGCGCCGTAGGTCTGAAAAGCGATTATTACCGGTTGGAAGCGGAAGTCGGTTATCACAATAACACCGTAGAAACTTGGGATGGAGTTCCACCAGGACCTCTTTATGCTGATGAACATGTCGCCATCTGGTCATTCATGGCAAACGGCTATGTCGATTACGACATGAAAGACTCGGGAGTTTCTCCATACATCATGGGAGGTATCGGTTATGCCAGTGTCACCGATAGTTGGACCACAGCATCCTATTCGGATGGTGTTTTCGCTTGGCAGATTGGCGCCGGTGTAGGCATCAAGGCTGGTAATAAGGCGACCGTCGATATCGGGTACCGTTATTTTGCTACAAGTGATCCGGTTTTTGATGGCGAAAAAATCACAATTTCAAAGCACAACATCATCGCTGGCGTCAGGTTCGATCTCTGATCAGCTCGATTTCTGCATCGGACATCACCCGATTGCTTTTTTTCAGAGGCTGTCTCATAATAAAAGATGGGGCGGCCTCTTTTTTTACTTTAATAATAATGTGTTATTTTATAAGTATTGTTCTACTTGCACACCAAACCAGTCAATCCATACGACCATGAAAAAGTTTATCCTTCCTTTACTGGTTGCAGGCCTGTTCGCCGTGCCTTCTCCCGCACAGGCAGAAACAAACCCGTATGTGAGCATTTCGGGAGGCCTTGGACTGATGACCAATTCGACTGTAGACGGTGAGGTGGTCGAGTATCAAAGCGGCTACCTCGTCAACGCCGCGCTTGGCCTGAAAACCGATTACGTGCGACTCGAAGCCGAAGTCGGCTATCATAACAACGACATCGATACCTGGGATGGCGATCCCGCAATTCCTGGTTCAAACATTTCCATCTGGTCGTTTATGGCTAACGGCTACTTCGATTACAACATGAATGATTCGGAAATATCACCCTACATCATGGTCGGCCTCGGTTATGCAAATGTTACGGGGGATGACGGCAGCGTTACTTTTGACGACGGCGTTTTTGCATGGCAGGCAGGAGCCGGCGTGGGCTTCAAAGCTGCGGACAAAGTCACCATCGATGTCGGCTACCGTTATTTTTCAGCCTCCGATGCAGATCTTGGTGGCGATGTATTCTCTATTGCCAGCCACAACATTCTTGCCGGCGTGAGGATCGACTTCTGATTGCAGGGCGCTCTCCTTTTTTCACCATCCTGCGGTGAGGTTTTCAGCCCCGGATTTCCGGGGCTGCCCGATTATATCCATATCATGAACAACGTCATAGAAAGACGATATCGTCCGGCAACTCGCTCAGCCTCTCTCCACCTTCCTGCGTAACGACAAAGGTGTTCTCGATGCCGATAGCTCCCCTGCCGGGAAAAACGAACTTCGGCTCGACCGCAACGACCTGACCGGCCCGGAGGGGCTCTCTGAAACCCTGTGCAAGCACTGGCAGTTCATCGAGTTCGAGCCCCACGCCGTGTCCGACAAACCGCGACTGCTCGCCGGGCATTCCCATGAAGCAGTGCCCAAGCCCTTCCTTTTCCGCCATCGACACCGCCATCATGTATAGTTCTTCGCAGATCGCGCCCGGCACCATGGCAGTGCGGACAGCTTCCTGGATATCGAGCGATACACCGAAAGCCCTCCGCAGTTCGTGATCGAGATCGCCGATGACGAACATGCGGGTCATGTCGGTGATATAGCCGTTCCGGATACCGGCAAAATCAAGAAGTACCGGCTCGTTCGCCCGGATGAGCTCGAGCGAGGCCCCCTGGGGTGAAGCACTTGAAAGCCCCCTGCCTGTCACCGCGCCGTCGAAGAAACCGCAGGCTGCCCCGCCGCCCGAAACAGCCATGCCTCCGAAAAGCTCCTGGTTGAATGCCCTCATGCGCACAAACCCTTCGTGGCCCTTCCTCCTCAGCCTGTATTCCATTTCGGCAGCAAGGTCGAGCTCACGCATTCCCTCCCTGAGGAACTCGGGCACTTCGGTAAAAACCGATGCGAGCATGTCGGCACTATTTCGGAGTTGTTCAAGTTCGAACGGAGTTTTTACCGACCTGGTTTCACGCACAAACGTCGAAATATCCGTGAACTCCCTTCCGGGAAGCACCCTCGAATAGTAACCATGCTGCTGAATCGGCACCGCATCGAACGTCATGCCTATACGCAACTGTTCATTCGGGATCTCTCTTTCGAACTCCCTGCTGGACGGAAATGGCCGGACTTCCGCCGCAAGACATTCCTCCCTTGCCCTGACCATGCTCTTGCGCACGAACAGCACAGGCACGCCTTCGGAAGGAAGCCACAGGGCGGAATTCTGCCGCGTTCCGGAAAAATAGTAGATATCGGCAGGCATGAGCAGGAGCGCGGCATGCACTCCGCTTTTAACCAGCAGCCCCTGCAGGCGCGAGACCCGATCCTGCAGCTCTGTAGCAAGTGTTGTCATCGTTGACGGAAGAAATGGATTTTAGAAGCCAGGCAAGGCGAAAACAGCATGAAAAGCAGGCCGAAGATCATAAGTCCACCCCGGGACAGGTCATAGTCTGAAAGAATGCGTTCCCATGATGCACCGGTCAGCACTCCAAGACCCAGTTCGAAACAGAGCGTCAGCAGGACCCAGAATCCCCCGGCCTGGAGCAACCCCCGGGATGAAACAAATGCCATGCTTCGGATATTCAGTACCGTTATCAGAAAAATGATGCCTGATCCGAGAATCACCCCGAGCTGCCGGGAAGGCATGTCGCCGATGAGAGGCACAAGAAAAAGCCTCCTCAAGGTGCCACTTGCCGATTCGGCCACGGCTATCATCAGCCATACCTTGAAAACCTTTTTCCAGTTTACGTGTTCTGTTTCACCGGATCCGATACTCATAGCTGGCTGCGGTCAAGCGTTTTCTTCGAAATCGATCTCGTCGAGCTTCGGCACCTCTCTGCGCACCGATGTGATCGAGACGTTAATCTTGCGATACCTCATGACACCGAAAATACCTGTAACTATGCCGAAAGGGATACAGGCTTCACCTGTCAGGGTAAACCATTCATGCTGCGAAAAATGCATCATCGAAACACCTGCTATGACAAGGGATACTCCCGAGCGTGCATAGGCAAGCAGGGTCCGCTCGTTAGCCAGTATCGTACGATCAATGGCAAGCTCGTCGCGCAGGATCAATTCTTTGTCCTTGAATTTCTGGTAGGGTAATTTTGCCATCGGATACCTCCTGAATGCTTTCCGCAAGGCGAACTGCCTTACAGAAAGCTGTTTGTTCAACGAAAAATATACAGTATAAACCTTTGAACCTGTTAAGGCAAACGCGGCGCAGGAAAAAGCCCCGGTAGAAGAATTCGGTCAAAGCAGACCGGAAACTTACTTTTTTTTATCCCATCGAAGAGAACTTTTTACGGACGGCAACGCTTTTGTTTTCCATAATGTCATGTGATTCACCGGCAACATTTCAGCAAGCCGTGAAAGGCATGATGCGCCTTGTCTGGATGTCGAATCTTCAATCAATGTAAACGGAGAACTGTATATGCAGAAATGGGTCTGTGTTCCATGTGGTTATGTCTACGATCCGGAAGTCGGCGATCCTGACGGAGGGATCGAACCGGGCACCCCTTTCGAAGATATTCCTGAAGACTGGGTATGTCCGGTCTGTGGTGTCGACAAAACGCTTTTCGAACCTTATGACGAAAAATGAGGGAGCTGAAAGCATCATCATCAACGGGAAAACGCACCTTTGTGGTGCGTTTTCCATTTCCGCAGGATTGTTCCCGCAACCTGACGCAGCTTACTCCGCTGCCCCTTGCACTTTCGTACCGGTACGCAGCATTTCCGCCGCTTTCGTCTTCAGGGTACGGTACTTGTCGCTGACCGCCTCTATTTTCGACTCCCATGCGGGATCGGGTGTCGAGGTGCGGGCTTCCTCGAGGAAAGTAAGGATCGTCGACGTGCAGGCGATTGGATCGAACAGCACCCACTTCGCCGATATTCCCAGGAAAAGCGCGAGCATGAACAATGCAAACTTCAAGAAATCGAGCGAAGAGGGCAGGATCACGGAAATCACTCCGAGCGGAATCATGAAGAGTACTGTCGTGATCACGACGAACACATAACTGAGCAGCGTCAGCGCCACCGCGTTCTTCAGAAGCGATTTCCAGGACTGACAGTAGACGATGATGCCGGACTTTGCGGCATCAAAAACATTTTCGTTGCCGGTATGGAAGGTATACGCAATGACCGATTCGTCGATGTAGGTCAGGCTGAAATTCACAATGCGCTGAAGGATAGCCGCAAGGCCGTCGAGACCGGGAATCGGAATTGCGTTCATGATATTGAACATCGTGCGGTTCAACGAAACCAGCACCCCTTTGACGAGCTGGTCAACGAGAGCGAGAACGCTCACCTCCCGATAATATTTCAGCACCCGTTCCTTTGCCCATCCCGTCTGCGATGCACCTGCAGGAAGGTCGCCGACGCCGGCAATCTCGGTGATCAGCGCGATATGGCCGGCCTTGAGAAGATAGAGGACATACTCCCTGAGAAGCCTGAAGCCGAAACCGCCGGCAAACAGTGCCATGATGAAAAGCACGAACGACGCACCGGCCCCGAAAATGCTCCCGATCAGGACAAGCACGCCGAGAAAAAGCGCGACAACCAGGGCTACCGAACCGTAAACCATGGCCCGGTAGAAGAGGTATACTTTTGTCTTTGCCACGATTCCTATCGCGCGGCCAAGCTGAAGACCCATGGAACGCTCCTTGTTCAGAATTTATAGTGCTGTTACCTCTTCACCTGAAAAAATCATGGTATTCCTTGCCTTGCCGGACATCCTCTCATCGCTGTTCCTGGACAGGGGCTTGCTCTTCATCACTCTTTCCGGCAGGACTTTCATCGCCGATCGTCGGGCCATTATCACCGCTGCTGTCTGCCGCCGCTTTCTCGATGAGGCCTTCCGGAATACCAACCACCACCGAATCGACTGCGGTTGTGTCGGGTACCGTTGCCATCACCTCCTTGAAATCAGGAACGACGACGCCCCGCTTGATCATTATGGAATAAATGATCCTTGACCGGTTTCTCACGTAACCCGACGAGCCTGTGGGTTTATACCTGATCGGGTTCGGGAGCACCGACGCCAGCTTTGCTGCCTGCTGGGCGGAAAGATTCGCTGCGCTTACGCCGTAATAGTGTCGTGCCGCTTCCTCGATGCCGAAAATTCCGTCACCCCACTCGGCAATGTTGACATACAGCTCGAGGATGCGGCGCTTCGAGAGCGTTTTTTCGATACGCCAGGTCAGTATGGCTTCCTTTACTTTACGCACCGGGTTCTTTGACGCAGAGAGATAGAGATTCTTGGCAAGCTGCTGGCTTATCGTACTGCCACCCATCTTGAATTTACCGGCAGCCAGATTTTTTTCTATCGCCTTCTCAATCGCCTGGTAGTCGAATCCCTCGTGATGCCAGAATTTATCGTCTTCCGCAATCAGCACCGCCTTGACGAGATTCTGCGATACACGGCCGAGGGGAACCCATTGTTGGCGTATTTTCTTATCCTTGAGACCATCTCTTTTCCATTCGTCCTCCCTGTACTGCATGAAAGCGGTCTTCGGGGGGTTTTCATGGACAAGTCTGCCGACATCGGGAAAAACGAGGTAACGGAGAATATCTGCGAAAAACAGAAGAAGAAGGATCCCTGCGATGTTTCTGATACGCTTCATGCTTTTGAACAGTTTACATGCCGATAAAAAAATTACCGGCGATAAAATACCAAATCTGAGCGATATCAGCCGGGTTCCCGAGGAAAATTACCGGCGGAAATTCAGGACACTTTACCCGCCACGCACTCGGGCTTCCCGCAAAAAATCAGGGGGACCCAAACGATAATGACAAAGGAATTATGCTGACTGCGGGGGGGAAGTGTACCCTTGGGCAGACTCGAACTGCCGACCCACAGTTTAGGAAACTGTTGCTCTATCCACTGAGCTACAAGGGTATGGTCCTAAATTTAGTACTTTTGGAGAAAGATGCAACCCCAAACTCATTTTCTTCCGAACATCCTGTCGAGCTGGTCGAGCGAGAACTTCACGATAACCGGCCGTCCGTGAGGACAGCAATAGGGCTCACGGGTGGCGAAAAGATTGTCGATGAGCGATCGCATCTCTTCCAGCGAAAGCTTCTGGCCGGCCATGATGGCGTTGCGGCAAGAATACGATTTGGCGATGTTGTCGCGCTTTTCCAGCTTGAGTTTCGAAGCATTGCTCTGGTATTCGGCAATCATATCCTGGAGAATGGTCACTTCAGTCCCCGGTCTGACGTCCTGGGGAACGCCTTCGACCATGACGGTCCGGCTGCCGAACAGCCTGAGGTTGAAACCGAGCCGGTAAAGCTCGTCCTTTATTTCATTGAAGACGTCGAGTTCCCAGGGTCTGAGCTCGACTTTCTGGGGAAAAAGCAGTTGCTGCGAATTCGGGACATTCTCGGCCATGACATCCCGGGCTCGTTCGTACAGAACCCGTTCATGGGCGACATGCTGGTCGATGATCATGAGACCTGTCTTGATCTGGCAGAATATATAGCGGTTGTGAAGCTGCCAGATTTTCGTCTCGGGTTCCTTGCGTATCAGCGCACTCTCTTCGTCCGGCAGCGGCGAGGACTGGATGATTGCCGCCCGCTCATCTCCTTCTCGAACTTCGCCATGCAGTATGCCGGAAACCTCCCTGCCTTGGAACAGGTCGTCCTGAAGCGCCGGGGTAGAGCGGCCGGTAAAAAGTGAATCGGACGAGCTGTCGCGGAAGCCGGCATAGAGATCGCCGGTCGTCGTGATACGGCCGGCCATATCCTGAAAGGCAAGCTTCCTGAAAGCGGGATCGTGAACTCCTCCGGCAAACGATGCGTCGGCAGGCAGCGGAGCAAGGTCTGGTGAAAGGTCGTATAGCCTTATCGCCCTTTTGACAATCGGATAAAACATATTGCGGACGCTGCGTTCGTCGTCGAACCTCACTTCGAGCTTTGCCGGGTGGACGTTCACATCGATACGGGAGGGATCGATACCGATGAAAAGCAGTACGAAAGGCATCTGCCGTTCGAACAGCAGGTCTCCGTAAGCCTGGAATACCGCCTGGGAGAGCATGCGGTTCTGGATGAGACGCCGGTTGATGAAGAACAGCTGGTCCTCCCTGCGCCTTTTCTGGATTGCGGGCTTCCCGAGGAACCCTTTTATGGAGAGGTAATCGTTTTCATCACACAGTTCGATAAGTCCGGAAGAAAAATCCCCGCCATAGAAAACATCGAGCCTTTCGGACATATCCGTACCCTTGAGGCTGAAAAGCTCTTCGTCGTCGCTGTGCATCTGCCAGTCGATTTCCGGACAGGCAAGCGCATATGATTTGACGACTTCGTAAATATGGCTGAACTCCGTCGCGTTCGACTTCAGGAATTTGCGGCGTGCGGGTACGTTGAAGAAAAGATTGCGGACCGAGATCGCCGTTCCGGGTTCCCCCTGTGTCGAAGTTTCCTCGGCGAGGATGCCTCCTTCATACCGAAGTTTCAGGGCAAGCTCCGCATCCCTGGTACGGGTCTTCAGTTCGAAATGGGAAACCGAAGAGATGCTTGCGAGCGCTTCCCCCCTGAACCCGAGACTCTGCAGTGTTTCAAGGTCATCGACGCCGGTTATCTTGCTTGTCGCGAAACGTTCCACGCACAGGAATGCGTCCTCCCGTCCCATCCCGGAACCATTGTCGACGACGCGGATGAGCTCCTTTCCGGCATCCTTGACGAAAACCACGATTTTTGAGGCGCCGGCGTCGATGGAGTTCTCGATAAGCTCCTTGACGACCGATGCGGGCCGTTGCACCACTTCGCCAGCGGAAATCTTGCTGGCAACGATTTCAGGCAATCTCGCAATTCTCGCCATTCGTCCTCTGTCAATCCTGTTATTGATAAAAAAGTCCGACTCTGTCCTTACGGAGCAAGACATCGATAAAACATATTCTTTTTACCAGAATGATCATAACGGTTTCGATCCCGAGCCAGGCAATGCACCGGCAGGAAACCGCGAATGGTGACAGGAAAACCAGGACTGGCGCTCAAGGGTGGAGGAAATGACTACTTTCAAATAAAAACCGTGCACTCTTTCCTGCAATGCATCCCGCTCCTCAGAGCCGTTCGTGCTCCAGATGCTTCAGGTATTCCCAAAGCTCCCTGAGAGCCGCCTCGCTGAACCGGAACTTGCTCTGCGCACGGTCGCCGGCCATGAAAAGCGTCTTCGAGCGCACCTCGCCAGTTTCTTTTATCGCAAGTGCCAGGCAGAGCATGCCGACCGGCTTGTCGGGAGTCCCCCCCGAAGGGCCTGCAATCCCTGTCGTGGAAAGAGCAAGGTCGGCCCCGCTTTTTTCGAGGCAGCCGAAAGCCATCGCCCGCGCCACTTCTTCGCTTACCGCTCCGTGCTTTTCGATCAGTTCCGCGGGGACACCGAGGGCGGTCTCCTTTGCCTTGTTGCTGTAGACGACAAAACCCTGGAGAAAATAAGCCGAAGATCCGGAAACATCGGTCAGTCTGCTCGCAACGAGTCCTCCCGTGCAGGATTCCGCCACGGCAACGCTTTTTGCGGCATCCGCAAGCATATTCCCGATCGTCTCTTCGAAGGATCTGTGCCCCTCGGTATAGATATAGCGCCCAACCCGCTCCACAATCGCATCGGTAACAGCTCTGTTTTCCCGTTCCACAGCATCCTTTTCGGAACCCCTTGTGCTGATCATGAGATCGACTCCTGCGACGTGGGGCAGGTAGGCCAGTTCGGTTCCCTGAAACAGAGCCTCCTCTATTCCCTCAATCAGTTCGGAAAGTGCGGACTCCCCGATACCCGCGGTTCGCAACTGTGTATGGACAATTGCCGATGACGTATGCTTTTCGAAGAAAGGCACGACAGTAAGTCCCATCATCGCCTTCATCTCAACGGGGACACCCGGCATGAGAATCAGCGTATGGTTGTTGAAACTCGGGCCGCATCCGATAATCATGCCGGCGGCAGTTCCTTTCGTGTTGGGGATGACAGCGGCGCCTTCGATCACCATTGCCTGGTCGTGCATCGAGGGCGATAGCTCCCTGCCGAACTTCCGGATGCGGGTGACAAGATTGTCGAAAGCACCGACATCGAACGTGAGGCCCCTCCGGAGCAGCTTCATGACCGCCTTTTTCGTCCTGTCGTCCGCTGTCGGGCCGAGGCCGCCGGTGACAAGTACATAATCGGATCGCGAAAGAGCTTCCTCGAGCACCCCGCATATCACGCTGATCCTGTCGGAACAGGCGGTGACCCGTTCGACATCAATACCGGCACCGGCCAGGGAAGCCGCAATGAACGTCGCGTTGGAGTTGACCTTCCGTCCGTTCAGCAATTCATTTCCTATGGATACAATTTCTGCCTGCATAGCCGTCCGTTACACCAGATAACTTGCAATGCGCAGAATATCTGCAAAAACGCCTCCTGCGGTAACCTCTCCGCCGGCTCCGGGCCCCCGGACAACGAGAGGGGTGACACGGTATCGCCCGGTGGTGAATACGACGATGTTTTCAGAGCCGTTAAGTCCGGCGATCGGGCTCGCAAAGGGGACCCTTTTGACGCCGATGCTCGCCTTGCCGTTGCTGATGGAACCTGCGTAAGCGATAGTCATGCCTTCCGCAGCGGCTTTTTCAATCTCCTCGGCATACCGGCCGTCAACAGTCTGCAGTTTTTCAAGGAATGCTGAAACAGACATCTCACCTCTGCAATCCTCCGGGACAAGGCTTTCGCACTCGATATCGCCGTATTCCAGCGTAAAGCCGAGCTCACGACCGAGGATGAGCATTTTCCTCGCGAAATCGGCCCCCGAAAGGTCGTCCCGCGGGTCGGGTTCGGTATAACCGGCTTCTTTCGCCCTCCTGACGATATCGCTGAAGTTTCCGCCTTTACGCAGTTCGTTGAAAATAAAACTGAGGGTTCCGGAAAAAACGCCTTCTATGCTGATAATCTTGTCTCCGCTGTTTCTGAGGTCATTCAGCGTGTTGATGATCGGCAGACCGGCGCCAACGTTGGTTTCGTAAAGGAACCTCGCATTGCTTTTACGTCGGGCATCCATGATCTGCCTGTAGAGCATCCAGGGCCCTGCCATGCCGAGCTTGTTGGCCGTCACGACGGATATGCTGTCCAGCAGCAGCGACGGATACATTTCGGCCACCTCCGCACTTGCCGTGCAGTCGACGAAAATGGTATTGTGCAGGTTCCGTTCTTTCATGAGCTGAAGGTATCCGGTGATCCCCGCCGATCCGCTCCTCTCCTGGAGTGCCTCCTCCCAGTTCTCCAGGTCTATTCCGTTACCGTCGATCAGCAATCTGCGGGTATTGGCCATACCGCTCACAATCACATCGAGGTCGTTTTCCTCTTTGAGATTCTGCCTGTGGGCGCTTATCTGCCGCAGGAGACTCCTTGCGATATTGCCCGTGCCTGCGATAAACAGATGCACCTTGCCCTGCGAGAGGAAAAACGATTCATGAATGCAGTTCAGTGCCTTGTCCTCGTCATGACAATCGACGACCAGCGAAATGTTCATCTCGCTGGCGCCCTGCGCGACAGCGATGACGTTGATGCCGTTCTTTCCGAGCGTTTCGAAGAGCTGCGCCGAAACTCCCGGATGTCCCGACATGTTGTTTCCGACCACGGCGATCAGGGCAAGGTTCCTGCGAACGGAGATGGGATCGATCTGGCGGGAGGCGATTTCCGGACAGAACTCCTCTTCCATGATTTTTTTCGCATGCGAGCTTTGTGACGGATTGATGGCAAGCGTGATCGACTGCTCGGATGATGCCTGAGAAATGAAGATGATATTGATCCTGTGACGAGCAAGACAGCTGAACAGACGCGATGCGATTCCGGGGACACCGACCATTCCGCTCCCGGACATGTTCAGCAGTATGACCCTGTTGATTGACGTCAGCCCCGTGACGGGATGGGACGGAAGATTTTCGGCTTTCGCTTCAGATGCAGCCGCGATCCTCGTACCGGGAGCTCCCGGGTTGAATGAATTTTTGATTTGCAGCGGGATGCCTGCCTTGAGCGCAGGTTGAACCGCAAGCGGATGGAGTACCCTGGCGCCAGCGTGGGAGAGCTCCATCGCCTCGGCATAGCTGATGAACGGCAGGATTCGCGCGTCCCTGACTCGTTTCGGGTCCGCGCTGAAAAAACCGTCGACATCGGTCCATATACAGATTTCACCGGCACCGAGAGCTGCGCCGAGCAGCGAAGCGGTATAGTCAGATCCCCCCCTGCCAAGCGTCGTTGACGTTCCGTCCGGAGCCGAAGCGATGAAGCCGGTTACGACGGGAACTCCCGGAAAAGAAGCAAGCCGTTTTTTTATCCGCAGATCCGTGGCATTGCCGTCGACGCGTGCATCGGCATAATTGACGTCGGTAATGATCAGTTCCCTTGCGTCTATATAGGATGATGCTATGCCCTCCGATGAAAGCGAGGCGCTCACGATTCGCGCAGAAAGCCGTTCGCCGAATCCGAGCACCAGAGCGAGGCTGCGTTCAGAAAGCTCCCTGAGCAGGAAAACCCCGTGGACGATATCACCCAGTTCGCCAAGTTCCGTACGGAGTGACAGCGTTACACTTTCAAGGCGGCTTTCGGTAAAGAGTTCGCCGACAATGCCGAGATGCAGTTGTTCGATCTCGTCGAGCATAGCCCGATAGCCGTTGTCGCCGCAACCGGCTTTCGTGGCCGATTCAAGCAGAAGGTCGGTCACGCGCTGAATTGCCGAGACAACGACGACGAGTTCCTCCTGCTGCAGCGCGCCTGCAATGATATCCGCTACTCTCCTTATCCTTGCGGCAGAACCCAGAGAACTGCCTCCGAACTTGTATACCTTCATGTTTCCGCCAATACCTTGATGTGATGGAAAAAGTGGGTTGACCCCGAACAGGTCACATGTCGCTAAATATAATGATCATTCCGCATTCCGCTTCATCATGCAGTCCGAGGTTGCCGAAGGAAATCGAAAAAAAAAGCGCCCTTTCCGGGGCGCTTGTAATGATTCTCGCTTGCAGCGTTCAGTTCTGCAATGCATCGGCGCCGCCGACGATTTCGCTGAGCTCCTTGGTGATTGCTGCCTGCCGTGCACGGTTGTAGCCGATATTGAGCGACCTGAGTAACTCCTTGGCATTCTCGGTAGCGGAATCCATGGCACTCATACGGGCAGCCTGCTCGGCAGCGCTCGATTCGAGCAGCATTCTCCATACCTGGGTATTGAGATGTTTCGGCACCAGCACATCGATGATCGAGGATGGGGACGGCTCGTAGATATAATCGCTGCTGCTTCCTTTCTTGCCGGACTTCTCCGGCTCTATGGGAAGAAGTGTTTCCGCTTTCAGGGTAGGCGCAAGCACCGATTTGAACTCGTTGTAGACGACGATGACCCGATCGACTTCGCCCTTCAGGTACATGGTCGAAGCTGTTTCGGCGATCTCTTTGGCCACACTGAAATCAAGGTTCTGGAACACGCCGGGGTATCCCTTGATAATCTTGTAGCCACGCTTCCGGAAGAAATCGTTGCCGCGGTTGCCTGCGCAGATCATGCTGACGCCGCCCCTGGCATGCACGGCCGCATAATCCTCGGTGACGGTCTTCTGCGCAAGCTTGATGATATTGGTGTTGAACGCTCCGCAAAGGCCCCTGTCGGCAGTGATCAGAATCACGAGAACCTTGTTGACCTCCTGACGGCCGGAAAGGAGCGGATTGAGCGACGTATCCACCTTTGCGGACAACGATGCGAGCATCTCCTTCAGCTTGCCTGCGTACGGACGGGCCATGATAGCCCGTTCCTGCGCCCTTCTCAGCTTTGCCGCGGCCACCATCTTCATCGCCTTGGTAACCTGCTGCGTGGATTTCACACCTTTGATCCGAACACGGATATCCTTTAAAGTAGGCATGTATTGGATGGTCTGTTAATTGTTTGCTGAAAATACCTTCAATCGGTTACGCCTTGTTCTTTTCCTTGAAGGCTTCGACAAATTTAACAGCGACCTCCTTGAGCTTGTTTGCCAGATCGGTTTCCAGCTGGCCGCTTTCCGAAATGCTCTTGAGAATCTCGGGATGTTTGATATCGAGCATGCCGAGGAACTCCTCTTCGAACTTGCGGATATAACGGAGGTCGACAGAGTCGAGAAGGCCCTGGGTTCCGAGGAAGATGATTGCAACCTGCCTTTCTACCGGGACCGGTACATACTGGCCCTGCTTGAGAATTTCAACAAGCCTGGCACCCCTGTCGAGCTGAGCTTTCGTTGTTTTGTCGAGATCGGAACCGAATTTCGAGAAGGCCTCGAGCTCACGGAACTGTGCGAGGTCGAGCCTGAGGGTACCGGCAACCTTCTTCATCGCCTTGATCTGTGCGCTGCCGCCGACGCGGGACACCGAGATACCGACGTTGATAGCCGGCCTCTGACCGGAGTTGAAGAGGTTGGATTCGAGGAATATCTGTCCGTCGGTGATTGAGATCACGTTGGTCGGAATATACGCTGAAACGTCTCCGGCCTGCGTTTCGATGACCGGCAGAGCGGTAAGGCTTCCGCCTCCCTTGACCATCGGTTTAAGCGCATCCGGAAGATCATTCATCTTCTTTGCCACTTCGATGTCGTCGGTGATTTTTGCAGCCCGTTCGAGAAGGCGTGAGTGGAGATAGAAAACATCACCCGGATAAGCCTCGCGTCCCGGCGGACGGCGGAGCAGGAGGGAAACCTGGCGGTAGGCGACAGCCTGCTTGGAAAGATCATCGTACACGACAAGCGCGTGGCGGCCGGTATCGCGGAAGTATTCGCCGAGCGCGGCGCCTGCAAACGGAGCGATGAACTGAAGCGGTGCCGGATCGGATGCCGTTGCGGTAATGACCGTGGTGTAGGACATCGCGTCATATTTCTCGAGGGTGTTGACAACCTGCGCCACGGTGGATCCTTTCAGACCGATGGCGACATAGATACAGTAAACGCCCTTGCCTTTCTGGTTGATGATGGTATCGATAGCTACCGCGGTCTTGCCTGTCTGACGGTCGCCGATGATGAGCTCACGCTGGCCGCGACCGATCGGGATCATGGAGTCGATTGCTTTCAGACCTGTCTGCAGCGGCTCGTGTACCGATTTACGGTAGATGACACCGGGAGCCCTGCGTTCGAGGGGAAGACGGATGGAAGTTTCAATGGGGCCTTTGCCGTCAATCGGTTCGCCGAGCGGGTTGACAACCCTTCCGAGCATCGCTTCACCGACAGGAACGGATGCGAGAATCCCTGTCCTTTTGACCGTATCGCCTTCCTTCACCATGTTCGACTCACCGAACAAAACAGCGCCGACGTTATCCTCCTCAAGGTTCAGGGCCATACCGGTCACATTGTTGGGGAACTCGAGAAGTTCACCGGCGGCAACCTTTGACAAACCGTAAACACGAGCAATACCGTCGCCAACCTGCAGCACTGTTCCCACATCATAGACTTCCGCTTCAGACTCGAAACCCGCAAGCTGCTTGCGAAGTATGGATGACACCTCATCAGGCCTGACTGTTGTAGACATATCTTATTCCGCTTGGTTAATATGTTAAGAAAAGAGAAAGATTCTGCTTACCTTCCATTGAAATCCGAATAGGCCTGTTCTCTTTCAAACAGATTGAAATCTGAATTTAATGAAAAGCTTTTAGTTATTCAAATTCTTCTCTCTTTGTTTCGAAAGGATCCGTTTAACCGTATTTCAACCCTTAACAGCAGTATACAGGAATTTTGCCTGCATAAAACAGTATGAAAACTGTCAGAGGATTCGCATCGGCAACCGTCGGGAACGTTGCCTGCGGTTTTGACGTCCTGGGTTTCGCCATAACGGAACCTGGTGACGAAGTTGTACTTACGCTGACCGATGAGGTTCGTTCCGGTTCACCGGTGTCCATTACCGCCATTACCGGTGACGGAGGGGCACTCCCCCTGGATCCGAAAAAAAACACTTCGAGCTTTGTGGTTCTGAAATTCCTCGAATACATCAGGACACATAAACAACTCGATTTCAAAGGACATATCGCACTCGAGCTGAAAAAGAACCTCCCGCTCAGCAGCGGGATGGGAAGCAGCGCCGCAAGCGCGGCAGCCGCCCTTGTAGCGGCAAACGAGCTGATGGGAAACCCCTGTTCCAAAATGGAGCTTGTCCATTTCGCCATCGAAGGAGAACGGGTTGCCTGCGGTTCGGCCCATGCTGACAATGCGGCCCCGGCGATCCTCGGCAATTTCGTGCTGATCCGCAGCTACAATCCCCTTGACATCATCCCGATCCCTTCGCCCGAGAACCTCTATTGTTCACTTGTCCATCCCCATACCGAACTGCGCACATCCTATGCCCGTTCCGTACTCCCTGCAAGCATTCCGCTCAAAACCGCCATCCAGCAGTGGGGCAATGTCGGTGCGCTTTTAACGGGTCTCCTGACTTCGGATTACGACCTGATCGGAAGAGCACTCGTCGATGTTGTCGCTGAACCAAAACGAGCCCCGCTGATTCCGGGGTTCTTCGAGGTGAAAAGAGCCGCGCTCGATTCCGGCGCCCTTGGATGCAGCATCGCGGGATCCGGCCCATCGGTCTTCGCGTTCTCGTCTTCCGAAAAAACCGCCAGCGAAGTCGGCAATGCGATGAAGGAAGCTTTCCTCCACGGGAAAACACCACTCCGGTCAGATTTGTGGATTTCCCCCATCTGCAAGCAGGGTGCGAGAATTCTGTAACGAACCCAAGGAAAACACCAGCAATCCGTCATGATCTATTTCAGCACCAATAAATCATCAATTCCCGTTTCGATAAAGCAGGCGACCCTTCATGGCCTCGCTCCGGACGGAGGCCTCTATATCCCTTCCGAAATGCCCCGCTTTTCAGAAGCCGAATTAAGGCTGCTCGAAGGCGCGACGTTCAACAATATCGCTTTTGCCATCGCAAAGAAGTTCATCGGAGCAGAGATCCCCCCCGACCAACTCGGAGATATCGTTGAAAACTGTTACAACTTCGACACTCCGCTCGTCAGGCTGGATGCGAATACCTTCGTCGAAGAGCTTTTCTGCGGTCCGACCCTCGCTTTCAAGGATTACGGGGCCCGCTTCCTTGCCAGGCTGACAGGATATTTCGCCCAGGAGGAACAGAGGCTCATCACCGTTCTCGTCGCCACGTCCGGCGATACGGGAAGCGCTGTCGCCTTCGGCTTCCAGGGCGTACCCAACACCAGGGTTGTCCTGCTCTACCCGTCCGGAAAAGTAAGCCGCCTGCAGGAGCAGCAGCTCACCACTGCAGGCGGAAACGTGCATGCGCTCGAGGTCAGGGGGGATTTCGACGACTGCCAGCGTCTGGTCAAGCAGGCCTTTGTAGACCCGCAGCTCAATCAGTCGCTCACACTCACCTCCGCCAATTCCATCAACATTTCGCGGCTCGTCCCTCAGTCATTCTACTATGCGTGGGCATCGATGCATATCAGGGAACGATTCGGCATGAAAGACCCTCTCTTTTCGGTGCCGAGCGGCAACTATGGCAACCTCACCGCCGGAGTGATGGCAAAAATGCTCGGGTTCCCGATCGGACATTTCATCGCCGCATCGAACGCAAACGACAGCGTGACCCGTTACCTCGATGACGGCAGGTACGACCCGCACCCAACCATAACCACCCTCTCGACGGCAATGGATGTCGGCAACCCGAGCAATTTCGCGAGGCTTCGGTATTTTTACGGCAACGATCATGCTGCCATGGGACGCGATATCACCGGAATCTCCGTGTCCGACCAGGAAACCATTGCAACCATCCACTCGGTGTATGATCGGTTCGGCTATGTGATCGACCCCCATACTGCGGTTGCGTTCCGGGCCCTTGAACGATATCGCACAGACGGAGGAGGGAACCTCGAATTGCCGGGTATCGTGCTTTCCACCGCACATCCATCAAAGTTCATCGAAACCATCCAGGATACCCTCCGGAGGGAAATCGATATACCAGAACGCCTGAGTTCACTGCTCGAAAAGAAAAAACAGGCAACACTGATCAGTTCGGATTACAGGGAGCTCGCTTCATACCTGGACAACCTCGATCGTTAACTTTCAAGAAAAGCCATGAATTTCAGGACCCTGCTGTTTTTTGTTATCCTGGTGCCGATAATGTTTTTTGGCCTCTCTTTCGCTCTTCTCATGAACATGGTGGACCGGTCCGGGGACAGCTTCCACAGGTTGGCAGCCTGGTGGGGCAGGCTCAGCGCAAGGCTTTTCCGTATTTCTGTCGAAGTGATCGGACGGGAAAACTACGATTCCGAGAAAAACTACCTGGTACTGAGCAACCACGCAGGCATGGCGGACATTCCGGTACTCCTCGGTTCGATGGATCTTAACCTGCGTTTTGTCGCAAAAGAGGAGCTCGGAAAAATCCCGATTTTCGGATGGTCAATGAAACAGGCCGGATACGTGCTGATCAAACGCGGACAGAACCGCGAAGCACTGAAAAGTCTGCTCGATGCGGCGGAAGTGCTTAAAAAGGGACGCTCGGTACACATTTTCCCTGAAGGCACCCGTTCGGCAACAGGCGAACTGCTACCGTTCAAACGGGGCGCTTTCCTGGTCGCACAGAAAGGTGGAAAACCGGTGCTGCCGATAACGATCATAGGAACCAATCTGATCACCCCGAAAAAAAGCCTGAAAATCAACGGCGGCAAAATAAGGCTGGTCATCTCCCCTCCTCTCGATCCATCGACCTTTTCGAGTGTCGAAGAGCTCATGGACAAAACCATTACCGTCATCAGGGGAAACCTCGAAAAATACCGGCTGAACTGAACGATGGCACACCGCGCAATCATGCAGTCTCGTACCCCCGTTCCGCTTTATTCAGATCATGCCGCCTCGGACGGCACAGGAAAACTCAGCCTCCGGCAGTAATCGACCAGAGGTTATCGAGGAATGCAACCGCAAAACTGCCTGGCCCCGCTGACACTTTCGCCGAGCGTTCCCCGGCTTCCGCAAAAAGTGCCGAAGCTGCAGCGGCAGCGATGAGAGCAGTCGGTGCGACCGGCAGCATTGACGCGATCAGGGCCCCGAGGGCGCATCCGGTCGCGGTCACCCTGGTCATCATTTCATGGCCTCCCTCAATGCTGAGGACGACGGTGCCGTCCGTTATGTAATCAGTCCTGCCGCTCAGGGCGATAACGGCATTCGAGTTCCTTGCAAGCCGGAGAGCCGCAGGCAGCGCATCGTCCGATGACAATACCGAATCAACACCTTTCCCCCCCCCTTCAAGGCCGCTGAGGGAAATAATCTCCGAAGCATTACCCCGGATGACGGCGGGCCGGAACTTCAGAAGCTCAAGGGCTATCCCGGTACGAAACCCGAGAACCCCTGCGGCAACCGGGTCGAGAACCCAGGGAGTACCTGCCTTCATTGCGGCTGCGGCTGCGGCGAGCATCGCTTCCGAATCGGTCCCGGTGATCGTCCCCACATTGATGAGAAGGGCCCCGGCGATTCCGGCAAATTCACCGGCTTCCTCAACTGCAGGAATCATTGCAGGGGAGGCTCCGGAAGCGAGCAGAACATTGGCCGTGAAATTGGTTGCCACAAGGTTCGTCATGCAGTGGACCAGCGGTGCTTTCTCTTTCAGCCGGATCAGACATTGGCGGATTCCGGGGTCGTTCCATGAGCATCTCGTGATATCGGGAAACAAATCTGGCATGTTTTTTTTTCTTTTGTTGTCATGGAGTGAAATGCCTGGCCGGCCGTTCCGGAGTATATCGAAAAGTTAACGAACTGCAGGAAAAGCTGAAAACAGGATCCTGAGTGATTAAACAGGGATCTCACTGATGGAAAAAATGAAAGAACTGCGGAGCAGACTTAATTGCCGGACGACCCTGAAAAAGCCGTCCGGTAATTGTCTTAAAAGCGGCAAAAGGGAGTGGAAAAGACGGATTCCTAAATCTGGCGGTAGAGATTAACCATTTCGATTGCGGTCATGGCGGCATCGAAACCCTTGTTGCCTGCTTTCGTCCCGGCACGCTCGATTGCCTGTTCGAGGTTTTCCGTGGTGAGAACCCCGAACGAAACCGGGACCATGGTGTCGAGCGATGCCTGGGCAATGCCTTTGGTGGCTTCCGCGGCAATGACATCGAAATGGGGTGTTGAACCCCTGATGATGACCCCGAGCGCTATAACGGCATCGAAGTTGCCGCTCAAGGCAACTTTCCTGCAGACCATCGGCAGCTCAAAGGCTCCGGGACAGCGATAAACTACTATGTTTTCGTCACTCCCGTCGTGGCGGCGGATGCAGTCGATGGCGCCTTCGAGAAGCTTCTGCCCGATAAAATCGTTAAAGCGGGATACTACCAGCGCAAACCTCATATCCTTTGCGCCCAGCGTTCCTTCAATCTGTTTTATCTGCATTGCATTATAGGTTTTGGGTTGTTTTCGATAACCGGTAATAACCGAGCATCCGTTCGACAAGATCGATCATGACATGCCCGATGGTGATGTGACACTCCTGCACACGGTCCGCCGAGCCGCTGTGCGGAACGATGATCTCGAGGTCTGCTGCACCTTTCGACAGCCCTCCGTCACCCCCGAGAAGCGCTATAGTCCGCATGCCGATGTCACGGGCACGGTCGAGGGCATTGATGATGCTCCTGCTGTTTCCGCTCGTAGAGAGCACAAGCAGCAGATCGTCTGTTCTGCCGTAAGCCTCGACAAGCCGCGCGAACACGGCGTCGTATCCAAGGTCGTTCGAACCTGCCGTCAGTGCTGAAGAGTCGGTGTTGAGCGCTATGGCAGGCAGGGCAGGACGCAGGACGCTTGCCCGGTAACGGATCGTAAGCTCTGTCGCCAGGTGCTGGGCATCGGCTGCACTTCCCCCGTTTCCGCAGATAAGCACTTTGCCGCCTTTTTCGAAGGTTTCGGCGACAAGACGAGCCATGGCAACGATGACGGCGCTGTCACTGCGCGCGACCGTTTCCTTGATCCGGGCGCTGTAGAGCATGGCGTCAAGCACCACTTCCTCGAACGACGTACGGTCGGCAAGGCCGCCGGAACACCTGCATGATTCGGTCATAAAAAAGGCCTGGAACGGGTTTATACTGGCGTTGGGGGTAAATATAACGAAAAACACGGGCCAAGGCCTAACGATCGGGCCGGAATCATACCTCCGGATAAAGACCATACCTGGAAAAAAAAACTCCGCCGGAAAGAGTAACATCCGGCGGAGCAGAACAGGTGTTCCTGAAAGGAGAGGATCAGTGGTACTTGACGCTCTCTTCCTTCACGAATTCTACCAGCAGCTTGAGGTTTGCCGGATCGACGTCAGGCAGGATACCATGGCCGAG
Source organism: Chlorobiaceae bacterium (assembly GCA_013335405.1). Classification (GTDB taxonomy): domain Bacteria; phylum Bacteroidota; class Chlorobiia; order Chlorobiales; family Chlorobiaceae; genus Chlorobium. The sequence continues at coordinate 65,188 of JAAXVR010000005.1, forward strand.
GTTGAACACATGGCCGGAATGCTCGGTATGCTGACCGAACTGCCTGAGGATCTTTGCCGCTTCGGCCTTGATCTTTTCAGGAGTACCGTAAAGGACTGTCGGATCCATGTTGCCCTGGAGACAGACGCGATCCTTCAGCTCGGCACGGGCTTTTGCAATATCGATACCCCATCCGAGACCCATGGCATCGCAACCGGTATCGGCTATATCGTTGAGAATGGTGTTGCAGTCCTTCGAGAACACGATGACCGGTGTTTCGGGGTGCTTGATCTTGATCGCCTGAACGGTCTCCCTGATGTAGGGCAGCGCGAACTCGCGGTAGTCATCCTCGGAAAGCGCGCTTGCCCAGGAGTCGAAGATCTGGATGGCATCCGCACCTGCCTCGATCTGACGCAGCACATACTCGGTGATGACAGTCGATATCTTGCTGAGCAGCATGTGGGCCATTTTCGGCTCACGGTACATCATCTTTTTGGCGTGTGCATAATTTTTCGATCCGCCGCCTTCAACCGCATAGGTAAAGAGTGTCCATGCCGCACCGGTGAAGCCGATAAGCGGAACACGATTGTCGAGCTCTTTCTTGGTCATGCGGATGGCATCGAGCACATAGCCGAGTTTTTCGTCGATATCCGGAATGATCAGCCTGTCGATATCGGCCTGACTGCGGATATGGGGAGTAAGCCTGATCCCCTTGGTTTCGATGATTTCGACATCCATGCCCATCGCTTCGTTGACGACAAGGATATCGGAGAAAATAATGGCTGCATCCACGCCCATCAGTTCCACTGGCTGAATGGTAACCTCGGTAGCCAGCTCCGGAGTTTTACAGAGAGTTAAAAAATCTGTTTTTTCTCTCACGGCACGGTACTCCGGCAGATAACGACCGGCCTGCCTCATCACCCAGATCGGCGTCCGGGAACACGGCTGACGCCTCAATGCCCGGAGAAAAAGATCATTTTTGAGCATGCAATGCAATAATTAGATGGGTTAATAAAAAAACGAGTCAGAAAGCCCGGAAAAACCGGCTGACAGCACTGATAAAAGTGCAAAGATAAGCTTTTTCAGGCTTATTTAAAATTTGCACCAAATACACTGCAGAAGGACTTATATTCTATAGCAGCAAACGCTTTTATCAGGTGACGATATGCCTTTTGATGCCCAGTTGTCGCGCCGTGTACCCAAGAGCGAGACCTACCATTTCGGAAAGATGGAACACGGGAATGGAATGACCTTCGTCCCCGGCCTGCCTGAGGGCTTTCGCCTGGTAACCGTCAAGGACGGTATGACAGAGGGGGCATGGAGTCACGATGAAGTCGGCTTTTTCCCGAATCGCCTCTTCGAGCGCTTCAGCAGCAACATTCAGGGATTCTTCCTCTGCCACGAGCAGAGTATGGAAGCCGCAGCACCGGTTCTTGTGCTCATAGGGGATTGGTTTTCCTCCGAGAGCTTCGATAAGCTGGTCGAGAGAACTCGGTTCGACGGGGTTGTCGTGCCCGAGCACCTTCGATGGTCTGAGGATGTGGCAACCGTAGAATGGCGCTATCCTGTAGTTTGTCAGCGGTACTTTCACCTTCGCTTTTATGGCGTCGATCCCGATATCGTCGATGAGAACCCACAGCAGGTGCCGGACATCGGAAGTGCCCCGGTATTCGAGCCCCTCTTTTTTAAGAAGGTCGTTGACTTCCTTTTTCAGGGCAGGGGTTTCATCGAGCTTTTTCTTGGCCGTTCGGATGGTCATGAGGCAGGTATTGCAGGAGACAACCAGATCGAGCCCCATTTTTTCAGCGATTGCGATATTTCGGGCATTGACAAGGGCGAAATGTTTGGGGCTGACATAATCGAGATTGCTCCCCCCGCAGCACGTGCTCTCGTGCATTTTGACCAGTTCGATGCCGAGATCCTTCTGCCAGAGGTCGATGGAGCGATCAACCTCTTTTGTCATCGACTCGTTGATACAGCTCAAGTAATATGCATAACGTTTCATCCTGCGTTTCTCCCCGGTTATTTTTTATGAGATTTCTGGTCTTCCCTGACATGTTTGGTCATTTCCCTGAACATCGACCTGAACACCTTTATCCCCTTTGAAGGCTTGACCAGCGGCGGTGGCGGCGGGGTCCTCCGTTTCACGATCATTTTCATTGCCATAGGCAGAAGGTTCCTGAGGGTCCACACCATGCCGTTGGTGCGGATAGGAAGTGTCGCCTCGACAAGCTTGCCTTTCTTTTCGATATCGGACATGAACGCTTCCGCATGCTTGGAACCGCTGGTATCCTTCATACCCCTGCATTCGATCGCGTCTTCACGTATGCCGTGGATTGCATCCATGATAGGAATGCTTTTCACACAGGTCTCCTGGCAGCGATAGCAATGCGTGCAGTCCCATACACCATGGTCCTTCACCAGCTCGGCAAGGCGGAGATCATGGATGGAGTCGCGGCTGTCGGCGTTCATCCGATAGGATTTCAGGAGCACTGCGGGTGAAACGTACTCACTGTTCGCCCTGAGAATGCTGCACTCGGAAACGCAGGAGGCACAGAGAATACAGTCCGTTGCCTTGTCATAGCGAAGGAACTCCTCTTCCGGGATCAGGAACTCCTTTTTTCCCATCTCCTCTTCGGACATCGTCGACTCTACCCAGTTCGAGTAGTTTTTCATCTTGTCGACAAGCGGGTCCATATCGACGATGAGATCCTTGACAAGAGGAAGGTTGCGAAGCGGTTCGACCTTGATGACGTTGGGCTCCCTGCATTTTTCGAGCACTTCCCAAACCTGGGTGGTGCAGGCGAGCTTCGACTGACCGTTCACCCTCATGGCACAGGAGCCGCAGATTCCTGCCTGGCAGAAAGCCCTGAAACTGACCGTGGAATCGAGATGCTCCTTGATGTAGTTCAGGGACCTGAGCACCGTGATACCCCGCTCGACCTTGATGGTATAGTCATCGAAGTACGGCTTGCTGTCGATCTGTGGATTGAAGCGAAAAACCCTGAAGGTGATGTCCTTTTTCACTTCTTCTATGTGCGGATCTGTTGATACCGTCATGAGCAATATGGTTAATAAGTTCTTTCCTGAAGTTCGTAGCGTCCCATGGTAACAGGCTTTTCACCAAGGACGACCTTGCCGTTTTCCAGCGTGGCCATCGTGTGCCTGTGCCATTTATCATCATTCCTCACGGGAAAATCCACCCGGGTGTGGGAACCCCGGCTCTCTTCGCGCGCATAGGCTCCGGCTGCGACAGACTCGGCAAGGTCGAGCATGTTTTTCAGCTCGAGGACCTGGATGAGGTTGGTGTTGTAAACGTCGCTGGTATCGAAGACCCGGACATGCCGGTAACGCTCCTTGAGCTCCGATACATCCTCGATGCCTTTCTTCAGGAGCGATGCCTCCCGGAAGATACCGACGTTCATTGCGAGGGTCTGTCCAAGCTCTTCACGCAGAGCGCCGTAGCGTTCGTAATGACCGGAAGGCTTCATGTAACTTCTCAACTCCTCGGTCTTCTCCCTGATTTCGGACTCGGGAATGATTCCGGGTGCGAATTTCCCTGCCTCCTGTGCGGCTGTATTGCCCGCTATGCGTCCGAAAACGAGAATATCGAGCAGTGAATTGCCTCCAAGTCGGTTTGCGCCGTGAACGGATACGCAACCACATTCTCCGGCGGCATACACACCGCCCATGACAGTGCGGCCGAAATTGTCGGTATCGATGCCTCCCATGGAATAGTGGGCGGTCGGCCTGACGGGTATCGGTTCATGGATGGGATCGACGCCCTCGAACTGCATCGACATTTCACGGATCTGAGGAAGACGTGACCTGATAAGGTCCGCTCCGAGGTGTGTGAGGTCCAGATGGATATACTTTCCTGCCGGGCTGTCGAAACCCCTGCCCTCGAGAATTTCCGTTTCGATGGAGCGGGCTACGAGGTCCCTCGGGCCGAGCTCCATTTTTTCCTTTGCGTACCTTGCCATGAATCGCTCACCATCCGCGTTGACAAGGTAGCCGCCCTCACCCCTGGCGCCTTCTGTGACGAGAAGGCCGCTTTTTCTCAACCCGGTCGGGTGGAACTGTACGAACTCCATATCCTTGAGCGGGATGCCGGCACGGAACGCTATGGCCTGGCCGTCTCCGGTGTTGCCTGCCGCGTTGCTCGAACGGTTCCAGTACATCTTCGCATAGCCGCCCGTAGCGAAAATCACCGTCTTTGCAGGAAATGCCTCGACCCTGCCCGTCTTGATGTTCATTGCCAGAAGGCCTCTCATGCGGCTGCCGTTGACCGAGAGGCTCAGTGCGAAATATTCGTTGAAAAACATGACACCCTTCTTCAGGCACTGTTCATAGAGGGTCTGAAGGATCGTATGGCCGGTCTTGTCGGCGCAGTAACAGCAGCGCGGACGGCCGGCTCCTCCGAATGGACGCTGTGCAATCGTGTTATCATCCATTCGAGACCATGGGGTACCCATGTTGTCGAGTTCGCGGATGATCCTGGGAGCTTCGCCGCAGAGCACTTCGACGGCATCCTGATCGGCAAGGTAATCGCTGCCCTTGATGGTGTCGAAAATGTGCATTTCCACCGTATCGTCCTTGGCCTTGTTGCCGAGAGCTGCGTTTGCGCCCCCCTGGGCGGCCGAAGTATGGGAGCGGTTAGGATAGACCTTCGAAAGCACGGCTATAGTCAGGGAAGGATTCGTTTTCATCGCTTCCATTGCCGCGTACAACCCGGCACCTCCGCCTCCGACAATGACGATATCAAATGGTTTCATACGTTCATATCTCCTTGTGAGACGATTCGATCAGCCTCACCTGTTAAATGGCAGTGTCCTGCTGCGGCAGGGTCATGCCCGTTGAATATGTATGGATTTCAAGGTATTGCCGAGGAAAACCGGTATAGAACTCTGTAACGGACGGAAACATCTTTACATACTCTTCAGCAGATCCTCATGGACAAGAGAAGAGCCCGGCATTCCTCATGCTTCCGAACGGTATAAAAACGGGACAGATGGCGGAACCGGATGTTTCCCGCTTACAGCGCTATGTTGTTGTCATGAACAGGAAGTTCCTCGACTGCATGGAGTACGTCGGTCATATTGAGCACGCCGATGACCTTGTTGCCCTCCATGACGGTAAGACGCCTGACATTGGTACGTTTCATGAGACGCAGGGCATACTTCACCCTGAGGCCCGGGTTGATGCTGATAACCGGCTTGCTCATGATCTGGAAGACAGGGGTATTCCATGGATCGCGATGGATATCCTCGCCCGGATCGATAACTTTTTCGAGGATATCCTTCTCGGTAACGATACCGTAGCAGTCGTCCTCGTTGCGCGGTTCGACGACAAGGCCGCTCTCGTTGCTTTTTTTCATGATCTGAAGTGCTTCAGCAACCGTACAGCTTCCCTTGATAACCTGGAAATTCTTCTGCATGAGGGCAGATACCGGGAGAGTGCGCAATGTTATAAGCTGATCCATAGGTCAGGTTCCTTGAAATATTGAAGAAGAAGAATGATGCTGATTATTCATCGAAGGATAAATAACCGAGCGACGGTTTCATACATCGGAATAAACGGAGGGCTCGACGGCGCTATAACTATATAGTTAGCGAAGCATTCAATTTATAAAAAAAACCACAACAAATACAATATGCTGCAGACAAAACGAAAAAGAATTACGGAATACCATGCGCTTTTTTGTAAGCAGCCCAGTTCTGCTTGAGGTGCATGAATTCATCGAAATCCTTCGCAAGAAGGAAGGGGTTGGAAGAACATTCTTTGCCGATGGACGATACGGGTGAAACCCCGTAATCGTGCCCTGGAAATACCCTTGTGCCCGGCGGAAGTGTCATGAGCTTCCGGTGAAGGGAATCATATTCCTGGCGGGCCTGCTCTTCAGTGTATGTACCGCCTATTTTACCGGTGAAAAGGGTATCGCCGGTAAAGACGGCATCGCCTGCATGAAGACAGATCGAATCAGGAGTATGGCCCGGAGTGTGCATGACTCGCACGTCGAGCTCTCCGAGCCTGAAGACAGCCCCGTCCTCAACCCTGACCCCGATATCGGGACAGGTATCACCGAAAAGCAGCGGTCTGAGCCCGTAAAGTCTTCCCATGGCTGCATTGCCGTTGGTATGGTCGGCATGAGCGTGGGTTGAAAGGACGAAACGGATCTGGAACCCTTTTTCATCGGCGTACCTCGCAATGATCTCCGGAGAAAAAGAGGCATCTATCACCATCGCTTCCCGGGATACTTCATCGGCTACAAGGTAACCGAAGTTCCTGTCGCCACCCATTCCGAACTGCTCGACAATCATGGTCGCATCCCTTCAGGCTGTTTTTTCGACATTCATGAGAAAAGCCCTTGCGGGAAAATCCCCTTCGACGGTTATCGGGCTCTTTTCAAGTTCGAGCATGATCGCCTCTGCCTTATGATCATCGACAATGGCGAAACAGAGCGAAGAATAGATCCCGAGCGTCTGATCGGCCGGCCACCAGGACTGTACCTCTCCTCCCTTTTTTTCGCAGTTGCACCCCCTGATGTCCATGCTGCTGAACATGCTGACCTGATACTTTCTGAAAAGCTCCCGCACTTTCGGGCGGGACTCCTGATGCCCCATCACGGCCAAGAACTTCATTTTGTTTCCTCCCTCCGTCAGGTGGTTTTCTTTTCTGCGATATAATAAACGAGCGGTACAACGACAAGAGTCAGAACCGTGGAAAGCACCCCGCCCCAGATCATGGAAATAGCGAGGCCTTGGAAAATGGGATCGAAAAGCATGATCACCGAGCCGATAACAACAGCTCCCGAAGTGAGAATGATCGGTCGTGTCCTGACAGCAGCCGACTCTATGATCGCCTGTTTCAGCTCGATGCCTTCATCGCGCCTGATCTGGATGAAATCGATGAGCAGCACCGAGTTGCGCACCATGATGCCTGCAAGGGCTATCATGCCGATCATGCTGGTGGCCGTGAAAAACGCCCCGTGGATAAAATGTCCCGGAATGATGCCGACCAGGCTCAGCGGTATCGATATCATCATGATGAGCGGCGTCCTGAACGACTGGAACCATCCGACAATAAGGAGGTAGATAATGACAAGTACCACGGCGAATGCCGTTCCGAGGTCCCTGAACACTTCGAAGGTAATCTGCCACTCTCCGTCCCACTTCATTGCAGGTTTCTGTTCATTCGCAGGGGGAGCGGTATAGAGCGGATCAACACTGTATCCGCCGGGAAGCTTCAGCTGCTTTATTTTCTTGTCCATTTCCAGCATGGCGTAAACCGGGCTTTCCGTCACTCCTGCCACATCGGCGGTTACATAGACAACCCTGCGCAGGTCCTTGCGGTAGATGCTTTTCGGCTGGATCTTCTCCTCTATTTTCACGAGCTCTGAAAGGGGCACCATTTCGCCGGCGCGAAGCCGTGTCGTAAGGGATCCCATGCCCTGCGACTGCACGAAAATACCATCCAGATCCTTCAGTGTGCTCCTCTGGGCCTGCGGAAGACGGAGCTGGATTGTTACCGGATCATTTTCATTGCCTGCATGCAGCACACCGACGTCCATCCCCCCCAGTGACATGCGAAGCGTCTGGGCAATCTGCTCCGCGCTTACGCCACGCATCGCCGCTCGTTCCTTCTGCACGACAAGGTCGACCACTTTCTGGTCATCTTCCACGAGCCAGTCAACATCGACAACGCCGGGAGTCTCACGGAATATCTTCTGAACCTCTTTGGCAAGGGCGATCTGCTGCTCCTGGGAAGGACCGTAGATTTCCGCCACGATCGTCGACAGCACCGGCGGGCCGGGAGGAATCTCAACGATTTTCGCATTGCCGTCGTATTTCATGGCGATCTTCTGCACTTCGGCGCGAACCTTCTTCGCTATGTCATGGCTCTGGGCTTTCCTTTCGCCTTTCGGCACGAGGTTCACCTGAATATCGGCCATGTGCGGCGCCTGCCGGAGATAATAATGACGTACAAGCCCGTTGAAGTTGATCGGTGCGCTGGTACCCGCATAATACTGGTAACTGCTCACCTCGGGGACCGTCCTCAGGTATCCTGATATCTCCTTTGCCACGCGGGAGGTCTCTTCGAGGGAACTTCCTTCGGGCATGTCGAGAATGACCTGAAATTCGTTCTTGTTGTCGAACGGGAGCATTTTCATCTGCACAGCCTTCATGGGAACCATAATGATCGCGCCTGCAAGCATGAGGCCGACAACAGCGAATGCGACGAAACGCATGAACGCGTTATCGAGCAGAGGCGAAAGCACCTTCCGGAAAAGGCGGTAGTATCCTGTTTTTGTGATATCATATTCGTCGTGACCGCCATGTTCGACCTTCAAAAGGCGATAGGAAAGCCAGGGGGTCACGATGAGCGCTATCAGAAGCGAGAAAATCATGGCAAGCGACGCCCCGATAGGCATCGGGCTCATGTAAGGGCCCATCAGGCCGGACACGAACACCATCGGGAGAACGGCGGCAATGACCGTGAACGTGGCCAGGATCGTCGGATTTCCTACTTCACTCACCGCAGTGATGGCAGCCTGGAGTCTCGGCTGTCGTTTCATCGAGAAATGCCTGTGAATGTTTTCGGCGATGATAATAGAATCGTCGACAACGATACCGGTCACGAAAATCAGCGCGAAAAGCGTAACCCTGTTCAGAGAGTAATTGAACAGGTAATAGACCAGCAGCGTCAGTGCGAACGTGATGGGAACCGAAACGAAGTTCACCAGCGCACCTCTCCAGCCGAGGAAAAAACCCACCACGATCGTTACGGCGACAATGGCGATGAAGAGATGTTCGAGCAGGGTGAAAACTTTTTCTGTCGCCGTTTCGCCATAATTTCTTGTTTCGGTGACCGTGATGTCAGCAGGAATAAGCGAACCCTTCAGATGATCGACCTGATCGATCACCTTTTCGGCGAGCACCGAAGCGTCGGCCCCTTTGCGTTTCGCTACCGTGAGGGTTACCGCCGGATATTCCCCGCGGTCTTTAGCGTGCGATGCCGCACCCCATCCGAAAAAGCTGTAGTTGCGCACCTCTTCGGGACCATCGACAATCGTGGCGACATCCCTCACATAGACCGGCAAACCGCCGTACACCCCGACGACGATATTCGAGACATCATCGGCGTTTTCGAGGAAACTGCCCGATTTGACGATGATTTCACTGTTCTCCCGACTGAAATTGCCTGACGTCATCTGGCTGTTTGCCATCTGGATCTGTCGGGCAATCTGGAGTGCGCTCACGTTGTACTCCTGAAGCTTCTCCTTGCGGAGCTGTACACGTACCTGGCGATGAAGCCCGCCCTTGATTTCCACATCACCGATATTCTGAACTTTTTTCAGCTCGTCTGCCACATCCCGCGCTGTATTCCTGAGCTGGAAGGGATCCCGCTCCTTGCTCCAGAACGTGAGGTTCAGAACCGGGACATCGTCTATGGCCACTTTTTTCATAAGCGGCATCTGGACGCCGGGAGGCATTTTGTCCATATTTTTCAGGAGCGTTGCCCAGAGCTTCACCATGCTCGATTCGGTCTCCTCCCCAACCTTGAAACGCACGGTCACCATCGCAAAATCGGGCATGGCAGTAGAGTAGACATAATCGACACCCGGAATTTCAGTGAGTGATCGCTCGAACGGTTTCGCCACCCTGTCCTCTACCTCCGATGGTACCGCTCCGGGATAGGGGATATAGATATCGACCATGGGGACCACGATCTGCGGCTCTTCCTCGCGTGGCGTCATCAGCGTCGCTATGATGCCGACCAGCATCGCTGCCAGCATCAGAAGCGGCGTGATCTTGGAATTGATGAACTGCTTTGCGATCCTGCCTGCTATGCCTTCATTCATGGCTCTCTCTCTCATTTGTTTCTGAAACCTGCGCTTTTACCGGAGCACCGTCCACGAGACCGACGGACGCACTGCCTGCAACCTGTTCTCCCGCATCGAGACCCCCGAGCACCACAAGTTCCCCATTGGCTGAACGGCCCGGATTGATCCACCTGACAACAGCCCTTCCATCCCCCCCGACGACATAAACGCCCGTGAGAGCACCCCGCCGGAACACAGCAGCTTCGGGAATGACAAATTCAGTTGTACCGGCCGGATCGGTCCTTTTTTCCACAGTCACAATACTGACCTCAGCCACCGCTGTCTCCTGCTCCATGTTTGCTTTCGGCAACCTGCCCTTATCGCTGCATGCGCCAAAAAGTGCAGACAGAACAAGAAGAAGCATCGTGATGATTTTTCCCGTGACTCTCATTGTTGGATTTCTGATTCCACTTCATTAAAAAAAACCGTGCTCACTGTCTTCCCGCATGGTAGGCAAGCTCGCTTCTGGCAATACAGTAATCATACCGGGCCTGATTGAGGCGAAGCTTCGCGTATGTATAAGCACCCTCGCGCATGAGCAGTTCGAACGTCATGGCCATACCGCTCCTGAACTGGGTGCCGATATAGTCAAGGCTCACCCTGGCTTCATCGAGCGCCTGACGGGCGACGACAATCCTTGCCTTTGCGGTTTTCAGTTCGCGCAGGGATTTCCTGATCTCTGCAAGACTTCCGTTTTTTGCCGCCTCGTAATTATAAAGGGCTTCCATTTCCAGTGCTTTCGCTTCCTGTATCTTTCCTTCGGAAGCCATACCGTCGTAAAGGTCCCACTGGACATTCAGGCCCATCATCCAGCTCGAACCACCCCCGAAGAGATCATTGCTGTGAAGGTCGGTTCGGAGAAAGCCGTTTACGCGGGGAAGCCTCGCTGCCCTCGCCATTTCCCCCTGCTTTGCGGCAATATCACGAAAGCTCTTCATCGCCATGAGATCTTGCCTGGTCTCGGGCACGCTCTCCTCATCGACCTGGGGCACTCCCCTGTCGACGACAAAATCCCCGGCGGGTATGACAAGTACATCGGTATCGATGTTCAGAAGGGTTTTCAGTGCATCCGAAGCATTCCTGACGGCATCGTGCAGCATGAGCTTCTGTTCGTTCAGCTCCGCAACCCTCACATCCGTGGAAAGTTTGTCGGATTTCGACATCATTCCGGCATTGAACGCCCTTGAAGCATCGCGGCTGTGAGACCCCATGGTTGCGATGGACTGATCGATCGCCACGATATTCTTTCGTGCAAGAATAAGAGCGTAATAGAGCCTCGAAACCTGGAGTTCTATGCTCTCGGAAGTCCTTCCCGCCATATATTCCTGGGCTCTCTTCGCGCTCTTCGCTATCGAACTCCCTATTTTGGCGTCCGCATTGAAAATCGGCTGCATCACCTGCAGGGAGGTGCTGAAATCGTTGATGACGCTGGCATCGTTCAGCTTCACGGGATCGAAATCAGTCGTTTTGATGATGTTCTGCTGCAGCTTGAACACCAGTGCCGCGCCTGGATCATTAGTGACCACCGCGTTTTCAATCAGCGTAACCTTCGGCAGCGAACCCTGGCGTGTCTGGGTGATTTTCGCCTCGGCCTGAGCCACCCTGCTGTTCGCCGCCTTGATGACAAAATTGTTTTCCCTTGCCATTCTGAGTGCGTCATCGAGCGACAGGCTCATTGTCCTCCGACTCTCTTTCGCATCGAGGTTTCCTGCCATGGCGGCAAGAACAGAGACAATAGCTATTATTTTAAAAGCTTTCATGTCGTTGTCTGTTTCGAAATGAGTTTTACGATTTTTTCTACGCTTTCCGTGTCATTCCTGCTCATACATTCCCTGAGATTGCGGTTGAGCACAAGCGAGAACGTGTTGTCGAGCGCAGCTTTTGCCGCCTGGAATTGCGTAATGACCTGACTGCACCCTTCACCTCTTTCAATCATTCTGACAAGCCCTTCGATCTGACCTCCGACCTTTTTCAGCCTTATGATCACGTCATCCATGTGTTTTCCTATTTTGGTTTCCTGAACCAGCAGGCAAAACATTAACAATCATTAAATACCTATACCCCGTAAGGGTATAATGTATAAAAAAAGAATGGAAAATGCAAGTGTATCGGATGAAGGGGCAAGGGGGGGAAATTCCGGAAACGGATTACTTGCCTGAAGCGGCCACTTCGAGTTCTGAACAGCAGATGTCGGACTGTACCCGGCAAAGCATGCTTTCAGTTGCCTGCTGCATGATCTGGGACATGATGGCTTCGCTCATGAACTTGAGAATGCCTTCAGGCATGAGGTTCAGGGGAAACGTGAGCTGGAAGTCGAGCGTTATGCTTGTATCGAAAAAAACGGAAGTACGGTTATCCTTCTGATGAAGCAGAAAAATTTCAGAAGTTGCCTTTCCGACAAACGTATTGGGATTAATGATTTCAAAAGAAGGGGTTTCCTGGACATAATCCCATCTGATTCGCTTGCCAGTGCGACTGAAATGCTCTTCGTTCTTGAGTTTCGGAAGCAGGTTTCGGCCATGGTGATCATCGAGCGAGAAGCTTTCTTCAAACTGCCTGACAAAAAAAACGGCCGTAATCGGATGATCGCGTGGATCTTTCACCTCGAAAACCCACTGGAAAATGTCGTGTTCCATGAAATACCTGACATTGGTACAGTATGGATTACACTTCAAAAGCTTTTCGTGGTTGGAAAAATAAATGGTCGATTCATGAAGACATGAGTCAAGGACTATATGAGCATTGCTTTTACCGACAACTTCCATGATCGTGCAATAATGAAATTGAGTAACATCCCGGCTCCTGACGGGAGTTTCGAATGGTGTAAACGCCTCAGGGCGCCTGACAGTTCCTGCGGAAAACCGATTATTGTCAACACCCGGCAAAAGCATTGGCCATGACGTCCAAAACACGTCGGAATAACCCGGCGCCCTGTCAGCCGTGCGTTTGCAATAACGGATAAAACACGTGCAAGGCGATAAAAATTTCGCTCCGAAAATGGCTGGTTGCCCCTGAAAAAACGGTACCCGCAAGTTTTCCCGGGAACCTTGACGGCTTTGCCTGTATTACTGTTTTTTTATGCCGTCCGCAATTTTTTTCGACACGTTGGAAAGCATGGTGAGCGCCATGTCGATAGCCATGACCTGAGATTTGTTGATATCGACAAATGCCTGGCACATCTCCCTGAAAGCCGCAACAGGTTCGATCCCTGAGGATGAGGAAACTTCCGGTGACGCCGACGATGACGCCGTAAAGGGGTTCGGGACGGACTTTTTTTCGGTAACTGCCGGGGCCTTGCTTTCAGCCATCTGCTGCATCATCTGCCCGGGGACACGGACGGACGGCTCGACTTTTGAAACGGGAGGTTGAGCTTTGGGGGCTGGAACACTCTTTTTCGGTGCTTCGGGGGCACTTTTTCTGAACCGGGCAAAAAAACCGCGTTTTTTTTCTTCCTGTGCCATAATGGTATTTTATTTAGTAGTTATCTGCAGGCTGGCTGCAAACACAAATCCTCCGGGACAGTTCAGATGCACACCTGAAAAATATCCTGCATCGAAGAAAGATTTATTTCCCCTGATCTGACCTCGCGATATCCATAAGTTCCGCAGTGATCGTCTTGTAGCCGTGCTCTTCCGCATAGTCTTCCACAAGCCCTCTGATCCCGCCATGCATGAATGGAGGCAAGCCCTGAAGCATTTCAAGAGCCTCATCGGTCCATTGCATTTTTATTCTGGACTTCATGGCGTTTCTATATTCCTCGAGGACATCGAACACAAAATCTTCGATAGCATCCTCACTGGAAATCATGGCCGGTGAAAAGATTTTTTCCGAAAGTATCCTGTTTCCGATAAGGTTGAGTTTGAGCTGGGGCAGGTAAAGCACCGCCGCCATGGTTTCGGGACTGCCGCAGATAAGAAACAGCGCGAGCTTCTTTCTCTTCAGATTCTTTTTCAGGTTCCCGGACACCAGTGCACCGAGAAGCTGGGAAGCTACGACGAAATAATAAACAGGTGCGCCCAGAAGAACAATATCGAAATCCCTCACAAAACTGTAATCCGCATTGGCCCTGCATTTCGCTTTTTCGACATAGACACCCTCTTCCGCCAGTTTCGTGCCGATGGCATTGATTGCGGTTTCGGTCGAACCGATTTTTGACAGGCTATCATACAGGATAACCGCCTTCAGTGTTTCAGACATATTCAGGCTATGGTTATGACTTTATATTTATAAAAATTTTCTGCAGTCGTAATCCGCCGGAGACAGACTCTATCACTCCGGATCCGGCAACTCATGGCAAAGTCTCAAAACGTATTCCCGCTTCGGAACGAATGTTTCATTACCCTCAGTCCGACAGTGCCGCTCAGACACTTCACTCCCGTCGGTTCAGTCGCCCTCGATTCGTAGAGGTACATCCGGCATCCGTTCTTTGCACTCTTCAGTTGCGGAAACGATAAATTTATGAAAATAAAGGTACAGAATTTATTTGCTTTATTGGAACCCATCCTTCCGGGACGAACCACCATCTGCAACAACCGGACAAACCCTGCCTCCCCGATTCCTTTTCGTGAGCACTCTCCTTTTTATGTAAAAAAAAACGAAACACAGGTCAACGCGAGGCAAATCGCTCCCTGTTGTTGCAGATGACGGGAAAAACCACCGGATAAAGGAAGTTTGTTGAACAAGGGTGTCGCTTTTCCATTTGCTCTATTAGTGAAATTGTTTTAACTTGTTTAAAAATAGGTATAAAATACCTTATGCATGTTGAATCTCTCTCTTCCACAAACCTAAACAATAACCACTATGTCAAACGGAACAAACGACGTATCAGGTGCAGTCACCAACCTTATCGACACCTTTGGCAAACTTGCCCAGCAGCAGGTTGATGTTCTGAACAATGCTGTAAAGACCGCAGCTTCGCTGGTCGATCCGCTCACCAAGACGGCAACCGACCTCGCAGGCACCCTTCTGAACACCTGCAACCAGGTTCTTCAGAGCGTATCCGCAGCTATTGCTCCGAAAAAATAAGCCGCAGCAGGTTTATGCAGAGCACCTTATACCTTGTATAAGGTGCTTTTTTTTTTGCTTGCCTCATCGGTTTTTTCAATGTTTTGCGTATAAATACCTTTCTCTTGTACCTCGTTTTACCGGATTCTCACGAACATGCCGCAAATGAACATTCCGGATGCCATTGCCGGTTTATACCGTCCGGATTTCCGGACAAACCTCCATATTGATAAAATTCAGGGAGACGCTTCAACCCGGCAATATTTCAGGGTCACCTCTCCTGAGGGAACTGCCGTTGCCTGTTACGACCCTGCTTTTGAACAAACCAGCAAAGAGACCTACCCCTTCCTTGTCATGCAGAAACTTCTTGCTGACCGGGGAATTCCCGTTCCGGAAGTGAAAACTGCCGATCCATCAACAGGGCTCATCCTGCTTGAAGACTGCGGGGACCTTCTGCTCCAGAATATCTTCGGTTCACCTATGGAACGTGAAATTCCGGAAATCTACCGCACGATCTTCGATATCCTCGCGAAGCTGCAGTCCATCAGAGGCAAGAACGACAGGATACCTTTCAGTCTGGGTTTCGATCGCGAAAAGCTCATGTTCGAGTTCGATTTTTTTATTGAACATGCGCTTTACGGCTATTTCGAACATCTTCTGGAAGAGAAAACGATAACGGAGCTTCGCCGGGAATTTGAAGCCATAACCAAAATTCTCGTCCAGCCACGGCATTTCGTTCTCAATCACCGCGATTTTCACAGCAGGAATATCCTTCTTTATCAAGGAAAGCCGGTGATCATAGATTTTCAGGATGCACGCATGGGCCTGGCTCAATATGACGCGGTATCGCTTATCAGGGACTCCTATGTCCGGCTTGATGACAAACTCCAGGAAGAGCTGAAAGAATACCATTTCAACTCCCTTCGGGAGCGTGGCATGACAGAGAGTGGTTTTGACGAATATCTCCATTATTTCGATATCATGGCCTTCCAGCGTAATATCAAGGCTGTCGGGACGTTCTGCTACCAGACCATGGCAAGAAAAAACAACACCTTCGAACGCTCCATCGCCCCCTCACTCGCCTATCTGCCCGAATACTTCGGAAGAAGAAGTGAACTGAAAAAAGCGGGAAGGCTCCTCATGCCAATCATCGAGAGGGTTACTGCATGAAGGCGTTCGTCCTTGGAGCTGGCTTCGGAACACGCCTCCGCCCGTTGACCGATCACCTGCCGAAGCCGCTGATTCCTGTGCTGAACGTACCGGCACTGTTTTACACGTTCTTCCTGCTCAAAGAAGCAGGAATCACCGATATTATCTGCAATATCCACTACCATGCGGATGCCATACGCAGCTTTATCGGATCGACCGGCCTGTCGGGACTCGATATCACTTTTTCTGTGGAAGAGGAAATTCTCGGTACCGGCGGAGGTCTGAAAAAATGCGAAAACCTCCTCGACGAAAGCGAATTTCTCCTGGTCAACAGCGATATTATTACCGATATTGATTTTATGGCGCTCATCCGGCA
The DNA here is from genome assembly GCA_013335405.1 of Chlorobiaceae bacterium. Taxonomy (GTDB): domain Bacteria; phylum Bacteroidota; class Chlorobiia; order Chlorobiales; family Chlorobiaceae; genus Chlorobium. The sequence continues at coordinate 81,579 of JAAXVR010000005.1, forward strand.
CCATCGACGTTCGGGTCGGCCAGGAACCCTTGTCCTCCATGAAACACCTGAGGCTGCATCCATCGGTTATGTCGGTGTCGAAGATGGCCTGGTCAAGGATTTCAGGGATCTGCGGGGAACCGGCCTGGTTTCGTCGCTGATCTATACCGGAACGGCTGTGCTCGGACCGGAAATCTTCCGTTTTCTCGAAACCGGTTTTTCAAGTATTGTCAATACCGGCTTTACCGGACTCATCGACAACGGGGGATTGGGTTCCTGTATTCATGAAGGGTTGTGGTGCGACATCGGCACCATCAATAATTACAGAAAGGCAAACCTCGAGCTAACGGAAAAACTTACCGGCCTCGGAGACCGGATGGAACAAGCGATCGGCATGAGACCGCACCTGGTCTCTCCCGAAGCAGAGATCGGCACAGATGCCCTTGTACACAATTGCGTCATCGGCAGGAACTGCCGTATCGGCGCGGGAGCAGCTGTCACAGATTCGATTCTTCTGCCCGGCACCACGGTCCGGGCACACGGCACGCTCAAAGATTCTGCAGCGGACCCTTACGGCATCATACCGTTTCAACAGGCAACCTGACAAACGAAAAAACAACCATGACAGTCACAGGTCTCGATATTCTGCTCAGGGACACCGAACAGATTCGACAGAGGAACATAGGCCTTATCGTCAACCAGACTTCAGTCACCGGCGATATCAGGTACTCCTGGGAGGTACTGAAAACGCATGGGATCAGACTGAAAAAGATATTTTCACCCGAACACGGACTCTTCGCCACTGAACAGGACCAGATCGCCGTCACGTACCAGCCGGAGCTCGACTGCGAAATCATCAGTCTCTACGGCAATTCCGCAGAGACCCTCCTGCCGCAGCGGGAAGTGCTCGACAACCTCGACCTTGTCCTGTTCGACATCCAGGACGTCGGTTCCCGTTACTATACCTACGTGAACACCCTGGCACTCTTCATGGAAGCGGTGTCCGGCACGGATATCGAAATCATGGTGCTCGACAGGCCCAATCCACTCGGAGGCAGGATCGTCGAAGGACCGATACTCGACATGGCATTCAAATCGTTCGTGGGCATTTTCCCTGTCCCGGTCCGCCACGCCCTCACTGCCGGGGAGCTCGCATTGCTTTATCGCGATTACAAAAAGCTCGACCTGAAGCTCAGTATTGTGAAAATGGAAGGCTGGCGCCGATCGATGCTTTTTCCGGAAACAGGACTTCCCTGGATTCCGCCCTCACCGAACATGCCGACTTTCGATACTGCAGAGGTCTACCCCGGCATGTGCCTTTTCGAAGGGCTGAACGTCTCGGAGGGAAGGGGCTCCACCACTCCGTTTCAGCTCTCCGGAGCCCCCTTCATCCATCCAGGTGAACTCTCCCGGCAATGCGCTTCTTGCGGTCTGCAAGGAGCTGCCTTCAGACCGGTCTGGTTCAAGCCGACCTTTCACAAGTTCTCCGGCGAAGTGATCGGGGGAATCTGGCTGCACGTCACCGACCATGAACGGTTCAGGCCTTTCGCGACGGGAGTTGCGATGACCGCTGCACTACGGAAGCTCTATGCCGAAAGTCTGCAGTTCCTCAGCGGTGTCTATGAATTCAACGATACCATCCCTGCGTTCGACCTGCTTGCCGGAAATGCCACGGTAAGGAGCTCGATCCTGGAAGGAAAAGAAACAGGGGTCATACTTGCCTCATGGCTGAAGGAGGAAATGGAGTTCTCGTCCTTCAAGGAGCAATACCATCTTTACGATTCATAAACTCCCTCCGAAGCGGAGAGACTAACAGAACACCGGTCAAAACCATACTTGCCCATGCAGCCGCTCGACATAGCCATCGTTGTTATTTTCCTCCTCGGGAACATCCTGCTCGGCCTTCTGCAGGGCAGAAGCAATAAAAACAACAACGATTATTTTCTCGGAGGGCACCGTCTCCCCTGGTTCATCGCCATGCTCTCCATCGTCGCGACCGAAACATCGGTTCTCACATTCGTCAGCGTGCCCGGTCTGGCTTACCGGGGAGACTGGACTTTTCTGCAGCTTCCCCTTGGATATATCTTCGGCAGGATTCTGGTCAGCTTCATTCTTCTTCCCGCCTATTTCGAAAACGGTGTCAGCTCTATTTATGAAATAATCGGTATCCGGTTCGGCAAGGGAATGCAGAAACTGGCCTCGGTTGTTTTCCTTCTGACGAGAATACTCGGCGACGGCGTACGATTTCTTGCAACCGGCGTGGTCGTCCAGGTCGTGACCGGCTGGCCGCTTTCAACCGCTGTAGCGATCATCGGTATCGTCACGCTTATCTACACGATAAGCGGAGGATTGAAAACCGTCGTCTGGCTTGACAGTATCCAGTTCGGGCTCTATCTGCTGGGCGGGCTCGCAACCATTGTTTTCATCCTGTTGCAGCTGGAGGGAGACCCTGTTTCTATCATTTCCTCACTTGCCGATACGGGAAAACTCACGATGATCGATACCGGGGGCAACGTCCTTTTCAACCCGATGGTGTTCGGAAGCGCCTTTGTGGGAGGAGTGTTCCTCTCCTTCGCATCACACGGCATCGATTATATGATGGTTCAGCGCGTCCTCGGCTGCAGCGATCTTTCTGCTGCAAGGAAAGCGATGATCGGCAGCGGGCTTTTTGTGTTTTTCCAGTTCATGATTTTCCTCTTCGCCGGATCGCTTATCTATCTCTTCATGCACGGGATGGCAACGGACAAAGACAGGGAATTCGCTACGTTCATCGTCAGGTACCTCCCCTCCGGCCTGAAAGGGCTGCTGCTTGCCGGCATCCTTTCAGCAGCCATGTCTACCATTGCCTCCTCGATCAACTCCCTTGCCGCGTCAACCGTCACTGACCTGCTCGGAGGCAAGGTATCGCTCTTCATGTCAAAAGTCATCAGCGCAGGATGGGCGGTAGTACTGATAACCATAGCCCTGATGTTCGATGAAAGCGACAAGGCGATTATCATGGTCGGGCTCGAGATCGCATCATTCACCTATGGCGGGCTGCTGGGCCTTTTCCTGCTTTCGAAAACCCGAAGAAATTTCCGGCCGCAAAGCCTTGCGTTCGGGCTGATCGCCGGTATGGGCATCGTCTTCGTGCTCAAGCTGTACGGAATTGCCTGGACATGGTATATCATCATCTCTGTCGCAGCCAACATCATCATGGCATTTTCCCTCGATTCTCTGCTTGATCTGCTGAAGCGTGAAAACAACACAGGGAATAAAGCCTGAGAGCTCTTTCTGCACAGCATGACGATAACGGAATGCAAACCCCTCATGCAAGCTTGCCGTAATAAGGCTCGAGGCTCTCCTGCTGTTCTTCGGCCTCGCTGACGACCTCGAAGGTCAGGTTTTTCGCCTTCTCTGCCCACAGGGAAACCACGAGCAGCTCGGCAACGTCCGAACGGTTAGCCCATCCGCTCCACATTCTGTCTCCGGTTTCCACATGAAGCCTGTTCTGCAGCGGCTCTCCATCCTTGAGGCCACCCGGCCTGACAATGGTATACGTCCGGCCGGCCCCTGAAAAAACCGATCTCAGGTGCTCCTCCGCTTCCCATTTCTTCGTGAGTACGCCAGCGAAGAGGTTGAGCGGATGGTACCACTTCGTGACCGCCATGGAACTGACCAGGCCGAAATGCTTCACCCCGGCCCTGGAGGCTTCGTCCACAAGCCTCTTTACACCATCCCGGTCGACTTCATCGGGGGATGATTCGCCCGAATACGCATTGGAGCCGAGGGCAGATATAACGGCGCCACAACCCTTCACTGCATTGGCAACATCCTCTGCATTCTGGATTTTTCCGGTCGCGATCTCGACCGAATCACCGAAAAGCGCGTAAGCTTTTTCCCGCTCCCTTGAAAAAACCCTTGCAGGTATTCCATAATGAAGGAGGCGTTTCACCACCCATTGTCCGGTCTTTCCGGTCGCACCGGCTACAAGTACTTTTCCCTGATATTGACTTATTGTTGTCATGAGAGTCCTTTTCCTTTTTATCTCCTGCCTGCATGTATATAATAGTAATCCATCAATGAATAAAACCCCTTCGAGCTTCAAGAAAGTTTCTGTTCACTCGTGTAATTTCATTACCTTTTAAACTGATTTGAGCCCGCCTCTCTCGTTGATGCCGAACGTTTCATTAACGCAGTAACAAAACAACCAGTTATGATATACAGGAACCTCAACACGGCATTATTCCTGGCCTTCCTTGCATTTTCGTCCCATGGGAGCGCTCTGGCTTTCGATCCAGAGTCCCTTGCCCTCCTGAAAAGAAGCGTCAGCGAATGGAACTCTTCCCGCCTTTCACAGCCCGATAAAAGCATGGACCTCTACAAGGCGAATCTGGAAGACGCCAGCTTACAGGGAGCAAACCTCAGCCGAACCATTCTCGTGCGATCCGAACTCAGCGGTGCAAATCTCAACTCGGCCGATCTTAAGTCTTCAAACCTGAAAATGGCTTTCATCAAGAAATCCGATATGAAAGCGTGCGATCTTTCCGGGGCATATCTCGTAAAGGCCAACCTGAAAAGCTCGTTCATGAAGAACGCCATTTTGAAGGGTGCCAACCTGCATGGGGCAAATCTCAGGTGGGTGAAGCTCGAAAACGGCAATCTGAACATGGCCAACCTGTCAAATACCGTCCTGTTCGAAGCAAGCCTCGAACAGGCCGATCTCAGAGGCGCCAATCTGAAAGGAGCGGTTTTCATCGATTCGGCAAACCTCAACGGAGCGCTCATTTCGAACAACACCATCATTCCGTCTGGAGAAAAAGCCACATCGTCGTGGAGTCTTCTTCGTAATGCGAGATTCGTCAGGGAGGATGCTGTTGCAGCCAACTATGACACTCCTCCGGCAGTCGACATTGAAAACCCTCAATCAGTCGATCTGCTGACAGCTGAAAAACCGGACAGGAAAAACAGAAGCAGGGGAAACAAGCCCAGTGCAGGAGAAAATGTCGGAAAGATAACCGACAGCAAACAGCAGGCCATGATTATCGAGGATGTGGAAACATGGAACAGGATGCGCACCACGAACCCGGAACTGCCTGTCGCCATGAAAGAAGAAAAATTCTCCGATTTCAAGCTTCAGGGGGTAAATCTCGAGAAAGCAGAGCTTACCGGATCGAGTTTCGAGGATGCCAATCTCGACAACTCGAATCTGGCAGGTGCGAGCCTGAAGGGCGCTAATTTCCAGAAAGCCGATATGAAATCCGCCCAGCTTCAGGGGGCGAACCTGCAGAATGCAAACTTCGACCGCACGTTCATGAAGGGAGCTAACCTCAGCAATGCCGATCTGACGAATGCGGTGCTCTTCGGAGCCATGCTCGAGGGAGCGAACCTGAGTGGCGCCAACCTTCAGAACGCATCACTGTTCGAAGCGGATCTCGAAAATGCGAACCTCGCAGGGGCAAACCTCAAAGGAGCCAACATCATCGACACGAATTTCAACAACGCCACCTTTTCGCAATCAACTATTCTGCCGAACGGCAAGCCTGCAACGAAGAGTTGGGCTACGCTGAAACAGGCCATGTTCATCGAAACAAAATAACAGCATCGAGTCCTTCAGGCCGGAGCCCCGTCACTCTTCAGGGGCTCCGGCCTGCATCAACCAAAACAGTGATTCCGGACATGGCAAACATTCTTGTAACAGGGTATTACAGCAGATGGGACCTTCACAACCACACCGGCAGGATCGCCCTTTATGATTCGGACAACCAGCTTATCGAAAACCATACCTATACCGATCCTGGAGAGTTCCAGGTGGTAATCGGCATGCTGCGCCATGAAAAACATGTCTGGTATGAGACGGAAGCCCGTTATCTCCGGACAGGCAATGAACCTGCGGGTGATTAGAAAGGAAACTTACAGCACTTCCGCGAGCTTCGGAAAGCGCTTCCTGTAGAGAAAATACCGGAAAATGCGGGCCTTGATGATATTCGGGTCGCTGGCCTCGATCAGATGCTTTTTCCCTGTCCTGGTCACGACCTCCAGGGTTCCGTCAGTGTTGACCCTTGCAACTTTCCAGAATTTGTCCACGACGTAGTGGTAAGCCTCCCCGTGTTCGAGGGGATAGACCTGCCTTGCTCTCGGTCCCGGGCGGAAAGAGCTTTTCGGCTTGTGGTAGACTATCGGATCACCAACTTTGAATTGCATCATTTCAACCTCCTTCCGGCAAAATGACAGACAAATAAATACTTTTTCGCTAAAGTGTTAATGTAAATAAAAACAACGACTATCCATCATTATTTTTCAGACCGGTTATCCACATCCTCGATGAACCTGATGATGATGCGCTCCGCATCCATTTCCGCCCCGTTCGTCTTCAGGGTGGCGAGTACCTGTGGGAGTACCATATTGCGGCGATGATTGCCTATGCGGATATTCAGCTCGTCCGCGTTCTTCGATAGCTGTATCTGTTCCTTCGGGATACCGGGAACATGAAGTTCGAGCTCGAAGCCCTCTTTCGTCTGCCGGATATCGAAGGGTTTGACGCTGTAATAAACCTTCGAAGGGTCGTCATCGCCGTAGAGCAGCTCCTTGAGCTTTTCGAGGGCGGTCAATCCGCATATTTCCCTCGAATATAACGGCACTTCCTTTACAGGCAGAGGACTGAAATTGTCGATAATCTCCTGGCGGTAGATTTTCTGGTTTTCCTTCCAGTAGTGGAAATAGGGATCATTCACTTCTGCCGGGATAATCCGGTTTGAAATGACAAGATCGACGGAAATCCCATACAGTCCGAGGTAGGCATAAGCCCGCATCGATTCCTTGATCACCATTTTTTCCGGATTGGTGACAAGCCGTACTGATGTGACGGTATGGTCGGTAAGGATCCTGCCAAGGGAATCGATCTTCTCGTAAAATTCGTACGGGAGGTCCATCATCTGCTTGTCGGGCAGGGAAAAGCCTGCAAGAGGGCGGAAAATAGGCTCTACCAGCGGCCTCAGGTACATGGCGACCTTCTCGAGAGGCTTGTAGAGACGCCGCATATACCAACCGGCAACCTCGGGAACACTCAGGAGTCGAAGCGCAGTGCCTGTCGGGGCCGAATCGATGACAAGAACGTCGTAATGACCTTCCTGGTGGTGTCGGAAAACCCTGACAAGACCGAAGATTTCATCCATTCCGGGCAGGATTGCCAGTTCCTCGGCCTGAACCCCGTCAAGGCCCCTTGCCTGAAGCACTTCGGTGATATATCGTTTCACCGTGCCCCAGTTCTGCTCGAGCTCCTGAAGCGCATCGAGTTCGGCCGCCCAGAGATTGCCGCATACCTCTTTCGGGTCATGGCCAAGATCCATATCGAAGCTGTCCGCAAGGGAATGCGCCGGATCGGTGCTCAGGACCAGGGTCTTGTAGCCAAGCTCCGCACAACGGAGACCGGTAGCGGCGGCCATCGAAGTTTTACCGACCCCCCCTTTGCCAGTCATGAGAATAAGCCGCATAAATCCTCCCGAATATATTCAGGTAAAAAAAACGACCAATGCTATAACAGGCAGAAAGAGAAATTAGTTTACCGGCATCGTGCGCACCTGTCCGCAGCATCGCGGGCGGATAAGAATCCTCAATGAAAATCAGACGCGTTTTTTTCTTGAGGGAATACTGAACAGGGTGCTGGTGATAACCGGAACGAGAAAGACGGCTACGGTAAGGACGGAGGTGATGATGTCGGCTTCATGTCCTTCCAGGAAGCGCATCACGGGATTTTCCGGCATAAAACGCTCCAGGGACGAAACAGAGAGTTTCAGACCGAGAAACCCCATGACGACAAAAGCGCTCCCTTTCAGAAAAGGATAGCTCTCCATGAGGGTAATGAAACCCCTTGCAACGAAGCGCATGGCAAGAATACCGATAAAAACCCCGGCATAGATCAGGATGATGTTATCGGTAAACGCGACGGCAGCGAATATGTTGTCTATGGAAAAAGCCAGGTCCATCAGTTCGACAAGAATTATCGTCGAAACAAAGGGGCCTGTTTTATGTGATATCCAGCCGTAAAAACGGTTATGCTGCTTGTCGAAATAGTCATCGCTCACTTCAGGGGTTTTTCTGCCCCTGAACCAGTTGATGAACAGGTAAAGAAGGTAGAGTCCCCCGAAAAGCTTCAACCACCATACCTTTACAAGAAAAGCAGCAAAAAAAAGACAGAGGCCCCGGAAAACATAGGCACCAAGGATCCCGTACTGGAGAGCCGCATACCGCTGTTTCACCGGAAGATCCATCACCATCGCGGCGAGCACGGCGGCATTGTCCACGGAAAGCAGGCTCTCGATGATGATCAGGTTTCCGATAACGAGCAGCGAAGCGAGCGGATAAGCGATGATTTGCTGGAAAAGTTCTGCCATAAGGCCGGATAAATTTCATGAACCGTCTGCCTGGAGAAGGTCATGTCCTGCACGCTGCAGTCATGACCTTCTCCAGGCAGACCATCATATCTGGACAAGCAGGCCGATCTCGATAACCTGCCCGGATGGAAGATCATAGTATGCCGTCGCGCTCAGAGCGTTACGGGCCATCAATGCATAGAGTTTCTTGCGCCAAAGGCTCATCTTTGACTTAAGGCCTGTCACGATTTTTTCCCTGCTCAGGAAAAAGCTGATCGCCTCGGGCCTGAACTGCAGCCCCTGATGGTTCGCAAGTGCGATGACCTGCCTGATGTTTGGATATTCAAGGAAACCATATCTGGCTACAACCTTGAAAAACCCGTCGCCAAGCCTGATAACCTCGACCTTTCGACTGTTGGGTACCCTGGGGATACGTTCCGTTGAAAAATGGAAAAACGCCACCTCCGAGTGCATGATCTTATTGTGCCTCAGATTATGAAGCATTGCAAGCGGCACCACGTCAGGGTTCGCCGTCAGGTAGACCGCCTGGCCGTTTACTCGCTGAGGCTGCTGAAGGGAAAGGCTCTGCAGGAACTCGTCAATGGTGAGTGTACGATTTTTGAGCTGCTGCAGCAGAAGCGACCGACCCTGGTTCCAGGTAATCATGACCATGAACACGCCGAGCCCGATAACCAGCGGGAACCATGCACCGTGAAACAGCTTGGTGATACTTGCCCCGAAAAAGGAAAGATCGATGACCAGAAAAACACCGACAAGGGCATTGAGCCCGTAAACGTTCCATTTCCACAGATCCCTGGCCACATAGTAGAAAAGAATGGTCGATATGAGCATGGTCGCCGTCACAGCGACACCGTAAGCAGCAGCCAGGCGACTGGACGATTCAAAACCTATGACGAGTCCTATGGTCGCTATCATGAGCACCCAGTTGGCCGCAGGTACATAGATCTGCCCCATGTGCTTGGCGGAAGTGTGGGTCACGGTCAGCCTCGGCAGATAACCGAGCTGTATTGCCTGCTGCGTCAGCGAATACACTCCGGTGATAAGCGCCTGGGAAGCTATGATGGTCGCGGAAGTCGAAAGAATCACCATAGGTATCAGCGCCCATGAAGGCACAAGACCGTAGAAAGGATGGTGCGATTCACCAGGATGTGCCAGAAGCAGTGCTCCTTGTCCGAAATAGTTCAGAAGCAATGCCGGAAGAACCAGCAGCAGCCAGGTCAGCCTGATGGGTTTTTTGCCGAAATGCCCCATGTCCGCATAAAGGGCTTCAGCTCCGGTAACGCTGAGAAACACCGCTCCCAGCACCATGAATCCCTGCATTTTGTTGCCAAGCAGGAAAGAGATGCCGTACCACGGAAAAATCGCCCTGAGGATCTGCGGGTAGCGGATGACTTCAACGATACCAAGGATCCCGATAACAGTGAACCAGATAAAAATGACCGGTCCGAAAAAAGCGCCGACCCGCGCAGTCCCGTGATGCTGAAAGAGGAAAAGCGCAGCAAGGACCACGATGGTGACCGGAACTACCAGCCCCTTGAAGGCAGGTGCAATGATCTGCACACCCTCGACGGCACTGAGCACCGATATCGCCGGAGTGATCATTCCGTCACCATAAAGCAGGGCCGCGCCGAACAGGCCGATAGCGATGAGCAGCATGCGTTCATTGCCATTCTTCCTGCTGTTCGTGATAATCAGCGACGTCAGCGCAAGAATGCCTCCTTCGCCCTGGTTATCGGCCTTCATGATGTAGGTGAGATATTTGATGGTCACAATCATGATAAGCGACCACACAAGAAGGGAAAGCACCCCGAGAATATTCGCCTGGGTTACCGGAATGCCGTAATCCCCGTGAAAACACTCACGCACTGCATAGAGAGGACTTGTTCCTATATCGCCGAATACGACGCCGAGAGCTGCGAGTGAAAGACCGGCAAGCCTTTTCAACCCTGACGGGCCTGAAAAATCATGTATATCAGGTTCTTCTGGTAAAGATGACATATTTATACTTAGTACACTGGATGAAAACAATGCCGATTGAGCTCTGCTACCTGTTGTTCCGGCATGCTTTTTCAGACATTCCGCTAAAATTAAAAAGACACAAGAAGCTCCTTGAGCTAAAAATATTAAGCCATCACAATAACCGACATTATAAATACCGCAAAAAAGAAAGTAATCTTACCTCAGCCAATATAACAATAGTTCACAAAACAAGAACCTCCCTCACGGGGTCACAGGCAAGATGAGGGTCCGCTGATCCCGCAAAGACCTCTCCCGCATACTCCCCGTGCAAATCAACACTCTTGTATGCATCTGCCTTTTCTACGCATTGTCCTGTTTCGGAAAATGAAACAAATTCAACAATAACTGGATGAAAACATCTTTTTTCCAGCCCGTTCACATCCTTGCCTGAAAGCTTTATTACTTCATATTATTTTATAATTAACTCTTATTTTACATCTTCCACCGAGAACACCCGAAAAAGAGAGGTTATTGCCGTAATATTTCTTTTTTAATTTATATTTTTTATATTATCAGGGGAATAGAGATTGAATTGGTTTTTGATTTTTATTCATTTCGCCCGTTCCGTTCGAGCATTGTCAGTGGAGGAACGGCTAATCAAATTCGTGAGCTTATGAAGTATGGCAAAACAATTTTCACAGCATCGCTTATCGCAATCCTGATATCGTCAGGCCTTACAGCAGGAATTGCGGAAACACCCGCCCCGGAACAGACCGACAACCGGAATATCTTCAGCACCATTTCAGAAACCGCAAAAAAAATCGGGAACCTGTTCTCCTCGCCGGCTAATTTGAAAACAAGCGGCAGTCCTTTTCTTGTAACCCGCGGCACAGCATCCTATTATGCTGACCAGTTCCAGGGGCGAAGAACCGCGAACGGAGAAACGTTCAATATGCATGAACTGACTGCCGCTCACCGCTCCCTTCCTTTCGGAACCTGGGTGAAGGTAACCAACATGAACAATGGAAAGGATGTGATTGTCCGTATCAATGACCGCGGACCATATGTCAAGGGAAGAATTATCGACCTTTCTATCGGAGCCGCAAAAGAACTGGGTATCGTTCATTCCGGTATAGTTAAAGTCAGGCTTGAAGCTTTCCGGCCCGAATCCTGATCATCAGCTGTCAAAGCCTTCCGGCGGGGCTTGCCCGGATGGCTTGTTTTTTCTGGTTAAATTTTGTAGGTTAAATCTTGTTCCGTTTTATTTTTTTACTGTTCGGCAACAAAAGGCGACTGTTTTTTTCTTAACGCCGGAAACGGATCTGACCTTCAGGGAGCATCCGTTCATACAGTCGCTGCCCCGCCTTCATTCACACGGCACCAGCTATCCTTGCGGATCGCAACATGCTGTACCTTCAAGTGCAGCAATACAATAATCTGAGAACCTTGCGGAAAGCTCTCAAGGCAGTAACGTTTAAAAAACGCTTGAAAACCTTTGGAAATCATGACGCAAAAGAAACGAACCCGTTTTTCTGCGGTATTTTTTATCCTGACGGCATGCATATTGACCGCATTCTCCTACGGCACACTTTCAGCCTCCGAAACACAGGAATTTCCCGATCCGGCAAAACCGGATATGGCCTGGTTTCCTGAAAACACCATGGCAAACCCGGCTTCTTCGACAAGCAGGAACCAGGATGAACCAGTCAGGAAACAGTTCATTGCGGAAGGCAAAGCCTCCTATTATGGCAACCGGTTTCATGGAAGAAAAACAGCAAGCGGCGAGTTCTTCAATCTCCGCCACTTCACAGCAGCACACCGCACCCTCGCGTTCGGAACAAATGTCAGGGTCATCAATCTGGATAACGGCAAGAACGTCATCGTCCGTATCAACGACAGAGGACCGTTCATGAAGGGACGAATCATAGACGTCTCACAGGCAGCAGCAAGAGAGATCGGCCTGCTCGGCAACGGGACCGCCAATGTCCGCATAGAAGCTTACAACTGAAGAACAGCTCCCTTTTATCTGCGGAAAATGTCCCGGGCGTAACAGTGCCGTTGCCGTTGAGCCGGACGAACATCTGAACATGCAGAGTCTGCTTGAGGATTTCGACAGCAATAGCGGTTTTCCGATGTTCACGGTTTCCTGAACACCATCACAAGGCCCGAATTGGAGTCTTCATCGAAAACCGACTTGTCAAACCCGGCATACTGGCCTTCGAAGTCAAAGCCGAGGCGTTTATGAAGTTTTCCATATGCGTCACTTGTCGTGGGGTAAAGAGACGAACTATCATGAAATAGCGTAGCCCCTCCCGCGACGAGCCTCACATCGAAAACAACCCGTTCTGCCGAGATAACCGGATAGGAGCGGAAAAACGAAACGTTTCCTTCCGCAATTTTTTTCTCGGGAAAAAAGTACTCTTTCAGTGTCAGCAGGTAATCCCAGTTCACGACCTGAAAAACCCAGCAACCCCCTTTTTCGAGAGTCGTATGGACCCTTGTGAGAAAAGGTTCGAGAAACGACGGATGCAGATGGGAGAGAACATTTCCGATGCAGTAGATCATCCTGAAGCTCCCCTTGAACGCATCCCGTGCTGCAATATCGATACATCTGAATGATACTCCGGGATAAGCGTCCGTTGCGGCAGCAATCATTTTCACATCGAGATCGATCCCTTCAGCACTGAATCCGTCACTCGAAAACCTCCCGCAGTAATGGCCCGGACCGCAGCCCGCATCCAGCAGGCGATCGCCCTTTTTACCGGCAAACTCCCGAAGAAAGGTATAGACCTCTTCCCGGAAAGGAAATACCTGTTCGTAATAAGGTGCGAATTCGCTGTAAAATGAAGCCATGACTCACAAATTGCGTCCCGGAGAGAACGTTGCGTTATGTTACAGAACAATACGAAACAACCGATACCTCGGGCAGTCATCGGGTATCGGCTGCTTTTTTCACGAACTCGGCAAAAGAACCCGCATCCATGAGGCCGACGACCCTGAACCCTGCAAGTTCCTGTCCATTCCTGTCGAAAAAGATGATCCCCGGAGGGCCGAACAACCCGAACTTCTTCATCAGCGCACGGTCATCATCACTGTTCGCGGTTACGTCAACCTGCAACAGCGTCAGCTTCCCGAGTTCCGCCCTCACCTTCGGATCATTGAACGTGAAGCGCTCCATCTCCTTGCACGCCACACACCAGTCCGCATAGAACTCCAGCATCAACGGCCGCTCTGCACGCTTCAACGCCTCGTCCAGCTCCGACACCGTCTTGATCCGTCTGAACGATACCTTCTCCTCTGAGCCTCTCGTATTTCCCGACAAAGCCTGCAGATGGCCGAGCGGCTCCAGCGCATTCCGCCCTCCCGATGCGGCTCCCGCCAGTTCGAGAACACCGGCGATAAAAAGCACCAGCCCCAGCGCCTTGCCGAACCGCTGCGCTATCGTCGGCGTTGCCGGCAACATCTCGAATACCTTCAGGAACACCGCGCACAGGATTGCAAACGCTCCCCATGCCGTCATCACTCCCTGAGCGGAAAGCACCGGCGATACCATCCATATCGCTACAGCTATCAGCAGCAGCCCGAACAGATATTTCACTCCTACCATCCACGCTCCGGCCCTCGGCAGCAGGCTTCCTGCAGAAAGCCCAACCAGCAGCAGCGGTACGCTCATGCCCGCAGCCATCGAAAACAGCGCAAGGCCGCCGATCACCACGTTCTTTGTCTGGCTGATATACACAAGTGTCCCCGCAAGCGGCGCCGCCACGCACGGGCCCACAATCAAAGCCGACAACGCGCCCATCACGAACACTCCCACAAATTTGCCGCTTTTCAGCTTGCAGGAAGTATGGTTCAGGCGGTTCTGGATTACCGCAGGCATCTGCAACTGGTACACATCAAACATGGAGAGCGACAGCAGCACCATGAGCAGCGCAAACAGCACCAGCACCCACGGCTTCTGCAGCGCACCTGCAAGTCCTTCGCCGGCAAGCCCCGCCGCTACGCCCAGAGAGGTATATACCAGCGACATGCCAAGGCAGTATGCCACCGACATCAGAAAGCTCCGCCGACGGGTCACTTCACCCTCGCCCACGATGATCGACGACAGGATCGGAAGCATCGGAAGCACGCACGGGGTCAGCGACAACAGGAGACCGAAAAACAGGAACGCAAGCCCGATTTTCCAAAGGCTCCCGCCCGCAAGCGTGGAGCGGGCCAGCGACAGATCATTTTCCCCTCCGGCAGGGACGGTTTTCGGCACCTCTGCCACTGCAGAAACGGCCAACGGGGAAACGGGCTGATCGGTGGCAGCTACAAGCGATCCCGGTTTCGACGCATCGACTTCATACTCCCTCGTTATCGGTGGATAGCACAGGCCCTCCTCCGAACACCCCTGGTACTCCACCTTCACTGTGAATTTCCCCTCCGACTTCACCACCGGTACACTGACGTCCAGCCTGTCATGGTAGATCTCCATCTTTTCCCCGCTCGACGGATCGCTCACCGTTATCCCGCTCGGCATCGCCGGAGACTTCACCTCTGCACTGCCCTTCGATACCCCAATCTTCACCTGATCACGGTAGAGCTTGTACCCTTCAGCGATATCCCAATGGAACAGCAGCATCCGGTCCTCACCAAACGAGGCCTTCAGTACGAAGGCCTGGCCCGGATCGAGAAAATCCGAGCCGACCGCCCTGCCGAACATTGCCGGCAGCAGAAGTACCATCATCACAACTGTCCTTGTGAACACTCCGCTTTTCATCCGCTCCTCCATGGGTTCCTGACACATTAATTTCTGTGGTGTATTTGTCCGTTCCTGTCTACCGCAAGATATTTCATACCTGTTCCTTCAAGATAGGAATACCCGTCGTTTTCCTTCAGCATTGCAATCGTCGAACGGCTGCCGGCAAGCAGTGTCGTTGCCGCAAGGACAGTCACCGACCTCCAGCCATTCACCGGAGTACCTGTAAGTGGACTGAGAATATGGCAGTACCTCTCACCATCCTTTTCAAAAAAACGCTCGTAATCACCGCTCGTTGCCAGAGCACCGGAATAGAGTGGTATAGAAGCAATCGTCTGCTTATTAATGCGCGGGTCCTGTATGCCTATAACCCATGGACTTCCGTCCGGTTTCGGCCCGACAACCCGGATATCGCCTCCGAGATTGACGTAACCATATCTGACTCCCTGTTTCTGCAGGATTTCCGCTGCACGATCCGCTGCATATTCCTTGCCGAATCCCCCGAAATCGATCTCCATACTCGCGTGAGGCAGGTAAACGCTTTTTTCCACACGGACAACACACTCCCAGCCAACCAGCTGTAGCAATGATTCAAGACTCTTACGTTCCGGAATCGCTCCGTCCCTGAAATTCCATGCCCTGCGAAGAACGCCGGAAGTAATGTCGAACAGCCCTCCACTGCTCTTGAAAAAAGCGTCGGCGAATCGCATAAGAGTCAATGTCTCTTCATCGCACTCTACGCTTTCAATACCCGCAGCGGCATTGATCTTCGATATAATACTATCAGGAAGGTAGCGTGAATATTTTTTCTCGATCCTCGAAATCTCGACGATCGCTCTCTCTGCCGTGATTTCCGACGTTTTTCTGCTGTCTCCGGCAATCAATATCTCACAGGCGCTTGCCATTGCTTCGAAACCAAATCGGAAAATATTCATGATAATGAACAATACGTTTATTGAAACTTCCACTGTTCAGAACTCTCGTGAAACGCAAAGCTGAATATTCCTGCTGCTGTAAGCAGCGACACTCGGATCACTGTTGCCGAAAAGGCTTCAATCGTCACGTTGTTTGTAACGTTTATCTGCCAGTTTTTCCTCAGTTTCCCGGCAATCTTCATACCGAGCGTATAAGTCCCGAACGATGAAAAGCGCTGGTCCTCTAATAATATACGGCGCTGGCTGGAGGTTCCGTTGAAGTATCAGTATGGGACTTTTCATAATCACCAACAGGAATAAGTAATCCGCCGCCGCTTAGCGAATCAAACCTCACCCCGGGCGTGAGCCATCCATCCATGGGGCTGCGGCTGGATATATTCTGCACCAAAGTATGTGCCCATACACCCCCAACTGCCTCCTGCAATAACGGCAGGAAAGTTGATGCACCTGAAGAAGCAGGGGAAGCAGTTGAGAATATCATGCATAACCGGATATAATAAACACCGGAAGCATACCGAAGCTACGACTGAAAGACCTGAACGTAACCGCCGGGACAGGATGCATCATACAGAATACCTGACAATCGTTACTTCGTCATAAAAAAACGGTCCGTGCACCGAGCAACCGGTACAATGAACTATTGACGCTTCACGATCCGGAAACATACAGCTTTCCGCAGGATTTTCGCTTCAATGATATAACTGCATGTTCCCGGATTTACAATAACGGCAGTAAAAAGGTTCAGAAGATAACGCGAATATCACTTGCCGTCAACCCCGGATGTGATGAAGTTCCCAGAACGGCAACCAGGGTGGCGTCAGCTCCGCCGATACCATCCTGGTCATAATAGAGCCCCCCTGTCGACGAGTTGTAGATGAACCTGTCACTTTCATCATGGGCACTATCCGCTCCGGCTGCGGCATAAAGCTTATCCGAACCGAGGGAGCCGTTCACTCCGTCAAGCCCGTCAAAAACAGAAGAACTGATCTGGAGCTTGTCGGTTCCATGAACGAAATCGGTAATTGTATCGACGTTTTCAGAACCATACATCGTATTGAAAATAAATGTGTCCGTTCCGAATCCTCCCGTAAGCTTATCGTTGCCGAAACCACCCGAGATGAGGTCATTGCCGGCACCTCCGACCAGAATATTATCCCCGGCATTGCCGATCAGGGTGTTTGCCGAAGAGTTACCTGTGCCGTTGATATCTTCCCAACCTGTCTGGGTGAGATTTTCCACATTGGCGCCAAGCGTATAAGAGATGTTCGCCAGAACGGTATCCATACCCTGATTCAAGCTTTCCTTTATCATATCACCCGGACTTCCCACGATATAGGTATCGTTTCCGGCCCCCCCCTGCATGGTATCGTTGCCAATACCGCCATCGAGGACATTGTTGCCGCTGTTGCCGGTTATCGCATTATTCATGGAGTTGCCGGTTCCATTGATCGAAGCTGTTCCGGTCAGAGTAAGGTTTTCCACATTCGCACCAAGGACGAACGAAATACCTGATTTGACAATATCATTGCCATCACCTGCTTTTTCCGTAACGAAATCGCCAATGCTGTCCACGATATAGGTGTCGTCCCCCTTGCCGCCTTGCATGCTGAAATCACCACCGTTTCCGCTGATGGTGTCGTTTCCGCCGGAACCTTTTTTCACATTCCGGTTGTCATCTTCTTCTTCGTGTTCTCCGTCTTGTTCTCCATCATCATCACTAATTTGTACAGGGGCGGGTGCCGTGGTAAAATCATAGGTCGTCGTACCTGTATAGCTGTTCCCGGCAAGATCCCTGACCGATCCAGAATCGATCGTCACGAAATACTGCGTCCCGTATGCAAGATTGGCTGTCGGAT
>JAAXVR010000006.1 GCA_013335405.1 Chlorobiaceae bacterium
CACCGTCGAGCCTGAAAGAGCGGTTATGGTTGAATGTGGACGGAGTCCATTTCACGGTAGTGTGGCAATCTGCACATGAAGCCAGGGATAGACGATGCATAGAATCATTCGGCTGATCACTTTTATGGCAGCTGAGGCAGTTTTTTCCGGATGCCGCATTGAGCCTGCTGTGATCGAATGAAGCCGGTTTCCAGCTTTTTGTTCCATGGCATGTGCTGCAGTTACCCGACAAGCGCGAGTGGAGCCTGTCGGAAGGCTTGTCGTTGTTATGACAGCTGAGGCAGTTTTTTCCGGATGCCGCATTGAGCCTGCTGTGATCGAATGAAGCCGGTTTCCAGCTTTTTGTTCCATGGCATGTGCTGCAGTTATCCGACAAGCGCGAGTGGAGCCTGTCGGAAGGCTTGTCGCTTTTATGGCAGCTGATGCAGTTTTTTCCGGATGAAGCATTGATCCTGCTGTGATCGAATGAAGCCGGTTTCCAGCGGGATGTGCCGTGGCATGTGCCGCAGTTATCCGAAAAGCTCGTGTGGAGCTTGTCGGAAGGCCTGTCGCTTTTATGGCAGCTGATGCAGTTTCCGGATGACGCTATGAGGCTGCTGTGATCGAGTACCGCCGGTTTCCATCTCGTTGTGTTATGGCATTGGGCACAGTTGTCCCGGGTAAAACGATGGATAGCATCGCCCGGTTTGTTCCTGTCATGGCAGCTCGTACAATTGTTCCTTTGCTCCTGTGAAATAAGGTCATGACGGAATAACTTGATTGCTTTTTTTGCGTCTGTTCCCTTGTGGTCGGTATGGCAGTCGGTACAGGTATTTGCTCCGAATTTCCCATGAAAAAGGGTTTTTCCGGTATTTGCTTTCCATGGCACGCCTGAAACCCTTTTCAGTCCGATATCGGCCGGTTTGTGGCATGAGATGCATTGAACCGATGCAGCCCCGTTGAAAGGCTGATGACAGCTCAGGCAATCCTTTTTCAACTGACTGTGGGCGTTCAGGAGAGGCCCTGGATTGAGCAGCAGATCCGGAAAAGAAAGGACAAGCGCTGCGAGGATAATGGCTGAAAGGATGAATACGAAAAGAGGTTTCATGAGGTCAACTCCAGTGAAGGAAAAAAGCGATGCTGGCAATATGCATGATGGTAAGAGCAAGAAGCACTGCCACCAGGGGCATGTGAACGGTTCTCCATTTCTCCAGGGCTTTGACGGTCAGTGTATCCCAGTATTTCTGCTGCTCAAGATCGTCTTCAGCTGCGGGTAATCCGGCCAGCTGCAATTTCATTTTCACTTCCGCTTTCACTTTCCTGAGAAGATACTGCCCGACATGCCCGCTGCCCGTCACTACCAGCATGAATGCCGTTGCAGCCCAGGGCAGGAAGGCGTTGAAATGGATTCCCGAATGAACGAGTATCATGAGTGTCCCCACCCAGCCGGCATTGCAGTGAAGTCTGAGGAACATGCCGAGCGCACCGTTTTTAATCACTTTCTTTTTTCTTGCCGAATAGCCGAAAGATAAAAGAAAAAACAGTGTGCCCGGCACACCGAGGTAGCGGCCAATCCATGCCATATGTGCAACATGGAGGATAGCGTCAAGCGAAAGAGCCGCAAGTATGAGTAGAAGATAAGAAAGCGAGAGGGGTAAAGCCTTCTGGATCATTACAGATTTCCACATCGTGACATTCGTAACATCATTGATAAAATATTGAATTCTGCCGGCATGGTTTCCTGTTACCGGCAGAACCAGAAACTGTCATGTTTTGATAAACGCCTAATCCCGGTCTCCCTCAGCTTTGCCTGTTCCATCTGCATTGCCCAGCAATGCGACCAGCAGCTCCTTGTCGTTTTTGCCGTTTTGTTTGGCGATTTCCTGGATTGTCGAAGCCGGGTCTTTAACGATTATGCCGGTTTTGCCGAGTTCGGCGACAAGATTTTCCGGAGAGTTTTTCATGACAAGCGCCAGGGTTTCCAGAGACGATGATGACAGGGCATAAGCCGACAATTTTCCAAGCTGTTCCTTGCCGCCTTCGTTTTCTTTTTCACCGAATCCGGGATATACCGACAGCAAGGCAACAAGCACCCCTGTGCCGATGACAGCGGTGGCCGGTTTGCTTGACAGATATCCGGTGAATTGCTTCCAGTGAAGAACAAGGTGAAGCAGAATACCGGACAGAAGCAGCCAGCTGAGCCATTTGTGGGCAGGTTCCACCAGCCCGATTTCAAAATCGAAAAAAAGAAGAAGTCCTGTTACTGCAGAAATGACGAATGCACCTGAAACGAGCGGTGTGGCCAAGGTTTTTACTACTGCTTTCATGATGAGAATGGATTTATGGGCACCTCTATTTATTTGTTCCGAATCACTATCGCTTCGTTGGGCGGTGCTCGAAATCCTCATGTACTACTTGTACACTCCGGTTTCTCCGCTCCGTCCGCCTTGCACTCGTGCTTCTCACGACAATAAATAGAGGTGCCCTTATGTGAACAAAACACAACGACACCTACGGTATCGGTTAATCGGTTATAAAGTAGCGCTCCGATTCTTAAAGCAATCTAAACCGGGATTTAAATTACCCTTAAAAATGAGCCGCATAATATGCGTATTATTGTGATTGTCATTTGATGACAAATGTGTTGCCGTTGTGGATTTAAGTGATTTTTAAGGTTCACTTCATGCCGGTTTAAGGCGTTCAGAGGTATTATTCAAACGAATTAATGATCGTGGTGAATTTATTGACGCTGTTTCATCAAAAAAGGAGAGAACCATGAAGTGCCCGGTATGTTCTACCGTTGATCTGCAACTCACAGTGCGGCAGAACATTGAAATTGACTATTGCCCCTCATGCAGGGGGATCTGGCTTGACAGGGGAGAACTGGACAAAATTCTGGAACGTTCGATGACCGATACGACCATGGGTTATCGCAGCGAACCACGTTTTGAATCCTCACACCAGTCACATCATGGCGGCCACCATGATGATGAACATGACTTTTATATCGATCCAAGAACAGGAAAAAGAAAAAGGAAAGGCGGGCCGCTTGGATTTTTAGGGGAATTGTTCGATTGAAAGCACGTGGTTGATGAGCAATAAAGATTCTCCTGAAGCTGAATCATTGATATTTTTTGTCATGGTTTGAACGGATGGTCGTTTTCGCATATCGTGAGTACAAAATAAGCCGTATCGACGTGCGGTAAATAATCGAGCCAACGGTAGTCAAAAGGCTTGGCGATGCAAGCGCTATTCCCCAATGGTTTACATGCTTTTGAACTGACTGTTTGCCAGTGGGCAGGAGTCGGAAGCGAACTCCGGTTGAAGGATGGAGGTTGAAAGCAGAATAAAACCGGAATCAAACATATTCACTCATTTAAGAGGCAGAGTAATTTGAACATGACCGCGGCAGAACAGAACTTCAATTATCAGAAAACGATAGCGATTACCGGCGTACTGCTGTTCATCATCAAGATTGTCGCCTGGTATATCACCCAGTCAGTGGCCATCCTGACCGATGCCCTCGAAAGTACGGTCAACGTGGCCAGTGCTTTTATCGGTCTTTACAGCCTCTATGTATCGGCAAAACCAAGGGACTCCAGCCATCCTTACGGTCATGGCAAGGTCGAGTTCATATCCGCGGCGATCGAGGGTGCTCTGATATCGGGAGCCGGAGTGCTTATCATCGTCGAGGCGCTGAAAAACCTCGGCAATCCCCATGCCATCGGAAAGCTCGATTACGGTATCATTCTGATCGGTGTGACGGCAGTAGTCAATTACGTTATCGGAGAAATTGCAGTCAGGAAAGGCCGAAATAACGGCTCCCTTGCTCTCGTTGCCAGCGGCAAGCACCTGCAGTCCGATACCTGGTCGACCATCGGGATCCTTGTCGGCCTTGTGCTTCTGCTACTGACGGGGCTTGCCTGGCTTGACAGTGCTGTCGCACTGGTTTTCGCTTTCCTGATTGTTTATACGGGTTTCAGGATTATCCGGGACGCTTTGAGCGGGATCATGGACGAGGCCGATGAAGAACTGCTGAAAAGCATGGTCGAATTATTGCAGGAAAAGAGAGGGGAAAACTGGATCGATCTCCATAATACAAGGATCATAAAATATGGAAGCACCCTGCATATCGACTGCCATCTGACCATTCCCTGGTACTTCAATGTTCATGAAGCCCATGCTGAAATCGACAGGCTTGGTTTGCTCGTCAGGGAGGGTTTCGGAAATATGATCGAGATGTCGGTCCATTCGGACGGCTGCCTTGACTTTTCGTGCGGGATATGCAGCAGGAAAGAGTGCCCGGTAAGGAAAACTCCTTTTAAAAGAGTGATTGGCTGGACCGTGAAAAATATCTCGGACGACAGGAAGCACAGGTTAATGGACCCGGAGTGAACTTCTCCGTCTGTAAAGAACCGTTCCGACGGTTTTTGTCACTGCAAGCGGGAATAACGATGTTCATGCATCCGGAATCTGCCTCTGACGCCGATTGCCTGATGGTTATTCCGACTCAGGCAATATAAGTTTACCCCCCGATTTCAGAAGTGCATGCAGGGCACCGGGCAGCTTTTATCGGAACTGTTGTGCAGCAGTAAGGGCATTCCTTCGTTACCGGTGCCTGCGGGGTAGCCGGTTTTTCCCTTCGCAGCGTATTGATGCCTTTGACAAGCAGGAAGACAGCGAACGCCATGATCAGGAAGCTGATCAGTGAATTGAGGAAAAGCCCGTACCCGATCGTTACCGCGCCAGCGGCGTGGGCGTCGGCGAGCGATGTGTAAGGGGCGGCGGCTTTCGTTCCTTCCCGGAGGAGAATGTACAGGTTCGAAAAATCGATTCCTCCGATCAGGAGGCCGAGCGGCGGCATCATGACCTGGGAAACCAGTGCGTTGACAACACTGCCGAAAGCACCGCCGATGATGATACCGACGGCCATATCGATCATGTTGCCTTTCATGGCGAACTCTTTGAACTCTTTGAACATGGTGACTCCTGATTATTGTTGGCGGTCAATGCAATATTCCATACCCGGTTTCCGGCTTTCATTCCTGATGGGTAAGTTAGAAAATCCTGGATATTCGGAGTCTTATGCTGTCCGGAGAAGCTGCAATTTTCCGGATAATGTCAGATTTTCGTAATTATTTCTGCGGTATACGCCTGATGATGGAATGGAGCGGGAAATGACCGGGACGTTTAAGGATTATTTTTCAGATGCATCCCGATCCTGCCGGGAATTCAGGCCTGATTACCCTGAAGAGCTCTTCCGCCGGCTTGCCGGGATCTCTCCCCGGCGCTGTGCGGCCCTCGATTGCGGTTGCGGGACGGGACAAGCTTCATCAGGGTTGGCGTTATACTTCCAGAAGGTTTCTGCCGTTGACCCGAGCGCGTCGCAAATAACAAATGCCCTCCCCGATCCGAAAGTGACATATCTTTCGGTACCGGCAGAAAAGACGGGGTTTGACAATGAGAGCTTCGATCTTATCATTGCCGCCCAGTCGCTGCACTGGTTCGACCTCGAAAGCTTCTATCCGGAGGCCAGGCGCCTGGCCTCGGATCGCGCAGTCTTTGCGGCAATCTCTTACGGCCTGTTGTCCGTGGATGCAGAGACCGACAAGGTGCTTGGCATGCTTTACCGCGTTGTCCTCGGGCCATACTGGCCGGAGGAACGACGGCATGTCGATGACGGTTACCGCTCTCTTCCGTTTCCGTTCACCGGGATACCGGTTCCTGTATTCCAGATGCAGGCGCAATGGAGTCTGGACCACTTTCTCGGTTACCTTGCGACCTGGTCGGCAGTCAGGGAGATGAAGTCCAGGACAGGAAGCGATGCCTTAAGGATGATGGATGCTGAACTGCGGCAGGCTTGGGGAGTATCAGGTGCTATCAGGACTGTTTCATGGCCGCTGCACCTCAGAGTGGGTATCGTGGAGTGATAAGGGCATTCATAAATCGGCATCATATGCTGTGTGTGTCAGCCTGATGACAACTGGATTGAAGGCTTTTGACGCGACAAGCACCTCGTCTCCGATCCTGAGGGTTTCCATGTCGTTTTCGGTGAGAACCGCTTCGAACAGTTCATTGCCTGATCCGATTACCGCAAGGTAGATGCAGTCCGCTTTCCTTATGCTCAGGATCGTTCCTGCAAAAGAAAATTTGTTGGAAGTGTTTCTGTTCATGAACACTTCCAATGTGTTTCCGCTTCGGATGATCTTTCCGGTTTCCAGGACAGCCACCCTGTCTGAAAGTTTGAATACCTCCAGTTTGTCATGGGAGACCAGTATGGTTGTGAGGTTGAACGCTTTATGGAGCCTGAGAATTTCGTCCTGCAGTAGTACCCTGGTTTTCTGATCGAGCGCCGAAAGCGGTTCATCGAGGAGCAGGATTTCCGGTTCCCTCAACACCGCCCGTGCAAGGGCGACACGCTGTTGCTGACCTCCCGAGAGAGTCGAGGGGTAACGGTCCGCGAGTGCTCCGAGATCGATGAGATCCAGCAGTTCGCCAACTTTACGGGTATTCCTGATGTCCTGTGCGAATAGCAGGTTTTCCCGGATTGTCATTGTCGGAAAAAGTGAATAATCCTGGAACACAAACCCGATCCTTCGTTTTCGGGCGGGCAGATTGATCCCCCTGGTGCTGTCGAACCATGTGGCACCGTTGACTTCGACGCATCCGCTTTCGGGTGTAACCAGGCCGGCGAGGATGCGGAGCAGTGTTGTTTTTCCGCTACCCGATCTCCCATACAGTGTCTGCAACGTTCCCTGTTCGATGCAGAGATCAAGAGAAAGCGTGAAAGGACCCCCGGAACCGGCCAGGTTTTTTTTTACATCGAGACGGATCATGAGTCACAACTCCTGTTTTCAGGAATTGTTTCGAGAGAAAGCTGGCTTGCTTTGATCAGAACCGTCACGGTATCGTTTTCCCTGAGTTGCAGGTTTTCAAGTGCTATCATGGTGATGATGCTTTGTATCGATCCGGCGGCGCTCTGCAACCCGATATCCGCAAGGATACGCCCGGTGCGGATTTTTCTGATGATGGCCGGAAAACTGTTGAGGATGGTGGTTTGTGTTGAGGAGCTGTTTGCAATCGAAACTTCGGTTTCCTTGAAAAGAACGTTCACCCGGCATCCTTCGGAAACCGAAGAGTCAGGATCGAAAAGCAGCATATACATTGGTATCCCGGACGCGTCGAGTTCGAAGAGGCAGAGCGAGTCCTGCCGTTGGATACGGAAGACAGTTGCTGAGAGAACGTTCATTGCGGGTTCATGCCATTGGTTGACGGGAAACGGTGGTTATCCGCGAAAAACAGCGGGTCTTGCCTGTTGATGTCGCATACTGATTTTGAGAAGATGAGTGTTTTTTTTATGAGCCTTAAAATATAAAGCCGTGTGCCTTTTCATTGCTGTACAATAAAGTGAACCACTAAAATAATTTGTTTTTTTAATTTCTTTGTGGGATCTTCACTGGTAAAGCTGATGATTACCTAATGATGATGGTGTGTTTTTCGTTATGTATCAAGAGTATAACGTTTTGTTACGATAAGTCTTGCGGGCATCGCTCGCACTGCGTTCATGATGAGAGGTTTTTAAGAATCTGAAGGGAAACCGGGTTTCCCTCTTTTATTAACAAGCGTTATTAATTTTGGTTATAACGATTAACGTGCACGTATGAAAAAAGTTTTTTTACTCGTTTTTCTTTTCGCTGTCTCTGAACCGCTGATGGCTGCCGGAGCAGCTCCGGATCCGGAACTGGTCGCGATAAAGGGGGGAAGTTCCGAAGAGATTGTCGTGCAGGGCAGGAAAGGCGATGTTCTTCAGCGGGTCACCGGCAAGGAATCAGAGGTGCTGAATCCATCCCAGATGTCGGTGTTCAAGGCAATCAACCTGATGCCTTCCCTCAGTCAGGAAAGCGTAGACCCCTGGGGTCTTGCCGATATTGTCAATTACCATGAAGCTTTCCGTTTCAGGGGTGTGGAAGCGACAGCCGGAGGCGTGCCGGCAACGACCGTCAACGTCGAAGGACTCCCGCTGACCGGAAGGCCCGGAGGCGGAGCGACCATCTACGACCTAGAGAATTTCAGCAATATCACTATCTCTACCGGAGTCATGCCTGCCTGTGCAGGGCTTGGCCTTGCCGACGTGGGCGGAAAGATCAACATGGAAATCCGCCGCCCTGAAGATAACTTCGGTTTCCTGCTGAAGCAGAGCATAGGGAGCGACAGCTTCCGCCGCACCTATCTGCGTGTTGATACCGGTCTGCTGCCTGGTGATGTGAAAGGATTCGTTTCTTTTTCCGATGCATCGGCCGACAAGTGGAAGGGCGAAGGTGACAGCAAGAGAACGAATATCATGGCAGGGGTGACGAAACAATTCGGGGAGAACGTGAAACTCGAGACTTTCGTAACCTGCAGCAAAGGGACAATTCATCCCTATAAATCGTTCAGCTATTCTGAAATCAGCGACCTGGACTATGCGTATACAAACGAATTCGGAACCGATCCCAAGGAATACGATTATTACGATTACAACAGAAACGAGTTCGAGGACTGGATGGTGATGGCGAACCTCGAGATCAGGACTGGGGAGCGTTCGACCCTTTCCATCAAGCCCTATTACTGGAGCGATAAAGGGTATTACCTCGAATCCGTAAAACTAAATAACAGCTCTTCATATAATAAGATAAGAAGATGGGATATCGACCACGACCTGAAGGGAATTCTTGCCGAGTACAAAACGTCGGTGGTGGGTACCGATCTCGATATGGGATATCTCTACCATTCACAGACACGTCCCGGACCTCCCAGTTCATGGAAGAACTATAATGTAAACAGCAGTACCGGTCAGCTCGCTTTTGACAAATGGTCTCTTCTGTCGAACAATTCGAGCCATGAACTGCATACGCTCTTCATCGAGGGCAAGCACCGGTTCGGGGATTTCCGGATCGATGGTGGACTGAAATATGTCAACTATACCCTGCCTTCGATTATTACTTACCATACGGCAGGTATCGGAGATGTCAGCCATGATGATGCGATTGCAACGAATCCTGCAATTCTGGCTGATTACAGCGCTCCCGAAACGAAGACTTTCAGCCAGGTGTTTCCTGATGTAACGGTGACAAGGTTCATCAACGATAACCTGTCGCTTTTTGCTGCGTATGGTGAAAACTATGTCACTCACGTCGATATCTATCCCTATTTCATCCAGCAGAGCAGTTATTTTCTCGGACATTCCCCTGAAATTACATTCCAGCAGCTCTGGGACAGGAAGGTGATGGAAATATCGAAGAATTTCGAGCTTGGCGTCCATGCGAAAGGAAGCAACTGGAGTCTGGTCCCGACCATTTATTATACGCGGCATAACAACAAGCAGGCGGTTCTTTTCGATGAAGCGCTGAACGCTTACTATCCCATGAACAATGCGGAAGCCGAAGGGTACGGGTTCGAAGTGGAAGGCGAATACAAGCCAGTCGAAAACCTCAGGCTGTACGGTTCGTTTTCGTGGAACAAATTCTATTTCTCGCAGGATATCCTTTCTGACCAGACGAACAGCTCAATCCCTGTCAAGGGGAGTCAGGTTCCGGATGCGCCGGAGTTTCTTGCGAAAGGGATGGTCAGCGTTAAAGCGGGGGAATTTACCATCACACCGATTGCAAGATATACCTCGGTCCGTTACGGTGACGTTCTGCACAAGGAAAAGATAGACGCAACGACGCTTTTTGATCTCGATCTCACCTGGAGCAGTTCGATGTTCGGATTTAAAAAAGTCGATTGTTCACTCTCTTTCCTGAACATATTCGACAAGAAATATGTGAGTCTGATCAGCACTTCCGACTACAAGACATTGAAAACCTCGTACCTGCCCGGTGCTCCGTTCACTCTGATGGCTACGGTTTCGTTCCATTACTGATATGCTTTCTTCGTGTTCTTTCTCTCGTGTGTGCTCCCGGCAGGTTCAGACGCCGGGAGTTGTTTCCGGATATCATTAAAGGTTATCAGAAATGCAGAAGAAGTTCCTGTCGTTTTGCGCTCTCATCGTTTCGCTTTTCCTTACCGCTTCGCTTCGTGCCGAAACCATAACGATTGCTGCCGGTGCGGGATACAAGAGGCCTCTTATGGAGATTGCGGAAAAATTCGAAAAAAAGACCGGCAATCATGTGGATGCTGTTTTCGGGCACATGCAGCAGATTCTTTCCCAGGCGCAGATGACCGGGCAGGTCTCGGTCATTTTCGGTGACCGGAGTTTTTTCGACAGATCCACCATCGGTTTCGTATCGTATTATCCTGTGGGAAAAGGAACGCTCGTGCTTGCGTGGCGCAAGGGGCTGAGCCTGAACAGTATCGATGACCTGCGGCGAAAGAGTTTTTCCAGAGTTGCTCTGGCCGATGAGAAAAAGGCGATTTACGGGCATGCCGCCGCCGAATTCCTGAAAAAATCCGGGTTGTCACGATCGATACAGGGAAAGCTCATTGTCGTTGCAACCGTACCTCAGGTTTCTGCATATCTTGAAACAGGAGAAGTTGACGCCGGGTTCATCAACGTAACCGACGCTATCGGAATCCATGAACATATAGGGGGTTACCTTCCTGTCCGCCAGTCTTTCTATACACCGATCCACATCGAGGCGGGTGTTGTCACCGGTTTCGAAAACCAGGCAGTGGTCAAGGCATTCCTGAAATTCATGCAGGAAAAAGAGTGCCTTGCGGTTCTCAGGTATTACGGACTCTGATGGAACACGCTCTGCATATACTTTCAGGCAGCGGTATAACCGGTCCTCTCCTGCTCACGGCTGAAACTTCGGTTGTAACCCTTCTGCTTCACCTGGCAGCAGGGGTTACTGCCGGATATCTTTTCACCTGCAAAAGGAACCCGTTTATCTCCTTTGCCGATGCGATTATCACCCTGCCTCTGGTTTTCCCTCCCATTGCTACCGGCTTCCTGCTTCTTATGCTTCTCGGAAGGAATGGCCTGATCGGCGCGCCTTTGCTCTCTTTTGGGACGGCCATCATCTTCAGCAAATCCGGCGTTTTCATCGCATCGTTCATCGCAGGGCTGCCGCTTGTCGTGAAATCCGTCCAGGCTGCTGTGGAGGGGGTGAACCCTTCACTTATCGAGGCGGCCTGGACACTGGGAAAAAACAGGCTTCAGACCTATCGTTTCGTGGTGCTGCCATCCATCAGCCGTGCGCTGATTGCCGGACTCATTCTTTCACTGGGGCGTTCGCTAGGGGAGGTCGGCATCACGCTCATGCTCGGGGGTAATATCATAGGGAAGACCGAGACGGTATCACTCGCCGTCTATAACGCTGTATTCGAGGGAAATTTTGAAAAAGCGGCACTGCTTTCCGTTCTGCTCGGAGCAGTATCGATCGCGCTGTTTTATGCTTTGCGAAAATTCAGCAGGAACTGACCATGTGCGGTTTCAGCTGCCGCGATCACATATGTTTATTAACGGACGAGGCCGTGCGTTGATGATAGTGGCTTTCGGGTGTACCTTTTTGCACGGCAATATGCTGTTTTGAATGTTCAGTAAACTGTCCGGAACTGTTTCAATCGTTATGTCATAATGAATATAACGATAGGAAACAGCAAAAAGGTGAAAGGGCAAGTGAGCGGGAAAATCGGCGATCAATACGATTTGCTTTTTGTTATCCATTTCAATTTCAATCATTTAACGTATTCCCAACAATGAAAAACAGATCCAGTAAACTGCTCATGCTTCTTGCGCTGCTGAGCTCTGCAGCCTGTCCCGAGCTCTATGCCGGTCCATCTTCATTGAATGGAGGTCAGTCGGAGGAAATTGTCGTTACCGCTACACTCAATGAAACTCCTGTTTCGAAAGTACCGGCGGCAGTCGAGGTGATCGAGAGAAAGGAAATCACCGAAAGCGGAGCCGCAACGCTCTCCGATGTGCTGACTGAAGCCCAGAGCATCACCCTCGAACCCTCGAACGGCAGGATAAGCGTGGCCAGGCTGCGCGGTCTCGGAAGCAGGAACACACTCGTTCTCGTCGACGGCATGCGAATGTACAGCGGCTTCCAGGGATTGCTCGACTTGGGCGAAATCCCTGCCGGCCTGATCGAGAGGATCGAAATTATCCGCGGCTCGGGTTCAGCCCTTTACGGGAGCGATGCGGTCGGGGGTGTCATCAACATCATTACCAGGAAACCTTCGAAGGATTTTCACGCCGGACTGAACATCTCTACCGGCCAGAGCACCTACGGTGAGGCAGGCAGTATCAATACGAACGCATATGTCAGCGGTATCGAGGGAAAGCTCGGGTATGTCATTTCCGGAACCTATAACAACAGGGACCGCTATGACAGGGACAGGAGCGACCTTGTGACGGACGGTGACGACAGGCTTTTTGCCGGATATTCCACGGCGTTGAATTACCAGCTGACACAAGGGGTGAACATGTCGTTCGGCATCAATTACGCCGATACGAAACTCGAAGGAATTCGTTATACAAGTAACGTGTACAAGAACAGGACGGTCAATGCCGATCGACTTTTCGGTTATATTGGCCTGGATATCGATACCGGTAAAGATTCCAGACTGACACTTCGCACATGGAAATCCGACTATGACTGGCAATCGGATATGCAGCCGATTGCCGGAGGTGCTGTGGAAACGACATCGGTCGATGTCGATACCAACCAGTACGAAGGCCGCTGGACGGCAACGCTCGCAGAAAACCACCGGATCACGACCGGTTTCGAGTACACTACCGAAGACAGGGTGGACACTGCTGATAAAAGCATACCGCATAATGTCCATAACTTCGGGGCATTCCTCCAGGATGAAGTGCAGCTTGCCGAACCATTCGGTCTGGTAGTCGGAGCGAGATATGACGAGCATTCCGATTTCGGAAGCGCGTTCAGCCCCAAAGTCGGCGCCTGGCTCAAACTCAATGAACATCTGCGCCTGAGGGGTTCCTACGGCGAGGGCTTCAGGGCGCCAACGGTCTGGGAACTTTATATCGGATCGCCATTTACCAACAACAAGAAAATAATAGCAAATCCTGAACTCGATGCCGAGAAATCCCGTTCCTATGAAATCGGTGCGGATGGGAAGTGGGGCACGTTTATCTGCGGTATCACCGCTTTCAGGAACGATATGCGTGATATGATCAGTGAAGTGCCAGTTGTAAACAAACCAAAAACCTATGATCTGAAAAACATTTCCAGGGCAATGACCAGAGGCATTGAAATTACTACCGGGATCAGATTGCCATACGGCTTCACCCTTTCCGATGAAGTGACATTTCTCGATACCGAAGATCTGAGCACCGGCAATGAGCTGCTGTTCGTTCCTGATGCGGCAAACACCGTCAAGCTCGCCTGTAAGGGAGGAAAAGGATTCAGCGGCAATATCAGGGTGGTTACGACTGGTCGGCAATGGACAGAAGAGAGTAACACAAGAATCCGGACAGATCCCTATACGCTTGTCAACTGCTACCTTGGGAAAAAGGTGAACAGCAATGCGGAACTGTTTGTCGGTGTCGACAACATCTTCAATGTCGATGCCAATGCGGCATATGGCAACAGCGGCGGTGCAGGTTCCACGGGAACATATTTCTATGGCGGCATCATGTGCACCTTGTAAAACTTTATCGTACCTTGCCTTTACCTTTTATCAACCTTGAACTTTCAAGCAATGGTTCTGTTTAAAAAATCGTGTTTTATCATTGCATTTCTGTCATTCGCGGTCGGCTCACTTCATGCCGCACCTGCTTCGTCGGAGGGCAGGCTGCTGTATGACAGGCATTGCAGCGTGTGCCACTCGATGGCCCCTCCTCCGAAATCGGCTCCCCCGATTATCGGTATTTCTCTTCATTATCGCGAGGCTTTCAGCGACAGGGGAAAAGGGGTGAAACACATGGCGGAGTTCATGAAAAAACCGGATGCAAAAAACTCGAAGCTCGAAGCTGCCGCTACAACAAGGTTCGGTCTCATGCCCGCCATGTCGCTTTCCGACAAGGAACTTGCAATTGTTGCGGGCTGGGTGTGGGACAGTCACGACCCGAATTTCAGATTACCGGGAAACTGTAAATAACAGCAAAGAACGTTCATCATGGGTTTGCAGGACAATCCCCCGGTGGTAAAGTGATCACCGGGGGATTGAGCATGTATGACAAACCAGACGTACCGGGTTCTTCACTCGGCATCTTCAATCAGCTCACCGCTCCTGAGTCTTGTGCGCAGAGCCATCAGTCTGTTGTCGAGCGCTTCGAGCATCGCAAGGTTCGTTTTTTCTTTTTCGGTTGTGCGCAGTACCTTGTGTATTCCGCCGTTCCGGATGACGAGCCGCTGTTCAGCCATGAGGGCAAGGATCGGATCGTGAGTAGCCATCAGCACGATTTTTTCATTCCTGACCAGGAGTGAAAGTGCTTTTTTCCTGTCGATGCCTGCATTTTCAATTTCGTCGATCAGCACCACCGGGGAAGAACTGAGAAATGCCGTGTCGGCGATCATCAGTGCTCTCGACTGTCCACCCGAAAGGGAGGTGACCGGGGTTTCAGCCTTGAACTGTTCCCCTGCGAGCAGGTTTGCCTGTGCGATAATCTCTCCGACCACTTCTGCGCCATTGCCGATCATGCGGCTTTCGGCGTGCAGGGCAACAAAATCGGCGACTGTGGTATCCATCACGAAATTCATATTCTGCGAAAGCTGTGCGACCAGTTTGTATTCGAGGGAGAAGCGCAGGTCCGGGTCGGGAACCTCCCCGTTTACCAGGATTGCCCGGCCGGTAGGCGTGTCGCGTTGAGCCATCCACTCGATATCAGCCAGCAGGCGGCTTTTTCCGGAACCTGTCGGTCCGACGATACTGGTGACCGAACCACGGACGAGGGTAAGGCTCATATCTTCAGACTTTCCGCTCTTGTCGTGACCTCCGATTATCGTAATATCGTTCACTGGCGGCAGTCTGCTGTTCAACGTTTCGTGTCTCTGCCTGATGAACCCTTCAATCTGTTCCAGCAGGCCTGATCGGTCGATACCCAGATCCTCGTAGGTTTCTTCCGGAAGAGATTCAAGAAAGGCCCTGAGGGAGAGGGCGGGGTTATCGGGAACAAGCCCGTAATCCTGAAAAATACCCGACAGTTCAGGTGCCCCGGTGATGAGATCTTCTATTTTCTGTTCATACCATACGGTCATGAAGCGCTCTCCTGAATTTTTATCCTTTTGATGTTTCCGAGCTGGAATTCCATGCCGATCCTTGTTTCCCCCAGGCAGTATGAACATAATGCCGCGGGCATGGAAAAACGCAGACGTTCTCCTTCGAGATTGACCGTTTCAGGGGCTTTTTCGAACTGGGAAGCGAGCTCGCTTGCCCCCTGACCGGTGATGCCGTTGATATGCATGATCCTTGCCTTCGGATTCGCCCTCCTCACCTGGAATGCGAACACCTCCCGTTCTGCCTGTGAGACGATGTCGCCTTTCGTGATGACGACGATATCGGCGTATTTGAGCATCGGTCCGATCTTTTTCGGGGTTGTCGCCCCCATGAGGTTGTCAATGACACAGACGGCGAGAACTCCCTTGATATGCGGAGCGCAACGGTTGCAGAGACCTGCGCTTTCGGAAAGCAGAATGTCGAGCCCGAGCTCGATGCCCCACGTGAGGCATTCCTCGATATTGCTGACGAAGTAGTGATCCGGACAGAGGTTTCCGGAGAGTCCCGTCTGGACAGGTATTCCGAGGGATTTGAATCGAACGTCGTCATCGGTGCTGAGACAGTCGTATTTCAGCGCTCCGGTCCGCAGGCCAGCCGTTTTCAGGGATTTAATGACGCCGGCGAGCACAGCTGTTTTTCCCGATGATGGAGGTCCGGATATGGTGACAAGTTTCATGATGGAAATGTTACGAAATGATTGAATGCATGTTCAGGTCCGGAAAACGTCCGGTCCGAGACCCTTTTTCAGTTCAACATCGAGCTCGGCGACCAGTTCTTCATAGTCGTTGTTCATAAGGTATTCCCAGGAAGGGTAACTGAAGGGCTGCGACCAGTCGAACTCGTCAGCAAGGAAGAAATCACCCCTGCGCAGCGCATGCCTGATCGTCGCACTGTGCAGAAAATTGACGAGAGGCCGGCACTCTTCCATTCGTGATGTCTTGACATACATCAGCATTGGTGCCAGGACAGGTCCATCCTCGAATTCGAGGATGGCGGCCTGTTTTTTCGATGGCATCTGGACGGTTGCGGCATTTGGCAGCAGGTTGAACGGGGTGCGGCGTGGTTCCGATGAATCGAGTCTTTTCAGTACCTCGGCGAAATGCCAGACGTTGCGGATGTTTCCTGCAAAATCGATGACGGCGTTTTTGCCGAGTTGTTCCCTGAGAACGAGAAGGAGAGCCGCAATGCTTGCCTTGCCGTTATATCCGTGGACCGTGATAAGGTCTTTATAGCGCGGATTGACAAGATCGGTCCAGCGGTGCGGGTAGGGAACGGCAGTTTTGAGCGAGAGATCGCAGACGATGCTCCACTGGCCGATGCTGAAAATGCCGATATTGTTTTCCGTTGCAATTTTTTTGTATGCATCGGGCATTTTTCCCAGCGCGGCTTCGCTGGTGATCCCGGTATAGATGCCGGAATCGATGAACCGTTTTTTAAAACCTTTTGACAAAACGGTGTGAAGACCTGCCGCAATCATTATTTCGGGAATTTCTTCTTCGCTTTCCGCTGCTTTCAGTTCACCTTCGATTCCCTTCGAATCCCCGTCGAGCAGCATGGGAGAATAGATCGGCACTGTGTGGGAACTGTTGTAGCGTTCGGCAAATTCACCGATCACCATTTTTACCACTACCTTGAGCGGGCAGGGCATATTCATGTAGAGGTTGATCGCCCCTTTTTTCAGGAGCGGGATGCCGTTTCCCGTTGATTTTTTTGTCAGCGGAGTACTGCAGGTCGCAATGACGGTTCCGTCCCTGTCCTTTCTGTCGAACGACTTCATCATGGTTCTGTTTCTGGTTGAGCGGTTTCCGGTTCCTTCATTCCCTTTCGGGAACATGGTGTAAGAACCTCGTCGACTTCTTTTCCGGAAAGCTCTCGGTGATAGAAAATGCTGAAATATCCTTTTGTCGCCTGCCTTCCCTTATCTTTCCGGGCCGCACCCCTGTGTTCTCCTGCCCCGAACCGGTCCGGCATTGCGTTTCCCGTTTGTTTTCCTGGATACCGGCGAAATCAATCGCTATCCATATTGTTCTATAACGGGTCCCATGAAAATAACAGCGCTGTCTTTCAAATGTATATGAAACACATGAAAAAACAAGGATTTGGTGTTAGTTTGTATAATAAATTTAAAATAAGTGGCCGTATTATATTCATTGTTTAGGTTGCGTTCGGTTTTCTTTATTATAACGGTCCTTGAAAAAAGCGGAGAATCCCATGTACACCATGAATGCCGGAGAGTACCATGAAAAGGTCATGAAGGGCTTATTCAGAAAGTTGTATCCTGTTTTCGCCGGGCAGATCGTAACCCCGAACCGGTATAACTTCCGGCCACTGTCTCGATCTTGGGGGGGCCGGGCATGCCTGGCATCTCGATTGCGAAAATCACCGATCTGAGGGGTAACGGTTGCAGGCCCGATGGATGCGTGCGTCGAACTTGCCATGGAGAATATTCTCGAACACGGCGTCGGGAAGAGGGTAAACGCGATGAAGGGTTTCGCCGGGTCACTGCCTCTTGACGACAGTATTGCAGATTTTGTGATAAACCGGGGTTCGATATTGTTCCGGGAAGATCAGGAAAAGGGATTTAACCGTTGTTCCGGTATCGAGCGCTGTGGCATAGCTCCGGCTCTTTCCGTGCATCGGCAAAGAACATCTGTCTTTGAAGGTCATTCGAACCCTTCATTTTTTTGTGAGAAACAGGGCCATAAGTGAAAAAACGAAGAGGTTTGCAACCACCTGGACAAGCATCGATTGATTTCTGCGCTGGTAGAGTTCATCCAGTCCCAGGGAACCGATAACCGTGTAATCGCCGTAAATCTTGTAGATGTACAGCGATTTTCTGCCGCCGATGTTTTCGACAAACGATCCTTCCGGTCCTCTGAAGGCCTTTTCTGAGAACCCGAACGAAGTCACGTTCCTTCCGATAAACCTGCCATCCGTACTGCTCAGTACTTTTCCGTCAAGGTCCGTGACGATGATCGTTCCTGTTTGCCTTATCCTGTAACCATCGGCAACTTTCCTGATGTCTGCGGCGGCAAGGGCTCGATAAAGCCTTTCGGGCTTGTAGCCGATCTGCACGATACCCGGCTCGTCCAGGCGGGCTACACCGGTGTACTGGAACATCGCGCCTTTTTCGATGCCCTTCGGCATCGGCTGCTGGGCAAGTTTGAAATCCTTGTAGTAGATTGCCAGAAGGAATGGTTTCGACTGTGGATCGGAAGCATAATTGTACCCGATGTAACGGTGAATCGTGCTGCCTGTGAGGATGCCTTCCTTGTCGCTCACGTGCAGCTCGTCGACATCGAGGAGTCTGCGTATCTCTTCGAGTTTCTGTTCATTGTGGATGAGGGAAGGATCCTGTTGTATCATGAACGAAAAAGCGCGGGCTTTTGCAATGGACTGGGCGTCGGATTCGAGCCTGAGGGTGTAGAGGGTCTGGTCGTTCTGCCTGATTTCACCCGCGATATGATGCATGCTGATGTTGATGAGGTTGCGTCCGCTGTTCCTGGCATGCTGGCTGAGCATCATCCAGGAAATGAAGAGCGATGAGAGCAGGACCGCAAGTATGATGGATAACTGGATTACGCGGAGCTTGTCTTTTACGGGTATCTTCATGTTGTTTCTCTGTTTCCCTGATTGAAGAGGCTACTCTTGTGCCGGTCTGTCTTTCATGCGATCTGGCGGGTTGCCAGTTTTCTGAAGAAGCTCCCCTGCGCCATAAGTTCTTCATAGGTCCCCTGCTCGACGATACGACCGTCGTCGAGGCAGTAAATCCTGTCGGCATTGCGTATGGTGCTGAGCCTGTGGGCTATCACGATCCTTGTCGATTTGAGTTTTTCAAGGCTGTCGCTGATTATCTCCTGCGTATGGTTGTCCAGAGCGCTTGTCGCTTCATCGAAAAAAATCATTGCAGGTTTGCGTACCATGGCTCCCGCAATCAGCAACCTCTGTTTCTGCCCCCCCGAGACGGTTTCGCATCTTTCGCTTATGATGGTATACATGCCCATCGGCATTTTTCTTATATCCTCTTCGATCCCGGCCATCCTTGCAGCTTCCCATGCATCGTCAACCGTCAGGGCGGACGATCCGGTGATGGTGTTCAGAACAAAGCCCGGCTGGAGCTGGGCATTCTGCAGAACCACGCCTGTCTGGCGACGGACTGCCTGCACGTTGAGGGTGGAAAGGTCGATACCATCGTAAAATACCGTTCCGGTACCAGGTTTTTCAAAACCGAGGAGGAGGCGCATCAACGTGGATTTTCCGGATCCTGACGTCCCGACGATCGCTATGAATTCTCCCGGTTCCGCCTTGATATCGATGTCATGGAGGATTTGAGGCCCGTCCTCGTCATAGCTGAAATTAACTCCCCTCAGTTCTATCCGTCCCTGGAGCCGTTCAGGCCGGGTTCTGGTACGGGTGGTTTCAGGGAGTGCCTCAAGAACAGGTTTGATGCGTTCGTAGAGAGGAATGACATCGAGGCTGCCGATAATGGCCATCGTCGACTGCAGCAGAGCGGTCTGAAAAACGGTGAATGCCGAAGTGAACGCGATGAAAGAACCGCAGCTGAGATGTTCCCCAGTCATCATGCTTCCTGCTGAAAAAATTATGACACCGAGGGCAATGACGGGAAACGATGCCGTCGTGACGGCAAGCAGGTTCTGTATTCTTCCCGCACTGAACATCAGGCTGCGTTCCACTTTGTACTTTGAAGCCCACTGTGCGAAAGCATGCTTTTCACTTCCGGTGATTCTGATTTTGGCAATTCCCGTCAGCAGGCTGCCGAGAAGTCCTGAAATATCGCCGCGTGTTGCGACTGCGAGTTTTTTTATCACCAGCTGTCGATAGCTCGCCCATACGGTGCCGACGATGAGTGTACCGGTCAGGGCCGCTGCTACGAGGGCGAGTTTCCAGCTGTAGCAGAAAAGGAGGAAGAAATTCATGAAACCGAACACCATTCCGAGGAATACGGTCAGCACTGCAGTGCTGAGCACTTCCCTGATCTGTGATATGCCGAGTATGCGGGTCGCAAGGTCACCGGAGGAAAATTCCCTGAAAAACGAACTTGGAAGGTTGAGAAGACGGTCGATAAAAGCAGGCTGGAGCCTGATGTCGAGACGGGATTGCACACGCATCACCAGAATCTGGCGGGCAAGTTCGAACCCGCATGAGGCAAAAACGCTGGCTGCCAGGATCATCGAAAGTTGCAGCAACTGCTCACCGGACGATTGCGGGATGACAGAGTCGAAAAGGATCCCGGTAAGGATCGGAACGAGAAGTCCGATGGCAGAGCCGGTTATACCGAAAAGGATGATAATCCAGAGATCGGTCCTGCTTCCGGATATTCCGTAACGGACGATATCTCCGAAATGAAGGATCTTCTGGGGGAAAGGGCGGTAGAAGGTCCATGCGTTTTCATGATCGATTTCCTCCTGCAGTTTCTGATCCAGAACGAGTACCTCTTTTGTTCCCGGATCGATCATTCGGTAGCCTTTTGCGTCGCGAATGAGGGCTACGGGATTTCCTGAACGGCTGCGGTATGCAAGTATGGGGCCGTTTTCATGCAGCCACCAGTCTCCGTTTCTGCTGAGGTTTACCCTGCGTATGCGAACCCCCGAATAGCGGCAGATTGTCTGCAGAGGATCTTCATGGGTAACCTCCGTTTCCCGGTCGGGTTTGCTGATGGCGATATGCGAAGCATTCCCCACCAGCATGCAGGCGGCGAACAGAGGATCGGAACCATCTGCGTGAGTGTCGCTCTCTTTCAGCAGTATTTCCGACAATCCTTCGAGCGCATTTCGGTAACGCTCCTGCTGAAAGCGGTTTTTTTCAGTGAACCGTTTTCCTGAACTTTCTGCTGCCATGGTATCGTTTTATTGTGCCACAGAATATGCGGCTTCATTTTTTTTGTTTTTCTGAGGCATCGCTGCAGGATCTACCCTTTTGCGACAAGTTCCGCATAGGCTCCGCCAGATGCCATGAGCGACGCATGAGTACCACGCTCAACGACTTTGCCGGAATCGAGGACGATAATCTCGTCGCAGTCACGGATAGTGCTCAGCCGATGGGCTACGATCAGGCATGAGCAACCGCGCTTGCGGATATTCCCGTCGATGATTTTTTCAGTTGCAGGGTCCAGCGCGCTTGTCGCTTCGTCAAGTATCAGGATCGAAGGATCCTGCGAAAGTGCCCTTGCAATTTCAATCCGCTGTCGCTGACCGCCGCTGAAGTTCCTTCCCCCCTCTCCGAGAATGCACTGGTATCCCCCTGTCCTCGCAACGATCACATCGTGGATGGCCGCATCCCTGGCTGCCCGGGTTATCTCTTCATGAGGCATCGTCAGATCCCACATGGCGATATTTTCAGCTATCGTTCCTTCGAAAAGGCTTATTTCCTGGTCAACCATGCTTATCGCAGCCGCAAGCTGTTTGCGGGGAATATGCTTTCTCGGCATGCCATCGAAGAGCACATTTCCCGACCATGGTTCATAAAGTCCTGCAACAAGTCTTGCTATGGTCGATTTCCCCGATCCGGAGCTTCCGACCAGCGCTATCCGGTCGCCGGGCTTGAGTTTCAGGGAAAAATTTTCAATCAGCGGCGGCTCAAGGAGAGTGTAGCCGAAGCTGACGTTGTTCAGTTCGATCCTTCCTTCCAGTTTCCTGACTTCACCGGAATCTCCAGCATCCTCATCCCCGGCAAGTTCGCAATCGTTGTCCATGACATCGTCGAGACGCTGCAAGCCAGCCTCGGTATCCTGAAGTTTCTCGGCGAGGCCGACCATCTGGTTCACAGGGGCGAGGAACGAAAGCATGAGGCTCTGGAATGCGACCAGCATTCCAGTCGTGAGGTTTCCTTCCATGACCCGCAAGCCTCCCAGGGTGAGAATGGCGACGTTTCCGATCGACTGGAGAAAGGGCGGCAGGGCAAGCAGGAATATGGTCGTGGTCTGGAGCTGCTGACGACCGGTAACCATGTCAGCGAACAGCCCGGCCCACCGTGAAAAGAAATCCTGTTCATTTCCCGAAGCTTTGAGGCTTTCT
Source organism: Chlorobiaceae bacterium (assembly GCA_013335405.1). Classification (GTDB taxonomy): domain Bacteria; phylum Bacteroidota; class Chlorobiia; order Chlorobiales; family Chlorobiaceae; genus Chlorobium. The sequence continues at coordinate 22,182 of JAAXVR010000006.1, forward strand.
ATGGTCCTGATTCCATAGAAGGTTGTTCCCATGAGCTTTCCGTTATCATGCAGGAACTTCCTGTTCAGACTGGCGCGTTTTCTCGATACATAGAAGAGGGCTGATGAGTTGAGAAGTGCGATGCCGACAGCACCAAACGTGAGGATGAGATCATACCTGAGCATGAGCAACGCGTAGAAGACGATCAGCAGGACATTCAGCGATCTGGTAGAAAGTTCTCCGGCAAGCATTGACGAAACCTGGTCGTTCAACTGGACGCGGTTTGATATTTCGCCTGCCTGACGCATGGTGAAAAATCGCATCGGCAGGGCGAACACATGATTGAAGAATCGTGCCGAAGAAACAAGGGCAAGTTTTGTTTCGGCCCGGAGGATACAGTTCTGCTGAAGCCAGGTCAGTATCCCTTGCAGAAAGGCTGTCAGCAGCATGCCGACAAGGAGCGGCTGTATCCAGCCGGAAGTTTCCTTCACAAGGACATAATCGATGTAGATCCTCAGGAACGATGGTACCAGAAGGCCGGGAACGACAAGAAGGATGCTTGCGAGTATGATGAAGGCCAGCGGCTTTTCCATACCGGGCACTCTTTTTTTCAGCGCCTCGGAAAGTCGGAATGGCTGTCCGCCGGGCTTGAACGAAGCGGTTTTTTCGAGAGTGACAGCAATCCCGGAATAAGAGTCGCTGAACTCCTTCGGTGTCACTTTTCTTTGTCCGGACGCAGGATCGTTGATATAATAATGTCCTTTCCTGAAACCCTCGAATACCACGAAATGGTACATGTTCCAGAAGAGGATCATCGGAAGATTCTTTCTGTGGAGGTCATCGAGGTCCAGCCGGCACCCTTTCGCCTCGATACCGTATTTTCCGGCTGCCTTCATGATGTTGCTCGCCTTGCTGCCGTCGCGGGAAACCCCGCAGTCAGCGCGGAGCTGTTCAAGGGGGACATGGAGGCCGAATGAAGCAAGGACCATACCGAGTGATGCCGCCCCGCATTCGGTCGCTTCCATCTGGAGTACAGTCGGTGTCTTGACCCGCGCTTCGTCCCAAAGCTTTTCTGATGGAAAGAGCATGAAGCTCATCCGCAGGTTCCTCCAGGTGTTTGGTTGATCAGAGGTTCTTGCCGGTCTTTCATGGCAGTTGCAAGTCGGTTTGAAAGACACTCCTGCAGTTCGGTCGCTCCTGTTCCTTTGAATGTCTTTTCCGACACTGCCTGAATGCGTTTCACGATCCGGTTTCGCCGGCCATGAATTTTTTCAGCGAAGGAATGACCAGGGCGATCGGGGCCTGGTCTTCAATAACGATTTTACCCTTGCAGAGAATCCCCGAGGTTATCGTCGTTTTCGGATCTCTGCCGGAACTCCACCTGAAACCGCTCTTGCTGGACGGGTCCCTCAGAAGCCTGACAGCTACTTTGTAGGGAGGATTTCCGGATACGAAATTCCTTGCAAGACCCTCGTTTCTGATGTCCGCGGCTATCGATTGTTCAGAAACAGGGTATTCGCTCACATAACGGACTTTTCCGACGACATAGCCATACTCCTCTGGTTTTACCGTCGACAGTGCCACGTATACCTCCATGCCTTTGCTGATCTTTTTCGCATTGCCCGATGATACATAGAGGTCGAGTTTTATATCCTGCGGGCTGTTATTGTTGAATGGCTCAGCCTGGAGCAGTTCGAATCCGGGTGATACCTCCTGCCCGTTCGTTGCCTTGACTTCTGTAACCATGCCGGTGAACGGGGAGATTACCGCAGAACGCCACTTGTAATTTTCCCTCGATATTTCAAGTTTCCGTGCGGCACCGGCAAGGTCGTTGTCGAGCGTGTAAAGTTTGTTTTTCTGCTCCACGAGCGATTGTTCGATAGAAGTTTCCGCTTCGTTACCGGCGCGTCTTCCAAGACGCAGCCGTTGCAGTTTCTGCAGTTTTTCCTCCAGTACAGCGATCCGCTTTTTGAGGAATGAACGTTTTTCTGACTGGTGGGAAGAGAGGAATTCATAGGCAGAGAAAGCGGAAAGAAATTCCTGCTTCAGTTCCGGTTGTTCAATGATCGCAAGGATTTCGCCTTCCTGGATCGCCTGGCCGTCCTTTACCGAGAAATCGGTTACGATACCGGTGGATCGGGCTGCGATAGACTGGACGCTTCCGGTATTCATGGTGATTCCCTGCCCTTCTGCCGTCGTCTCGATTTTTCCGTAGATCCCCCAGATGAGCACCGCAAGGATGAAAACTGAAGCGGACAGCAGAGCGATCCACCCTTTCCGGTCAGTTACCGGCATCAGGCGGTCGAGGTCATCTGGCGAACTGAGCTTTTTCAGGGCTTCCTTTCTGAACTCGATGGTCATTGAGGAACAGGTGGACAGGATATATGCAAGCTGCTGCAAAAGCGGGTTTTCTGATGCCCCCCCCGTCAGGAATGATGAATTTGCAGTCTTTTTTTGGTGTAATTTATTGCACGATATTTTTAATACCAAACATTCCGGTCAGTATCTGTTTGAAAGCATGAGGCCCTGGTCCTGCTACCACACCCTTTTTTTATTCCCATAAGTACGGGATTCATCTTTTCAATGCATGCTTTTGCTTCAATTCAAAGGCGATGATGGTCTGCGTTTGATGTTCGTTAAAAAATCACCCTGCCTGTCCGGTCCGCAAGATACAGGTGTATTTTAGTAAAAAAACCGCAATATAGTACGGTTTTTTTATGCACACGAAACAGAGAGATGGGCATATTCCTCAAAAGGGCAGCTGTTCTTACTTCCCGTCTATGAACTCTTTCTCGCCGCTCTTGACAATGAGTACAGGACAATCAGACCGGCGAATGACCGCATCGGCCACGCTTCCCATGATGAGCCGGTTCAGCCCTTTCCTGCCATGGGAGCCCATGATGATGAAGTTGGCGTTCAGTTTCGAAGCTTTCTCGAGGATGATATCCGCGGCTTTTCCTGTTTCCATTGTTCCGTCTACCTTCACCCCCTCGGAAAGCAAGGAGTTTTTCAGAGCGTTGAGGTCCTTTTCGGCAGCTTTTTCGAGTACCTCCTCAATTTCCACATAGTTCAACGACGTATCGACCGGCGGCATCGGTACCGGTTCAACGATATGGAGCAGGAAGATAGATGCCCCTGTGGCTGCAGCGAATTCCCTGGCATATTTGATTGCCATCAGTGAAGCATCGGAGAAATCCACCGGGCAGAGGATGGTTGTGATCTTGAACATGGCCATGCAGTTTTGATTCCTGTTTTCCGGGCAGCCTGGCCGGAGATCACGTGAAATGGTAACCCCGGCAGCTTCTGAATTCAAGATACTCAATTACTGTCGTTATCATGTTCACTACATACCCGGAAATTTGTCGATGAATTGATTTATGCGGGACTTTCCCTAATTTCAGGGTAAAAGGAAGGCTGCTCGATCGTAAAAGCCTCTTTATGGGAAAAACAAGGGTATTTGTCGGTATTCCGGCAGAGGAACATTTGATCGAAGAGGTTCTCGAATTCCGGAAACGGCATGCAGGGCTCCGTGTCCGCTGGATCGAGCCGGAAAACCTGCATATTACCGTCATTCCTCCCTGGGAGTCAGAAAATCCCTCTGCCGTTTACGGGGTTCTCTGCACGACAGCTTCAGGTAATGCAGCCTCCGAAGCTGTTTTCACCAGCGTAAAACCCGGGCCTGTTCAATCAAAGCCCCGCCTGGTCTGGGCTACCGGAGATGCTCCTCCTTTTTTCGGCAGACTGCGCGATGAACTTCATACAGGTCTGCAGGTTGCCGCCGAAGACTATCGACCGTATCTGCTTCATCTGACGATTGCGCGCGTAAGGCAGAACGAACGGTATGACCTGATACGGATGAAGTTCGATGAGCCGGTAGCATGGGCCGCCGTATTCAGGAAGCTCTGCCTGTTTGAATCCCTATTGAAACCTTCAGGAGCAGAGTACAGGGTTTTGTTTGAAGTCCCTTTCGGAATGAAAAACACAGGGGAGCCGTGAAATGAAACTGAACCGAAATTTTATTCTCGCCGCTTTTTTTCTGACGATAATCATCCCGGTCTGCTTGCCGGTTGCGGCTGTTGACGGAAAACCGCCTGAAACATATTCGCCCGCTCCCGGCAGCAGGGAGCGCAGGGCTATTCTCGATGCCATGCGCTTCAAGGTGAAGGAACTGCATGAGCTCGATGTGATTTTCGTTGTGAAATCCATGAAGGTCTGCAATGGATGGGCCTGGGTGCATACGCTTCCCCGGTCGAAGGCCGGAAGCGGCCGGTATGAGGATTTTTATGCTCTTCTGCACAGAAATGAGGGCAGGTGGATCATTGCGGAAATTCCCTGCACGGAGCCTGACAATCCGGACTGCATGGACAGTCCGGGATATTTCAGGAAGCTTGCTGGACGTTTTCCCGCTCTTCCGATGGAAATTCTTCCTGAAAAAAACACAAACCGCTGAGGATTGTTTCTCGAGCAACCGGTTCGAAGTCAGGTCTCTGTGTTTTCAAAATGGAAAGGAGACGAAGTCATGCTCAATGCTGTATCTCTTATCGTTATTCTGCTGGCTGTATTTTCTCCGGCAGGCAATGCTTCTCCACTGTCCGGTGCTGCGTTCTCATCGCTCTCGAAAGAACAGCAAAACAGCCTGTTCATCAATAGTTTAGAGCAGTTGCATGCCTGTCCGGGCGATACGGTCAGGCTGGGGATCAAGGCGATGAATTTCCATAGCATTCCGCCTATGGCCGGTATTCCGGTCGATATACAGGCAACGTGGCAGGTCTGGCCGGTATCAGGCACGGCAGTCGATCAGCAACGCGCTCTTCTCGTTGTCAGTCGTGAAGTCAACGATGGAACACGGTTCACCATACGTGCAAAGATCAGTGAAAAGGGGGTCGTAAAGAAGAATACCCTCTATATCCATACCAGGGAAAGAAACCCGTTTGCCGGGAACTGGCGCGAAGAGGGCGGCAATATCGGAGAGCTTTACATTCATCCCGACCGCAGATTTTCGCTTACGGTCCATCCGTTCGAAGTCTACAGGGATTACTGGGGTCATGTTACCTATGACCTGAAAAAGAAAACCATTGCGTTCACGATTGAGGGCGGCAATAAACAGCCGGACGATTGTGATCTGAAAGGAACGTTCCGGTTCCTGAAAGATGGATCTCTCTCGATCAGAGGAATATATTTCGGAACAATCGTCAGGGAGGATTCCTTCCGGCGATCATATCTTTTCAGGAAAGCCGGCCGTTGAAGGCGATTCGTCCATCGACAGGAAAACCTCGTAGAGAGCGTGCGGGATAGCTTCAGCAAGCGTTTTCTTGTGCTCATTGTACTCCGGATTCGTGTTTGGCAAAATAAAATCGTACTATGCTGACGTTTTACAGTGCGTGGTGAATATGCTAAGAAAGGACGTACGGAAAACGCCGGGGATGATTCATGTCCCGGGATTCCGTCGTTTGTGACGAAACGATGGCGGCCGATATTGTCGCTTTTCGGCCCGGATGTTTTCGGTTGATGAGAACTCTTCTTCATTTTTTTCTTTCCTGCATTGCTGCCACCCCTGCTTCAGGCGGGGTTTTTTCAATCAATGACCGGAACAGAAAACCATAATGACCGAACATCAGACTATACCTGCGGATTTTCGCAGCCTCGAGCTGCCGGAACCACTTATGAAAGTGCTTGAAGAGGTAGGATATGAAAATCCGACACCGATTCAGGCCCAGACAATTCCATTGATTCTCGAAGGCCGGGATGTTGTCGGACAGGCTCAGACCGGGACCGGCAAAACAGCTGCTTTCGCTCTTCCCATACTTTCCAACATCAGGCTTGCCCAGACCGAACCGCAGGCGCTCGTGCTTGCACCGACACGGGAACTGGCCATTCAGGTTGCCGAAGCCTTCCAGCGTTATGCCGAGCACCTTAAAGGGTTTCATGTGGTACCCATCTACGGGGGCCAGGATTACGGAATCCAGCTCCGCATGCTCAAAAGGGGAGTCCATGTCGTGGTCGGAACCCCGGGGAGGGTCATGGACCACATGCGACGGGGATCCCTCAATCTTGCCTCCCTGCAGTGTCTTGTGCTCGACGAGGCAGACGAGATGCTTCGCATGGGATTTATCGACGATGTCGAATGGATCCTCGAGCAGACCCCGAAAGAGAGGCAGGTTGCTCTTTTCTCAGCGACTATGCCGGCCCAGATTCGCCGCATAGCCCAGAAATATCTGAACAATCCGGCTGAAATTACCATCCAGAAAAAAACCGCGACCGTCGAGACCATCCGACAGCGCTACTGGATTGTCGGCGGGAGCCACAAGCTCGATATACTGACCCGAATCCTCGAATTCGAGCCGTTTGACGGCATACTCATTTTCGTGCGCACGAAGACGATGACGCTTGAACTTGCTGAAAAGCTTCAGGCCCGAGGTTACGGCGCTGCCGCCCTGAACGGTGATATGCCTCAGAATCAGCGCGAAAGGACCGTCGATCAGCTGAAGGACGGAACCCTCAGTATCGTTATCGCAACTGATGTCGCCGCCAGAGGTCTTGATGTCGAACGCATCAGCCACGTGATCAACTACGATATTCCATCCGATACGGAATCCTATGTTCACCGCATCGGACGAACCGGCAGGGCGGGACGCAGCGGAGAGGCAATCCTTTTCGTCTCTCCCAGGGAAAAAAACATGCTTTATGCCATCGAGAAGGCGACGCGCAGCCGGATAGAACTGATGGAACTGCCTTCAACCGAAGTGATCAATGACAGGAGGGTTTCGAAGTTCAACCAGCGGATCACGGACAGGATCGCTGCCGAGGATCTCGGCTTTTACAGCAATCTTGTCGAGCAATACTGCCATGAACACGATGTTCCGGTTCTCGATGCGGCCGCAGCACTTGCTTCCCTGCTTCAGGGCGATACGCCTCTCCTGTTGTCGAACAAGCCCGAAAAGACACGGCAGTACGAAGAACGCAGCGGATCCGAACGGGATCGCCGCCCGCTGAGGGAAAAGGGGACAGAGAAAAGGAAAGCCAGGACCGAAAGCTACGGGGAAGAGCGCAAGGAACGATACAGACTTGAAGTCGGAAGCGCGCATGGCGTGAAAGCCGGCAACATTCTCGGAGCCATTCTCAACGAGATAGGACTCGATCCTGAATCGGTCGGCCAGATCTCCATTCAGGACTCCTTCAGTACGGTCGAACTGCCGCAGGGCATGCCTGCGGATGTGTTCCATGAGCTTCGGAAAGTCAGGGTCTGCGGTCGCCAGTTGCGGTTGTCCAAAATAGAGGAAGAGGAGCGTTTTACGCCTTATGGTCCGAAAAAAGCGGCAAAGAAACCCGTCAAGGCTACGAAAGATGCAGGTTTCTTCACCGGTCCAGTGCATAAAAAGAAGCGCAAGGGCTGATGCGATCCGGATATGGAAGGGTGATGATTATCGTATATTGAGGGTAAAGGGGCGAGAGACCGGATCTGTCCGGTCTCGATGCCGTTTTCGATGACTTTACCCGGAGCACACCATGGAACTCCAGTTTTACGGTGCAACAGAAAGGGTTACCGGCTCCTGCCATATACTCAGGACCTCCGGCCTCACGATCCTCGTCGACTGCGGTTTGATCCAGGGGACAAAAGAGGAGGAAGCCCTCAATCGTTCCCCGTTTCCTTTCGATCCTTCGTCGCTCGATGCCGTTCTGCTGAGCCACGGCCACATAGACCATTCCGGCCGCCTCCCGCTGCTCGTGAAATACGGCTTCAGAGGCCCTGTCTATACCCAGCAGGCAACTGTTGATCTTTGCAGGATACTGCTGCTCGACTCTGCATCACTTGCCGAGAACGATGCGGCATACAGGAGGAAGAACCCGCAGACACGCAGGGACCTTCACGCAGAGCCGCTGTACACGCGACAAGACGCATTGCGGTCGCTGGAAAAACTTGAGGGTATTCCTTACGATGCGAAAAAAAAGATCCTGCCCGGCGTTTCGGTCTGTTTCCGGGACGCAGGGCATATTCTCGGTTCCGCGTGTGTCGAAGTGTGGCTGGAGGAAGGGGGAATAACCAGGAAACTGGTTTTCAGCGGCGATCTTGGACAGTATGACAGCCCGATACTTAAGGATCCCGAGGCCATAGGGGAAGCTGATGCCGTGATTGTTGAAAGCACATATGGCGACAGGCTTCACAGGGCATTCGACCTCACCCTTTCCGAAATAGGGGGGATTTTAAGCTCGGCCTGCGACAGGTGCGGCAACATCCTTATTCCCGCGTTCGCCATCGGCCGCAGCCAGGAACTTCTCTACCTTTTTGCGAAGAATGCCGATACATGGGGGCTCAACCGCTGGCAGGTCTACCTCGACAGCCCCATGGCCATCGAGGCGAGCAGAATCTACTGGGACTATCCCGAACTCTATGACGAGGAAGCCCTGTTATTCCGCAACGCCGTGAAAGGGATGCCGGTCCTGAAAAACCTCCATCTTACCCCAAGGGTCGAGCAGTCGCAGGCAATCAACTCCAGGAGGAGCGGCGCCATCATCATAGCCGGAAGCGGCATGTGCAACGGCGGCAGGATTCTTCACCACCTCAAGCACAACGTCAACCGTCCTGAATGCTCAGTTCTTGTCACCGGCTACCAGGCTGAAGGTACCCTCGGAAGGCAGCTTGTCGATGGTGCAGAAAACATTACGATCCACGGCAAGGCATTTCCCGTCAAAGCTGCGCTGCATACTGTCGGGGGACTTTCGGCGCATGGAGATCAGGAAGACATGCTGCGCTGGCTCGGTGGTTTCCGGAGCCGCCCGAAAGTTTTTGTTGTTCATGGAGACGAGGGCGTGAAGAAGATTTTCCGGGAGGTCATCGAAGCGAAACTGCATTTCGACGTATCGATTCCCCTTGCAGGAGAGGTCATCGATCTTGCAGTGCTGCAGAAGTGACCGGATAACGGTCGTAAATGTGACTTTTTCGGAAAAGCTTCATTCCGGGCTTGCCAGTCCGGCTTATGTTGATATTTTATCGATGTTTCGATGAGCCGCTTGCTGGCAACAAGGCTGCAGGCGGCTTTTAACGTTGTCAATCAGGTGTTACCCATGGTATATTCATTCACTGAAATAGTTCCCGTCCTGCAGACTGCAATCGGCCCGATGATTCTCATTTCGGGTCTCGGTCTTCTTCTCCTTACCATGACCAACAGGCTCGGAAGGATCATTGATCGCTCACGGGCCCTTCTCGACGATCTCGAATCCAACCCGGAGCATTACGTCCTTCGGATCAACAGGGAGGTTTCCATTCTCTGGAAACGAGCCAGATATATCAGGACCGCTATCCTGCTTGCCTGCCTGACCTGTTTCGGGGCTTCAATTCTGATCATTCTGCTTTTTCTCGGTGCATTCGCCAATCTCGATCTTCCGATGGTAATTGTCGTGATATTCATTGCGAGCATGTGCTGCCTGAGCGCATCCCTGATCTTCTTTTTCGTGGATATCAACCTGAGTCTTGAAGCCTTCAGGATAGAGATGGAGAGCCATGACCGGAAAAGGCTGATCATGGAAACAAGGGAGTCCTGAACCAATTGACCGGGGTGAACAGAATCAGTTGCCTGCCGGAATTCCCTTCGGGCTCATCCGCTCCTGTTCATCCTCTCGGGTGGAATGTCCTGTGCACTTCCTTGATGAACGACCTGTCGATATGGGTGTAAATCTGGGTAGTGGTGATTGAACTGTGACCCAGCATCTCCTGTACCGATCGCAGGTCTGCGCCTCCTTCGAGGAGGTGGGTGGCGAAACTGTGGCGGAAGGTATGCGGACTAATCTCTTTTTCTATTCCCGCCAGAACGGCATACTGCCGAACGATATTGAAAATACCCATCCGTGAAAGTTTTTTTCCCCTTGCATTGAGGAAAATATAATCTTCAGAATCACGAGTGGTGAGGGTGATACGCAGTTCGTTTACGTAGCGGGTGGTCCATTCGATGGCCGAACGTCCCACAGGAACGAGCCGTTCCCTGGAGCCCTTGCCGAAAATCCTTGCGAATCCCGAGTCGAAATAGAGGTTTTGCTGCCTCAGGTTGACAAGTTCGCTTACCCTTACCCCGGTAGCGTAAAGGAACTCGAGTATCGCCTTGTCCCGGAGATGGAATGTACCTCGTGGATCCTGTCGCAAGGGCGCATCGAGGAGTCGCAGGGTTGCATCCGTTGAGAGTACGGCGGGAAGGTAGTGCGCCTTTTTTGGCTGGTGCAGGTTATCCGCCGGATTTGACTCGAGAATCCGTTCCCGGACGAGAAACTTGTGGAATGACCGGATAGCTGAAACGTTCCGGGCAAGAGAACTTGCCTCGAGACCGATCCGGTAGAGTTCCGTGATGAATTCCTGCACATCGGAAGGTAGTATGCCGGTCAGTTCCCTCTTGCGGTCCTGCATGAAAAACAGGTAGCGTTCGAGATCGTTTCGGTAAGAGAGGCTGGTGTTTTCAGAAAAATTCCTCTCGATGCGGAGATGGTTCAGGAAGCCTTCGAGTACGCTCCTGTATCGGTCATCAAGCATACCTTTGCATGGTGGCGGATGTTTGAATAAAGAGAAAGATACAATAAAAATCGGACCGATCGGCGGCAGCAGTTCTGTTTTTCTCTTTGTAAAATGCGTATAAAAAGCGTATATTAATCCTGATTGAAGCCGGTTATTCTCATTACAAGATTCAACCAGGAGGCGCCAATGGGCAGGATAAAACCTCAGGGGGGCTATCGCGATCTGCGAGGCTTTCAGATAGCCATGGTAATCTATGATGCGACCTGGTGGTTCTGTGAACGATACCTTGAAGCTCGTTCGCGAATGAGTGACCAGATGATTCAGGCTGCCAGAAGCTGTCGTCAGAATATTGCGGAAGGAAGCAGAGCATCTGCAACCTCATCACCGAACGAATTACGTCTGGTCAATGTGGCGCGTTCCAGTCTGGAAGAGTTGCTCCTTGATTTCGAGGACTTCCTTCGCCACCGTCAAATACCGCAATGGGCACCAGACTCGCCCGAAGCGATGGAGGTGAGGAGAATCGGGAGGGCAGATCATTCCGATCAGTCGTCTGACCGAAACTCCGATGAGATCCGTTATTCCCTCTATGTTCGCTGGCTTGATCACGCTGAAGCTGCGATCAGGGCCAATACCATCATATGCCTGATCCATCAGGCCAATGTTCAGCTTGATCGTCAGATTGAAGCCCTTGAACGCGAGCTCATCGGGGAGGCTGGATACAGTGAGCAACTTGCAGCCGCCCGGCCTGCAGAGCGCAGCAGAAAGAAAAATCAGGCGGATCCCGGCGATCAGTCCAATCGGACCGATTCACCTCCAAACTGTCCGAAATGTGGCAAACCGATGTTCATGCGAACCGCAAGAAACGGGAAAAACGCAGGCAGGCAATTCTGGGGGTGCCCCGGCTATCCTGAATGCAAAGGGATCGCAGATGTCTGAGGGATGTATGGAATTATTATCCCCCCGAAAAAACTGTCGGATCACTCCGGTTTTTTCCTGAACCGCTGGCAGAATCCGCCGTCAAAGCCCGGAAGATCTCCTGGAAGAGTGAGGAGTGAGCCGTTTATTTCCGCTTCTTTCCGGAACCGTTCCGGCAGTCCGCTGCAATCGGTATCGATTTCGAACTCCGGATGCCTCTCGAGGAATGATTTCATCTGGAGAGCATTTTCTTCAGGTTCGACAGAACAGGTGGCATATACCATGATCCCCTCCGGACGAAGCATTGTTGCTGCATGGTCGAGCAGTTCCCTCTGCAGGATTGTGAGTTCACGGAGCTTGTCCCCGTTCAGCTTCCAGCGGAGTTCACCCCGTCGGCCAAGCACGCCGCTACCGCTGCAGGGAGCATCGAGCAGAATGAAGCCGGGCTGTTGTTCAGGCTGAAATATCCTTGCATCGGCAGCTCTGGTTTCAATGATGGAAATTCCGAGCGCCCGGGCGTGGTTTGCAAGTTTCAGCAGTTTCTGTTCGTAGAGGTCGAGGGAGGTTATCGATCCCTTGTTGCCCATCATTTCAGCCAGCAGGGTGGACTTGCCCCCGGGTGCCGCACACAAGTCGAGCACTGTGCTTCCGGGGAAAGGGTTCAGGAGAAGGCAGGCAAGAGCTTGTGTCGGGTTCTGCACCGACAGGAGACCTTCGTTGAGAGATGTCTCGAATACGCTGAAATCTCCTGAAAAAAAGAAATGATCAAGCGGGCACTCTTCGCGGTCTATCCCGGAGAACAGGGGGTTTGATAAAAAATCCGCAGCGGTGGTTTTCAGGCGGTTGGTCCTGAAGCCGAAAAGGGGAGGCCTGTTGTCGTATTCGAGCATGCAACGGCATTTCTCTCTGCCGTAAGAAAGCAGCCAGCGTTCGACAAGCCATCGGGGGTGAGAGAAAAGGATCGATAATTTCTCCGCCTCCTCTTTCTCCCGGAGCCATTCGTCGAGTCGGACGCTGTCGGTATTGATTTTACGAAGGACGCCGTTGACCAGTTTCGCCATCCGTTCGCCCTTGTATTTCCGTGCGAGTTTCACACATTCGTTCACGGCAGCCCAACCAGGCACCTTGTCGTGGTAAAGGAGCTGGAATGTTCCTATCCTCAGGATGTTAAGCAATACCGGCGCGGCTTTTGCAATATCGTGGTGATAGAACCTGCCGATGACGAAATCGAGCAGGATCCGGTATCGCAGAACACCATAGACAATACTGGTGGCAAGTGCGCGGTCATTGCGTTCCATGGTATTCTCCCGCAGGGCCTGGTGCAGCAGGGTGTCGGATTTCGATCTGCCTGCATCGGTGGCCTGGAGGACCCTGAGGGCCAGTTCCCGAGCGTTTGTCATGGTGATAAGGATTGGCTGGTTTTTCTAACGTGCTTTTTTCAGGTGACTTGTAAAATAGCATTCCCTGTAGTATGTTATTTGAACTATATGTTCTTTTATTTGTTTTCAAGCTATCATCCAGAAAGGCGGAGGGACTGGCCCTGAGAAGCCTTGGCAACCTTCATTGCACAATGAGAGGTGCCAATTCCACCCGGCAAGGTGTCGGGAAAGATGGTGGTATGCGTGCCCCGTGCATTTTCATACCTCACTTCATACATATCCGCATACCCTCTGAGGGTCTTTTTCCGGCGTTACTGGATTGACAGCCTTTTTCCCAGTCAACGTCCAGTTATGACACAGCAAGAACAGAAACACCGTTTTGAAACCCTGCAGGTTCATGCAGGCCAGAAGCCCGATCCCGCGACAAATTCACGGGCAGTGCCGATTTACCAGACCACCTCCTATGTTTTCGACAGTGCGGAGCATGGCGCTGATCTTTTCGCCCTGAAAAAGAGCGGGAACATCTATACACGGCTGATGAACCCGACAACCGACGTTCTCGAGCAGCGGATCGCCTCACTCGAAGGCGGCAAGGCGGCTCTTGCTGTAGCGAGCGGCCATTCCGCGCAGTTCATCGCACTTACCACCATCTGCCAGGCGGGGGACAATATCGTTTCGTCAAGCTACCTCTACGGCGGGACCTACAATCAGTTCAAGGTTTCACTGCGCAGACTCGGTATTGGCGTGAAATTTGTCGAAGGGTGCAATCCCGACGGATTCCGAAACGCGATAGACTCGAACACCAAAGCGCTCTACCTCGAATCGATCGGCAATCCCGCGTTCCATATTCCTGATTTCGAGCCGATTGCCGCAATCGCCTCCGAATTCGGTATTCCGCTCATTGTTGACAACACGTTCGGCTGTTGCGGCTATCTCTGCCGTCCTCTCGATCATGGCGCTTCGATCGTCGTGGAGTCTGCCACCAAATGGATAGGGGGGCACGGTACATCCATGGGCGGCGTGATTGTCGACGGAGGAACATTCGACTGGGGGAGCGGGAAATTTCCTCTTGTCAGCGAACCTTCGGAAGGGTACCACGGCATGAAATTCCATGAAATTTTCGGCGATCTCGCCTTTATTGTCAAAGCGAGGGTCGAGGGGCTGCGCGATATCGGGCCTGCGATAAGTCCTTTCAACTCTTTCATGCTGCTGCAGGGTATCGAAACGCTTTCCCTGCGTGTACAGCGCCATGCGGAAAACACGCTTGCGCTTGCTCGATGGCTCGTCGCTCATCCTGATGTTGCCTGGGTGAACTATCCCGGCCTTGAAAGCCATCCAACGCATCCACTTGCAAAAAAATACCTGCAGCACGGTTTCGGCTGCGTTCTCTCTTTCGGGATCAGGGGCGGATATGAAAAAGCGGTCGGTTTCATCGACAGCGTGCAGCTTGCGAGCCATCTCGCCAACGTCGGGGATGCAAAGACCCTGGTGATCCATCCCGCATCCACCACGCATCAGCAGCTTACCGCTGCGGAACAGGAATCCGCAGGGGTTTCAGCCGACATGATCCGGGTTTCGACGGGCATCGAGCATATCGATGACATTATCGCTGATTTTGAACAGGCATTCGCAAAACTGACATAAGAGCATGAAAGAATATACCGGGCTACTATCTGAAAAAACGATGTTTTTCGAGTCGGACGAACCTTATCGCTGCGAACTCGGAGGAAGCCTTCCATCCCTGCAGTTGGCATACAGGACATGGGGGACTCTTAACGACCGGAGGGACAACGTTATCCTTGTCTGTCACGCATTGACCGGTTCAGCAGATGCCGACGTCTGGTGGGAAGGGTTGTTTTCAACCGGCGGGGCATTTGACGCATCCCGTGATTTCATTATCTGCAGCAATGTGCTTGGCAGCTGTTACGGAACTACCGGTCCGGTTTCGATAAATCCCCTGTCAGGCCGGCACTACGGTCCTGATTTTCCGCTCATCACTATTCGCGACATGGTCCATGTGCAGCGCAGGCTTCTTGCATCGCTTGGTATAGAAAAGGTTAAACTCGCCGTCGGCGCTTCACTGGGAGGCATGCAGGTGCTCGAATGGGGATTTCTCTATCCCGATCTTGTCGAGGCACTGATGCCGATGGGCGCATCGGGACGCCATTCCGCATGGTGCATCGCCCAGAGCGAAGCCCAGCGCCAGGCGATCTATGCAGATCGTGACTGGAACAACGGATGGTACAGTGAAGATCTTCCCCCCGCACGAGGCCTTGCCGCCGCGAGGATGATGGCCATGTGCAGCTACAGGAGTTACGAAAATTTCCGGACCAGATTTGGCCGGGAACTTCAGCACGGGACTTCCTTCAAAGCGGAAAGTTACCTCCACCACCAGGGCCGGAAGCTTGTCGAGCGGTTCGATGCGAATACCTACGTAACACTCACGAAAGCAATGGACATGCACGATCTTGCAAGGGGCAGGGGAGTCTATGAAGAGGTGCTGGGGAGCATGCGGTTACCCGTGGAGATACTCTCGATCTCTACCGATGTGCTTTATCCGAAGGAAGAGCAGGAAGAGCTTGCGAAGTACATGCCGAATTCAAGGTTGCTCTATCTCCATGAACCATACGGCCATGACGCTTTCCTGATCGATGTGGAAACGGTAAGCCGTATGGTGAGGGAGTTTCTGGACCGAAGAGCCCTCGAGGCTCATCCGGCTGCCTGAGCGATTTCGGTGAACCCGGTATAGGGTTGCAGAACTTCTGGAACGCGGACAGATCCATCCGGAGTCTGGTAGTGTTCAAGGATCGAAACCATGAGGCGCGATGTCGCAAGGCCCGAGCCGTTCAGTGTATGGACGAACTCGGGTTTCGACTTGCTGTCGGGTTTGAAGCGGATATTGGCACGTCTTGCCTGGTAATCCTCGAAATTCGAGCAGCTCGATGCTTCGAGGTATTTTCCTTCAGCAGGTGACCAGACTTCGATATCATAGCATTTCGCTGCATTTGCGCTGATATCTCCGCTGCAGAGCAACAGCACTCTGTAGGGGATTTTCAGTGCAATGAGGATCGCTTCCGCGTTTTCCCTGATTTCCTCGAGCGCTTCGTAGGAGTTTTCAGGCCTGGTGAATTTCACCATCTCCACCTTGTTGAACTGGTGCACCCTGAGGAACCCCCGGGTATCTTTTCCATAGCTGCCGGCTTCCCTCCGGAAACAGGCCGAGTATGCTGCATAGGAGATCGGCAGAGCTTTCGCATCCAGCATTTCATCGCGGTGCAGGTTTGTGACCGGTACTTCGGCAGTGGGAATGGCGTAGAGGTCGTCTTCCTGCATGTAATATACCTGGTCGGCAAATTTTGGCCACTGGCCGGTTCCCCTCAGCGATTCCCGATTGACGAAGAAAGGCGGAAATATCTCGGTGTACCCTTTCGAGGTGTGGTGATCGAGCATGAAGTTGATCAGCGATCTTTCAAGCCGGGCGCCTTTTCCGGTATAGACCGGGAATCCTGCGCCGGTGATTTTCGCACCCCTTTCGAAATCAAGGATGCCGAGCGATTTTCCAAGCTCAAGGTGGTTTTTCAGCTTGAAGTCAAGAGCGTGGCTGAACTCGACAGGGTCTTTGAAAACCTGGTTTTCATCTGCCGTACGGCCTGTCGGGACCGATTGATGAAGCTTGTTCGGCAATCCGAGGAGAATGGATTCCATCTCGGTTTCGAGTTCCGCAAGAGTGGCGTCCATTCCGGTGATTTCATCGGAAACGGCTTTCATCTTCAGAATCAGTTCGCCATCCGGGCCGTTTCCATTTTTCTTTCTGTCTGCGATTTCTTTTGATACCCTGTTTCGAAGGGCTTTCAGGTCATCGGAATGCTGGACGAGTTCCCTGCGCTTCCTGTCGAGTTCGAGAAGCCGGGCAACTTTTGGGATTTCGGAGGAAAGCAGCCTTTTGTGCAGCATCTCTTCGATCACCGTCGGATTCTGGCGGAAAACATTGATATCAAGCATGGTATGTGTGTAATGAAGAGGGTTAAGCTGACAGCAGCGACTTGACGATTTCCTGCACTTTGTTTCCGTCGGTTTTACCTTTAAGAGCCTTCATGGCCTCGCCCATGACCCTGCCAATATCTTTCATGGAAGCAGCGCCTGTCCTCGTGACGATTTCTGCGATGACCGACCGGACCTCCTCGTCTGACATCGGGGCAGGAAGGTACTCTTCAATCAGGGAAAGCTCCTTTTTTTCGATATCGGCAAGATCGTGACGATTACCAGCGGTGAACTGTTCGATGGCGTCGCGGCGTTTTTTCGCGAGGCTCGACAGTACTTCGATTTCCTGCTCAGCCGTAAGCACAGCCTTTCCGGCGACGCGGATCGACACCTCTTTTTCGAGGAGTCCCGCACGGATCGAGCGGATTGCGTTAAGGCGATCCTTGTCTCCGCTCTTCATGGTATCTTTAAGGTCCTGGTCTATTTTTTCTTTCAGGCTCATGGTGAATTGCTCAAAGGGTTTTCAAAAGAAAAGTATCGGAAAATACAGGAAAAAAAGCGGCTTTCCCACAGACACTTCGGCTTTGTTCAGTCATTGATGTCTCCGCCGACCGGTCTGAAAACAAGCTCTTCCGTGACGGTTCTTCCCGGCTGCAGGTAGGACTGTACAACTGGCCCGGAGATGTCCTCCGGCATCATCATGAGGTTCTGCATTTCCTCGGGGACCTCTCCCCACATCGGCGTGAAAACGGCGCCGGGCATGACGTTGGTGATCCTGACATTGCATTCCCTCGCATACAGCCGGATCACCTCGACCAGCCCATGCTGGGCGAATTTCGACATGCAGTAGATCGCGGAACTCCTGAAAGCCTTTTCGGCGGCAACGGATGTGATAAAGAAGATATGTCCCGAGCGCTGTTTCTGCATGATTCCGAAAACGTTCTGGGTCAGGAAGAAGGTGCCGTTCACATTGGTTGCCATCGTATAGTGCAGGTCTTCCCCGGTGAATTCACCGAAAGCCTTGAAGCGTCCGACGCCCGCGTTGTTGACAAGGCAGTCGATATGGCCGAATTTCACCATAACGTCCCGGACAATCTCTTCCATCAGCGCTGTCTTCGCTATGTCAGCCTCGTAAATCACTGTTTCCGCTCCGAGTGTCCGGCACTCTGCAGCCAGATCCTCCAGATCGGTCATGGTCCTCGATATGAGGACGAGGAGCGGTTCAAAACCTGCATTGTTGCGGGTTGCCTTCGCGAAATCAAGCGCTATGGATTTTCCTATTCCCTTTCCTGCGCCTGTTATGATGATGACATGTTTCATATTCTGCCCTGAAAAAAAATTATTGAAAGAGTAAAAATTTATCCTTTTATCCGGGAATTTCTGGTTTTTTTGATTCACAATTGTTACATTTATAGCTGGAGTGAAATAATCGAGAAAAACATATATTTAAGTGTAAGTCGTTCCCGGACGCATTTACCGAGACAATCGTGCGTCCAGTACGCCCTGTTTTATCAATTGATTAATCCCTGATGTTAACATGGCAAGAAGTAAAGTGAAATGGTTTGACGGCAAAAAAGGCTACGGCTTTATTTTGAACCCGGATGGCGGAGAGGATATTTTCGTCCACTTTTCAGCCATCGTATCCGAACAGAGCTTCAAGGTGCTGAACCAGGATGCCGAGGTGGATTTTGAACTGGACAAGACGCAGAAAGGGCTCCAGGCAAAAAACGTCCGCGAGATCCCTGTAATGACCATTGAGGTATGCGAGCCGGTCAGCGCCGAATCAGCAGGCTGAAGAACAGGCCTACCCCCAAGGAAGCCTAGCAAATAAAGAACTTTTATCACAGACAAGAAACAGTAAGAGGCAGCAGACACTGCTCTTGTGCGGTTTTTACGCCTTTTCTTGCATGTGTGGGGCTTTGCTTTTTTTTTCAGCACCTCCTGATCGCTGTCCGACAGGAATTCAGCCAAGCAGGGAGTTTTCCCGGAAACTGAACCAGTCTGTTTTGCCGATGATGATATGGTCGAGCAGTTCTATCTGGATGATGGCTCCTGCCTGTTTCAGGAGGTTTGTCACCTGCCTGTCGGCATTGCTTGGTTCGACGTCGCCCGACGGATGGTTGTGCACGAGGATGATGGCGTGCGAGCTCTCTCTGATTGCGGCCTTGAAAACTTCCCTGGGGTGTATGAGTGAAGCGTTCAGCGTTCCTACCGAGACCAGTTCGTTTTTGACGACCTGGTTTCTGGTGTTCAGGTGAAGCACGAACAGATGTTCTTTCGTTTCGTCCGGCACCCTTCCGTCCATGTATTCGAAGACGTCTCGTGCCGCATGGATTTTTCTGTTGAAGTTGCGGTTATGGTTCACCCTGCGGTTGAGTTCGAAAACCGAGACGATCTGCATTGCCCTCGCACTGCCGATACCGTTTATCTGCTGAAGTTCTGCTATCGATACGTCGGGAAGTTTATCGAGACCGAAACGGGCTATAATTTCGTTGCAGGTATCGATGATGTTGCTGCTTTTCGTTCCTGATCGCAGGATAAGCGCAAGCAGTTCTGCCGGGCTCAGTGACTGCGGCCCGGAGCGGAGGAATCTTTCCCTTGGCCTGTTATCCGGATCGATGTCATGGAGCCTCATGAGTACGGTATTTTCGTTTCTATCCCCCCCCTGTCAATGAGGTGCGTAAAAATTAAGTATAATAAAAAAACGGTAAAGGAAAAAAACAGGGGGTGGGGAAGATGCCTGGAGATAAAAAAAGCGGCACTGGAAAGGTGCCGCCGTACGTGAAGGAATGAAGAAGCTGAAATGCGGGTCAGACTGCATGCAGGGTCGATTTGCCGAGGTACAGATGGTAGTTGATGCTGTCCTTGAGCGCCTGGAGGCTCGCTTCGATAATGTTTGTTGAAACACCCACCGTCCCCCAGGTTGTGCGGCCATTTCCCGTTTCGATCAGCACCCGTACTTTCGCGCTGGTTCCTCGTTTTTCCTCGAGGACACGAACTTTGTAATCGACGAGTCGTACGGACCTGATTTCGGGGTAGAAACGGGTCAATGCTTTGCGCAGTGCCTTGTCGAGCGCATTGACAGGACCGTCGCCATCGGCGGCGGTCAGTTCCACATCGTTTCCAACCTGTACCTTGAGGATTGCCTGGTCGACGTTTTTCGAATCTTTTCCGGACTCGATATGCACCTTGGTTTCAAGTACCTCGAAAAAGGGAGTGAAATTGCCGAGTTCCTGCTGAAGGATAAGCTCGAAGGATGCTTCTGCGCCGTCGAACTGGTAGCCCCTGTGCTCGAGTTCCTTGATGTTGTGCACGATCTTTTTGAATACATCGCTTTTTTCAGGGATCGTGATTCCGAGCTCCTGTGCCTTGTAGCGGATGTTGCTCTGTCCTGAAAGTTCCGATACCAGTACCCTCTGCCGGTTGCCGACAAGTGCTGGGTCGATGTGTTCGTAGAGGGAGCTCTCTTTCATGACAGCGCTGACATGGATTCCTCCCTTGTGGGCGAACGCCGACTTTCCGACGAAAGGAGCTTTCGTGTTCGGGGGAAGGTTGAGGATCTCGTAAACATAGTTCGAGAGCAGCGTCAGCTGGGCAAGATGCTCGACAAAGGTGAAACGGCCCTGGAGCTTGAGGATGATGTTGGGAATGATGCTGACCAGGTTCGCGTTGCCGCACCGTTCGCCTATTCCGTTTATGGTTCCCTGGATATGCGTTGCACCGGCAACAACCGCGGCTATGGAATTCGCGACGGCGAGGTCGCTGTCGTTATGGCAGTGGATGCCGACCGGAACAGTGCTCACACCGAGAACGTCCGTAACGATTTCCCCGACTTCCTGGGGAAGCGTGCCGCCATTCGTATCGCACAGGATGATCCTCGTTGCTCCGGCCTCAATGGCCGAGCGGACCATCTTCAGCGCAAACTCTCGGTCGCTTTTATATCCGTCGAAGAAATGTTCCGCGTCAAAAAAGACTTCACGGCCTTCTTTTTTCAGGAAAGCTACCGATTTATGGATAAGCTCGGCATTTTCCTCGTCAGAAATGCCGAGACCCTTTTTGGAATGGGCGTTCCATGTCTTGCCGAAAATGGTGACGACAGGTGTTTCGGAGCGAACGAGCCCTGTAAGGTTGGGATCGTTTTCAATGGCCGTAGACAGACGTGCGGTCGAGCCGAACGAACAGAGCTTCGAATGCCGGAGGTGCAGGCTTCGGGCCTTGCTGAAAAACTCTTCGTCTTTCGGATTGCTGCTCGGCCAGCCGCCTTCGATGAAATCCATGCCGAACTCGTCGAGTTTTTCGGCGATGAGCAGCTTGTCCTGCACCGACAGGGTGATGTGCTCACCCTGGGTGCCGTCGCGGAGCGTCGTGTCGTAAAGTTCTGTAAGCTTTGCGCCTTTGGTCATATCAGCCCTGGGCCATTAAGTTTTCCTGCCTTGCGTAGGCAAAGATGCCGCCTGCCTTGACGATGCTGAAGACATCGCCGAGCGGGTTGAGCTTGTAAAGGGTTTCTGTCGTGAGGTTCTCCACCGTGTTCGCCCCGATGTCGATTTTCAGCTCGTCGCCGGTTTTCACGATCCGGTTGAGGTGCTCCGCGGTTTCATAAGGAATGACGAAACCGCCGTCGACGCAGTTGCGGTAGAATATCCTCGCGTAGGATTCCGCGATGATCGCTTTTGCACCTGCGACCTTGAGGGAGAACGGGGCGTGTTCCCTTGACGAACCGCAGCCAAAGTTCGGTCCGGCCACGATGATGGAATATTCGGATTCGAACGCGCCGTCCTTTACGAACGGGACGTTGCCTTCCGGCAGCCCGCCTTCCGGAAGAGGTACGCCCGAAAGGGCATACTTGCCGTACATTTTCACCTCTTCCGGTCTGGAAAGACTGTAAACGAGGTGCTCGGCCGGGATGATCTGGTCGGTATCGATATTTTTGCCTAACACGTAGGCTTTTCCCTGAATGATGGTTTCCATTGCTGTATGTTATCTTACAAGTTCTTTCTGAGCATTGTGCTTATCCCTTCAACGTTCAGAGGAAATCCCTCGGATCGGTGAGTTTGCCGGTAACTGCCGAAGCGGCCGCAGTAAGCGGTGAAGAGAGATAGACGCCGGCGTGCTTGCTGCCCATACGTCCAGGGAAGTTACGGTTCGTGGTGGAAACCACGATGTCGTTGTCGACCGAACGTCCCACGGTGTCCGCAGGCCCGCCGAGACAGGCCGCGCATGAGGGCAGCGCGATGCTGCATCCGGCATTTTCGAATATCGATTTCAGCGTTTCACCCTGATACGTTTCGCATTCCAGGTCCTGCATGACCTTGACCGTTGCAGGAACGATATTGGTCAGGACCGATACTTTCCTTCCTTTCAGGATTTTAGCTGCCAGCATGAAGTCTTCGAGTTTGCCTCCGGTGCAGGAGCCGATATAGGACTTCGTGATTTTCGTACCCTGCACGCTTCTGACCGTTGCCCTGTTGTCGGGGCTGTGCGGCTGCGCGACGACTGGTTCGAGCTCACGCACATTGTAGCGGTACTTGCTGTGGTACCGAGCGCCGGGATCACTCCGGAAGATCTCGTACGGTTTCGTTGTCTTCGATCGTACATAGGCTTCAGTGATGCTGTCCGCCGCGATGATGCCGTTCATGCCGCCTGCTTCGATGGCCATGTTGGTGAGCGTCATCCGCTCTTCCATCGGCAGCGAGAAGACCGCTTCTCCATCGAACTCCATGGCGCGGTAGGTGGCTCCGTCGGTTCCGATGTCGCCGAGGATCTGCAGGATCAGGTCCTTGGCCGTCAGATATTCCGGCATTTCGCCGTCGAAGGTGAAGAGCATCGATTCGGGCACTTTTTCCCACAGCTTTCCGGTTCCGAGGATGAACGCCGCGTCGGTATTGCCGATGCCGGTACCGAACATGCCGAACGCACCCGAGGTACAGGTATGCGAATCGGTACCGAAGAGTACGGTGCCGGGCAGGTTGAACCCTTCCTCGGCAAGAGCGACATGGCAGACTCCCTTGTAACGATCGGTGCCGACATCATAGTAGTTCGGAAGCCCCTGCTCACCTGCGAACTGCCTGAGCAGGTCGATGTTGCGGTGCGCATGCTCGTTGGCCGTGAAAATATAATGGTCGGGCAGGACCACGACCTTTTCCGGGTCCCATACTTTTGCATCCGGACCGAACTCCTCCTTGAAGATATCGAAAGTCGGAGGTCCGCAGACATCATGAGTCAGCAGTATATCGACGTTCAGCCAGACATTCTCTCCGGCATCAACGAATTTCCGGTTTGCCGCTCTGGCAAGGATTTTCTGGGTTATAGTCTGTTCCATGATACTTTACACACCGTTGTCTTTTGTTTCGGAAATAATGTTCTGGTTGTGAAGCCTTCGCAGGCCAAGGGCTTGCAGGTAAGCTTTTGCGCTGGCTTCGATAATGTCGGTCGATACTCCTCTTCCGTTGAAGGAGGTATTGCCGTCCCTGATACGCACGAGGGCTTCGCCGAGGGCCTGTCTTCCTGCCGTAGCCGAACGCACGCTATAGGTGTTTACCATCGACTCGATACCGAGCGCCCTTTCAATAGCCCTGAAACAGGCGTCAACCGGTCCGTCTCCGGTGGCGGATTCTTCATGCACCAGGCTGCCTTCCGTAATCCTGACGGTTGCGGTCGGGATCGACGCGGTTCCGCTGTTGATATGCATGTAGTCAAGCCCGTAGGTCCCGCCCGGTCTGCCGAGTTCGTCTCCCATGAGTACGCGCAGGTCGTCGTCGTAGACTTCCTTTTTCTTGTCGGCTATATCCAGAAAACGGCGGTAGACCGTTTCGAGTTCCTGTTCGCTCAGTTTGTATCCCAGGGAGAGCAGTCTGGCCTGGAGTCCATGTTTACCGGAATGGCGGCCAAGCACGATGCTTGTCTCAGGTACGCCAACCGATTGCGGTGTCATGACTTCGTAGGTTTCACGGCTTTTCAGCATGCCATCCTGGTGGATGCCGGATTCGTGCGCGAAGGCGTTGTCGCCGACAATTGCCTTGTTCGGCTGGATGATGATGCCGGTGAAGGCCGAGACCATGCGGCTGGTGTTGTAAATTTCTTCGGTTACGATTCCTGTCCGGAAATGGTGCAGGTCGCCGCGGACCTTCAGAGCCATAACAATCTCTTCCAGCGAAGCGTTGCCGGCACGTTCGCCGATGCCGTTCACCGTGCATTCGATCTGCCGTGCTCCGTTTTCGATGGCGCTGAGGGAGTTGGCGACGGCGAGGCCGAGATCGTTATGACAGTGGACGCTGACGATGGCATTGCCGATGTTCGGCACCTCCGCGATGAGCTTTGCGATTTTGCAGCCGAATTCCGATGGCCAGGTGTAACCGGTCGTATCGGGGATATTCACTGTAGTGGCCCCGGCATCGATGACTGCCGCTATGATTTCCGCAAGGTAAGCGGGATCTGTCCTTCCGGCATCTTCAGCGGAAAACTCCACATCGGGCGTAAGGGTTTTTGCAAACGTCACGGCGTCGACCGCCATGCGGAGCACAATCCGTCGTTTTTCCTCAAGGCTTCTGCCATAGCGCTCGCTCGCGAACTTGCCGAGAATGTGGATATCGGATGTGCTGATGAAGGTATGGATGCGCGGTCTGCGCGCGTCCATCAGAGCTTTCCATGCTGCGGCGATATCATTTTCCACCGCACGGGCGAGGGCAGCAATGACGGTTTGTGATTCGGAACAGATCCTCTGCACCGCCTCGAGCTGCAGGGGGGAAGAAGCAGGGAAACCGGCCTCTATGATGTCCACACCGAGCTTTTCGAGCTGGCGGGCAATCTCCACCTTTTCCTGAACATTCAGTGAGGCGCCCGGGGATTGCTCACCGTCGCGCAGCGTCGTATCGAAAACCAGGATTTTTTCTCTCACGTTACCTTCCGCCTCTGTTGTGTCAGGCGCCAAGGTGCCTGACGATTGCATTCGTCATATCTGTTGTCGAAACACTCTTATCACCCGGATTCGCTATATCGGCAGTCCTGATTCCGGATGCCAGCGTTTTTTCGATCGCGCTGTGGATCTCCGCCGCGATTTCCGGTCTGCGGAAGCTGTGCTCGAACATCATGGCCAGCGATGCGATTGTCGCGATCGGATTGGCGATGTTTTTTCCTGCTATGTCAGGAGCGCTGCCGTGGATCGGTTCGTAAAGGGCGTGAATCGTTCCTATGCTTGCCGATGGCAGCATACCGAGGCTGCCGGTGATCATGCCTGCGATGTCGCTGAGAATGTCGCCGAAGAGGTTGCCGGTCACGATGACGTCGAACTGCTTCGGATTGCGGACGATCTGCATTGCGGCATTGTCGACATACATATCGCTCAGTTCCACATCCTGATACTCCTGGTGTACCTCGTGCACGACGTTTCTCCAGAACTGGGAAACTTCGAGCACATTGGCCTTGTCGATCGACATGACCCTGCCGGTACGCTTGCGGGCTGCTTCGAAAGCAAGCCTTGCGATGCGTTCGACCTCGTAGCGCTCGTAGACCATGGTGTTCCAGCCCCGGTTTTCGTCGAACCCGCGGGGCTGGCCGAAATAGATGCCGCCCGTGAGCTCGCGGAACACGAGAAAGTCGGTTCCGCCGACCACTTCGGCCTTGAGCGACGATGCGTCGAGCAGTGCGTCGTAGACCTTTGCAGGCCTGAGGTTCGCGAACAGCTCGAGCTCCTTGCGGATTTTCAGGAGCGCTGCCTCCGGTTTCTTTTCGTGAGGGAGGTTTTCCCATCTGGGGCCGCCTACAGCGCCGAGCAGGACCGCATCGCAGTTCCTGCATGCTTCAAGCGTGGCCTCGGTGAGCATTTCTCCATGCAGATCGTACGAAGCTCCTCCGAAAGGGTGTTCCTCGACCGAGATTTCCAGACCGTGCTTTTCTGCAACTTTGCCGAGGACCTCGAGGGCCCCCGCGACAACTTCCGGGCCGATACCGTCGCCCGGGATCGATACTATTCTGTACATGATGCTCCCGTCCTTCTTATTTCCTGACAAGCCAGCTCATCATTTCGCGGAGTTTCGCGCCGACTTTTTCGATCGGGTGGCCGCTGTTCTCCTTTCTGAGTACGGAAAGGTTTTTGTACCCTCCGTTGCATTCGTCGATGAACTCTTTCGCGAAACGTCCGTCCTGCACTTCGGCAAGGATTTTCTTCATTTCCGCCTTGACTGCCGGGGTAATCAGGCGGGGTCCGCGGGTCATGCCGCCATATTCGGCAGTATCGCTGACCGAGTAATTCATCCTCGACAGGCCGCCTTCATAGTAGAGGTCGACGATGAGCTTCAGTTCATGCATGCATTCGAAATAGGCGAGTTCTTCCGGGTAACCAGCTTCGACAAGCGTTTCGAATCCTGCCTTGATCAGTTCCGCGGAACCGCCGCAGAGCACGGCCTGCTCGCCGAACAGGTCGGTTTCGGTTTCATTCTTTATGGTTGTCTCGATAACGCCGGCCTTGGTGCCGCCGAGGCCTTTGGCCCATGCGAGCGCCTGCTGTTTCGCTTCACCGGTGAAATCCTGGTGCACGGCGATGAGGCAAGGTACGCCGTTACCTTCGGTGAAGGTGCGGCGGACGAGGTGCCCGGGGCTTTTCGGCGCGATCATGATGACGTTTATCGTTTCAGGAGGCACGATCTGCTTGTAATGGATATTGAAGCCATGCGCGAAAGCGAGCGTGTTGCCCGGAACAAGGTTCGGGAGGATCTCGTTTTCATAAATGGTTTTCTGGTACTGGTCGGGCAGGAGCACCATGACGATGTCGGCCCATTTCACCGCGTCGGCTACCGTATCGACCTTGAGGCCGGCTTCCCTCGCCTTCGCACAGGATGAGCTGTCCGGGCGAAGGCCCACACAGACATTCATTCCACTGTCCTTGAGGTTCAGGGCATGAGCATGGCCCTGGCTGCCGTATCCCAGCACCGCTATATTTTTTCCCTGGAGATAACCGAGATCGGCATCCTGCTCATAATAGACGTTCATCTTCAAATAGTTTAAATTGATTGATATAAACAGTTTATTCTCCCCGGTGTATCGCGACAACGCCGGAACGGGCAAGCTCCTTTATTCCGTAGGGCTTGAAGATATCGATGGACGTATTGATTTTGTCCGGAGAACCGATGACCTCAATAGTAATGGATTTTTGCTTGATATCCACGACTTTTCCTTTAAAAACGTTGATAAGCTCGAAAATCTCGTGCTGGGTGCTTTTGCTGAGTTTCAGCGTCATCAGGAGCAGCTCCCTTTCGACGTGCGGCTGCCTTGTAAGGTCAGTGACCTTGATGGTATCGATGAGCCGGTTGAGCTGCTTGAGCACCTGGTTGATGATCTGGTCGTCACCCCTGGTCACGATCGTCATCCGCGAGATTTCAGGGTCTTCGGTTTCACCGATGGAGATGCTTTCCAGGTTGAACCCGCGGGCGCTGAACATGGCCGCAACGCGATTCAGGGAGCCGAACCTGTTTTCGACGAGAACGGAAATGATGTGCTTCATAGTTCGATTCAAACCATTGTTTTAGGGTTTAACCTTGCAAGGAGCATATCCGAAATCGCTCCTCCCGCAGGCACCATCGGGAAAACCATATCTTTTCTGACAACCCTGCAGTCGACAAGGACCGGACCCTCGTTGTAGTCGAGGGCGATTTTGATCGCTTTCTTCGCGTTTTCAGGGTTGTCGGCCATCAGGGCCTTGCATCCGAACGCTTCGGCAAGTTTGACAAAATCCGGATTGCTGTCGCCGAGGTCGGTGAAAGAGTACTTCTCCTTGTGGAACAGCTCCTGCCACTGGCGAACCATCCCCAGATAACTGTTGTTGATCAGGAATATTTTGACAGGTATTCTGTTGTAGACCGCCGTGACAAGCTCCTGGATGTTCATCATGAACCCTCCGTCTCCGCAGAACAGCACGACGGGGCGGTCGGTGATGCCGAACGCCGCGCCGATGGCGGCAGGAAGGCCGTAGCCCATGGTGCCGAGCCCACCGCTCGATATGATGGAGCGTGGATTCATGAACGTGTAGAACTGACTCGTCCACATCTGGTGCTGGCCGACATCGGTCACGACAACGGCATTACCGGCGGTCTCTTTGGAAACTTCCTCGATCACGAACTCGGTTTTCAGCGAGTCCGGTTCGAGTGAATAGCTGAGCGGGCATTTTTTGCGCCACTTCTCTATTTCGGCAAGCCAGGATTCGTGGCCTTCCGTTTTTTCCGGCATCTCCTCAAGGAGTGTTGCGAGGAAGTCCTTCGAATCGCCGACTATCGGCAGGTCAACCTTGATATTCTTGTCGACGTTGGTCGGGTCGATATCGTTGTGGATCTTGTATGCCTGCGTCGCGAAAGCGTCGATTTTTCCGGTGACCCTGTCGTCGAAGCGGGCACCGACCGCGATGAGGAGGTCGCAGTTGTTGACCGACTGGTTCGCCCAGTAGGTGCCGTGCATGCCGAGCATGCCCATGCTCAGCGGATGGTTGCCCGGAAAGGCGCCCAGTCCCTGAAGGGTCATGGTGACCGGAATATTGTACCTGACGGCGAGTGTCCGAAGCTCTTCCGATGCTTCCGCCGTGATGACGCCGCCTCCGACATAGAGCAGCGGACGTTTTGCCTTCGCGATTTTATGCGCTGCCTTTTCGACCTGGTTCTTGTGGCATTTGAACGTCGGTTTGAAGCCGCGGATTTCAACGGTTTCCGGCCACTCGAAAGGGCATGTGGCTGCAAGGACGTCTTTCGGCATGTCGACGACAACCGGTCCGGGCCTGCCAGTCGTGGCAAGGTAAAATGCCTTGCGGATGGTGATTGCCAGCTCCCTGACATCCTTGACCAGGAAATTGTGCTTCGTGATCGGCCTGGTGATGCCGACGATATCGGCTTCCTGGAATGCGTCGTTGCCGATCAGCGAGCTCGGGACCTGTCCGGTGAACACAACAATCGGGGACGAGTCCATGTAGGCGTTTGCGATCCCGGTGACGGTATTGGTCGCGCCGGGTCCGGACGTGACGAGGACGACGCCGGGCTTGCCTGTCGCGCGGGCGTAGCCCTCTGCCATGTGGGTCGCGCCCTGTTCGTGGCGGACAAGAATATGCCGGATGTCTTCGATGTCGTGAAGCGTTTCGTAGACTTTCAGCAGCGAACCTCCGGGATACCCGAAAATATATTCGACGTTTTCACGCCGCAGGCATTCGAAAAAAATTTCCGAACCATTCAGTATCTGGCCTGTATTGTGCATAGTTTCTTCTTTTAATAGGATTTCAGATTTCACATGAAACAGGATTTTTCAGCACGGCACCGGTGTTCGCCGACGTTACCAGTTTCGCATACCTTGCAAGGTAACCCTTTCTGATTTTCGGCTCGAAATCTTTCAGCGAAGCGAGCCTCTCCTCGATTTCCCGATCCGAAAGCTCCATCGAAATGCTTCTCAGAGGGATGTCGATGGTAACCATGTCGCCGTTGCGCAGGGCAGCGATCGGGCCCTTGTCGGCAGCTTCCGGGGATACGTGGCCGACACACGCGCCACGGGAGCCGCCGGAAAAACGGCCATCGGTGATAAGCGCTACGGATTCTCCGAGGCCTCGTCCCATGATTGCGCTTGTAGGGGAGAGCATCTCCGGCATTCCCGGCCCGCCTTTCGGTCCTTCGTAGCGGATCACCACAACGTCGCCGGTTTTCACGTCGCCTTCCATGATACCTTTGATCGCATCGTCCTGACAGTCGTACACCTTAGCCGGGCCTGTGTGTTTCATCATTTCAGGAGCGACCGCTCCGGTTTTCACCACGGCACCCTGCGGCGCGAGATTGCCGTAAAGTACAGCGAGGCCTCCTGTCGCCGAATAGGGTTCATCGATGCTTCTGATGATCCTGCGGTCCGTCACTTCCGCATCGGCAATGTTTTCGCCGAGGGTTTTCCCTGTTACGGTCATCGCCGAAAGATCGAGCAGTCCCTCGACCCGGGAGAGCTCCCGGAGGATTGCCGATACGCCGCCTGCGCGGTCGACGTCCTCGATATGGACGTCCATTGTGGCCGGGCTGACCTTGCAGATATACGGCGTTTTTGCCGAAAGCCCGTTCAGTTCGGCAAAGTCGAAATCGAGTTCGGCTTCCGTGGCTATCGCAAGGGAGTGGAGGATGGTGTTGGTACTTCCACCCATCGCGAAATCAAGGGCAAATGCATTCAGGAGCGCTTTCCGGGTAAGGATGTCTCTCGGTTTCAAATTTTCGTTCACCAGTCCGACGATACGTCGGGAAGCCTTCCTGACGAGTTCGTTGCGCCTCGGATCTTCGGCGAGGATGGTGCCGTTGCCGGGCAGCGCGAACCCGAGCGCCTCGCACAGGCAGTTCATCGAGTTGGCCGTGAACATACCCGAACAGGATCCGCATCCCGGGCATGCGTTGTCTTCGTAAGATTCCAGCTCGCTATCGCTGATATTGCCGGCGCTGTACTGGCCGACCGCCTCGAAAACCGAGATCAGGTCGACGGTTTTGCCCGAAGGGATGTGGCCGGCCTTCATGGGACCACCGGAAACGAAAATGACGGGAATGTTGATGCGAAGCGCTGCCATCATCATTCCCGGGGTGATCTTGTCGCAGTTCGGAATACAGACCAGGCCGTCGAGACGGTGTGCTTCTGCGACGGTTTCCACACTGTCGGCGATGAGTTCGCGGCTGGCCAGCGAGTATCGCATTCCGATATGCCCCATCGCGATGCCGTCGCACACCCCTATGGTATTGAACTCGAATGGAATGCCCCCGGCCTTGCGGACCTCTTCCCTGGCTATTCTGCCCAGTTCCTGCAGATGGGTGTGGCCGGGTATCAGCTCGTTGAAGGAATTGCAGATGCCGATGAACGGTTTGGAGAAATCGTTTTTCGAGGAAATGCAGCCTGTCGCTTTCAGCAGGCTGCGGTGCGGCGCTTTTTCAAAGCCTTTTTTTATGGTGTCAGATCTCATTGCGGTAACATTGAATTTTTTAGGCAATTAACAATAAATCCCCGGCAGCGCCGTTCCCGAAGCCACTGAGTTGAGTAATCTGAAAGGTGGAAATGGACTTGGGACCGGCTCTGAAAATCAGAGTACGAGAATGCTTACCTGTGAAAGTACAACAGGAATGATTCTTTCGATCCCGGAAACGATGGAGTTCGAAGCAAGCTCTGCATGAGCGCTTGAGGCGGTGCGGCAAGGTGCCGCACTTGCGGTGAAACGGCTGCCGGCGGTAAAACTGTATGAATCAGATGCGGACATTGAAGCGAACAGGTTTCTTGCAGTAAGAAAACAAAACATGCAAGCAATTTATAGTGAAACTACAATTAAAACAAAAACAAAAAAAAATACCGGGCTCCCGGGTTTTGCTGTTTAAACTGAAGAGTTAAAATGATATTTTTTCATGCAACGAAGATGCTGTACTGTGCCGTTTTTACATTAAAAAAAACAACTAACACAACTGAGCCATGCTGACCCTTCAAGCTCCATTGCCGCAAGATGTTCCGGCATTTCTGCTCACTATTTCCCTTGTTCTCCTCTTTGTGCTCCTTGCGGAACTGCTCACGAGGAAATTCAGCGTGAATACTCTCGTTGCCAGGAAAGTCGTTCATCTGACCATCGGCGTCGCCATATTTTTTCTGCCGGACTATTTCCATTCGAATTTCTATCCGGCACTGGCAGCACTGTCCCTGCTCGTCATTGGTGCTCTGAATCTCAAATTCGGGTGGTTCAGGGCGCTGCTCGCCGGCCACGGAGGCAGCGGCGACCGGCCAGATGCAGTAAAAAGCTACGGTTCGATCTATTTCCCCCTCATTTTTCTTCTGCAGATCCTTCTTCTCTGGGAGTCTCACAAATGGATGCTGCAACTTTCGATGCTCGTCATGGGCGCAGGTGATTCGCTTGCCGGACTGGTCGGCAGCTCGGTAGGCAGAAAGCATATCGAGCACCTGACGAAAAGCCCGAAGACCATCGAGGGATCTGTTACCATGTTCCTGAGCTCGTTCATTCTTCTTGCATCCGGCCTCCTGTTTTTCAGCGGGAGCTTCAGCGGAGGGCTCGCCGGAAAACCGCTGCTGATCGTCCTTGCTCTTGCCCTCCTTCTCGCGCTTGTCGCTACCGCTGTCGAAGCGATGCTCTCGCATGGTCTCGACAACTTTTTCATCCCGGCCTCCATATCGTATTTCCTCTATGTTCTCGAATCGAACCAGACCGTACTTCCGGAGGGGTTCCTCCTGGGAGGGCTTTTCGCGTTCCTTCTGGCGGTCTTCTCTATCAAAGTCAAGTTTCTCAACAACAGCGGCGCTACGGCTCTTTTTCTTCTCGGTACAACGGTATTCGGTATCGGCGGGCTGACCTGGACGGTGCCTCTGCTTACTTTTTATCTGCTTTCCTCGGTTCTGTCGAAGCTCGGCAAGAAAAGAAAGGCGAAATTCGATCTTGTTTTCGAAAAAGGTTCACAGCGCGATGCCGGGCAGGTTTACGCCAACGGCGGAATAGCATGGATACTCATGATCATTTTCTCCCTGACGAACGACCCTGCGATATTTTTCGCTTACCTCGGCACACTCGCGGCAGTCCAGGCAGATACCTGGGCGACCGAAATCGGAACCATGTGGCCGAACCCGAAAGCATGGCTCGTTACCACGTTCAGGGAGGTTCCTGTTGGTACCTCGGGCGGGGTTTCCGTTCCCGGAACAGCCGGGGCGTTCATCGGTTCGCTGTTTATCTGCGCAAGTTCGGTACTTATGAACGTGGAGTGGGTCATGTCGTTCGGCGTTGTTCAGTCGCTGCTGCTTATCGGTTTTTCCGGCCTTCTTGCGAGCCTTGTGGACAGTTTTTTTGGAGCAACGGTACAGGCTCAGTATTTTGACCCCATCAGGGAAAAGGTGACCGAACGCACCCACAGTGTCGCACCGGACGGCGTTCTGGTTGAGAACAGGCTGCTCAAGGGTGTGCCTTTCATCAACAATGATCTTGTCAACACGTTCTGCGCCATTTCGGGTTCGGCGCTTGCATACCTCGTGATCGAGAACCTGCAGTTTTTTCAATGAACCATCGAATTAAGCCGTAATTGTCATGCATGATTCAAAACTCGGGATTTTCGGGCTGATTTCCGATGCCGGTCCAATCGTCCTTTTCGTTCTCTGCATACTGCTGTTTTTTTCAATTGTCTCCTGGGCGATCATCGCCTACAAGTTCGGCTATGTCAGGAAGTCGCTTGCCGAATCCGGTGCTTTCCTCGACTATTTTTTCGAAGTCGGCAATGTCGAGAAGATTTTCACTGAAAGCGAACAGTACAGGAATGGTTCACTCCCAAGGGTTTTCCGGGCGGGATATGTCGAGTTCAGAGCGATGGGGCAGATTACCGATCCCAGGCAGGCAAAGGCCCGTGTGGCAAGAGCTGTAAAGCGTGAGGCCAACGCCGAATGCAAAAGACTCTCTTCGCTGGTGCCGTTTCTTGCAACAGTAGGTAACACCGCCCCTTTTATCGGACTGTTCGGCACGGTCTGGGGCATCATGAACTCTTTCCAGAACATCGGCATTACCCAGTCGGCATCACTGGCCGCAGTAGCCCCTGGTATTTCCGAGGCGCTGATTGCAACAGCCGCAGGCCTTGCCGCCGCGATTCCCGCCGTCATCGGCTACAACTATTTCACCAATCAGATCGGATCGATCGAGCGTGATCTCGAAGAGTTTTCCCCGGAATTTGTTTCCGTCTGCATCAAAGAGTAACAGGAGGAGAGTGGTTTATGATGGTTTCCCGCAAGGGCAGGTTGATGAGCGATATCAACGTGACGCCATTCGTCGATGTCATGCTCGTCCTGCTCATCATTTTCATGGTGACGGCTCCGATGATGTCGCACGGCGTCAAGGTCGATACTCCCCAGACATCGCACGAGCGCATGGATGTCGATGAAAGGGCGGTAATCATCAGTGTGGATGCCTCACGGCGAGTGTTCATCAACAAGTATCAGCTCGATGCATCAGAAGTCCGCGAGCGCCTTCCGACCATTCTTGACGTCAAGCGGACGAGGGAGGTTTACCTGAAAGCCGACAAATCCCTGCCTTACGGAGTTGTGATGGATGTCATGGCCCAGATTCGTGATGCCGGCATAGAAGTTATCGGGATGGTGACACAGCCGGCTTCCCTTGAAAAGGATGCAGGCAGATAAGAACGAAGCATGAAAAAAGGCCTCTACCCTTTCCGGACGGATAGAAAATTTTATGTATGGATTGCCTCCGCCGCCGCGATGCATCTCCTTGTTTTCTTTCTTGCCCTTGCCCTTCTGATATGGGAGTCCGGCAGGCATGTGAGGACGAGGGTGGTGAACGTTACTTTTGTTTCGTTGCCGGGAAGCGGGGGTGCTCAGGAAATTTCGGAGCCTGGCCAGAAAACTGCTGCTGAAAGTTCAGAAACGGAAACAGAGGCCCTGCCGAAACCACAACCGGCCGAACAGGTTTCTGAAGTATCGAAGAAAAAAATTCCCGAAGAGCCGCAGAAAACAAAACCGGCGGATCTGACCAGGACCCTCGAGCGCCTGAAACAGAATGTCGACCGTGCCACGCGGCAGACTCCCTCTTCACTGAACAATGCGCTTGCCGCCCTCAAACAGAAAGTCAACTCCCAGGGATCAGCCGGAGGGACGGGGCAGGGAAGCGGATCAGGCCGGGGGGGGATGGGCAGCGGTTTCGGGAACGGAGGAACGGCTGATCCATACAAGGCCCAGCTCGCCATGATCATCCAGAGAAACTGGGAGTTTTCGAAGCACATGATGAGAAGCAGTTCCGACATGGAGGTCTATGTACGCATCAATATCCTTCCTGATGGAACAATCCGCGAGATTGTCTACGACAGACGGGCATCGAGCGAATACCTCAATATGTCTGTGAAAAAAGCCCTCGAAAAATCCTCTCCGCTTCCCGGTTTACCGAAAGGCCAGGGCAATCCCGACCTCTGGATCGGTTTTGTCTTTACGCCTGAAGGGATCGAGAGATAACAGTTTCGTCAGAAGATGTCGCTATTCATTGGTTTTCTCGTTATTGAACGATTGCAGACACGAAACTGTTCTCTTTTAAAAGAAAAAGAGACGGTCGGGATTAAAAAGCCTGTTTATTTTTTAGTATATGGTTGTATTGCTTATATTTGCCTATGTCAGGAATTGGAATACAAGGTAATTGCAGGCAAACAGATCCCATGGGAGCATCCTCTTTTTTATCGGGATGTTTCACAATAGCCCTTGTTCCGGGCTTTCTCCAGTTCCCTCCAATATTAAAGCGTTACGGTGTGCATATGCGATCAATGAGAAAAGCTGTATACGGCCTGGTATTATTGTTTCTCTGTCTTGTTTCAATCCCTGCGGGGCTTTCAGCTGCTGAAACAGGCGAGTATATCGCGATTAGAAAGGAAGGATCCGGCAAAATCGCCATTGTACTGCAGAAGCCCGATGCCAGGGGGAAGAGGGAGACAGGATGGGCACAGAACCTTGATACGGTCATCCATGATGGCCTTTCCTTTACCGGCCTGTTCAGCATTTTACCGGCCCCGCTGAACATTTTCGACACCACCGATCCCAAGAATCCCGTACTCAATTTCGGCGCATTGAATTCAGTCGGTTCGGAAATTTATGCGGGAGGTGCGGTTACCAGACAATCCGGAGCGGTCGTTCTTGATATGACGGTTTACGAGACCCTGTCCGCCAGACAGATCCTGAAGAAAACCTACACCGGAAGCGAAGAGCAGATCCGTTCGATCGGACAGGCTTTCTGTGCCGACCTTGTGGAACTTCTTACAGGAAAAAAATCGGTTTTCGGGACAAGGATTGCGTTCGTTTCAAGCAAAACCGGTTCCAAGGAGCTGTACGAATGTGACTTTGACGGTCAGAACGTTGTGCAGATGACATCATCGCGATCCATCTCCCTGACTCCGGCCTATTCTCCTGACGGAAGGTATATCGCCTGGACTGATTTCACCCTGGGCCGTCCGAATCTATTCATCAGGAACCGTGCCGACAATACCTCTGTTGCGGCAAGCAGGAATGGGGTAAGCATCGATCCCGGATGGCGGAATGGCAGCGAAGTGGCAACAACCCTCTCTTTCGAAGGCGATCAGGAGATCTATCTGGTCAGACTCGACGGCTCGATTGCCCAGAGGGTAACCAGGAGCAGGGGAATAGACGTTTCTCCGACCTTTTCTCCCGATGGTTCCAGAATGGCGTTTGTTTCTTCGAGGAACGGACTTCCACAGATATTTGTTCAGGAGATGGGTTCAGGCGCAGTCAAACGCCTTACGTTCAGCGGAAGGTACAATACACAGCCATCGTGGTCCCCTCTCGGCGATAAAATCGCATATACGACATGGGAAAATAGCGGTGAAATAAATATATTCGTTATAAAGCCTGACGGGACTGGATTGGTTAAGCTCACGAGCAGATCTCGTGAAAACGAATCTCCATCCTGGTCCCCTGATGGTGACATGATTGTTTTCACATCGAACAGAGACGGCAGGAAGAAAATATTTGTTATGAACGCAACAGGTGAGAATCAGAGGCCTTTATTGCAGATGGATGGTGAGCAGATGCAGCCGTCGTGGTCATTATTCCGGAAGTAGTAACTTTCTTTTTTTTGAAAAACCTTAAAAAGGGGGAAAAATGAGAAGCGCAAAAACCTTGATGAAAGGCCTTATCATACCATCGATGCTCTTCCTGGGAGCATGCTGCTGTGAAAAAGAAGTCGTGCCGCCGCCACCGCCGCCACCGCCACCGCCGCCGGTAGTCAACCCGCTCGGTGATATTTTCTACGATTTCGACAAATCCGAGCTTCGTATGGATGCAGTCACTCAGCTGAAGACCAACGCTGACTGGATGGCAGCCAATGGATCGAGGATCGTTATCATTGAAGGTCATTGCGACGAAAGGGGCACCAACGAATACAACCTTGCCCTTGGCGAGCGCCGTGCAAACAGCGCCAGGGATTACATGGTGAACCTGGGTGTACCGTCAACACGCATGAAGACCGTCAGCTATGGTGAAGAAAGACCGTTCGCAGCTGGCCATGATGAAGAATCATGGGCTCAGAACAGAAGGGCACATTTCCTTCCCGAGTAATTTCCCGGCTTCCATGACATCCAAGGGGCAGGCAAGTCGGTTGCTTGCCCCTTTTTTATTTAATTAAAATGCTATGACCCTATGAAAAAAGAGATTATAAACGGTGTGCTGGTATTAGCCCTGATAGCGACAGCGGGATGTTCATCAAGCGACAAGGCGACTTCAGGGGGAAGCATGGCTGAACAGCCGGTAACTTCTACCGGACCCGCCATCAAGACCGGTTATGGATTCGATCAGTGGCAGCAGGGTCCGCTGGGAGATGTGTTTTATGATTTCGACAGCGCTGATCTCAGTCCGGAAGCGGAACAGCAGCTCAAGGACAATGCTGCCTGGCTTGAGAGCAATCCCCGGAACAATACGACAATCGAGGGGCATTGCGATTCGAGAGGGACATCCGAGTACAACATCGCCCTTGGGGACCGCCGCAGTTCAACGGCCAGGGAGTATCTTGTCAGGCTTGGAATTTCCCCGTCGCGTATGCAGACAGTATCATTCGGTGAAGAGCGTCCTTTTGATTCCGGTGAGAATGAAGATGCCTGGTCAAAAAACAGGCGCGCACATTTTATCGTGAAATAGTCATCCGATTTCCTTATGCCGGTTCCGGGGACCGGCATAAGAGCGTATAAGGACCAATGATGATCAAACCATGCAACCATGAATACAAAACCACGACACTTATTTCTTCTTTCGTTCCTTGCTCTTGCCGCCTGTGCTTCACAGGAGGATCTCGTCGTCGTCAGGGAGGATGTTCAGAAAGTCAAGAGCCAGACGGCCGGTTCATACTCGGATATACAGCAGCTTCGAGATGAGGTGGCCCGTCTGCAGGGGCAGGTGAATGAGATGACGCACATCAATGCCGATAAGTTCAGGCGGCTGGGCGTGGAGGATTCCCTTCTTGTCCACAAGGTTGACGAACTTGATTCCAGGCTGCAGAAAATAGAACAGTACCTTGCTGTCGGCACTGTCGTCACGAGCGCGCCACCGCAGATTCAGACGGTTAAACCTCCGGAAGCACCCAACAAGCCGGCCCCGGCGCCTCTCATCGATTCAGCTCTCTTCAGGGATGGTGTCGACAAGCTTTCAGGGAAAAAATATACCGCAGCCCGGGAAAGCTTCACGACGCTTCTTCAGAAATATCCCAAGTCCGAACTTGTCCCGAATGCCCAGTTCAACATCGGCGAAAGTTATTTCAGTGAGAAATCCTATGAGAAAGCCATCCTGGAGTACCAGGTCGTCATAGAAAAATATCCTAAAAGCAGCAAACGTTCTGCAGCTCTGTACAAACAAGCCGTCGCTTTCGAGATGATAGGGGATGAAGAGAATGCCAGGACAAGGTACAGGGATATTGTCAAGCTTTACCCGAAATCTTCCGAAGCTGCTCTCGCGAGTAAAAAGCTGAAATAATCCGCTTCAGGGTCTTGTCGGGAAAGCTCGACGCAAAGTTGTCGGACAGAAAAAAACAGAGAAGCCATGCGATCCTTATGCAGGTAACCGCACGGCTTCTCTGTTTTCAGAGGTATAATGGCTATTCCCAAGTCTTTTCCGGCAAGTCGAACGGGGCTTATTTGAAAAATTCGTCAAGGGTATAGGTTCGTCTGTCAATTTCAACAGAAAGCTGGCGGTGCAGCGAATCATAAAAGACGGGGATATCCCTCATTGTCCATTTGATACCGCGTTTATCGAAATCGATAACGTAGCGATTTTCATTGTCAAGAATTTTCTGCGACAGGTTTATACCGATGTCCGGCTGTGTTGATAGAACGTACAGTTCGATCTCGCCGGAAATGACTTTATCGACGATTCCCTTTGTTGGAAGGAGAGAACGCCGCCCTGAAGCGGGGCTTATCCTCAGGTCAAGTTTCCCCTTATTGTCCCTTTTTGCCGACGTGATGAAATATTTTTCCGCTTTATGAACTGCATTGCCTGACCAGGGGCCTGAAGTACTTACCCTGACCTGGTTTTTTGCGGTGTCCGGACGGCTGAGCTGTGGTTGCATCGTTTGCAGGGTTAAAATTTCCAATTATAACACAAACGGGCGGTCTGCCTCTATAGTGTTCAAGTTACCAAAACAGGCAGAAATAACAAAGGGATTCCTGTGAATCCCCTTGTCATTGTCGCGTCTTTCGGTTGCGTTATTTACTTGTTGTTGCCGTCGATAACCTCGTACTCGGCATTCTGTACCTCACCGTCACCGCCGGCTTTGCTGCTTCCACCGGAAGGCGCTCCCTCGTCTCCTTGCGGTGCTCCGGGTCCCTGAGACTGGTAAAGCTGGGATGCGATGTCGTTCCATTCCTTGTTGAGCTGCTCCATCGCATCCTTGATCGATTCGATCGTGCCGTTTTTGTAGGCTTCCTTAAGTTTTTCAAGTGCCCCTTCGAGCGAGCCTTTCTTGTCGGACGGAATTTTATCTCCAAGATCCTTAAGCTGTTTTTCCGTGCTGAAAATCAGCGAGTCAGCCGTGTTCCTGGTATCGATATCTTCTTTCCTTTTCTGGTCTTCAGCGGCATGAGCCTTTGCGTCCTGCTTCATTTTTTCGACTTCGGCATCGCTGAGCTTGCTGCTGGACTCTATCTTGATGCTCTGTTCCTTTCCGGTTGCCTTGTCTTTGGCGGATACGTTAAGGATGCCGTTGGAGTCGATATCGAAAGTGACTTCGATCTGCGGCAGGCCTCTCGGTGCCGGAGGAATGTCTCCAAGATGGAATCGTCCGAGCGTCTTGTTGTCGTTTGCCATCGGACGTTCACCCTGCAGAACATGAACTTCGACGGAAGTCTGGTTGTCGGCAGCTGTCGAGAAGACCTCCTGTTTTCTTGTCGGAATAGTCGTATTCGCGTCGATGAGTTTTGTCATGACGCCGCCGAGTGTTTCAATACCGAGCGAGAGGGGGGTGACGTCAAGAAGGAGGACATCGGTCACGTCCCCTTTCAGGACTCCTCCCTGAATAGCTGCTCCGATGGCGACAACTTCGTCGGGGTTTACGCTCTTGTTCGGTTCCCTGCCGAAAAACTCCTTCACAAGAGCCTGGACTTTCGGTATGCGGGTAGAACCGCCGACGAGCACGACTTCATCGATCTCTTTGATGTCGAGTTTGGAATTTTTCACTGCGCGATGACAGGGATCGAGAAGCTTGTCGAACAGGTCTGCACAAATCGCTTCGAATTTGGCGCGGGTCAGATTAACGACAAGGTGCTTCGGACCTTCCTGTGTTGCGGTGATGAACGGGAGGTTTATTTCCGTGTCGGTCCTCGAAGAAAGTTCGATTTTTGCTTTTTCTGCGGCTTCCTTGAGGCGCTGAAGGGCAATAGGATCTTTGCGCAGGTCGATTCCTTCCTGTTTTTTGAATTCATCGGCAAGGAAGTCGATGATTTTCTGATCGAAGTCATCGCCGCCGAGGTGCGTGTCTCCATCGGTGGATTTGACCTCGAAAACACCATCTCCGAGTTCGAGGATGGAAATGTCGAACGTTCCTCCGCCAAGATCGAAAACCGCAACCTTCTCGTTTTCCCTGGTTTTGTCAAGTCCGTAGGCGAGGGCTGCAGCCGTCGGTTCGTTGATGATCCTCTTGACGTCGAGTCCTGCGATACGGCCAGCATCTTTCGTTGCCTGTCTCTGGGCGTCGTTGAAATATGCAGGAACAGTGATGACTGCCTCGGTAACCTTTTCTCCAAGGAAATCTTCTGCAGTCTGCTTCATTTTCTGCAGGATCATGGCTGAAATTTCCTGAGGTGAGTAAATCTTGTCATTGATTTTTACCCTTGCCTCACCGTTTTCGTTGACCACATCGTAAGGCGCTATTTTCTTTTCGTTTGGGACCTCGTCGTATTTGCGCCCCATGAACCGCTTGATGGAAAAGATGGTGTTCCTCGGATTGGTGATGGCCTGCCTTTTCGCTGCCTGGCCTACCAGCCGGTCACCGGTTTTGGTAAGACCTATGATAGACGGAGTGGTCCTGTTGCCTTCGGAGTTTTCGATTACCGTCGGCTGTGTACCCTGCATCACTGCCACGCAGGAGTTTGTTGTGCCGAGGTCGATACCGATAATTTTACCCATTGTTAATTTCCTTTTTTTGATGTTACGTGTATCCGGGCCGGCAGTTTCAGCCAGACCCGGATTCTGAGCGTTCAGCTGATGGTTATTTCTTTTGTTTTTTTCACCGGGACGGCTTTCGGAAGGCTTACATGCAGAATGCCGTTGTCAAACTCAGCGGTGATATGTTCCTGATCGATCATTTCCCCGAGATTGAAGCTGCGGGAAAAACTTCCGTATGTCCTTTCAATCCGGTGATAGTTTTTTCTCGATTCATCCGTTTCCTGTTTTCTTTCTGCCTTGATGGTAAGCATGTCTTCCTCGATATTCAGCGCAATATTCTCTTTGGTGATTCCCGGGAGTTCCGCATCGATATGGAAAGCGCTGTCATCTTCTGAAATGTCGACCTTGAATGCCGGAGCGGAGGGCATCTGGGCGCCT
The DNA here is from genome assembly GCA_013335405.1 of Chlorobiaceae bacterium. Lineage (GTDB taxonomy): Bacteria > Bacteroidota > Chlorobiia > Chlorobiales > Chlorobiaceae > Chlorobium. The sequence continues at coordinate 63,480 of JAAXVR010000006.1, forward strand.
GACCAGATATCGTCGAACAGTTTGAGAGGGTCTTTCGATAATTTTACAAGCATGGTTTTTCTCCTTACTGGATAGATCGGTTTTCTGTTTCTCTAAAAGCGTCGCGATTTTTTCATTCGCTATTAAAGAAAATACAAATACCATGCCAATGGCATTTATCCCGTGTATCGGCTTAAAAGTCTGACATAAATGTGTAGTGTGTGGTGAAAATGTCAGATATATTGCCGGACATCTGGTAAAAATGTCACAATGCATGCAAGTGGAACTATCATGAAGAAAAAAGAATGAAGTCGGATGGCTTTGATCCCGGTATAAACAGACGTACGTGCCCGTAATCAGGTTTCCTTGCCAGGAGAATCCGAAATGGAATAGGGGAGCGGGTTCAGGCTGAAAGGCTCGAATTAATTTTCTGTATCCAGCTGAGACGGTCCTGAAGATTTTCAACGACACTTTTCGATATGAGGTAGAAAGCACACACGATGCTTTCGTCAGCGATGCGGTAATAACATTTCAGGCCTTCTTTCCTGCGGTTGACAATACCGTTGTCATGCATGAGGGCGAGGTGTTTCGAAATGTTTGCCTGGCTTGCCTTGACCTCTTTCACGATTTCCTGTACCGTATGTTCCTTTTCGCAGAGAACCTGTAATATTTTCAGCCTCATCGGTTCGGACAATAACTTGAAGCGGTTTGAAACAGCTTCGAGCATTTCATCCGGGGTGTTGAGATTCAGCTTTCTTACTTCTTCGTCTGTTATAGTGACAGTCTTGTTCATGACAAACCTTTGTCAGCTCCTGATAATTCACCTTGTGTCAACGTTGCGAAAACCGTTTTCTGGTGGTTATATAACTATAAATTCATACAATTCAAACCGGAAAAGTACGAAACAGTTATTCCAAAGCGGTATCGGAATGCAACTTATCTCATAAGGAAAGGGAATTTTCGGTTTTTTTCGAGTCGACACTCGACAATTGCATGATCATATTGACAAGGGAAGGAGGGGCATTGAATCTGACAATTTTTTCCCTGATGATCATTTTTGTTTTTTTCGCCTCTTCATACTCGAGCCTGCAAAGCTCACATTCAGAGAGGTGAAGAAGAAACATCTGTTCTTCCTTCAGAGTAAGCTCGCCGTCAACGGCAACGCTCATCAGCACATGTGCCTTGTTGCAGTTCATGGTAAAAAAATTTTGTGTGTATTGCTCATTTTTCTGAATCGGTATTAAAGCCGTATTTTTTTGCATAGTTTTCAAGTTGCGCCCGAAGCAGTTTCCTTCCTCTGTACAATCTTGATCTGACAGTGCCGATTGGGCTTTCTACCATGTTTGCGATTTCCTCGTAAGTAAATCCTTCAATATCACACAGCTGAATCACTTCCCTGAACTCTTCCGGCAAGGACTGAAGTGCGAGATAGACCTCTTCGTGAAGCAGGGAGTGAAAATAGTCGGTATCGGCTTCACTGGTGTCGGTTCTCGTGTCCTTGATGGAATGATAGAAGTCTTTTATGAGATCATAGTCAACCTTGCCCGGTTCTTTCGAATTTTTCCTGAAACTGTTGATATAATTGTTTTTCAGGATTTTAAACAGCCATGCCTTGCAGTTGGTTCCCCGCTCGAACGAATTGAAGAACCTGTAGGCTTTCAGGTAGGTTTCCTGTACCAGATCCTCGGCGTCGTCGGGGTTCATGGTGAGGTGAAGAGCGTAGTTGTACAGTGAGTTTATATGGATTACAGCCTCTTTCTGAAATTCGAGCTGTTTCATATGTTCTTCACGCGATACGGCTTCTTTTTTCGAACTGGTTGTTGCTGGACGGTTCGTCTCGGATTTAGCCATGGATATCGTTTGACCTTGCTGTAGTTTGGGGAAACTAAACTCATAATCTACTTAATTTATATAAATTATTTTTTTGCATTTCAGAACCTGCAAGGGAAAACAGTCATGGAAAAATCGAAGAGAGAATCTGCAGACGTGATCGTTATCGGTTCGGGTATTGGCGGATTGACGGCAGCTGCCCTGCTGCAGGAGCGAGGTTTTTCAACGCTTGTTTTTGAAAAAAACAGATTCCCTGGCGGAAGCTGTTCATCGTTCAGACGCGGCGGTTACACATTCGATGCCGGGGCATCGGTGTTTTACGGTTTCTCGGAAGAGAGCAAGAGCGGTACGCTCAACCTGCATACGAAAATATTCAGGAAACTCGGTATCGTGGTTAACACAATCCCGGACCCGGTACAGATACATTTCCATCTTCCGAATGGCCTGTCGGTTCCGGCTTGGTATGACCGGGAGGTTTTTCTCGATACGCTGGCAACCCGTTTTCCCCACGAAGCCGGAGGTATCAGAAAATTCTACGACGAACTCGAAGACGTTTACCGGATACTCAGTGCTCTGCCGGCGGGATCACTCGAGGATATCACACACCTTGGCTCGGTCGGTCTTAACAACCCGTTGAAGACCGTATCGCTTGCCATGAAAACGTTCCGCTCGATGGGAAGGACCGCGCGGAAGTTTATAAGCGACCGGGAGCTGCTCCGTTTCATCGATATGGAAGCCTATTCCTGGGCGCTGCAGGACGCGGTTTCTACCCCGCTCGTCAATGCGGGCATCTGCCTTGCCGATCGCCACCATGGTGGAATCAATTATCCGGTCGGCGGGTCCGGTGCTATTCCCGCAGCATTGTGTACGGGCATAGAGAAATTCGGAGGAACGGTACGTTTTCAAAGCGAAGTTTCGTCTATCCTGCTTGAGGACGGTGCCGCATGCGGTGTAAGGCTTGCCGACGGCAGCGAGCACTTTGCAAAGGTAATCGTGAGCAACGCCACGATATGGGATACCTTCAACAGGCTTGTGCCCGATCGCCGCTTCAGAGTTGCTGAAACCCGCTTCCTCAGGGCTCCGAGCTGGTTCCAGCTCTACCTCGGAGTAGATTCGTCGGTCATTCCGGATAATTTTTATGTGCACCATATCCTCGTCGAGCAGTGGGAAAACTTTAACCAATCTGGAGGCACCATCTATTTTTCCGCGCCGAGCCTGCTCGATCCTTCTCTTGCTCCACCCGGAAAACACACCATCCATGCATTTGTGACCTCCGAAGCCGAAGAGTGGGAGGGGTTCACGAGAGGCAGTGACGAGTACCGAGAAGCAAAGGAGTCTCTCGCCTCTTCTGTCATATCTCGAACAGAACGCATCCTTCCCGGACTTTCTCAGGCTGTTGAACTGAAGGTGCTGGCTTCGCCGCTTACTCATGAACGGTATCTCAACAGGCACAAGGGTTCGTATGGTCCTCTCCTCAAACCCGGACAGAACATCCTGCAGAAACCCCAGAACACCACGCCGGTGAAAAATCTTTTTGCAGCGGGAGACAGCACTTTTCCCGGCCAGGGGGTTATAGCGGTCACCTATTCGGGCGTTTCATGCGCTTCCCGTATCGCAAGAATACTGGGCAAGCCGCTCGATTATCTCAGTTGAGGGCTTTCAGCAGGCAGCCAGAAGCATGTCGATTTCCCTGAAAGGAAGGTCGGTAAGCTCGGAAACAATTTTTTTGGTTACGTATCCCTTGAACAGGTATGTCCCCTTTCTCAGGCTGTGGCTCCGCCAGAGGATATCCGAGACGGTTTCGTGTTCGGTAAGTTTCAGGAGGAATGGCAGCAGGGTGTTGGTGAGGGCGAAGGAAGCGGTTTTCGCAACAGCTGAAGGAATGTTCGGTACGCAATAATGGGTGACGCCATGCTTCACGTAAATAGGGTTGGTGTGTGACGTGTGGCGGCTGGTCGCGAAGCATGCGCCCTGATCGATCGAGACATCGATGATAACCGAACCGGGCTTCATCGATTTGATGACCTGTTCGCTTACGAGCGGTTTGCTTATTTTCTGCCGGGGGCTCAGTGCTCCGATAATGACGTCGGACATTTTGGCCAGCTGCGCGATATAGTGGTCGTTGGCGATCGCCGTGACAAGGTGCCTGTTGAAGAAAGCCTCGAACCTTCTGAGCCTGTTGATTTCCCTGTCGATGACGGTGACCTGCGCGCCGAGGCCGAGGGCGTCCTGTGCGGCAAACAACCCGACGGTGCCTGCCCCTATGATGGTGACATGGGCAGGAGGGACTCCGGCAATGCCCCCCAGCAGGATTCCGCTGCCCCCGTAACCCGTTTCGAGGTATTTCGCCGCTGTCTGGATGGCCAGAGAACCTGCGATTTCGCTAAGGGTTCGTACGATAGGCAGCTCACCATCCCTGGTTTCGATGAATTCAAAGCCGAGAGCGGTGATATTCCTGTCAAGCAGGGTCTTGATCATATGGCTGCTGACTGTGCCGAGGTGAACGGCAGATATCAGCATCTGACCGGGCATGAAAAGCGAGAGTTCCTCCGGTTGAGGTGGAGAGACTTTGACAATGACATTAGCCTGGCTGTAGAGTTCTTCGGGAGAATCAACGATCAGGGCGCCTGCTTCGGAATAGTCGAAATCAGTGAAGTTGCAGAACTTCCCGGAGGACTCCTCGATAACGACCTTGATTCCGTGTTCTGCGAGTATCTGGACACCCGGGGGAGAAATTGCCACCCTGCGTTCGTCCTGAGCCCGTTCTCTGGGGATCCCGAGAACGATGGTCATGGTTTTTTCGGGCTTGATCAGCCAGCGTTCAAGGGTTTTTGCCCCAAGCTCAAACTCGATATTGCCGATGTCGGAAGTGTACCCCATTCTGATTGCATGGTTGATGCCCGCTTCTTTTCGCTGGGAGATGCGTGCTTACTTTACGGAGATTTTGACCGTTTCGATTGCAGAGTCCTTCACTGTTCCGCTTCCGGTCCCGCAAGCGACCGGAAGGGGCGGCCAGCCGCTGTAAACCGCACTGACAGCTTTCGCAGCCCCGGAAAGAAGGGAAACGGGGTACTGCACGAAAGGAAATGTTTCGACGAACGCGTTTACGGCGAAGAGCGATGCGGGGGCGAGACCGCTGCCGATCTTTTTCAGGGTGTCAAGAGGGTTGAGCCTGCCTTGCCTGACGCGGCTGATAATGTTGACCGTACCACCGGGGAGCTGGTTCACAACATTGTAGCCGATGGTCCGGGCATAGGTTATGAAACCGGGAACATTGAGGCCGAGGACGATCCTTCTCAGGTTTTCAGCCCTCGACAGCACTTTTACGGTACCCTCCTTTCTGATGAAGGTGCGGCATGCGAGCCTGCCTCCTTCATCGAGCAGTTTCTGCGATATGAACGTTCTTTCTTCTTCACCTGGCTCCGAAAGGTATTCGGCACCTTCCTTCACGTAGATGAAACAGCTCTGGCATATGGCGTTTCCTCCGCATATATACCCGATATGGCAGTTATGGTTCTGTGCTGTCTTGAGCAGGAGATCTCCGATCTGAGCTTCGCATGGTTTATCGTTTACAGAGATGATCATGGGTTCCGGAATTAGATGTTAAGAACCAGTCAAGGGCGGGTCGACCGCATTGTAATGTAATCAATTAATCGAACAGGAACTGCTTTGCCCGGGTCGGGAAACGGATGCTCGCCAGTGAGAAGCTGCAAGCAGCAAGCAGAATGAATTCAGTAAAGTTATAACCGGCATCCTGGACGCTCAGTTCCCGGTTATACGTTTCGAGGCTCATCATTTTCCGGGTTTCCTCCTGCGTCGTGATTCGCCGCCGCATTTCCCCGGCCAGCCTGACAAAGCGTCCCGTCAGGTTTTCGTTCGTTGCTTGTATTTTTCTCCGGTAGTCGTAATAAACGGAATCCTTCAGGCAGGTGGTGGGCTCAAAAGGGTAAAAAACCCATGCGGCCTGCCATTTTCGGGTGACAGACCGCATGGGTTCAGGGTAAAAAAACAGCTTTTTCGTAACCGTGTCAGGCTGCGATGGATGTCGTGACGGGTGCGTTTTTTTTCTCTCCGGTACTATCCTGCAGTGTTTTTCCGTTGCCACCTCCGTCATGAAGCGGATTCAGCGGTCCGCAAGAGGTTGTTCCGCATCCGCATTCCGCAAGGGCCGGCACGGGAAGCCGGAAGGCTTTCAGCACCATGGCGATCGCGTCGCCTATACCCTGGATCACGTCGGTGACAAGCTGTGCCGGATCGAACTTCCTCGTGGCCTGGAGGCGCATGGTGTCAGGGAATTTCACCAATGCCTCCATGCCCATTTTCCCTGCATAATCGACCAGCTGGATCGGATTGTTTTCCAGCATCTCTTTGACCTCTTCCACTGCGGAAACAACCCTCAGTGTTCCCTGTTTTTCGACAGTGGCGAGGCAAGCCATCCGGGTCCCCTCCTTTATGAGGTTGTCCGAAAGCAGTGCTTTCTCTGTATCGCTCAGCGGCGAAAGCAGGTCGGAGCCTTCAAGCACCTTTACGTAACAGGTCTGGCAGATGGCATTGCCGCCGCAGAAAAAACCGATATGAGCATGGTTTCTTCGAGCAATATCAAGCAGCCGTTCCCCTTCCTTCGCTTCGTAAATCTTGTTATTGATGGTGATATTCATGGATTTCCGTATTCAGATTAATAAGACTAATTTCGTCTGCAATTAATTGAACAGCCGGGGATACGCAAAAAGTTGCCGAGGGTAAAAAAAATCGGCGGGCGGGAATCGTTCCGGTTTCAGGCCGGATGACAGAGGTCCTGCGGTTTACAGGGAGTGCTCCGTTATCGTTTCTTTCGCTGCTGCATCGAGCTTTTTAAGGAGCTCCAGATAAAGCGGGAGGAGTTTTTCCGGGTCATTGATGCCTTCGGGATGGTTCAGCACCAGTTTCATTTTTTTCTCGAACCGGAAACCGGGTCTGAACTCCTGCATCCATGGTTCCTGAACGGCTGTGAAAAGGTACTGGTAGAACTCTCTTCGCTGCAGGTTGCCGCTCTCCTGATCGGGCAGGAAGAGCGAGAGTGTCCCTGGCTGCAGGTCGATTTTTTCAAGACCAAGTGCCGTACAGGCCAGTTTGAACTTGCTGAGCAGGAGCAGGTTCGTCACCTCTTCGGGAATAGGGCCGAAACGATCCCTGAGTTCGCCTGAAAGCGTGTCGAGCAGTTCATCCGAAGCGGCTTTCGATATTTTTTCGTAGAACGTGAAGCGTTCGTGCGTCGCGCTGATGTAGTAATCCGGGATCAGTGCATTGAAAAAGAAAACGAGGTCGCAGCTTTTTGCGGGGGCGGCAGGCGTTTTGCCATCGCTCTCGAACAGATGGCTGAATTCGGTTGATTTCAGCTCTGCGACCGTCTCCTCGAGCATTTTCTGGTAGAGGTCGAAACCGAGTTCGTGGATGTATCCGGACTGTTCCGCGCCGAGGAGGTTGCCCGCCCCCCGGATATCGAGGTCACGCAGGGCGATATTGAACCCCGAGCCCAGTTCGGTGAAGCTTTCGATGACGGCGAGCCGCTGGACGGCTTCCCGCTTCAGGGTATGCAGGGGTGGAGCCATGAGGTAGCAGTATGCTTTCCTGTCGCTCCTGCCGACCCTGCCGCGCAGCTGGTAGAGGTCCGAAAGGCCGAACATGTCGGCCCGGTTGATGAAAATGGTGTTAGCGTTCGAAATGTCGAGACCCGAACCGATGATTGTTGTCGATATGAGAACGTCCACCTCCTTCTGCATGAAATCCATCATGATCTTTTCAAGCTCTCTTGGCGGGAGCTGCCCGTGAGCATAGACCATGCGGGCCGACGGAACAAGCTCCCGAAGGGAGCGGAGCGTCTCTTCGATGGAGGAGATGCGGTTGTGCAGGAAAAAGACCTGCCCGTCCCGCTGTATTTCCCTGCGTATCGCCGATTCGATGAGCGAAGCGTCGTAATCGGTTATGATGGTCTCGACCGGCTGCCGGTTTTTCGGAGGGGTCGAAACGATCGAAAGGTCCCTGGCGCCAAGCATGGAAAACTGCAGCGTTCTCGGAATAGGCGTGGCAGACATGGTGAGGGTATCGACGTTCGGAAACTGTTCGCGCAGCTTTTCCTTGACTTCCACGCCGAAATGCTGCTCCTCGTCGATGACGAGCAGGCCGAGCTCACGGAAACGGACATCCTTCGAGACGAGGCGGTGGGTGCCGATGACGATGTCGATCATGCCTGCCTCGATTTTTTTCAGAAGCTCCTGCTGTTCCCTGCGCGGAACGAAACGGCTCAGGACTGCGATCGTCACAGGAAAATTTTCGAACCGCCTGGTGAAGGATTCGTAATGCTGATGGGCGAGGATGGTGGTCGGCGTCAGTATCGCGACCTGCTTTTTCGATTCGACGGCCTTGAAGGCTGCCCGCATGGCGATTTCGGTTTTTCCGAAACCGGCATCGCCGCAGATCAGCCTGTCCATTGGATTTGAGGCCTGCATGTCTTTTTTCACCTCTTCGATCGCCTTGAGCTGGTCGGGCGTCTCGTCGAAGATAAAGGATGCCTCGAACTCGCGCATGAAGATGGAGTCCGGACCGAATGCGAAGCCGGGTTGCATCTTGCGCTGGGCATAAACCTTGATGAGATTTATTGCGATGTCCCGAAGTTTGCGGCGTACCTTGTCCTTTTTTGCGCTCCATTTCGAACTTCCCAGTTTCGAGAGGGTGGGGCTGGAGCTTTCAGCCGCGGAATATTTCGACAGCAGGTTGATATTCTGGATGTTCACATAGAGCTGGTCGCCCCCTTCATATTCGATCAGCACCGTTTCCTGGTCGGAGTTACCCACGCAGATGGTTTCGAGTGACCTGAATATCCCGATACCGTAATCCTCGTGGACAACGTAGTCCCCTATTTTCAGCCGGTGCAGGTCCTTGAGGGAGATCCCCCGTATTTTTCTCTTGCGATGGGACTTGTGGGAGTGCAGCTTCCCGAAGATATCAGATTCGGTATAGAGGTCGATGTCGCCGAAGGTGAACCCTTCGTAGAGGTTCAGGGGAACCCACCACGTTTCGGGCATGCTGCCTTTTCCGGAACCAGCCGTCTCATCGGAGAGGAAATCACCGAGTTCCCTCGCTTCCCGTTGCGATGCAGTTGCGATGACCGTTCTTTTGTCCGCCGAAGCCTGCTGCTGGATGAGGGAGGCGAGAAGCCTGAAATTCGCATTGAGCTTTTTCTGCGGAAGTGCGTTGAACGTAACTGCTGAAGGGGACGAAGGCAGTACCACGATACGTCGGAACCTTGCAAGCGCAGCGGAAAGCGCATCATGGTTGTCCAGCGACGAGAGTTCCGCTATGTCATCGATCAGGATGACTGTCGAAGGATCGAGATAGTCAAGGATTGTCGAAGCCGAGCCTGATTCGGAAAATCCTGCCGTCAGGTCTGCGTTCTGGAGCGTTTTTCCGGAAAGCTGGCTGTTGATGTCGAAAATGCGAAGCGACGAGACGGTATCGCCGAAGAATTCAATGCGAAGCGGCTCGGCGGCACCGAACGGGAAAACGTCGATGATGGCGCCCCTCAGGGAGTATTCGCCTTCGTCTTCGACGAACTCCCTCGATTCGAAACCGTTCGACGTGAGGAAGCGTTTCAGGTTTTCATATCCGGCGTCCCGGTTGACCGAAAGTCTGAAAATTCTCTTCCCTGCTTGATCGGGGTCGCAGAGCCCGCGATCGAGATCGTCAAACAGGGAAAGCAGTATCGTGCTCTTTTTGTCGGTCAGCGCAAGCAGCGAAAGAGAAAGTCCGTCGGATGTGTTGCAGATCCCTGCATCCGGGAGCAGGGAATCGAGATCGTTTTCGTAAAGTTCGAAGCTGTTCTGGCCGCAGAGAACCATGAGCGGAGTCTTCGACTCCCTGTAGAGCGATGCTGCGAGGAGCGGCGCAAGGGAGCCCTGGAGTCCGGTGACGTCAAGCGGGGCAAACGAGGCCCCTCCATCAGGCAGTGATGTCTGCAGGGCTTTCCTTACGGTTTCGTAAGGTTCCGATCCCGTAAGAAGGTCGAAAAGAAAAGCGGTATTTCTCCTTGTCATTGCGGCAGTAACTGCCGGGGCATCCGATAACGTTTTCATATGAAGCGCACAAACCATATTTTCATCCATGATCCCGGCGTAAGCTAACCAATAAATCAGTGCAGGCAGGGAAGATAGCTATATATGGAAAAAATTCTTGAACTGAAAAACCTCAGAACCTACTACTCGACCGACAGCGGAACGGCAAAAGCCGTCGACGGCGTGAGCTTTTCGTTGGGCCGCAACCGCATGCTCGGCATTGTCGGGGAGTCGGGCTGCGGGAAATCGGTGACTGCCCTTTCCGTCATGCGACTTGTCCCGATGCCGCCCGGTTATTTCGAGGGCGGGGAAATCTTCTGGAAAGGCAGGGACCTCCTCAAACTGTCGGAAGACGAGATGCGCAAACTGCGGGGCGACGAGATCGCCATGATCTTCCAGGAGCCCATGAGTTCGCTCAATCCGGTGTTCACCTGCGGGAGCCAGATCATGGAGCAGATACTCATTCACAGGGATATTAAACATGATGAAGCAAGGAAACGTTCGATAGAGCTTCTCCACCTTGTCGGCATATCGAACCCGGCGGAGCGTTTTTCTTCCTATCCGCATGAGCTTTCGGGAGGGATGCGGCAGCGTGTCATGATTGCCATGGCGCTCTCCTGCAATCCGGCACTTCTCATCGCGGACGAACCGACGACAGCGCTCGATGTGACGGTGCAGGCGCAGATTCTGGACCTTATCGGCAAACTCCGCTCGGATACCGGGATGAGCGTTATGCTCATTACCCACGATTTCGGCGTGGTGGCAGAGCTTTGTGAAGAGGTGCTCGTCATGTATGCATCGAGAGTCGTTGAAAAAGGTTCGGTAAGCCAGATATTCAGCAATCCTCTCCACCCCTATACCAGAGGGCTGCTCAAATCCATCCCGAGGCTCGGTGCCGTAACCGAACGCCTCCACGTCATCGAAGGCTGTGTGCCGAGTGCCGTGAACCTTCCCCGTGGGTGCAGGTTTGCCGGCAGGTGCCCTCTGGCCGACGATCATTGCCGCTTCGAGCAGCCGGAGCTCTGCGAACTGGAGGCGGGCCACGAGGCTGCCTGCTGGAAAGCGGGTATGTGACGGTTGTCGTGCAGACGGTACCTGTCAGGACAGATACATAGAGACAAAAACAATGAGCGATCGGTAACTATAACCAAGGAAACGTGACAGAACCTGTTATTCTTATCGTCGAGGATGACGAGAACCTCTCGAACCTGATAGGTTTCAACCTTGAAAAGGCCGGTTTTGAATGCCATCGTTGTGGCAGCGGGGAAGAGGGGCTTCGCGAGCTTTCCCGAAAAAACATCGACCTTCTCCTGCTCGATGTCATGCTTCCGGGCATTGACGGTTTCGAAGTCTGCCGCAGGGTCAGGCAGCACCAGCTATACCGCGATATACCCGTCATCATGCTGACTGCCAGGGGCGAGGAGATCGACAGGATCCTCGGTTTCGAGCTGGGCATCGACGATTATGTCGTGAAACCCTTCAGTCCCCGCGAACTCGCCCTCAGGATCCGTGCGGTTCTCAAACGAGATCGCCGCAAGGGGGGAAAGCCATCCGTCATCCTCTCTTCCGGGCCTCTTGAAGTCGACCTTTCGCGCCATACGGCCACGCTGGAGGGCAAGGAGCTCGTCCTGACCATGATGGAGTTCAAGCTCCTTGCCGCGCTTCTGAAAAGAAAGGGAGTTGCCCAGTCACGCGATTCCCTCCTGAGCGACGTATGGGATATCGACCGCAGCATCAACACGAGGACTATCGATACGCATGTGACCAGGCTTCGGGAAAAGCTCGGGGAAACCGGCCGCATGATCAGGACGGTGAGGGGGTTCGGCTACAAGTTCGAGGATGACGAAAGCTCCGGCAATGAAGGTTAAAGCATCCATCAGGCTCGGGGGACTCATCGGAGCAGCCGTTTTCATCGTGGTTTTCTCATGCGCACTGCTCCTCGGCCTGCAGATGAAAGAGCGCTTAAGCGATTCAATGCGCAGCGAACTCAGGCGGGAGGTTCTCGCCCATACCCTGACGTTTTCGGAAAAACCTGCATGGTGGAGCGATCCTCACCATGTGCAGGCAACGGCGGCTGATATCGGGCGTGCCCTCGATATCAGGGTGTCCATCATCGATACCCTGGGGAATCTCCTGGGAGACTCTTCGCTTCCCTATGAAAAACTTCAGATCGCCGAAAACCATCTCGGCCGCCCAGAGGTGAAGCTGGCGTTTGAACAGGGGTTCGGCGAAGATTCGCGATACAGCAGAACTATCGGGGTGAAAATGCTCTACATGGCTGCACCTCTCGGATCTCCTCGCCCTTACGCAGTCATTCGTTTTTCCAGACCGCTCTATAATCTGGGCATTTTCGGTACAGGCATAAAGAATGACCTTGAAAAGCTTCTGCCGCTCATGCTCGCACTTTCACTGCTCGCAGGTTTTCTTATAGCGTTCGCGACCACCATTCCCCTCCGGCGTCTTGCCGAAATAGCGGAAAAAAGGATAAAAGGGGATTTATCGGGCACTTTCCCCGATAAACGGGATATCGAGACCGCAATCATCTCCCGGGCCTTCAATGTCATGAGCGAAGAGGTCCGCAGCAGGAGGTGGAGCGGGGAATGGTACCGTGCGGCTTTTTCCGGCATCCGCGAAGCGGTTATTGTTACCGACGCCGCCGGGGATATCATCCTTGTCAATCCTGCGGCATCGAGAAAATTCCGCATCAAGGGGGCCATGCTGAAGTCGAGGCCGCTCAGGAACCTTGCCGACCGGGGTCTGCGAGAACTCCTCGAAGGGACCCATGCCGAAAAGTCCGAACTGCTGAAGGAAGAGGTATCCCTCATGACCGACCGGGGGCCGCGCATCATGCAGATCAGTACCATGCCTATCATAAAGGATGACATGTTTGAAGGCATTGTTTTCGTACTCAACGATATCACGAAACTGCGCAACCTCGAACGCATGCGCAGGGATTTCGTTTCCAGCGTATCGCACGAGCTGCGCACTCCGCTCAGCAGCATCAGGGGATATACGGAGACCCTGCTCGAAGGTGCCGTGAACGACCCGGAACACGCGACGGCTTTCCTGCAGATCATCCTCAAGGAAAGCGAGCAGCTGACCGCTCTGGTCAACGATGTGCTCGACCTGTCGAAGATCGAGTCAGGGCGCATCGAATACCGTTTCACCGAGGTCAGTATCGGTGAAACGGTCCGCAAATCACTGATGCTGCTCAGGAGGCAGATCGAGGAGAAGGAAATCCGTATTGAAATGAGGATCCCCGAAGATCTGCCGAAGGTACAGGCCGATCCGGCCTATTTTGAAATCGCGGTGCGCAACATCCTTGACAACGCCGTCAAATACGTAGATGAACGTGACGGGCGGATAAGGGTGAATGCCTTCAGGAGCGGGGAAAATGTGCGACTCGAAGTCGAGGACAACGGTATCGGCATATCACAGCAGGACCTCGGAAGAATATTCGAGCGTTTCTACCGGGTCGACAAGGCCCGTTCCCGCAAGTACGGAGGTACAGGCCTCGGCCTTTCGATCGTCAAGCATATCATGCTTACCCACAGAGGCAATGTCGAGGTACGGTCCCGCCTGAACCAGGGATCGGTCTTCAGCCTCATCATGCCCGCGGCTCATTCCGGCAACGTGACCGGCTAATCATCCAGCCCGGCATCCCCGATCATGCAGAGCTTCGCATAGATTCCGTCCCTCTCCATGAGTTCGCGATGGGAGCCCCGTTCGGTGATCTCGCCGTGATGCATCACGAGGATCATGTCGGCATTGCGGATCGTTTTCAGGCGATGTGCGATGACGAAGCAGGTGCGGTTTTTCATGAGTCTCTGGAGCGCATCCTGGATGAGCTGTTCCGTTTCGGTGTCGACGCTTGCCGTGGCTTCGTCGAGGATGAGTACCGGAGCGTTCTTGAGGAGGGCGCGCGCTATGCTGATTCTCTGTTTTTCGCCGGTGCTGAGTTTCACTCCGCGTTCCCCGACAAGGGACGCGTATCCTTCAGGCATCGAATTGATGAACGCATGGCAGTTTGCGTCCCGGGCGGCTTTCAGCATATCCTCTTCCGAAGCGCCGGGCCTGCCGTAGAGGATATTTTCCCGGAGCGTACCGTTGAAGAGGAAGGGTTCCTGGCTGACGATGCTTATCTGGTTGCGGAGTGTATCGGGATGGAGGCAGGCGATATCCTCGCCGTCTATGGTTATCCGGCCGGAAGACGGTTTGTAGAATGCCGCGAGCAGGTTTACGAGGGTAGTTTTTCCCGAGCCGGTCGGCCCTGCGATTGCAATCGTTTCGCCGGGTTTCGCAGAGAGCGTGATATGTTTCAGCACCGGAAGGCCCTCACGGTAGCTGAATGAAACCTGTTCATACCGGACCTCCCCTCTGACCGGAGTTTCCAGTGTCGCCGATGCGCTGCTCCATGGCTTTTCCTCCTCCGTGTCGAGGATGTCGAAGACCCTGTCGTATGCCGCGCGGGCGGACTGCAGCATCTGGTTGAGCCCGTCGATGCGACCTACCGGTTCGTAGAACAGCGTCAGGTAGAAAATGAAGCCCACAAGTTCTCCCATCGACATCTTTCCCTCTGCCACCATGGGGCCGCCTGCCCAGAGGACAAGCACCATACCGAGAGAACCGGCAAATGTCATGGCGGGGGAGTAGAGTGCCCATACGTTCATCACGTTGACGGTACTCCTTCGGAGCTCGCCTGCCTGCGCGGCGAAACGGCGACTTTCGTGTTCCTGCCGGACAAAGGTCTTGATCTGGCGGATTCCCTGCAGGTTATCCATGAGCAGCGCGTTCATGTCGCCGATGGCCTTGCGCTGCTCGCGATAGCGGCTCCGTGCCGTCAGGGTGTACCAGAAAGCGCCGGCAATCGAAAGCGTCAGGGGAAGGAGGGCGAGCATCGTGAGCGTGACGTTCTTGAAGAGCAGAATGACGAATATCACCACTATGCTCAGCAACGATGTCGCCGCCCGTTCGAACCCGTCGACAAGCACGCGGTGGACGGCGGCAACGTCCTCGATGACTCGGGTCATGATGTCGCCCGAAGCCCGGTTGTCGAAATACCTGACGGGAAGGAGCTGAAGTTTACGATAGACTTCGCAGCGCATGTCGTAAATCACCTGCTGACCGAACCGGGTGTTCACGATGATCCTCAGGGAGTTCGATATGCCGCAGAGCAGGAATGCGCCAAGAAGGACGAGCACCGAAGGATAGAGCAGCGCGATGTTTTTGCCTTCGATAGCTTCGTCGATGATCTGCTGGGTGATCTGCGGAAAAGCGAAATAAAATCCGATCGTGAGCAGGGAGAAGAGAATGTTCGTCGCTGCGAGCAGTCTGTAGGGTTTCAGGTAGACCAGGGTGCGCCTCAGGAATGCCGCTGTTGACTGTGAGCCGGTGTTGTGGTTTGCCATGGTGCTTCACTCGGGGTGTTTCGGTGGCCTTTCTATTCCTCTGCTTCAGCTGCCGGATGGTTCCGGAAAAACTCCTTCAGCTTGTTGATCAGCCGGGGTTCGGAGCGGTAAATCTGCAGGAGCAGTTCGGAAGCAGGAAGGTGCTCGATCGGTTTCGAGAGCAGTGCGGCGAAATGCCTGTCGCGGTTCTCTTCGCTTATGCTCCTGTCACAGATGAGGGTGAGGGGGTCCTGGTAATCGAGCGCGGGAATCGGCGCGGGTTTTGCACATTCCGGCAGGCAATCGGAGATGTTTTCGAGGAAAACACGCGAAACTTCACGTTCGAGGTGCGAAGCGACGCACTGCTGGCTCGAAGGGGTGTTCAGTTCGAGGGTCAGCGATCCATTGAGGAAGATGCACCGTTTGCAGTGATAGGCGTCGCAGTTGCGGCAGATCGGTGCCCGGGAGAGTTCGAGCAGATTTGAGTGCCGGTATTCGCGGAGCTTGTCAAGAGTCCCGAGCGAGGTTTCCGGGCGATGGTAATAAAAGGCAGGGCATACATAGAGCTTCCCGTCCGGAGCGCAGGTCAGGTGCTCGATACCTGCGTTGCAGTTGTTCATGTTCACGAGGAAAGGTCTGTCGGTAATGACGCTCACTTCCGGCATACTGCCGCCGAGGTACTCTTCCTCGAGATATTCCCTGACGATGTGGAGTTGTTTTTCGTAACGTTCGAAGAGGGGTGCTGTCAAATTGCCGGTATCCACCAGGATGATGTTCAGGCGCCTGAACCTTCCCCGGAGAGTTCCGGCAAGCTGCCCGAGAAGGTCGATGCTTCCGCTCCCGATGCGCAGGATGACGTTGCGCGTCCGGCTCGCTCCCGGAAGTACCATGCTCCCATGGCTGCAGGCATCGATGACCGGCACGGCCTCCTCGGAGCATGTGGCCATCTCGGGAGGCATTATTTTCACGTGTTCGACGCTCTCTATCAGGTCATGATATGTTTCGGGCAAAGGGGTCCTCCCATAGAGGAAGCTCATCGACATCCTGTTTCTTATGGCATGCGTTACCGCTTCCTGCAACGTTTCGAGAGGGATCAGCGCATTGGCTTCCGCCGGGATGGTTTCGTAACTGCAGAACGGGACCGCGTTGTGTTCGAGGATGACGATAAGGTAGTGTATCATGCAGAGCAGCTGAGAGCCTTTTCAAGTTTATACAGGTAGTGATTGTTCGCCCTCACCCTTGCCTTGTGCATGCCACAAAGGAATGTTGCTCGCTCGAAAACCGTCGGGCTTGCCGCAGTGTCGTAGTTCACTGCCTGGCACCAGGCGCATCCCGATGCGATTTCGCACCGCATGCACTCTCCAGGGCTTTGAGAAAATCTGTCGAGCGAAAGGAAGGGGCGCAAACGGTTGCTGTTGAGGCCATCGAAGCAGTTCCCCAGGGATATGGCCTGCCGGTTTCCAAGCGAGGGAGGGGTAAAGCGATGGCATGGATAAAAGTTTCCCCTTCCGTCGATAGCGAGCATCCTGCCTGCACCACACCAGTTGTGGCTGTCGATCAGCGGCTGCCCGATGGTTTCAGAAAAGAAAGAGCAGGTATGCTCACGGTACAATCCCTGTTCGACAATACGGTCCGCAAGGGCGACGAGCTGTTCCTCGAAAAGACGGTCATCGCCTTTCTTCCACACATCCTCGAATACCACGTTGATGCTCACATGCCTGATGCCCATGCTGTAGAGGTGCAGGACGCTTTCTGCAATGAACGGGATATCGGGGCTGGAAACCGTGACCTTGGTGCTGCCGCCGGGAAACTGGGAGAGCCAGAGCGGTATGTTCGATGCCGTATCGGCATAGGAACCCTTCCCTGAAGGGTAGATCCGGTGCATGTCGTGTTTTTCGGGCGTACCGTCGATGGTGACGCCTATGCTGAGGTTCGGGAGGTTTTTCCTGATGAATGCCTGGACCTTTTCGCTGCCGTAAAGGATGCCGTTGGTGGTGAAGCTGAATCGGAAGTTCTCTTTCCAGGGGTGCTCCAGCGCTTCCTGCCTTTCTGTGATATAGTCGCAGATCCGGTCGACGAGGTCGATTTCGAGGAAAGGCTCTCCTCCTATGAAATCCCAGACCACCGCTTTTTCATTGAATATCTCAGGGTGAAAGAGGAGGTAATCGACCGATTTCGCGGCTATTTCGAAAGGCATCCTCCCATGGGAGTTCTTTCCGGAGAAATAGCAGTAGCCGCAGCGAAGCTGGCAGTCTTCGGTGACCATGAAGGTGACCGTTTTCGCGACGGATTCCTGCCAGACGGCCGGCGGTCTGGCGATGGTTTCACTCATGGCTGCTTCGGGTGTGCTTGAAAAAAAACGGGCTGCAGTTTTTGAATCGCTGCAACCCGGCCCTGGTTTTCCGCAATGAAAAGTGACGGATCAGTTTTTGCTGACCGTGATGCATTCGTCCTTGCAGCCCGACAGGCACTGGCCGCCGCAACCGCCGTCGCAGTCGGCCGACGACTTCGTCATGTTTCTGCCGTACGGAGCCTTCGGCGCTCCCAGATTCACGAAAGCGAGGCCCGGCAGCGTTTTCCTCGATACGCGGTGCAGGAGTTCCCTGCTGGCATTAACGGTACTTTCCATAATCCCCCCTTTGAACTGATTGACTTATCTGCCTGTAAAACCACCACCTAAACGTTAAACAATTCCCGAACCAATGTCAAGGGAGACGATCATTGCGGGATGATGGAATGGCAGCGTAAACCGCATTCCCGGGCAAGGTTGCAGTTCGAGGAATCGTTCGATTGTTTTCATGATCGTTGCAATCATTTCGAGAAATAATTTGCATAAAAGAACGATCGTTCTTAAATACAGGCAATCGGGAAAAGGAGATAGCAACATGCCCAGGATCAAAAAAGTTACGACGGACGAAATACTGGACGCCATCGAGCGAGTTGTCATGAAGCTCGGGGTGTCCCGCCTCTCTATCGATGCCGTGGCCAGGGAAGCAGGGATCAGCAAGACCCGTGTGGTCTATGACTACAAATCCAAAACCGCTCTTCTCGAGGCCCTTGTCGACCGCCAGTTCAAACGGGACATCGATCGTCGCAGGATCGAACTCGAAGCATCCTCCGGTACTCCGCATCCTGAACTTTTCGCGCGCATCCGGTCAGCGGAACATATCCCCGATGAAAGTGAAAAAGCGGTTGCCATGGCGATTACCGCCTCGATGTCAAGCGAAATGAGCATCAGGAAAAAAATGCGTGACTGGGTGCTTTATGATCTTGAGGCTATGACTTCAGGTGCGAAACCCCGGGTTGCCCGCCTGGCCTATTTCGCCCTTCTCGGGTTCGGATGTCCCGAATGGTTCGGACTCATGGAGTGGAGCGACCGGGAGCGTCTTTCGTTTGCGGAGGAAATCCGGACGATGTATGCGAGCTATCCGGAAAATCAGACGCATGCCATTCAAAATTCAGACAAAGGATCGGTTCAATCATGAAAAGGTATTTTATCGTCGCGGGAATCCTCGCCGCAGTAATCGCAGGGTGGTATCTGTGGCCGAAAGGACCGGGTGGTCAGGATATGGCCATGAAACCGGAGGTGAGTGTCGTAACCATCAGGACCGTGCCGGTACTCCTGACCAGGGATCTTCCCGGACGGACATCGGCCTTGCGTATGGCGGAAATCCGCCCGCAGGTCAGCGGTATCATTACGAAGCGGTTTTTTGAGGAGGGCGGCATGGTCAGGAAGGGTCAACAGCTCTACCAGATAGACCCCGCTCCCTTGCAGGCAGCTTTCAACAGCGCCCGGGCCGCTCTCGGAAGGGCTGAAGCGAACGTGAAGTCTGTTCAGGCCAAAGCTGAACGTTACACCGAACTCGTGAAAATCGGCGGTGTCAGCAGGCAGGAGTTCGATGATGTCAGGGCAAGTCTTGCACAGAATAAAGCCGAAGTCGCTATCGCACAGGCAGAGGTATCGACCGCGAGAGTCAACCTCGACTATACCAGGGTGATGTCGCCGATATCAGGCCGCATCGGGCAATCGAAGGTGACGGAAGGAGCACTTGTCAATGCCGGTCAGGCTGCTGCGATTGCCGTAGTTCAGCAGCTCGATTCAATTTATGTGGATGTTTCCCGGTCAAGCAAAGAAATGATGCAGATGCGCGAGCGCCATCCCGAACTGAAATCGGGAGGTTCCGGCAAGCCTTCATCTGCCGTTCGCCTCCTGGTGGACGGAAAACCTGCCGGATTGCCCGGAACACTGAAGTTTTCCGATGTGACCGTCAACCCGACAACAGGAACGGTCCTTCTGCGGGTGTTGTTTCCAAACCCGGACCACGCGATTCTTCCCGGCATGTTTGTCCATGCACGGCTGGAAGAATGGAGGGAGGAAAAGGCAATTCTCGTGCCCCAGAAATCTGCAGCAAGGAATGTCGACGGTTCTGTTTCGGTCTGGGTTGTCGGAAAGGACGGAAAAGTCAACCCGCGCACGATTGTCGTGACGGAAATTATCGGGGACAGGTGGCTTGTCTCCGGCGGGCTCAAGGAAGGAGAAAAAGTCGTTTACGAAGGGGTCATGAAAATCAGGCCGGGTATGGACGTGAAAACAGTAGAAGCGGTACTTCCTGCCGTTTCTGTGAAATAATTCATTCATTCAAGCATTATTCTCATGTCGGGATTTTTCATAGAACGGCCGGTTTTCGCCTGGGTGATATCCATCTGCATCATGCTCGCGGGGTTCATCGCAGTCCAGACCCTGCCGGTCGAGCAGTATCCCCGCATTGCCGCGCCGACCATCAATATCAGTGCGTCCTATCCGGGGGCTTCCGCCGAAGCGGTCGAAAACAGCGTGACGCAGGTTATCGAACAGTCGCTGACCGGTATCGACCATCTCCGCTATTTCAGCGCCAACAGCGACTCCAACGGCAATGTGACCATTACGGTTACTTTCGAGCCTGAAGCCGATCCCGATATCGCCCAGGTCCAGGTGCAGAACAAGTTGCAGTCCGTCATGGCGAACCTGCCACAGCAGGTCCAGCAGCAGGGGGTGAAAGTAACCAAGGGGGACACTGGTTTTCTGATGGTTGTCGGTGTTTATTCGAATGACGGCAGCGTTGACGAATTCGCCATGAACGATTTCCTCAACTCCAGAATACTCGATCCCCTGAGCCGGGTTCCCGGGGTGGGGAACATCCAGGTGTTCGGTCAGCCATACTCCATGCGCATCTGGCTCGATCCTCACAAACTGAACAGTTACAACCTCTCGACAACCGAAGTCCAGGCGGCGATCACTGCCCAGAACACCGATGTGTCCGCCGGTCAGCTCGGGGGAACTCCTTCCGTTCCCGGACAACAGCTGAACGCCACCATTACGGCCCAATCGCGCCTGAAAAGTGTCGGGGATTTTGAAAACATCATGCTGAAGGTCAATGCCGACGGTTCACAGGTCCGTCTCAGGGATGTCGCGCGTGTAGAGCTCGGAGTGCAGAACTACGACATGACATCACGTTTCAACGGCAAACCTGCTGCCGGTATGGCCATAACGCTGGCAACCGGAGCGAATGCTCTGAAAACAGCCGACCTTGTAAAAGCGAAAATGGCTGAGCTGAAGCCTCTGCTTCCGCCCGGCATTCAGGTCGTCTACCCTTTTGATACGACCCCTTTTGTGAAAACTTCAATCGAAGGGGTTTTGCATACCCTCCTGGAAGCCATCGTACTCGTGTTCTTCGTGATGTTCCTGTTTCTCCAGAATTTCCGTGCGACCCTGGTTCCCACCATTGCGGTGCCGGTAGTGCTGCTGGGAACGTTCGGTATCCTTTCGGCTTTCGGCTTCTCGATCAATACGCTCACCATGTTCGCCATGGTGCTTGCCATCGGCCTGCTGGTTGACGACGCCATTGTCGTTGTCGAGAACGTCGAGCGGATCATGGAAGAGGAGCATCTCTCTCCACTGGAGGCAACAAGGAAATCCATGCAGCAGATTTCCAGCGCCCTTATCGGCATCGCCCTCGTCCTTTCGGCGGTTTTTGTGCCTATGGCATTCTTCAAGGGATCCACCGGGACGATCTACCGCCAGTTCTCGATCACCATCGTTTCGGCGATGGTGCTTTCGGTCCTGGTCGCTCTTATTCTGACCCCGGCTCTGTGTGCAAGTATCCTCAAGCCCCTGAAGAAAGGGGGGCATCGGTATGGCAGCGGTATCGCCGGGCGCTTTTTCGAGCGCTTCAACGGATTTTTCAACCGAAACCGGCAAGCGTATGTCAGCGGTGCGGGGAAAATGACCGGAAGGGTCAGACGCTCGATGACTGCTTTCGGTTTGGTTCTACTGCTGCTTGGTCTTCTGTTCATGCGTATTCCGACATCGTTCCTCCCGGATGAAGACCAGGGATTCCTGTTCGTGCAGCTTTCAACGCCTTCCGGAGCGACGAAGGAGCGGACGCTCGAAAGCGTGAAAGTCATGGAGAAGTATCTGCTCAACCAGGAAAAAGATGTTGTCGAGAGTGTCTTCAGCGTAACCGGTTTCAGTTTTGCCGGTCAGGGCCAGAACTCGGCAATGGGGTTCGTGCAGTTGAAAGACTGGAGCGAGCGCAGGAAAAAAGAGCAGCATGTCACTTCGATAGCCGGCCGCACCATGGGAGCCCTTTCAAGTGTCAAGGACGCCATGATATTCGCGTTTTACCCGCCAGCGGTCATGGAACTCGGCAATGCATCGGGTTTTGATTTCCAGCTTGTCGACCGCAAGGGCAAAGGCCACGAAGCCCTGATGGCTGCACGTACCCGGCTCCTCGATTCGGCGGCAAAAAATCCCGCCCTGATGGGTGTCCGGCATAACGGACTTGAAGATGTGCCCCAGTACAGGATCGATATCGACAGCGAAAAGGCGAGCGCTTTCGGTCTTTCCATCGCCGATATCAACACAACGCTGCAGACCGCATGGGGATCGTCGTATGTCAACGATTTCATCCATGAAGGGCGCATCAAAAAAGTGTTCATGCAGGGCGATGCCCCTTTCCGCATGAACCCTGCAGATGTCGATATCTGGCATGTACGCAACGCCGAAGGAAGCATGGTTCCGTTCTCGGCATTCTCCAGCGGTCGATGGAGCTACGGGTCGCCAAAGCTGGACAGGTTCAACGGTATATCGTCGGTGAATATCCAGGGTGCCCCGGCACCCGGCGTAAGTTCGGGCGATGCCATGGACATACTGGCGAAACTGGCATCAGGGCTTCCCGAAGGTTTCGGTATCGAGTGGACAGGCCTTTCCTATGAAGAGCGGGCTGCAGGACAGCAGACGATGCTCTTGTATACGCTTTCGCTGCTTTTCGTTTTCCTCTGCCTTGCAGCTCTCTATGAAAGCTGGTCCGTGCCGCTGGCCGTCATGCTTGTCGTGCCGCTCGGAGTGCTGGGCACGGTTCTGGCGACATTCCTCGCCGGCCTTTCCAACGATGTCTATTTCAAAGTCGGTCTCCTCACCACCGTAGGACTGACCGCCAAAAACGCAATCCTTATCGTGGAGTTCGCCAAATCCCTCCATGAAAAAGGCATGGACCTGAAAGAGGCGGCCCTGACGGCGGCCGGGCAGCGTCTTCGTCCGATCGTCATGACATCGATGGCATTCATTCTCGGGGTTACACCGCTTGCATTCTCGTCCGGTGCCGGTTCGGCAAGCCAGCACGCCATCGGCATCGGCGTGATCGGCGGCATGTTGTCGGGTACGGTCCTTGCCCTCTTCTTTATTCCATTGTTCTACATTCTCGTGCAGTCACGCCTGTCCGGAACGCCTTTACAAGCCCCGGCCGCAACCAGTAAAGAGATGGGGGATACCCATGACCGGTAAATCGCTTCTTTCCGTTTTCCTTGTATCACTTGCGCTTGCCTCCTGTTCGATGGCGCCGGACTACGTACGCCCCCCAGCCCCTGTCGCCCAGCAATGGCCGGCAGTTTCGGCGGCTGGTGTCCAGCCTTCTGCGGAATCCGCCGGACAACTGCCTGCAACGGCTGTCGGTTGGCGGAGCATGTTCAGATCGCCGAAACTGCAATTACTTATCGAAAGCGCACTGGAGAACAACCGCGACCTGAGGATAGCGACACTCAATATCGAAGCGGCGCGCAATACCTACCGTATTCAGCGCTCCGAGCTTATTCCTTCGATCAGTGCATCCGGCAGTTTCACCCGTCAGCGGCTGTCCGAAAGCACCAGCGGCACCGGACAACCTGAAACCTCCTCGGCCTTTTCAGCAGGTCTGGGAGCAACTGCCTATGAGCTCGATCTCTTCGGTCGGATCCGCAGCGAAAGCTCCGGTGGATTCAACCGTTACCTCGCAACGGAAGAAGGGAGGAGAGCCGCCCAGATAACCCTGGTGGCCGAAGTGGCGAATGCCTATCTCGCCTATCTTGCCGATACCGAGCTCCTTCAGCTGACCGAACAAACACTCCGGACCCGACAGGACTCCAGCGACCTGATCAAGCGCAGCTTCGAGCTCGGAGCCAGGTCAAGACTGGATATGGTCCAGGCTGCCTCCCTGGTTGAAAGCGCACGGGCCAGTCTGGCCAGATATCAGCGCCAGGCAGGGCTGGACAGGAATGCCCTGACGCTTCTGGTCGGAAAGGAAATCGAACCGGAACTGTTGAAGCCGGAAAGCCTCTCTTCTGTCAGTGTTATGGAAACGCTGCCAGCAGGAGTTCCGTCCAGTGTTCTGCTCGACCGTCCGGATGTCCGTCAGGCGGAATTTCTTCTGAAAGCGGAAAACGCCAATATCGGAGCGGCAAGGGCGGCATTTTTCCCGATTATCAGCCTTACCGGTTCGGCAGGATTTGCCAGCAGCTCACTTTCAGGTCTTTTTTCGTCCGGACCGAACGGGATATGGAGTTTTATCCCCCAGATAACGCTTCCGATTTTTCAGGGTGAGCGGCTCATGGCAAACCTCAGGCTGGCGAAAACAAAAAGGGATATTGCGGTTGCACAATATGAAAAGGCTGTGCAGACCGCTTTCCGGGAAGTTTCCGATGCTCTCGTGGCCCGCGCCACCTACACTGGACAGCTGAAAGCCCAGCAGGAGTTGAAAAGGGCGACCGAAACCGCCTGTGCGATTACCAAAGCCCGATACGATCACGGCATCGACAGCTACTTCGTCCTGCTGGATGCACAGCGATCGCTGTACGAAGCGCAGCAGAATGAAATCCTGGTCCGTCAGGAGAACCTTGTGAATTTGATCGACCTCTACAAGGTTCTTGGAGGAGGGTGGCAATGACTGAGGGGTATTCTATTCCTCCCGGCCGGGGGAAGTAACCACTGGGGACGAAGCATCGGTGATGATTGTGCGATGAAGCGGGATACGTACTTCGGGTCTCATGTCGTGAGGATAGAACCCTGCTTCGAAGAGCTCGTGATTGATGGTAATCGAATCATCGGCCACGGTCACCCGATAGGCGACGACGAGCAGTGATCCGTACATCTCGACTTCCCTGTGATAGACCCCGATGAGACCGTCGATTTCTCCCTGCAGGGATGTCTCTTCAAGCAGTTCGCGCAGGCACCCTTCATGCGGCTCCTCTCCCGCCTCCAGGAATCCTCCCGGCAGTGCCCATTCGTTCAGTGCAGGCTCCTGACCTCGTCTCACCAGAAGCAGTTCACCGCTGCGGTTAAGCGTATAGGCAACGGCTACCGGCAGGGGATTGACGTAATGGATCCATGCGCACGACGTGCAGAACATCCGGTCGCGGCCGTCGATAAATCCTTTTTCAAGAGATTTTCCGCATACAGGACAATAAAGGTATGGTTTCATGCGGTAAAAGAAACTTTTAATAAAAACGTCACATTTAGAAGGGTGAACATTTCAATAACCGGAATTAGTTTCATTCATGTCACCGAAATTACTCGAACCGGGTGCCCCTGCACCATCATTCTCGGCAATAGACCAGGACGGCAAGATCGTCACTCTCGAAGAATACCGCGGACGGAAGGTTATCATTTATTTCTATCCAAAAGACGATACGCCGGGGTGTACTGCGGAAGCTTGTGCTTTTCGCGATAATTTGCCTAAATTTAAAAAATTAGGGGTTGATGTCCTTGGTGTGAGCGTGGACAGCGAAGGAAAACACCGGAAGTTTGCAGACAAGTTTCAATTGCCGTTCCGGCTCGTGGCCGATACGGAAAAAAGCATTGTCGAAGCATACGGAGTGTGGGGACCAAAAAAGTTCATGGGACGTGAGTATATGGGCACCAGCCGTGTTTCCTACCTTGTGGATGAACAGGGGGGGATTGAAAAGGTCTGGCCTAAAGTCAAGCCGACCGAACATGTGGAGGAGGTGCTCGATTATCTTCAGAAAAAAACCTGAAATATCGAATGGTAAATGAATTTGAAAAACTCAAAGCAGGCAGACTGCTTATAGCCTCCGCAAATCTTCTCGAATCGAATTTCAAGCGGACCGTTCTGCTCATGTGCGAGCACAACGAGCAGGGTTCGCTTGGATTTATCCTGAACAGGCCTATGGAAGTGAAGGTCTGCGAGGCAATCACGGGTTTCGAGGAAATAGAAGAAGTACTGCACATGGGCGGCCCCGTACAGGTCGATACGGTGCATTTTCTCCATATCAGGGGGGATGTCATAGACGGTTCGATCGAGGTGCTCCCCGGGCTCTACTGGGGCGGCGACAAGGACCAGCTCAGTTTCCTTATCAATACCGGGGTCATACAGCCGTCCGACATCCGCTTTTTTCTCGGCTATGCCGGATGGACCGCCGGTCAGCTCGAAACCGAGTTCGAGGAAGGGGCATGGTATACGGCCGAGGCGGCGCAAAAACTGGTATTCAGCGATGAGTATGAGAGGATGTGGAGCCGGACGGTACGCTCGAAAGGGGGCGAGTACCAGCTTATCGCCAATTCGCCGGAGCTGCCCGGTCTGAACTGAACGCAGCGCACGAAAACGCCCCGCAGGGAATTTATTCTGCGGGGCAGTTGTTGTATTGGTTGAAAAATCATATATACCTCTGCTTTCGAGAGGAATTGTTCTTTGTAACATATGGGGATGACAGGCTTTCGACAGGGCAGGTGTGATATAAGGTTGCACTCCGAGTTTCAGCATGGATGGACTCGTTAAAGAAGTCTATGTACCTATTAGATGCAGACGATTATTCGTATGCAATGGCTGCCTGATTAGTATAAACTAACTCACCAGCCATCGTCCGGCCGGGGGATGCGCTTACTCTGAATCCGGCGGATGGCATAACCCGCGCTTGAGCTTCGGTTCGCGCAAGTAGGCTCCTTCTTCTTGATCCCTGGAAAGGGGAAGGGTAAACACAGGGATAGTGGAACGGCCTTTACAGGCGTAGCTCCGTTCCATGAAACAACGAACACCTGAGATGAGTGTGGTAGCCTTGTAGAGCAGTGTTCTGGACGCGGGTTCGACTCCCGCCATCTCCACTTTTGACCTGTCCGGATAAAACCGGTGAAGTCTGAAAACCCCTGAGAAATCAGGGGTTTTTGGGTTATATCCCTTCCTCTGCAGTTCTGTCCGGAACTGATCGATAAGTGCTGGATTCATGAGTGTCCGGAAACAGTTGCGGAAATCCTTTCAACGTTCCAGAAACGATACCCGTACACTCAGTCAGAGTGAGATAAGGGTTTTCAGCGTATCAGGCTCGATCGCCACAATGATCGGATTGCGAAACAGGTGGGGATTTAAAAAAAGGGACCATTTCAGTGTTCGAAACAGCCAGCACGAGAAGCCCGGACTCAATATCCACCAACCGGTCAAGACATACCTGATTGTGCAGGAGGGTTTCGTGACAGGGTTTCTATCCGTACTCATGACCGCCTGCTCGTATCGATTGTCATATTTCTGTCTATTTACCATCCGAATTACGTATATTACCCGTAGTGCTATCCTGAGCAGTTTCTGTTAACCCTCAACATCTCGGATATGCAAGCTCTCACGCCCCGGTGCACTATTTTCCCCCTGTTTCTGCAGACCGGTGTGATCATCTCTGTAAGCAGCGTTTCAGCGCGTCAGGTTCCTTGTGGGGTGCTCATGTCGGGAGCACAACAACAATACTCTTGAGGATCAACAATGACTGCAAGCGATGAATGGGAAGAGATGCATCTGACCCTTGACGGATGGGTCAATGGAAGTCTGCAATATGATTCGACGGGTTGTATACGCGTCGAATGGCCGAGCGATCGGGTTCTTTCTGTTAAAAAGAGTGTTTGCCATGTTACAAAGGGGGATGCATCTTCTGATGCTGTCACTCAGGAGATATTCTTTTGCCATGATGATAAAGATCTTGTGATCAATGTCCTTATCAGACACGGCAGTCCCCGGTTTTCAGTGTGAACCCTCCAAGCAGACCAATACCCGGAAGTATCATGGATCCGGTTGCGCCCCGGAGGTACTTCTCCTTCAATTGACCACCCGGTATTTTCCTGTTCCATGGCTCGACCCACCAACAGCATATTCCACCCATCCATACCGGCCTCTCGTTTTACTTTCCCTTTCCCCGTTACTCATGACATCGCAAGTTTTTTTCCGGCAGGTCACCGGGAGCGCAGGCAACGTATCTGTTTTCGCAATGCAGGTGGAGTTCGCAGGCTTGCATGCGGTTGCTGAAATGTATAGAGATAAAGGATTCAAGACCCGGACTTTGTCAGAAAGGTATTTCGGCCAGAGGTTTATTTTTTCAGGCGTCTCATAAGCAATAATCGAAGAAATGCCGGATGAGTCTGGCAGGAGGAG
Organism: Chlorobiaceae bacterium; assembly: GCA_013335405.1. GTDB lineage: Bacteria > Bacteroidota > Chlorobiia > Chlorobiales > Chlorobiaceae > Chlorobium. Next base: position 91,479 of record JAAXVR010000006.1, read on the forward strand.
GGCATGGAGTTGTTCAGTCAGACGCTTTTTTTTCTCCTTTGAACGCATCACTCTGGGTTCGAGGTATGCATAGGTAACGCCGGCGAACGTCAGCCAGGAGGATAGCCGTATAAGCTCGCTTTGCTCGATGTGATCGAGGCCCGAGCATTGACCGAATTGGCGTAAGTGCTTCTCACGTAGAATTTTACGCCGACAGCGCCGCTTTCGGCTGTCGTTACGGGCGAGGTGCTGATGATGAGCTCGCCGGCAAACACCGGGAAGGAGAAGCAGAGCGCAGCCGCGAGAGAAGCAAAACAGATGGGCAGCTTGTTTTTCATGCTGTGTCCTTCACCAGTTTTTTTAGAGACGGTTGTCCGCAGGGTGCCGATAAGGTTGTATATCATTATTTCAATATCAGTTATTTACGGCTTTCCTGCAATGGCGAGCTTGGACCCCGACGGATGATACCGTCAGGGAGACCTTCGAGACGGAGTGGACAATAGTGATACAAAGATGTTGTCGGGACGCGGAATACTTTCCATGAACAGATAAGATGTAAAGCGTTCATGCATTTGCTTCATTCTGCTGCTCGGGACAAGGACATGACCGGCGAAGGATATATCAGGGTTCGAAGCACATATCCTGAATTGATGCCCGGCAGCAATATCGGGCAAGCAAGTTTCCACCCTGGTTTTTTTTATAGACAAGACTTTGTCTGACTGGTTTTATGAAAAGCTTCGGATTCCCGAAGCTTTTATTATTTTACTTTATAAATTGGGCTTTTTGTTGATTTTATGATAAGTGTGACAAATAACTGGATATATGACGATCAATAAAGAAAGAGTTCTTTCAATAGTGCGGTTTTCCATAGCGGGAACGGCATTGAACCAGAATCAGAAAGATGGTTTTTCGTATTTTCTTTCGAAAATCGAGCAGACGGAAATAGATAAGAGATGGATAGCCTATATCCTTGCAACGGTATGGCATGAAACATTGCATACGATGCACCCTGTGTCTGAAAAAGGAAACTACAAGCATTTCAGAAACTACGAATATCTCAACGGGAATATATTTCTTGGTGACGGATTTCGATATCGAGGCCGCGGTTATGTCCCGCTTGCCTGGAGAGACAACTATGAAAAATTCGGAAGGTTTCTCGGTCTCGAGCTTGTAGGAAATCCGGATTGTGTTTTAAACCCGGAAATTGCCTGGAGAATATTGTTCACCGGAATGACCGAAGGTCTGTTCACAGGAGAAAAACTTTTGAAATACTTCAATGAGGTAAATACAGACTGGATTGAAGCCAGAAAAATTATCCATGATTCAGATGATGCAGAGCAGATCGCTGAGCAGGCTAAAAAGTTTTTTGAGGCACTTTGAGAAATAATTTGTTTTTCGATTGAAATAAGAGTATAAAGAAGTTCTGGCTAATTGTTAGCCTTGAGAGCTCTCAAGTGATTTGTGCTTTTGGTTATTTGACTGTCTTTCTTTTTTGATCAAAGCACAATCATTTATGTGACTATATGAATATCTACATAGGCAATCTTGATTACAACGCAACTGATTCCGACCTTCAGAGAATGTTTGAAGCGTTTGGAGAAGTATCAAGTGCGAACGTCATTATCGACAAGTCAAGCGGCCGTTCCAAAGGCTTCGGATTTGTTGAGATGCCGGCAAAAGCCGAAGCGGAAGAAGCGATCACCTCGCTGAACGATTCCGATATGAACGGAAGAAACATTACCGTTAACGAGGCCAGGCCGAGGGAAACCAATAACTCTACCTCCCGCAACTCATTCCGGTCAAGGTATTGAACCTGACCCGGTGCAGGAACGAAGCCGCTACACAATAGCGGCTTTTTTTATGTCGATGCCTGACGTGCAAGTCCCCTTCCCGCTTTGTTTTTTCTCCAATTCATTCTGCGATACTCCCATTTCGCAATAGCGCTGCCGAACTCCGATCTCTCGGATTTGACACTTATGACGAGAGGATCTTCTTTCCCCTGCTGTCGTTTTATGCGGTGATACATATCGGCGATTTACCCGTAACCTGCCAGGCGGACCGATATGCAGATGGAGCGGACGAGTGATGAAGTCGATTGGATTTGCCCTGGCAGTTCTTCGAAGGCTGTCAGCTCTTATTTTTCTTTTTTCGAAGTTTCAGATCGAAAAACAGATAAGCACAGCACACGCAAGTTATCCAGCCTGTGAGTAAATGCATGTCACTGATCTCAGCTATCGCCATTATATACTGTTTATCGGGGGGTGGAGGGATCAGGTCAGATTTTATGGGGTAAAATCTAACATTGTAATTTTAATTAATTTACAGAACTGTATGATGTAATGCAATTATAAACAAGACAAAATCACTCTGCCTGATATAAAAAAGGGCGTCGAAATTTTTCGACGCCCTTCGCAACCAGAAAATATCGTAGACAACACATCCAACCATTTATCAGAACAAGAATCTTCTGCTATAAAATCCCTGAAATATGAAATATTGTCGTCCTGCCGCGTGAAGGGGAATGACAATAACTGTCCCGGGTTCATTTTCCTGTTTTCTCATTAGCAATAAAAGCGTTCCCGGTGCTCCTGCTCCAAAGTCTGTTCATTGCACAATGCAAGCTCAGCGGGCTGGTCTGCAGCGCTACACGGCAGCGCCAAAGAGTCTTCCGGCAACCGCAGTGAGCCCCATGGCGAGTGCTCCCCAGAAAGCCACACGCAGCGCACCTCCACCAGGCGGCGCTCCGCCAGCATAGGCCGCAGTTCCTCCGAGCAGAACCAGGGCGGCAAGCACCGTTGCAGTCAGTAGTACAGGTATCAGGTCTGCTGGCGATAAAAAAGCTGCAGCGATGGGGATTACAGCTCCGGCGATAAAGGAGAGAGCTGAGGAAACCGCAGCCTGGATCGGCCGGGCTCGAAGCGTTTCCGTAATGCCGAGCTCGTCACGGGCGTGGGCACCGAGAGCGTCGTGGGCAGTGAGCTGTTCGGCAACCTTGATGGCCAGCGGTTTATCGAGCCCGCGGCTCACATAGATATCCGCCAGTTCCTCCAGTTCGTCTTCCGGCTCGGTTTCGAGTTCACGTTTTTCCTTTGCAATGTCCGCTTTTTCGGTATCGGCCTGTGACTGGACAGAGACATACTCCCCGGCCGCCATGGACATGGCTCCCGCAACCATTCCTGCCACGCCGGTCAGGAGAATGGTGCTTTTCGGTGCACCGGCGGCGGCAACGCCCATGATCAGACTTGCGGTTGAGATAGTTCCATCGTTGGCGCCAAGCACTGCGGCGCGAAGCCATCCGATCCTGTAGGATTTGTGTATCTCCTTGTGTAAACGCGGCATCGGCAGCTTCATTATTGTATCGGTCCGGGGATCAGCTCCATCCAAAGAATTTACGGATTTTTACCGCCAGAATATGCATTGTACTGGTAACAACATCAGTCAAAGTCTGACGACTGAGGTTTTACAGAATATCCTTTGCATCGATTACGTACGTAACCTGCATCGGGAATACAGTCTCTCCGGAGCATCTGACGTCAGTCATGTCGATGGTGAAGTTATTTTTTTAGCAGTTGTGATCTCCCCTTGATCCTGCCATTACTGAAAGACATTCCGTCAATATCCCAGTCCGGGGTAGGGGATGCCCCTCAAGAAGTGAAGCGGGTTTCCAAAAACCATAACAGTGATTGGCCGTTGGGTCTGTGCGGAAAAGAATGAGGCGGGATTACGGCAGGCCCGCTGTTTCAGCAGGGGTCGAAGGAAATCATGAAACAGCGGGCCTGCATCAGCGGAACCGGGGCTACTGACCGGTTTTGATAAGTTCGATGTCAAGCGTGATATCGACTTCGTTGCCGATGGTCACGCCACCAGCATCAAGCGCCTTGTTCCAGGTAATGCCGAAATCCTGGCGGTTGATCCGGGCCGTTGCCGTCGTAGCGCGCCTTGTTTTGCCCCATGCGTCGCGGATTTCATTGGAAAACGGTGCAACGTCCAGCAGGACCTCCTGCGTTTTGCCGTGCATCGTCAGGTCACCGGCAACCTTCAACTTCCCGTCGGGCGTCCGCATCCATTGTTTCGAAACGAACGTTATGCCGGGGTATTTGGCCGCGTCGAAAAAATCCGGGCTACGCAGATGGTCGTCGCGTTTCTGGACGTTGGTGTTGATCGACGACACATCGATGGAGGCCGAAACCTTCGATGCAGTGATGTCGTTGTCACCGAGAGCCATCGTCCCGCTGAACCGTGAAAAACTGCCTTTTACATTCGATACCATCAGGTGCCTTACCGAAAATCCGACACTGGAATGGTCCTGATCGATCGTCCAGGTCGAAGCCAGTGCGAGATTCGGTGTCATCAGCGCGATGCCGAGCGCAAACATCTTTGCAAGTCTTTTCATAGTGCTGCATGTTTTGATTATCTGAGACTGCCGATTGTTCCGGAAGAGATCCGGATCGTACCAGTTAAGTTAACGATAGTTACTATTCCTGAAACCGCAAAATAAAAGGTAAGGAGGGATGTAAGGAAACGAGGTCAAAAAAAAGAAACGTTACCTCTTTTACCGATAAAGAGCGGTCATTGGCCAGGGATGTTAAAAGGAGAAGCGCTATGCCGAGAGGAGCGAGGCTGGATGCCCCGGGAGCGTTGCATCATGTGATGGTGAGGGGAATTGAGCGGAAGGCGATTTATCTTGATGATGCCGACCGTGTGGATTTTCTGGACCGTATCGGCAAAGCAAGCGAAAAAACCGGAACGGTGATTTATGCCTGGTCGCTGATGACCAATCATGCGCACCTGTTATTACGGAGCGGTCCGGCGGGATTACCGGCATTCATGCGCAAGGTGCTGACGGGATATTCGGTATCGTTCAACAAGAGGCATCAACGATCGGGCCATCTGTTCCAGAATCGCTACAAATCGATACTCTGCGAAGAAGAGTCCTATTTCGACAAGCTGGTTCGTTACAGAAAGAGATGGTGCCGATGAGGTTGAGACAGATAGATGCCCCGTGAGATGCTCGAAAGGCAGTGCAGTGAAAAAGGATTGTCGCTTCGTTATTTTCCGTCCCATTAAAACAGAATATTTTTTCGTTTGCATGTTTCCCTGCGGGATTATATATTAACGATTGTTAATCATGTTCTTTGTTTTTCTGATCATCAAGAAAGGTGGAGGGAATAGACCCGACGAAACCTTGACAACCGATTCCGTCATCTACGGAACACGGTGCCGCGTTCTACTTCCGGATGTCTCATTGTTCAGGACATAGAGGGAGAAAGATGAGTGAAAAAGAGCTTTCAGAAGGATCCTCTTTTCAAAACCGGCAGGCAGCTTCACGGCGGCAGGCCAATCAACCAGAGTTTCGCTCAGACCTCTTCCATGCTCATCAGGGAAGGGGTTTTTTGTTTTCCGTTGATCAGTTTTTTTACAATCATCAATGTACGAGAGAGGTATCCATGAGTTTCCAGACCGACACCATCCACGCCGGAGTCGCTCCCGACAAGGCTTACGGCGCCATCATGACCCCCATTTACCAGAGTTCCACCTTTGTGTTCGAGGATATCGGCAAGCACAAGGGGTTCGATTACACGAGGAGCGGCAACCCGACACGCAAGGCGCTCGAAGACAGCCTCTGTGCCCTCGAAGAGTGCTCCTCTGCAGTGGCGGTGACGACCGGCATGGCTGCAATCACCACTGTGCTGAACATTTTCCGTACCGGCGACGAAATCATCTGCACCGACGACTGCTACGGCGGTACGTCGAGGCTCATGAAGACCGTCGAGGAGCATTTCGGCATCAGGGTCCATTTCGTCAACCTGCAGACCGCGGAAAACCTCCTTCCCTATGTCAATGAACGGACAAGGGCTGTCTGGGTGGAAACGCCGTCCAATCCGCTCCTGAACCTTGTGGATATTGCCAGGGTCGCCTCGCTCTCGAGGGAAAACAGCCTGCTCACCATTGTGGACAATACCTTTCTTTCGCCCTATGGCCAGAAACCATTCGAGCTCGGGGCTGATATCGTCGTGCATTCAACGACCAAGTACCTGAACGGCCACTCCGACGTGGTCGGCGGCGCGGTGCTCTCCAACAGCGAAGAGCTTGACCAGAAGCTGAAGTTTCTCGTCAACGCCCTCGGGACCTGCGCGCAGCCATTCGACTGCTGGCTGGTGCTTCGCGGTATCAAGACCCTCGTCCTGCGCATGCGCGAACACGAACGCAACGCCCAGGCCGTTGCGGATTTCCTCTACAACCATCCGAAGGTGAAGCAGGTGTTCTATCCGGGGCTGCCTTCACATCCGCAGCACGAGCTTGCAAGAAAGCAGCAGAAGAGCTTCGGTGGCATGGTATCCTTCGAGCTCGATGGTTCAATAGAGGATGTGAACCGGGTGCTGACCGGCACGAAGCTTTTTTCCCTCGCCGAGAGTCTCGGGGGCGTCGAATCGCTCATCGAGCATCCTGCCACCATGAGCCATGCCTCCATGGACCGGGAGCACCGCGAGGCGGCAGGGATCACCGAAAATGTCATAAGGCTCTCAGTCGGCATCGAAGACAGCGACGACCTGCTCGAAGACCTCGGCCTTGCGCTCGGCTGAGGTGATGCTGACAGGGCTGCAACTCCCGGCCCGGGATTCCGGAACATACGCGAACACCTTGGCCGGGGCAGATGCGACCTCCGACGGTTCATCGGTTGGCTGAATCGGACCGATTGCCCATTCTTACATTTATTTGACTTTGCATCTCCATAAGCTCGGAGGGCACTCACTTTTTGTTCCTGGAGCAAGCCTCAAGTTGTCCGATGCATTTCTTTTCTGCTTTGTTTCTGGGGAGGGAGGGCTCTTGTCGAAAGCAGAGGAGCCGATCCCGAAGAACTCCTTCTGCCAGCTGCCGCAGGCAGGCAATGTGATTGACGGGAAGCGGAGCAAACAGGGGCAGACGGTTTTCTGTAACTCTCTTCTTTCAAGTGAGATGCACATCTTTTTCATGGCGTTTCTCCGTCCGAATCCGCTTCTTAATAGCAGATAATCACTATATTATCATTACTGTTTCAGC
>JAAXVR010000057.1 GCA_013335405.1 Chlorobiaceae bacterium
TGGCGTATCTGTCTGGCGGTCGCGCGACTGGCGCGGGACGAGGGCGTTGGCTTCCGGAAAATAGACGGCAACACATCCTCGGGGAATTTCGTAAGGGATGGCGTGAAAGGGAGGGGCCGTTCGATACTGCCCCTCATGATTGCTGCTGATTCGCACGGGCTGTTCGGCCGCGATGTTCCGTTCGGCCATATCGACCCTGTTCATGAAAACGATGCGGCGTTGATTGCGTATGCCGCGATACCGGTCATCCAGTCCATAGATGGTGGTGTTGAACTGGTCGTGACTGCGAATGGACATGAGGGTGAACGTGCCGGAAGCCGGATCTTTCGGCAGAGGTGCCCTGGGAATGAAGAGGGCTCGTCCGCCGAGAGAGGAAAAATCGCGCTCCCGCAGGGGATTGCGGATGACGAACCGTTTCCGGCAATCGGTTTTTTCGGAGAATCCGTCATAGCCGGGCACGACGTTCCCGATGATCTTTCGTATCCCGGAGTACTCTTCAGCCAGTTCGAGCCATGGAATGGTTTCGGAGCCGAACAGCGAATGAGCCATTTCGGCCACGATCCGCGTTTCTGCCATGATGGAAGGGTGAGCCGGTGGGAGGCATCCACATGAAGCGTGCACACATCCCATGGCGTCTTCAACGGTAACATACTGCGGGTTACCGTTCCTGGTGTCGATTTCGCTGCGTCCGAGACACGGCAGGATGATGGAGCTCTTCCCCGTTACGGCCTGGCTTTGATTCAGCTTGGTTGCTATGATGACCGTAAGATCGCATGCCCGCAACGCTTCCGCAACAAATGCAGTGTCTGGTGCCGATGCTGCCAGGTTACCGCCGAGCGAGATGCAGACTTTCGCCGCTCCGGTCCGCATGGCTTCAAGGGCATGAACGACTCCGAGTCCCGGGGTTCGAGGCACCGTGAAATGCAGATGCTCCTCCAGTGAGCGGTAAAATGGTTCGCCCATGTTTTCACCGCATCCCATGGAGCGAATACCGAGTATGTTGCTGTGTCCGCGCATGGGGATGAGTCCGGCTCCGGGACGTCCTATGTTGCCACCGAGCAGCATCAGGTTGATGATGTGCTGTACCGTATCGGTACCGTTTACGTGCTGCGTGATTCCAAGGCCCCAGGTGGCGACAACGGAACCTGCCTCGATGTAGATTTCCGCCGCGCGCGCAATTTCGGTGTGATCGATACCGCATTGCTGCTCGATCAAATCCCAGGAGCATGAGCGCAGCGAGTCGAGCAGCGATTGAAGACCTGTGGTATACCGATCGATGAAGGCATGGTCGAAAACGGAGCCGGGATAACGTTCTTCCCTTTCGAACAGGTGTTTCATCATACCGTGAAGAAAGGCGAGATCCCCGTTGATCCGTATTGGGATATGCAGGGTTGAAAGGCTTGTGGACTGGCCGAGAAGCCCGGCAATTTCCTTCGGGTTTGCAAATCCCGAGAGCCCGGCTTCAGGCAGGGGGTTGACCGTAACAATCGCTGCTCCCTTTCGCGCGGCGGCCTGGAGCGATCTGAGCATGCGGGGATGGTTGGAACCGGGATTGTGGCCGAACATGAAGATGGCACCGGCTTGTTCAAGGTCTTCAGGCCCGGCATCGCCTTTGCCGTAACCCAGCGACTGTTTCATGCCGAATCCGGATGGCTCATGGCACAGGTTGGCCGAGTTGGGAAGGTTGTTGGTGCCGAACCGCCGTGCAAGCAGCTGAAACAGGAACGCCGCTTCGTTGCAGACGTGGCCGCAGACATAAAAAACAGCCTCCCCAGGGGAGGAGAGCGCATTCAGCCGGTCGCGAATCACCGTGAATGCTTCCTGATATGAAACGGGACGATAATGGGTGTCACCGGGACGCTTCAGCATCGGACGGGTGATGCGGCCCTGCTGTTCCATCCAGTAACCGCTCTGGTCTGCAAGGTCATCCAGGCTCCATCGCGCAAAGAAATCGGGACCGATGTTCTTCTCTGTGGCTTCCGAGGCAAGGGCTTTTGCGCCGTTTTCGCAGAACTCGAAACGGGAACATCCGGTTTCAGGCTCGGGCCAGGCGCAGGAGGGACAATCGAAGCCGTTGTCCTGATTCATACGCTTCAGGGCAAGCGCGCTGCGGCGCACTCCCAGCTCCCTGCGGACATATCCCATCGCGACCATGACGGCAGGCACTCCGCCCGCAGCGGCTCCAATGGTTTGCACATCCAGACCGGCAAACACCGCTGCAGTTCGTTCGAATGGTGCATGACAAACCTCTCCGATCGCTCGATGCATCTGCTGGCCGAGAAGTTCCAGTCTTGCCAGCTGTTCGATACGCTCCCTGTACCGCTGCTGTTCTGATGTCGAAAAAAGAAGATATTCCAGGCCGCATGCATGCATCAGCGATACAATCACGGCATCCCCGGGCATCGGCAGGTCCGTTGCCGTTACCGTATTGCGTATTCGGTTTCGAAGACATATCACCCTTGTCCAGTCGGATTTCGTATACGTATAGGGGCTGGTGGTGATAAACCGGTGCTGCCGCTTGAGAGTGTTCTCCTCTACGAGATGCCCGAAAAGTATGTCGAGGCATTCAGGCACATGCATGACCGCTATGGCGAGAGCAGAGGACAAAGAGAGTATTTCGGGTTGAACCGAAAGAGTGTCCCGAAGTTTTTCCAGATGCGGCGCGACAGGCGCCGACTGCTCCACAGGGAACACATGCTGAAGGTCGTTGTCGATGTGGCCGCTGAATGCGAGTTCAAGCAGCATGGCTCCAGCCATGGCACCAGTGAAAACATCGGGAGGCAGAGGACGCAGATTGCCGGTATCATCGTCCAGCGCCAGCAGCAGGATCTCTTCCGTAAATCTCGCACACTGAATCTTTTCCATAACCGAACCGGCGACGTAACGCGTTTACCGTTCTCTTTATGCAAGCACCTGATACGATAATGTAAGGATTGGGCACGACTAACGTACGACACATTGAAGTAGAGAGAGTCGATCGATCACATCGACAGAAACCGATATGATAACCGGTTCTCATTTCAGAAGAAAACGTGCGGGATAAAAAAAACAATTACTTCCCTGCCCTCCTGTTTTGCCTCTTTGATGGCAATGACTCAATAAAATATGATGACTGTTCTCACGTAATATGACGTTGTGGGACAACAGGGCCAGTCATGTCTGGATCAGTCATCAACCACTTTTGGCATCAATTACCCATCAATTAAAATTCAAGCCCAGAAAGGAACGTACTTCATCAGCTTCCGGGCAGCGTCTTCATCGAACGGCTTTATTACACCTGCATCTATTGCCTCTCGAATGTAGCGAGACACCGTCGCCTTATTTTTTTCTTCAACTCCGAACCGCTGGCGTGGCGTTTTACACGGACGTTCCAGCAAAACCCATAACTGCGACAGAAGGGAGCATTGTCCTTTCAGGGCAAAACGACAGGTTCAATTCAGATCATGATACTTTTTAAAGTTGTCCAGAATTATTTCGACACAGTTGCCATTTCTCAAGGATTTATTTAAGTTGATATTTGCGACAAATCATGCGCATTAGGACGAATAACGCGACATTCAGAACAAAACAATGAAGACATCGCTAAAAAACACGACAGTCGATGACTCTCTGATCCTTTATGCAGAACTCAATGATGCTGAGATAAGAGCTGCACAACGGCACCTGAAAACCGGCAGGTTTAAGAGGATTGTCACTGGTGTTCTCAGTGCCAGCCCTGAGGATGAATGGCCGGCAATTATTGCTTTGCACAGAATACGAGTCCTCGCTGCTCTTTTCCCTGGTTCGGTCATCGGCTATCGAAGTGCCTTCAGTGGAGGTATGCCCGTCGATGGCTTGATGCACCTCAGCTACAGCTACAAAAGGGTTGTCGATTTACCGGGATTACAAGTCGTTCTGGTCAAGGGACACGGTAACGTTCAAGGTGACCAGCCAATGTCAGGACGAAACATATTTTTTCCCTCTCAAGCACGCATGCTGATGGAAAACCTCACCCAGAGTCGTGGAGCGATCAGAAAAACCATGGGTCGTGTTGCCGTCGAAGAACGGTTGATCAGTATTTACGAATCGAGAGGCCCTGAGGCTCTCAACCGCATCAGGGATGAAGCTCGCACTATTGCTGCCACCCTGGAGTTTGAGAAGGAATTCAGCGTGTTGCATGACCTCATCGGAAGCATTCTCGGAACAAAAAATGCCCAACTCGCCACTGCAGCAGGACAAGCACTGGCCGCAGGCACACCTTTTGACGCTCGGCGTTTGGCCCTTTTTGAAACGTTGGCCGCTACATTACGAGCACTGCCTCTCATGCAAAAACCGTCATCAACCTCAAGCGAAAACGCGCGCTTCAATTTTGCGTTTCTGGAGTCCTATTTCAGCAACTTCATCGAGGGAACGGAATTCGATGTCTCTGAAGCAAGGCGAATTGTACTTGAAGGGAAAATTATCGACCAACGCCCGAAAGACTCTCACGACATTCTCGGTGTATTCAGGCAGGCCATTGATCGCGGGTGGTCAAACCAGTCGATGGCACCAGGAGAAGCTGTCTTGCATCAGTTGCGGCAGCGTCACGCGGATCTCATGAAAGAACGACCTGAAGCGTCCCCCGGCGATTTCAAAGACCGGGAGAATTTTGCCGGTAACACCACGTTCGTCTCACCGAAAAACGTCCGGGGAACCCTGATCGAAGGGAGTAAACTCTTGCCATCAGTCCCGCCAGGTATGGCTCGCGCTCTGCTGGCGATGTTCATCGTCTCTGAAGTGCATCCCTTTATCGATGGAAATGGGCGCCTCGCGCGACTGGTCATGAATGCGGAGTTGTCCGTTGTGAACGCCAGCAGAATCATCGTACCGACGCTTTTCAGAGAAGAATATCTGGATTGCCTGCGTATGCTCACTCGGCAGGGAAAACCCGAACCGTTCATTTCAGCCATGCAGCATAT
>JAAXVR010000033.1 GCA_013335405.1 Chlorobiaceae bacterium
GCTTACATTTCACTTCACAATAAAATAAATCATTCTATGATATATACTTATAGTTTATAAAACAAAGCTATCAAGAAAAACAAACTTTTTCATCAAAAATAAGGGAAATACGCAAGGACTGAATGATCAACTGATCCGTAAATGGGTCGCTGTACATGCATTATTTCAGAAGGGCGGTTTGACGAAAATCATCGATGAAGTCCGGGCATGGCAGAACCGGTGTTCATTTCGATTTTCTTGACGTGAAAAGTCCCGAGCGGACAAGGGGGGCCGACAACAAAGGGTGTTTCTATCACCGTGACGTTGCAAGAACGTTGATACACATCTGCCGGAACGCCGGACCTTCCATAACGGAGGAATAGCTCGCGCTCAGGAATCATAACTGAACTGAAAATCGGGGGGTGGTGATATCCGTGCAGTTGTTTTACAATTCCACGATAGTCCTCGAATGGAAAAGCCGCAAGAAGCCTTGTACCGAACTGAACAAAAATGCCTCGAAGAAAATGCAAGCAGGAAATATGCTGCGTACAGTCGGACTTGACACCGGCAAAGAAAGAATATCGTACTGTTTTATGCTCTTGCCCGAAAGAATCCCGGTAGGCTAACAATACAACCAATGATTACGAACCTCGGAAGCGGCCCATTACATCAAGGAATTTTCACCATTGATGATCCCATGTTGGTGTCCGGCAACGCAGGATAGCAGAAGAAATTGACGCCGTCATTCCATCACCGGAACCGATTTGTCACACTGCTTTCCATTGCATTTCATTGACAGAACCCCGTTATAACCATGTTTCAGATGATACGGGATTCTCTGAGAAGACCGGAAAAAATCCCTGGTTTAATTCCGGAACCGATAGCCGTTTTTACGGGCTTTTGCATACCATTCGGAAGCCCTGTTTCCGTCCTGTCCGACCCCCCTTCCTGCCGCATATGCTTCTCCCAGTTTGTACTGTGCATGGGCAATCCCCTGTCGGGCAGCGATCTGATAATACCTGAAAGCTTCCGCATAGTCGATCGGGAGGGCACGGCCATACTCGTACATCACTCCAAGTCTGAAATGTGCAAGAGCTGCCCCGCGCGCTGCAGCCATCCTGTAGTATCTGACTGCTTCGGCATAATCCCGGGGCACTCCCTGGCCATTTTCGAACATCTCGCCGAGGTTGGTCAGTGCCTGGCCATTGCCCAGACGACAGGACAGAAGCAGCCACTTGAGTGCCTCGGTAAAATCGCGGGGCACTCCCTGGCCGTTTTTATACATCATTCCGAGATTGTTCTGTGCCGCGGCATGATTCTGCAGCGCAGCCTGACGGTATCGCCTGGCGGCTTCCAGATAATCCCGGGGAACACCGGAACCCCTTTCGAATGCCAGACCCATACCGTATTGAGCCGACGCACTTCCTTTCTCTGCAGCCGACCGGAATTGCATGAGAACGTCATCGGGTTTTACGGAAGGCACGTCCCTCTTCCGGGGAGGCATGGGCTGAGTATTTTTAGCGACAGGCGTATTCAGTGTCGACACCACGCTGTCAGGAGTATGCGGAGCTGTCTCTGTCCGTTTTGTTCCCGGCCTGATTTCGTCTGCCTTTCCGGACCACCGACGCAGAGCGGCAACGCCCTGCGGCGAAACCGGGCGGTAGCTTCCTGAAGATTCATAACGCAACTTCCGGGAAAAGGAACTCATTTCATGTCCCTTTTCATGGCTGTTTTCCTCGATGGCAGCATCCCGTTCCGCAACTGCTGGCAAATGAGCGACTGTTCCAGGTACGATTGTATGCAGTCGGGGGAACTTCCCGGCCTCCCCTCCCCTTCCCGGCATGGCAAAAGCCGGACTTGTTTTCTGTTTCGGAGGATAGCGCCCGGACACAGCAGCAACTCTCTTCCGGTCAAAAACATACGTTTTGTGTTGTTTTTCATGACTGTATGCGGCTACAGCCTCTTTATGCATTGCTTCACGTCGAACAGAAAGAGATGCCTCGGTCATCTCCGGCTGAGCTCGATCGGGACTCTCCCCGGGTTTGCCGGAATTCGGCTGAACTGCCTGCTGCCGCTGTTCCGCGGAGAGACGGTACCACTTTGCCGCCTCGTTATTGTCGCGAGGCACTCCGCGTCCATATTGATACATTATTCCCACACTGTTCTGTGCCGGGCCATAACCCTGCTGTGCAGCCAGCATATACCATTTGAATGCCCTTGCATAGTCCGGGGCTGTTCCCCGGCCTTTGGCATATGCCGATCCGAGATTGTACTGCCCTTCCACACACCCCTTCTCCGCTGACAGCCAGAACCAGTTGAAGGATTCCCTGTAATTTCGTGGAACACCGAGCCCGTTTTCAAAAATCATGCCTATGCCATTCATTGCAGGAGCATAATCCTGCAGCGCGGCACGGCGATACCACAAGAGTGCTTCGGTATAGTTCATGAAAACACCCCGACCCTTTTCAAGCGCCAGTCCAAGATTATACTGCGCTTCTCTGTGGCCTTTCTCCGCAGCCATCCTGAACCATCTGACACTTTCGAAAGAGTCAAGCCTGACTCCTTTGCCGGTGGAATACGCCATTCCGAGGCTGAATTGTGCAGTCAGGTCGCCGTTGCGTGCCAGTATCTGCCACTCTTCAATCCGCTCCCGCAGTGCGTCAGGTGCTGCCTCCGCATACGCCGGCCGGGAGGCGGTCACTGCAAGAAATGCGGTAAGCAGAAAGACAACACGGGAAGCTATGCCGATTGTCGTGTGGAGTTTGAAAACAAGGCTGACAGCAAAGAATAAAAGGGACGTGCAGCCGGCAGATGAGGATTTTGATCCCGACACGACGGGACCAGTGCCGTAATCAGGCTCAGGAACAAACAAACACAGGTGGCCAAGATGTCCCTTCATCGATGGGATAATATGTATTCCGTTAAAAAAAAGCGGCTGTTGAACAAATATCGAACAATAGCCGCTTTTTCAAACCATTCAAAATAACCATCAGCACCTTCTGAGTTTCCTGCGGGCGGCGGCTTCGCCTTCATATACCCTTTTGACACCGTCACCCAGAGCTTTTTCTATATCCCGGATATTCGACACCAGCCTTCTCATTCCTGAAAGTTCCACCGATGCGGCCTGATCGGAACCCCACATCGCCCTGTCGAGAGTAATGTGCCTTTCGATGAATACCGCTCCGAGTGCGACAGCTGCCCAGGTTGTCGCCAGACCGACTTCATGGCCGGAATATCCGACAGGAATTTCAGGATACCGTGTTTTATAGGTGTTGATCATCCTCAGGTTGAGCTCTTCGACGGGACAAGGATAGGTCGAGTTGGTGTGCGCGACGAGCAGTCTCGTTCTGTCGAGCTCCGCAATTGTCCTTTCAACCTCCTCCATGGTGGACATTCCGGTGGAAATGATAAGCGGCCGGCCGGTATTTGAGGTTTTCTTCAGGAGCCCCGTGTCGGTAAGCGAAGCCGAAGCCCCTTTGTAGCAGGGGGGATCGAACTGTTCCATGAAATCGACAGATTCCTCGTCCCAGCAGGAAGCGAACCATAAAATCCCGTGTTCACGGCAGCAGCGGTCAATCTCCAGATACTCCTCTTTTCCGAATTCCACCCTGTAGCGATAGTCGATATACTTCATCCGTCCCCAGGGCGTATCCCTTTCGATATCGCGCTGGTCTTTGGGCACACAGAGTTCGGGAGTGCGTTTCTGGAACTTGACGGCATCGCACCCGGCAATCGCAGCCCCCTCGATTAGCTTTCTGGCATCATCGAGAGAGCCGTTGTGATTGATACCGATTTCAGCGATAACAAATACAGGATGTCCATCTCCAACCATCCGATCGCCTATTGTAATTTCTGCCATAATCCTCCGAAATGAAGCGTACCATGCACTCTGGGTATCAGCATGCCTGGACGCGGTGGTTTTGTTGCAAGATTAACTATTGGAAAATGCTGTCCGCATCAGGACGTTCTCAGTCCGATAAGCCATTCGGCAAAATCCCTGAAAGCTCCGTAGCCTCCGTCTGCCTGACATCGATAGTGGGCATGGGGTTCCACAAAGAGTGTCGCATCACGCGGACAGGCAGTCAATCCCTCCGATGCGATCGCTCTCATGATACCGAGATCATTGACATCGTCGCCGATGTAGGCGAGTTCCGATATCGAGAGACCTGTTTCGTCAAGAACGGTCCCCAGCATTGCATATTTGTCTCTGACCCCGAGATAAAGCCTCTTCATGCCAAGTTTGTCGGCACGTCTTGAAATGCTCGGAGATACCTCCCCGGTCATGATGCCGGTATCTATCCCGGCTTCCCTGAGGCGTTCCACTCCCATACCGTCACGTATGGAGTATCGTTTCATTTCCTCGCCCCGATCCGAATAATAAACTCCGTTATCGGTAAAGACCCCGTCATTGTCGGAAAGTACGAGCCTGATTCTTTCCGCCCTTTTCTTCATCTCTTCGTTCGTCAGCAACAGCATAGGTCTTGTCTGGTTTATAACAGGTAAACAGTCACCAGGACTCTTTCCTGGAAGTGTAAACGGCCAATATATGGCTTTTCCCGCATTTCACATTCCGGTGAGACGAACATTTCCCCTTAAAAATGTTTCCACAGGTTATCAACAGTGTATCAACAACAGCACGCTTTTTCGGCAGCACTGCGCCGTATGAATAAAAGCCTGGAAAAGGAAAGCGGGAAAAACGCCATCTCTTTATTATAGTATCACTTAATAACCACCTGAACTCCTTGGGAAAGTGTTCGGAAAGAACATTGGCCAAGTAAGCACAACATCACACGGCGAAATCGCTTACCATATCAGCACAATCCGTTTGCACCACATGGTAAATGCACGTCCGGGAAACAGCGCAGTCATCCTCCTCCGGGAAGCCAACCTCTCAGGAAACTGCCGAGAACATCACAGAAAATGCTTCCCTGGTAACACACGGATTGCGTTCACACCATGGATCCCGGGTTGACCCATGTGTCGAATTCCGCGCCGGTGACATAACCAGACCTGATAGCGGCTTCCCGGAGCGTCAAGCCATCCTTCACTGCAGCCTGGACGATCTCCGTGGCCTTGTAGTAGCCGATGTGAGGGTTCAGGGCAGTGGCGAGCATGAGCGAATTTTCAAGGTGCATGCCAATTCGAGACCGGTTCGGTTTGATACCGATGATGCAGTTGTCCGCAAATGAAACCGAGGCATCACCAAGCAATTCTGCAGACTGCAGCATATTGGAGATCATCACAGGCCCGAAAACGTTGAGTTCAAGGTGCCCCTGCATACCGGCAACAGAAATAGCGGTATCGTTCCCGATGACCTGCGCACAAACCATGGTGAGAGCTTCCGCCTGGGTCGGATTGACCTTTCCGGGCATGATCGAAGATCCCGGCTCGTTCGGAGGAATGAGGATTTCACCTATTCCGCATCTGGGACCCGATGAAAGCAGACGGATATCATTGGCAATTTTCATAAGGCTTACGGCTGCCTGTTTGAGGGCCCCGTGACTTTCGACAATGGCGTCATGGGCGGCAAGGGATTCAAACCTGTTCGTTGCGGGCAGAAAGGGTAACCTGGTCATTGTGGCGATAGCTGCCACAGCTTTTTCAGCATACCCCCGGGGAGCATTGAGCCCGGTTCCGACGGCCGTCCCGCCAAGTGCGAGTTCGGAAAGGTGATGAAGAGTATGCGAAATTGCGGCAAGAACATGATCGAGCTGTGACACGTAACCGGAAAATTCCTGGCCAAGCGTAATGGGAGTCGCGTCCATCAGGTGGGTGCGGCCTGTCTTGACCATATCCTTCATGGATTCCGATTGACGGAACAGTTCGTTTCGAAGGTGTTTAAGGCCGGGAACTGTTTTCAGGGAGATCATGCGGTACGCTGCAATATTCATGGCCGTCGGGAAGGTATCATTCGACGATTGCGACCGGTTCACATCGTCGTTCGGCTTCAGAAGCCGTTCTCCTTCGCCAGGTTTGCTTCCGAGGAGAACATGTGCCCGATTGGCGATCACCTCGTTCACGTTCATGTTCGTCTGGGTGCCTGAACCGGTCTGCCAGATGACAAGCGGGAAATGATCGTCGAGTTCTCCGGCTGTGATTTCATCGCAGACCATGGCAATTGCGTTCATTTTTTCCACCTCGAGCACGCCGAGCTCACAGTTAGCCACTGCCGCCGCTTTTTTCAGGTAACCGAACGCTTCGATAACCTGCCTCGGCATCGAGCCTGCCGGACCGATCCTGAAATTATCAAGCGAACGCTGTGTCTGGGCGCCCCAGTATCGGTCACCCGGAACACGTACCTCTCCGAGTGTATCCTTTTCGATCCGGTAACTCATGGGTGTATGGCGGTTAAGGTTTTCAGCAGACGGACCCTTTTCCTGACTGGCATCAGTAACTGATATTCTCTGAAGTTACTATCAATCCTGCCCAAAACACAAATGGCGGCCTGTGGCTTGAACACCACGGCCGCCATGAATGGCAGGGCGTCTATCGGCAAAAGATTCCGCCGGAACAACTTACATATACACTTTCCTGTAGTTGTCGATGGAGTGCCTTACGCACTCGCGGGCCGTTTCAGCATCCTGGAACTCTTCGACAAGTACGGTCTTCTCTTCGAGCGCCTTGTACTCTTCGAAAAAGTGCTGCAGCTCGGAATTGAAATACGGAGGAAGCTGGTCGATGTTGTGAACGTTGCTCATGCTGATGTCGTCTTCGGCAACGGCGATAATTTTGTCGTCGCCTTCGCCGTGGTCTACCATGCGCATAACACCGATGACCCTTGCCCTCACCATGCAGAGCGGTACGATATCGCACTGTGAAATAACCACGATATCGAGCGGGTCATGGTCGTCGCCAAGGGTTTTGGGAATGAATCCGTAATTTGCCGGGTAGAACACCGAGGAAAAAAGCACGCGGTCGAGCTTCAGCATGCCGGTTTTCTTGTCGAGCTCGTATTTGGTCCTGCTGCCTCTTGCTATCTCGATAATGGCGTTGACGACGTTCGGCTGGCCGTCGCCTATCTCTACATCGTGCCAGGGATTGAAATTCATGGTATTCCAGCGTGTCTATGGGTTGAAAAATGCTGTGCAAGTAAAGCATTTTTTTTTTACCGTACAAGCTAATCACCTGGAAGTTGAAAGCAAAAAGCGCACTGCTGCGGTTTTGTGCGCTTTCCGCAGAAAAATGTTCCGTTGCCCGTTATGACTGCCGTGAAAAATAATCCTTCGTTTCTGCAGCAATTACGGGACTGAGCACGATGAGTGAAATCAGGTTGGGAAGCGCCATCAACCCGTTGGCGATATCGGCGAAGGTCCAGACCGCCTGGAGAGACAACACCGAACCTGCCATGACGGCTGCGACCCATGCCCATCGGTAAGGCATGACAAGCTTCTCGCCGAACAGGTATTCGATTGCTTTTTCGCCGTAATAGGACCAGCCGAGAATTGTCGAGAACACGAAAGTTAAAAGCCCGAATGTAAGAACGATATTGCCGACGACGGGGACCTCGGTGAACGCGGCGCTGGTCAGTTCTGCACCCTTGAGTCCTGTATGCCACAAACCGGAATTCACAACGACGATCCCGGTCGCAAGGCAGACAACGACCGTATCCCAGAAGGTGCCCGTCGATGAGATGAGGGCCTGACGGACGGGGTGGCTGGTCTGTGCTGCGGCAGCGACGATCGGAGCGCTGCCGAGGCCGGACTCGTTCGAGAAGAGGCCGCGGGCTACGCCGAACCTGATCGCCTCCTTGACGCCTGCCCCGGCGAAACCTCCGATGGCCGCCTGGCCGGTAAACGCTGAAGAAAGAATGAGCTGGATGGTGTCAAGGAGGGTTTCATGACGAATCACCAGCAGGATGATGCAGCCACCGACATAGAAAATCGCCATGAACGGCACCAGATACTCGCAAACTTTCGAGATGGAAGTGATTCCCCCGATAATGACGACCGCGGTGAAAACCGTGATGACTGCCCCGGTTATCCATGGCGAGACATGGAAATTATGTTCCACCATCCTGGCAATCGAGTTGGCCTGAACCATGTTGCCGATTCCGAAGGCGGCAACGGAGGTGAAACAGGCAAACAATACGGCCAGCCATTTCATATTCATTGCTTTTTCGATGACATACATGGGACCGCCGGCCACTGCGCCGTTTTTGTCGATCGTCCTGTATTTGACCGACAGCAGCGCCTCGGAATACTTGGTTGCTATGCCGAAAACGCCTGTCAGCCACATCCACAGTACCGCTCCCGGCCCCCCCGCTGCGACGGCCGTTGCAACACCGACAATGTTTCCGGTACCGATGGTGGCGGCAAGTGCGGTAACAAGCGCGCCGAACTGGCTGATATCGCCCTCCCCTTCCTTCGTGCGGGTCAGTGACAGTTTGATCGCCCTGAACGTGTATTTCTGGATGAACCCGAGCCGGAACGTGAGAAACAGGTGCGTTCCGACGAGCAACACGAGCAAGGGGACTCCCCAGACATAGCCACTGACAAGGTCCAGTACTTTTTCCAGAGTACCCATGAAGCCTCCGTTAAGTTGGATGAATACGCATGATAAAGCCGATGAAATCATTTGCATTCAATAAAATAACGATTCACGAGCGAATACCATGATGTAAAAATGTGCGCATGGAGAGACCGGCTGAAACCGTTTGCCTGATGAGGCCACCATGCAGGATTCTTTTTTCATCGTCTTCTTTGTATCTTTGCCGGCAGCATGAACAACTGCTTTCGTGCCGTAATGAAGCGCGGACCCTATGCGTCCCCTGCATCTTCACCATCGGCAGAAGCATAAGTCAAAAGGTTCAATAACCTTTTCAATAACCTACAAACCAGGCCTTTCCCGGCGGTTATCACTCTCCGGAACCATAGCTGTTCAGACGGAATGAGCGGACCGGAAGCCTCACATTGAATGGATCTATCAAAAGAAACAGCGAGACGCAAGACATTTGCAATCATCAGCCATCCTGATGCCGGCAAGACAACCCTTACGGAAAAATTCCTGCTGTTCGGCGGAGCCATACAGACTGCAGGTGCCGTAAAGAACAACAAGATCCGTAAAACCGCGACCAGCGACTTCATGGAGATCGAAAAACAGAGAGGCATCTCCGTCGCCACATCGGTCATGGGGTTCGATTATGCCGGCAAACGAGTGAACATCCTCGATACGCCGGGCCACAAGGATTTTGCCGAGGATACCTACAGGACCCTCACCGCTGTCGACAGCGTGATCCTCGTGGTCGACTGCGTCAAAGGTGTCGAGGAACAGACTGAAAGGCTCATGGAGGTATGCCGCATGCGACATACGCCTGTCATCATCTTCATCAACAAGATGGACAGGGAAGGAAGGAATCCCTTCGAACTGCTCGATGAACTGGAGGAGAAGCTGCAGATCCAGGTCAGGCCTTTAAGCTGGCCGATAAGCCAGGGGCAGAGCTTCAGGGGGGTATACAACCTCTACGAAAAGACGCTCAATATCTTCGAGCCGAGCACAACGAGGATTGGCGATACCCTGATCAGCATAGAAGACCCGAACGATCCCGAGCTCGAAAAATGGATACCGGACAGTTTCTGCCGTAAACTGCGCGAAGACATAGAACTCATCGAAGGGGTTTACGAGCCTTTCGACACGGGACTCTACAGGGACGCCCTCCTGGCCCCGGTCTTTTTCGGAAGCGCCATCAACAATTTCGGAGTCAGGGAGCTGCTCGAAACGTTCCTCGAAATCGCGCCCAGTCCGGAAAAACGCGAGGCTGCCGAAAGAACGGTCGACGCTTCGGAGGAAACCATGAGCGGCTTCGTCTTTAAAATCCATGCAAACCTTGATCCGAACCACCGCGACAGGACGGCTTTCTTCAGGATCTGCTCCGGAAAATTCGAGCGTAACAAATTCTACCACCATTCCCGACTCGGCAAAAAAATCAGATTTTCCAGCCCGACGCAGTTCATGGCAAATGAGAAGAGCGTCATCGACGAAGCCTGGCCGGGTGATGTCATCGGACTGTACGATAACGGTTCTCTGAAAATCGGGGATACCCTCACCGAGGGAGAGGAACTCCACTTCCGAGGAATTCCGAGCTTCTCCCCGGAAATCTTCAAGGCCCTTGAAAACCGCGACCCGCTGAAATCCAAACAGCTGGACAAGGGTATCCGCCAGCTCACCGAGGAAGGAGTCGCGCAGCTCTTTACACAGCACGGCACCCGTAAAATTGTCGGAACGGTCGGCGAGCTGCAGTTCGACGTCATCAAGTTCAGGCTGGAACACGAGTACGGCGCCCAGTGTGATTTCCTGCCCCTGCGATACCACAAGGCATTCTGGATGACATCGGAAAACAGTGAGATACTGGAGGAATTCCGCCGCCGGAAATGGAATTCGATCGGTACGGACAAAGAAGGGCACCCTGTTTATTTTGCCGAGAGCGAATGGATGCTGAAAGTCGCCAAAGAAGACTTTCCCGAGATCGAATTCCATACGACTTCGGAA
This sequence comes from Chlorobiaceae bacterium, assembly GCA_013335405.1. Taxonomy (GTDB): domain Bacteria; phylum Bacteroidota; class Chlorobiia; order Chlorobiales; family Chlorobiaceae; genus Chlorobium. Next base: position 10,465 of record JAAXVR010000033.1, read on the forward strand.
TTCAAGACCTCCGGTAACGGCGAAAACGGGTAGTGTGGTTTCCCGGGACCGGGGAACTTTGCTACATTGTCCGTTAAAGCATTTTCTTCCTGAACAAACAAACAAGAACGTTGCAGACCAGAAAACTCGAACTCGTCCTCCAGGCCCTCGAAAACATCCCGGGCGCTCCCGAACAGAATACCTACCTCATACCGAAAATCTGGAACGGAGGTGAAGCAGGGGCTGAACGGGTCGATCCGGCCCTCTATTTCAGCGCTATCATCAGAACCATCCTCCAGAAAGGAGAGCACGACACTCTTCCGGACAGAAATGCAGACTGGAAAAAAAAGGCTGTTGTCTACAATCTCTTTGTAAGGCTTGCCTGCGCGTTCGATCATGATGCCGACGGCATCATAGGCGCCAGGCCGCTCGAAAACGGTTTCAGGGAAACCGGCACCTTCCTTAAGGCCATCGCCCTCCTGCCCTACCTGAAAACAATCGGCGCAAATACGGTGTATCTCCTTCCCCTGACCGAGATCGGGCACCAAAGCCGGAAAGGCTCGCTCGGCTCACCCTACGCCGTGAAAAACCCTGTCAAACTTGACCCCATGCTTGCCGAGCCTGCGCTCGGACTGACGTCGGAAACGCTCTTCGGAGCTTTCGTCGAAGCCGCACACCTGCTCGGAATCCATGTGGTGCTCGAATTCGTCTTCAGGACGGCATCTGTCGACAGCGACTGGGCCAAAGAGCATCCGGAATGGTTCTACTGGCTTCGGGACGACGAAAACAGCCGCACTTACGGGCCGCCTCACTTCGACCAGAATACCCTCACGAAGATCTACGAGCTTGTGGACCGCCATGAAATGCAGCATCTGCCCGCACCTTCGGAGGAATACCGGAACCTGTTTACCCCCCCCCCCATCCAGATCGCCGACATGGATGGCGCTTTCAGGGGCAAGTCCAATGGAGGGATTCAGTGCCGCATTGCCAGCGCTTTTTCCGACTGGCCACCCGACGACCGCCAGCCTGCCTGGACCGATGTGACATACCTGAAAATGCACACGCATGAAGCGTTCAATTATATCGCCTACAATACCATCAGGATGTACGACGCGGCTCTCGAAGAGCCTTCTGCCAACAACAGCGGGCTATGGAAGGCAATCACGGAGATCATTCCGTTTTACCAGGATGAATACGATATCGACGGGGCCATGATCGACATGGGACATGCCCTGCCGAAGTCCCTCAAAATGGAAATAGCCTGCAAGGCAAGGCAAAAAAGGCCTGATTTTCTGTTCTGGGACGAAAATTTCGATCCGACCCCCTCGATCCGCGACGAAGGGGTCGATGCGGTATTCGGCTCCCTGCCATTTGTTATCAATGATATCATCTATATCAGGGGTCTCCTGAACTACCTCAACAAAACCGGCGTCGCCCTCCCTTTCTTCGGAACGGGCGAAAACCACAACACGCCAAGGCTCTGTTTCCGTCACCCTTGTCAGGAGGCAGGCAGGAACTTCTCCATCTTCATCTTCACCCTTGCGGCCGTTCTTCCCTCGATACCGTTCATCCATTCCGGTATGGAGCTCTGTGAATGGCATCCGGTAAACCTCGGGCTGAATTTCACCGAAGAGGACCGTAAAAAATACAGCCCGGACAATCTGCCCCTGTTCAGCGCATCGGCCTACGACTGGAAAAACACGAATACCCTTGAACCGCTGAATGGTTACATAAGGCAGGTGCTCGAAATCCGTGAGCGGTTTCTCGATATCATCCTTTCCGGCGAGAAAGGATCCATAATCGTACCCTACGTAAGCCATCCGGAGCTGTTCGCAGTCATGCGCACCGTCAGGGACCGTTCACTGCTTTTCATCGGGAACAGCAACGTGAGGGAAACACGAACAGGAACGCTGGAATTCAGCGGAAAAGAGGGTGAAATGACCGATATGATCGGAGAGAAAACGTATGCCATCACCGACCACAAACTTGAGGTCGACTGTCGTCCGGGGCAATGCATGCTCTTCGAACTTCCGTCAGAAATCTGAGAAACCGCATGGGGCCGCCATGAGACCTTATCGTGCAGGGGGGGAACGGTTCATCGCGGATCTGCAGGGACCCTCCCGGCGCAGTACCATGGTATGTTTCAAGGCTCTCTCCGACCTTTCGGAACTCGAAGCGGAGAAAACCTCTTGAGGGTATGGTCAAAGCATCCATCAAAATCCCGCATCCTGCAGGGTATTGCTGTTTATTCCGGATACACACGACAGCATCTTCAATGCCTTCTGCGCAGGTATCCTCCCGCGGAACCTTCTCTGTTTCACCGTTCCTTCACCCCTGCCGTTACACAAAAGATTATACCGGCCGGAAGATTAAAAAACTCGGCTTTTTTATATCTTCAATGAATTTACCGTTAACCTAACCTTTCCCAGCACATGTCCATTCTCATTGTCGGCTCCCTTGCATTTGATGATATCGAAACCCCGTTCGGACGATCGGACAATACCCTCGGCGGATCATCCACCTACATCGCCCTTTCGGCAAGCTATTTCACCGATGACGTCAGAATGGTCGGTGTCGTGGGCACCGACTTCGAGGAGAAGCATTTCAGGCTCCTCCAATCGAAAAACATTGATACCAGGGGAATCCAGAAAGTCGAGGATGGCAAAACCTTCCGCTGGGCGGGACGGTACCATTACGACATGAACACCCGGGATACACTCGACACCCAGCTGAACGTGTTCGCGGATTTTGATCCGGACGTACCGCACCAGTACAGGGACGCCGAAATCGTCTGCCTCGGCAACATCGACCCCGTACTGCAGCTCAGGGTGCTCGACCAGATCAACCAGCCGAAGCTCGTGGTCTGCGACACCATGAATTTCTGGATAGAAGGCAAACCGGACGATCTGAAAAAAACCCTCGAACGCGTAGACGTCTTCATCATCAACGACAGCGAAGCAAGGATCCTCAGCGGCAACCCGAACCTCGTGAAATCAGCCAGGATCATCCGTGCCATGGGACCGAAAACGCTTATCATCAAAAAAGGCGAACACGGAGCACTCCTCTTTACGGATAACGGTATTTTCGTCGCTCCCGCATTCCCCCTCGAATCGATTTTTGATCCGACAGGAGCCGGAGACACCTTTGCCGGGGGCTTCATCGGCCATCTTTCGCGCAGCGAAACAATGACCGAAATCGACTTGCGCAGGGCAGTGCTTTACGGAAGCGCCATGGCAAGTTTCTGCGTGGAAAAATTCGGCACAGAAAAACTCGCATCGCTGGACCTTCTCGAAATCGAGGACCGCTTCGAAAGCTTCCGGGAACTTTCGAGGGTCGACAACTGACCGTCCCGGAACGTATTCTTCACACCGCTTCAGGCAGTCTCAGTGAGTGTCAGAAGCTCCACTTCCGGATAAGCGGAACCGGTTGGGCCGTTGTGCCCATCCCCCCTTTACGGTTATCATTGCATGAATGTTAAAAAGTAACGATGTGACGAAAACAGACGGGACTCTGTACCGTAACCCCAGGTAAATTGCATATGGAGCACCTCAACCTTCTCGATTACAGTTTCATTGTCGGCTATCTCCTGCTGACGCTCGTCATCGGCCTCTGGTTTTCAGGCCGCGCCTCCGAAAACACCGGAGAATTCTTCCTTTCGGGCCGGCAGCTGCCCTGGTGGATTGCCGGAACGGGCATGGTGGCAACGACATTCGCTGCCGACACTCCTCTCGCAGTTGCAGGTTTCGTGGCGAAAAACGGTATCGCCGGCAACTGGGTATGGTGGACGTTCGTTTCGGGAGGCATGCTCACGGTTTTCTTTTTTGCAAGACTCTGGAGGCGCGCTGAAATCCTTACCGATCTGGAGTTCATAGAGCTGAGGTACAGCGGAAGGGCTGCCCGTTTCCTCAGGGGGTTCAAGGCTTTGTATTTCGGCCTTTTCATCAATGCCGTGATCATCGGCTGGGTGAACCTCGCCATGTTCAAGATCATCAAAATCATGGTGCCGGAACTCGATCCGCAATGGACCATTGTCGCCCTTGTCTTTCTGACCACATTCTATTCGGGCCTCTCCGGGCTCTGGGGTGTCTCGATCACCGATGCGGTGCAATTCGTCATCGCCATGGCGGGATGCATCATCCTGGCAGTGCTTGCGGTCAACTCCCCTGCCGTCGTTGCTGCGGGAGGACTGACCAGCGCCCTTCCGGAATGGCTTTTCGACTTTTTTCCCACATTCACCACCGCCACGAAGGAACAGAGCATCAACGGGACGGTAGCACTGCCCTTCATGTCCTTTGCAGCAATGGCGTTCGTGCAGTGGTGGGCATCATGGTATCCGGGCGCGGAACCCGGAGGCGGAGGGTATATCGCCCAGAGGATGATGAGTGCGAAAAACGAGAAACATTCGCTCCTGGCCACGCTCTGGTTCACCATTGCGCATTACTGCCTGCGCCCCTGGCCATGGATATTGGTTGGCCTTGCAAGTCTTGTGATGTTCCCTGACCTCCCCATGAACCAGAAGGAAGACGGCTTCGTGCTCGTCATGCAGGCAGTATTGCCGCCGGGACTGAAAGGCCTGCTCATTGCTGCCTTCCTTGCCGCCTATATGTCGACGCTCTCGACGCATCTGAACTGGGGAACGAGCTACATCATCAACGACTTCTACAAACGGTTCCTGAAAAAGGATGCTGACGAAAAACACTATGTCGGGGTATCCAAGGCAACGACGTTCCTCATCGCCATCTTTGCGATGTACATCACGTTTTTCGTGCTCGACACCATTACAGGGGCATGGGAGTTCATCATCCAGTGCGGAGCAGGAACAGGGTTCGTCCTTATTCTTCGCTGGTTCTGGTGGAGGCTTAACGCCTGGTCGGAAATAACCTCGATGGTGGCACCGTTTGTGATCTACACATGGATGCAGCTCTTCACCACCATTACCTATCCGCTGTCGATTTTCATCATCGTGGCGTTCACCATTGCCACGACACTTGCCGTCACCTGGCTCACACCGCCGACAGACCAGGCCCAGCTTGAAAAATTCTACCGGACTACCCGTGTCGGTGGCCGCTTCTGGAAAAAAATATCCTCGAACCTCCCGGATGTGGAATCCGATTCGGGATTCGGCATGCTCTTTCTGGACTGGCTCCTGGGAGTCATCATGATTTATACCGTGCTTTTCGGTATAGGAAAATTCATTTTCGGAGACCTCTTCCAGGGAGCCCTTTACCTCTCGGCTGGGCTGCTCTCCGGCTCCCTCATCTTTCTTGACCTGAACCGCAGGGGCTGGAACAACCTGAAATGAACGGCAGAAATGCAGAGACCGATTCTTATCCTTGCTTCGCAGTCCCCGAGACGCCAGGCGATCCTCTCCCTGGCGCTCCTTCCTTTCGATACCGTTGCAATCGATACGCCCGAAAAGTTCAGCCACGAACTGACCATAGAAGAAAATGTCATGCGCATCGCCCTCGAAAAAGCAGAAGCAGCCGCACCGGCATTCCGGAACAGGGAAGCCATTATCCTCACAGCCGATACCGTTGTCGTCAGGGATGCGGAGGTGCTCGGAAAGCCCGGTGGTTATGAAGAAGCTTTCACGATGCTTCATAGCCTCCAGAACCGCTCTCACCAGGTCTGTACAGGCTTTGCCATCCTTTGCGGTGACAAGAGCTATACCGAATGCGTTACCACTTCCGTGGAGTTCGATCCGATGACGCGTGAGGACATCATTCGCTACCTCGAAACGGTCAAACCTTATGACAAGGCCGGGTCCTACGGCATCCAGGACCCGCTCATGGCCTGTCATGTCAGACGGATCGAAGGCTGCTACTACAATGTTGTCGGGCTTCCTCTCTCAAGCGTCTGCAGGGCATTGAAAGCATTCCTCCACTGAAAAGGAGACAACCGGATCGACAAAATGGAATCCCCTCATGCATATCCGCCGGTGCTCGTCATAGTCGGACCGACTGCATCAGGAAAATCGAGGCTCGCTTTCGAGCTTGCGCTCTCGACAGGAGGCGAGATCATCTCCGCCGATTCGCGCCAGATCTACAGGGAACTCGACATAGGGTCGGCCAAACCACGGCGTGACGAGCTGCAGATGCTCAGGCACCATTTCATCGATGAAAAAAATATAGGAGAGACGTTCACTGCCGGCCATTTCGCCACCGAAGCTCCGAAAAGGATCCTCGAACTGCTGAAACGAGGTAAACCAGCCATCGTTGCCGGCGGTTCAACGCTCTATCTTCAGGGTCTGCTGGAAGGATTTGCCGTACTTCCCGAAGGAAACCCCGAAATGAGGGCGCGGCTGCAGGAGGAAATGAAATCATGCGGAAGGGAATCCCTCTATGAAAAACTGCTCGAACAGGACCCGGAACAGGCAGCAACGCTCGATCCGTCCAAGACGCATCGCCTTCTGAGAAGCCTGGAAATCATCGAAGCGACAGGTCTGACTGTCACGGAACTTCGGGCAAGAGGCAGAATAAGGCCCGACGGCCTCCGTTTCGTCACCCTGGGACTATCGATGCCCCGTCAGCAGCTTTACGATCGCATCAACCGCCGCACCGACAGCATGATCGAAAACGGCCTTCCGGAAGAGGCTGAAAAACTGTATAACAAATACCTTCCCCTGCTCAAGGAAGGCAACATTCAGGCACTCCGCTCGGTCGGCTACCAGGAGCTGTTCGAATATTTCGAAGGAAAAACAAGCTTCACTGCGGCTGTCGATCTGATAAAGCAGCATAGCCGGAATTATGCGAAACGGCAACTCACATTTCTGAACAATACGCTTTCGATCAACTGGACAGCAGCACCAGAAAACGAATCTGATTTTTCCGGGCTGCTCGATCGTCTTTCGTTGATGCATTAACCTTGCCTCACAACCCGACCTTCAGGCATGGAAGCAATTTCAGCGCGCTTTTCGACGGGGACCCGGAAATTTTCAGACAATGAGTTAAAAAATAGTATCTATAGTCTTTTTTTTTACCTTTGGTATTGATAACCTTTACTGAATGGCGGCCAGCCTGTTCCATGGTTATCCAGGTGCCGGCCGCACCCTTCTGCTGCCGGAAAAATCAGCCCCGTTCAGGCAACCGCAGATAAGGGTTACAGGGTGCAGCACTGCACGAAAAGAGGCCGGGCATTCCGGAAACCATGTTTTTTCATAACAGGCCGATGCTCGCCGCGACGGTTTCGCGAAATCCATCAGTAATGTATTACAGGTTTTAAAGAAGAGTTTTGCCATGAGATGCTCAGTAACAAACCGCAAAGAGTTGACAATCCTGAAAATAGAGGAAGATGTGTTCGACTTCCGCCATGGAGGTTCATTCAGAGAGTCAATCCAGAACCTGATCAGCAAAGAAAACAGTAAAAACCTCATCATCGATTTTTCCCATGTCAAAGCCATCGATTCGAACGGTATCAGTTCGATGCTCATGACACACCAGATGGCAAACGAATCGCACGGACTTGCCATATTCGTATCGCTCTGCCAGCAGATCAAGGACCTCCTCAAGCTTACCAACCTCGACAAGCAACTCTATATTTTCGCCTCCATCAATGAAGTCATGACGCTCATCGAGCCGGCGATGAAAAGCAAACGCTGCGGAAAAGCCAAAGCACAGCACCCGACCTACGAAATTATCGATGAGCTGTGCGAAGACCTCGACATCATCCCGGTCACCGACCTGCATGACGAGACCCTCGACGAAGAAATTGCAGTAACTGATGAAACGGACGAAGGAGCTGCAGAACCCCAGGCTTCAACAGAAAAAGAACCTGTATCGAAAAAGCGTGGTCGCCCGAAGAAATCTGATGAACCGTAAGCAGGATGATCATCCGGAATCCAATGCGGAACACTGTCTGTCACACTGCTTTTCTCTGCTCTCATTTCCAGTTGAACGATATCCACGGAAAAATTTGTTATAGTTTTTTCGGGACAGCACCACTCCCCTTTACGACCTGATGCAGGGTAAAAAGCGCCGAACGTCCTGTTTTTGCTGTTTTTCATGGAAAAGGTTGTTGCGCCCGGATTACTAACCGGTTAAACTTCAGTCATGAACAGTTTCCTCTTCAGCCACAAAGTAAAACAACTGCTTTCGGGAGCAGGAATTACCATCAACGGACCCGAACCCTGGGATATTGCGGTCCATGACGACCGGTTTTACAGGCGCATCCTTACCGAAGCCCATCTGGGCGCAGGTGAATCCTATATGGACGGGTGGTGGGACTGCCCGCAACTCGACGAATTTTTCTACCGGGTGCTGAGAACTGGTGCAGATAAAAAAGTATCAGGTATCCCCTGGTTCATCAACGGGCTCATCGGAAAGGCTGTTAACCTCCAGAAACCATCGAGAGCTTTCGCTGTCGGTGAAACCCATTACAACATCGGCAACGATCTCTATGCCGCCATGCTTGACCGGCGGATGATCTACAGCTGTGCCTACTGGAAAGGCGCTTCGGACCTCGATGAAGCTCAGGCAAAAAAACTGGATCTGGTATTCAGCAAGCTCATGCTGAAGCCGGGTATGCATGTGCTCGACATCGGCTGCGGATGGGGCGGTGCCGCCATGTATGCTGCTGAACATTTCGGGGTTGAGGTGACCGGTATCACCATTTCCAGCGAACAGGCAAAACTGGCCGAAGAGCGGTGTGCGGGATTGCCCGTTCAGATTAAGCTGATGGACTACCGGGACGTAACGGGTACCTTCGACAGGATATACTCCATCGGAATGTTCGAGCACGTCGGCGTGAAAAATTACCACCACTACTTCCAGACAGTAAAGGATCATCTCGTCTCTGACGGTCTTTTTCTCCTTCATACCATCGGAAGCAACCGCTCAAGATCAACGACTGATCCCTGGACCAGCAAATACATTTTTCCGAACTCGATGCTGCCTTCTGCAAACCATATAACGGCCGCTTCAGAGGGATTGCTCATCCTCGAAGACTGGCACTCGTTCGGTCATGATTACTACCTTACGCTGAAGGCATGGGAAAGCAATTTTGAAAAAAACCTGCCAACCCTGGCCCACTGTTACAATGAACGGTTCAGGCGCATGTGGCACTATTATCTCCTCAGCGCTGCAGGATCGTTCAGGGCAAGAAATGTGCAGCTCTGGCAGCTTCTCTTTTCCCGGAAAGGCATCGAAGGGGGATTCATGGTGCCGAGATAACAGTAATCAGCCTGGTTTAACAACTTCCCGGGAAATGTTCAGCAACATCTTCAGAAAACAGCTCGAGCGGATATTTGAACCGGCCGATATCATGATCGGAGGATCCCGTCCCTGGGATATCCATGTCAACAATCCGGCAGTATACCGCCGTGCCGTGACCGAAGCTAACCTGGGCCTCGGGGAAACCTATATGGCAGGTTACTGGGAGTGTGATGCTCTCGATGAATTCTTCTTCCGGCTCCTTTCATCAAAAGCCGATGAAAAGGTACTCTCCCCCGCCACACTCCTCGGCAGATATGCCGGTATGCTCTTCAATCTGCAGAATCCTTCGAGGTCATTCACTGTCGGCGAAAGACATTACAATACCGGCAACGACCTGTTCGAAGCCATGCTCGACAAAAAGATGAACTACAGCTGCGGCTACTGGAAAGAGGCGGAAAACCTCGATGACGCCCAGGAGCATAAATTGCGACTTGTTTTCAGCAAACTGATGCTGGAGCCGGGAATGAATATCCTCGACATTGGATGCGGGTGGGGGGGGGCCGCCAGGTACGCCGCCGAACATTATGGCGTCTCCGTTACCGGCATAACGGTATCGAGCGAGCAGGCAGAACTCTCGAGGGAACGGTGCCGCGGTCTTCCGGTAACCATAGAGCTCATCGACTATCGAAAACTGGTGGGCTCCTTCGACAGGATCTACTCCATAGGGATGTTCGAACACGTGGGATACAAGAACTACCGCACCTATTTCAACATGGTCCAGAGATGCCTCAAGCCCGGGGGGCTCACCCTCCTGCACACAATCGGGGGAAACCTTCCGTGCTCATCGGTCGATCCGTGGGTATGCAAATACATTTTCCCGAATTCGATGATTCCTTCCGCAAGCCAGATCACAACTGCATATGAAGAGCTCTTCACCCTGGAGGACTGGCATGTCTTCACCTGGGACTACGCGATTACCCTGAAAACCTGGAATGACAATTTCGAAAGGTTTTGGCCATCCCTGCGATCCAGGTACAGTGAAGAGTTCCACCGCATGTGGCGCTACTACCTGCTCAGCTGCTCCGGTGCTTTCCGGGCGCGGTTCATCCAGCTCTGGCAGGTCCTGCTTTCGCGGGATGGCATCAAGAAGCTGACAAACATTCCCCGCTGAACGGGGTTTCAGGGATAAAGCATTTTCAGTGCCGGACTTTTTTTGAACTGTCCGGTTTGAAGAGCACTTTCCTCCATGATTTTTCCAACAGAAGCTTGCTGCAGGATCATTTCCCTGAAGCGGGGAGTGCCTGCAATCCTGTCGAAAAATGCACCCTCTTTTTCGAGTCCCAGAAGACCCGGATAGAGTTTCTGAAGAGAAAGCAGAATCGCCGATGCTGTCCTGAATGGACTGAAGGCGCGCCTCTCCGTGACGAACAGCTTGAGTCCGTGACAGAGCTCACCCCTGAATTTACCCGTGGAAGGCCGGAAAGAGATGGTGTCAACGGTAACGCCAGGAAGTCTGTGACTGAAAAGTTCACGGGCAAGCTCCGAGCTGCGTATGAATGGTGCTCCGAACTGTCTGAAAGGAAATTCGGTGCCTCGCCCTTCACTGACTGTCGTACCTTCAAGAAAAACAAGGGATGGATACAATACTGCCGTATCGACATTGTTAATATTCGGTGATGGCGAAACGAACATGAAATCGGGATACTCGTCGGCAAACCTGTCCCGTCTGTATCCCTGCATGGCAACGACGCGCAGATCGAGCCGCCCGTAAAACCGCGTTTTCAATAGCAGGGCGATCTCCCCCACGGTCAACGCATGCACGAAAGGGACATCAACGGCCCCGACGAACGATCCGTAACCGGGAATGAGCATGAATCCTTCCGCAGGAATTGGAATTACCGGATTTGGCCTGTCGAGTACCATGAAAGCGGTCCCTCTCTTTTCGCAGGCTTCCATGGCATTTTTCATGGTCGTAATGTAGGTGTAACAACGGGCTCCTACATCCTGAAGATCGAAAAGGAGGATATCGATACTCCCGAGAAGCCGTTCATCAGGTTTTTTCGATTCCCCATAAAGCGAGTAAACAGGAAGCCTTCCTTCAACGGTGGTATTGCCGACAGAACGTCCTGCATCGATATCCGCTGAAAAACCGTGTTCCGGAGCCATGAGGAACTGCAGCTTCACGCCGTTTTTCAGCATGACGGCGTAATCCGCTTCCCCGTTACGGTTAACTCCCGCTCGGTTGGTTATCAGGCCGACCTTCATGCCTCCAAGTTCACGGAAGCCCGACTTTTCCAGCCTGTCTATTCCGCAGAGCAGAGGTTCGGCTGAAACCGGAAAAGGAGAAATCAGCAGAAACAGAAGAACAAGCGGGACCAATACAGGCGCTCTTTCTTTGAAAAAGGGACGGGGATGGAACAGCTGGCTGATTTTCATGTCGTATCCGGAACGATAATGCCTTCGATACGGGGAAACCCCCGGAGAACATAACGTCAGCATAAAATACGGAGACCGAGGATAAAAAAGAACCTTGAAGCGATGGAAAAAAGGAGGGAAAAGAGAGCCGGAAATAAAAAACCGCCGGACCGGCGGTTTTTTTGTGGTGGGGACAGGACTTGAACCTGCAACCTTCGGGTTATGAGCCCGACGAGCTACCAATTGCTCCACCCCACGATGTTATTGCATCAAATATAACCGTTAAATATTCTTATGCAAGAATTATTG
>JAAXVR010000034.1 GCA_013335405.1 Chlorobiaceae bacterium
GCCGCATTGACAGGGCAGGTGAGTGACGTCAGAAGAGCTGCTCCGAGAATAAGGCTTTTTGCTTTGCTGATGGTTGTCATGATGACTTCTCCTGTTTTGTTTTTTTTTGTCTGAATCTTTTTCTGTTGATTAATCAGCAAAAGATATGCCAAAAAACAGGATATTTATTGTCTTTTTTAGTTAAGTGTTAATGAAATAAACAAATAAAAATAGTTAAAATGTAAGTGATTATGTTGGGGGGCGGGGGGCTTAACAAAACAAGAAAGGGGTTATGTGTCAGATAAAGACAAGAATTCAGAAAAGAATAGTGATACAGGTGTGTCGCAATTGGGAGCATGAGAGCAGGAAAATGAAATGACACAATATCGGGTCTGAAGAGCATGATAAAACGCTCAACGACTTCCCCTGGCAGGAAGGATCAGATATAGATAATACTTATCTGCACCGTACCCTGATATGTGCCTGAGCGACGGGCAGATGTCAGATCGATGGTGATGGTGGCGTAGCCGTAACTTCTGTAGGTAGAGCCGCTGTATTTCGATGTGACAATCGGCTGTGCAGTGATAGTGGCGTTGACCGTGCTGGACGTGGAGGTCGAGTGGGAGAGCTTGTTTTCGATACCGCCTGTTTTGCTGAAAATACGGTACGTCGGAGTGAATGTCGGCTGGGACTCGGTATTTTTGTTGAACTGGTAATACCAGAGCTGAATATCTACTCTTTGTACGCTGCTTCCTGTGTACACCTGGTCGAGACTGGTCAGGGGGCTGCTGACGACACCGTCCCAAGTTACTCCGGCATCATAGCTTCCTTCATTGTAGGCCGTACCGCTTCCGGACAGCCCAAGTTCCGTAACCTGGACGGCAGTAAGGGTTCTGGAAGAACTGACGGAAAAAGATGCGGCTTGCGCGTCAGATGTTGTAAAGAGAAAATTTGTCAGGAGGCAAGTAAAAAAAATGAACAGGATGTACGCCTGTTTTGCATGACAGGAAAAAAGAAGCCGGAAAACAGTCCTGACTGTTTTCCGGCTGTTATTTATGTGTTTCTTCAGTTGTGCGGTGTTGGGGGAGAACTTTGAGTTATTCATTCTGTGATTGCTGCTCTTTACGGAATAACGTTCAGCACGCATGTTGATCAACGGTTCACAGCGTAACAGCCGTAATCATGTATTGGCCACCCGTATGCGCTCCGGCAAGGGTCGTTTGTGAGAAATCAAGTGTCATCTTTACATTTCCGATCGTCGCATTTGCAGCGGTGATGCCATTGAGCGGCGTCGTGATGCTGGTTCCGGAATGGCCGGCATTATCGCTGATTTCCGTTTTTCCGGAACCTGTCATGATATTGACTCTGGATGTGCCGGAAGCAAGCTGGCTTTTGGGCACGGATATGGTGATCTGGGCATTCCCTGACGGTGAAAGCCCCCTGACTGCCCAGACATTGGGAATGGTCATGCTGACTGTACCAGGAAGGACATCCTGTATGCTGCTCGTCGTCATAGAACTTCCCGAGTCGGTAGTTCCGGTCCATTGAACATTGTAATTTCCTCCGGAACCTTCGCTGACGGATTGGGAATATTGTTCGAAAGCAAGAGTAAGAGCGGAATAGTAATGCAGTATTATCAGGTCTGGCAGTACTATTGAAATCGTTGTCGTACCTGTTTTTGTCGCAGCCGCAGCACCTGCGGTGCACAGTGAGAAAAGGGTGAAAGCCGGAAGGAACAGCTTTCTTGATATGTTTTTTATGTTCATGACAAGTTCTCCTCTTCAGAGGGGGATCGTCAACGGTTATTCGGGTTCCGTTGCTGGATCATGAAAAAAAACATGCAAATACACAGTGGAAAAATAAGCAATAAATCATCCGATTCAAAATAGAACATCGCATTCCTCTGTGTATGCGGGAGCACGATAAACTTCGTATCTTTTCATTTTTTTATTGTAACAAATTGAAACAAAATGCCGAAGATCATTTATGTAACCGGAGGGGCAAGGAGCGGCAAGAGTTCTTTTGCATTGCAGATTGCGGAAACGTACACGAACAGGGTTTTCCTTGCGACGGCAGAACCGTTCGACGATGAGATGGAAAAGCGCATAGCCCGGCACAGGGAGGAGAGGAAAGGGAAGTTTCTCACTCTTGAAGAGCCCGTATACCTTGAGCGCATCCTTCAGAATCTTCCGGAGGGGAGCGGTGTCGTGCTTCTCGATTGCCTGACGGTCTGGGCCGGCAACCTTATGCATCATTTCGGCACAACAAGCGAGATCGACAGACGGATCGATACTTTTCTCGATCAGCTTTCCCGGGTTTTCTGTGATATGGTTATCGTATCGAACGAGGTCGGAATGGGTATCGTGCCTGAAAATGCCATGGCAAGGAGGTTCCGGGACATTGCGGGCATTATCAATCAGAAAGTTGCTTCAACAGCTGATGAAGCGTACTTTCTGTGCAGCGGAATGCCGCTGAAACTGAAATAATGCTTTCCGGCAACGTATTTCGTTTGCCGGTGTTTTCTTTTCACGTGGTGATACTTCAACAATGATTTAATCGGTGGTTCATTTGTCAATGCAAAAATTACAGGAGCTTCTCGGCAGGGTAAGACCGGCGGATCTTTCTCTCGGGCAGGCAGCACAGGCTCATCTCGATGATCTTACCAAACCGCGGGGCAGTCTCGGAAGGCTCGAGGAAATAGCCATGAAGTATGTGCTCGCCACAGATTGCACGAAACCCCTTCTCAAAAAAAAGAAAATATGCTGTTTCGCGGCCGACCATGGTGTCGCAATCGAAGGCGTCTCTGCATATCCCCCTGAAGTGACTCCCCAGATGGTTTACAACATGCTTGGCGGAGGAGCCGCAATCAATGTGCTGACCCGGCACGCAGGGATAGATCTCGATGTTGTCGATATGGGAGTCAACCACGAATTTCCGGATATTCCGGGTCTTGTGAAAAAGAAAGTCAGGCCGGGAAGCTCAAACATGGCATCCGGACCCGCGATGTCAGAAGGTGACACGCTGCAGGCCCTGCTCACGGGAGCAGAGCTTGCAGCCGAAGCTCATGGTGCCGGATATCACCTGCTTGGCACCGGAGAGATGGGTATCGCAAACACCACTCCTGCGACGGCGCTTTATTCCGTTCTCCTCGACCTGCCGGTGGAAACCATCACAGGACGGGGGACGGGTATCGATGATCGGCGACTCGAGCATAAAAAGACGATCATACGCCGCTCAATAGCCGTCAATGCCCAGCGCTGCACGACTCCTTTCAGCATCCTTGCCGCCCTCGGGGGTTACGAGATCGCCGCGATAACGGGCTTCATCCTCGGTGCGGCGGCCTGCAGGGTGCCGGTGGTGGCCGACGGCTTCATCTCTTCCGCCGGAGCTGTCGCGGCCGTCAGGCTTTGTCCGGCTGCAGGTGATTATATTTTTTTCAGCCATCTTTCAAATGAACCGGGCCACAGGGTTGTCATGGAAAAGCTTTCCGCAAGACCGATCCTCGACCTCGATCTCCGTCTCGGAGAAGGAACCGGCGCAGCCCTTTCCATGCAGATCATCGAAGCGGCAGTGAAAGTCTATAATGAAATGGCGACGTTCAGTTCGGCGGGTGTCAGCGAAAAAAGCGGGACGCTTCCGTCATGAGTGCATTTGTTACGGCTATCCGGACATTGACGGTGTTTACCGTACCAGGCAAGGAGAGCGGCAAATTCAGCGATTCTCTCTACTGGTTTCCGGTTGTCGGTCTGCTTCTTGGTTGTCTTCAGGCGTCAGGAGCGTACCTTGTGTCACTTGGCGGCTGGAATGAACTGGCTTCGGCCGTCGCTGTTTCGTGCGGATACCTGTTTACCCGGGCGATCCATGCCGACGGCCTTGCCGATGTGGCTGACGGTTTCTGGGGGGGCAGGACGAAGGATGATGCGCTTCGGATCATGAAGGATTCTTCAGTGGGTGCGTTTGGTGTCATTGCACTTTGCGTGGTTTTGCTCTTCAAATGGATTGCAGTGCTGAAGCTTGTGGATGCAGGTTCTTTCAACGGTATCGCGTCAGGTGTCCTGCTTGCCCGCTGGGTACAGGTCATGCTTGCGTCCTCCCTGTCCTATGCCCGAAGGGAAGGCGGTACGGCAAATTCGTTTGTCGATGGTGCGGGATGGCCTCATCTCCTTGTGTCTTCTCTCCTGACATCAGTTCTGATTTTTTTTCTTTTTCGAGACAACATTGTCCATGCCGTGATCCTGGTTATTGCCGCTGCAGCGGCAGCGCTTCTCACAGGCCTGAAAAGTTACAGGAAAATTGGCGGCGTGACCGGTGATGTGCTCGGAGCCGGCAGCGAACTTGCCGAGGTTTTCGTCTGGGTGACCGCGGCGCTGCTTTCTTTTCAGCCCTTCTGTTTTCAGGGATGACCAGAACCCTTCAGCCTCAGGTTTATATTCCGGGAACGCTTTGCGATGTTCATTGTTATTATTGTGAGCATATGCTATAATCAAAATATCTTACGATCCGCAGACATCCCCGGCAGGATGCTGCGGGATTACACGGAATACATAACCAGAGGACCAATGAAAAGCGAAATGTTCATAACCTTCGGCGGGGGAAAAAAAGTTGAAGCCGAATATGGTGATTTTGTCATCAAAACCGATCAGGCTGTCTATGCAGGGGGGGAAGGTTCCGCTCCCGAACCTTTTGCGCTCTTCCTCGCATCCATAGGTACCTGCGCAGGTATTTACGTCTACTCTTTCTGCCAGAAGCGTGATATCCCAACCGAGGGGATCCAGCTCGTACAGACCCATTATTACAAGGAGGAAGGCAAAGGAATTGCGAAGATCGAAATAGCAATTGAACTGCCTCCCGATTTTCCCGAAAAGTATAAAGACGCTATCGTCAATGCGGCTAACCTCTGTGCGGTAAAAAGGCATATCATGGAGCCACCGGAATTTGTCGTCAAGGCAGTTACGAAATAATTGCAGCTTAACGGACCCGCGCAAAAAAACAATATGCCGGGAGATGGCATCGTCGGGAGTTCTGAGCTGAAGGCTATGCGTTTTGAGCTCCCTGACGGCAGTACGTTTATGGCAAACTTCCCGGAGAAGCGAGAAATTCCGCCTCTTCCGGTCATGCAGAGCGGGAAGAGTTCCGGCATCCCGGAGAGAACCCGGCAAGGGGAAAAGCATTGAAGAGTGATGGATGAAAACCTTATCTTTCCTCCCATGCAAAAAGCATCACCAGGAGGGCGCCGCCTATGAAAAGGAACAGGGCAGGAAGACCGGTCTCATGCCGTAATGTCCGGGAAATGCCGAAAGTGACCTGTTTCGGGCCCGAAGGCATGTGTCAGGGGGAACAGGAAAGCGTCATGCTTACGGTCGACGAGCTCGAGGCCATAAGACTCGCTGACCGGGAAGGATGTTACCAGTCCGAAGCTGCCGTGAGAATGAATGTTTCCCGTCAGACGTTCGGGCGTATCCTCGAATCTGCACACCGGAAAGTTGCAGAGGCAATCGTTGAAGGAAAAAGACTCTGCATAGAGGGCGGTGTAGTCCGGCAGGAATGCGACACTCTTCCCGACTTCAGACCCGATGTCTGTTTTTGTCCTGAATGCGGTCATGAGCTGCCTCACGTGAAAGGAGTGCCCTGCAGGGAGAGCCACTGCCCGTTGTGTAATTTTCCGCTTCAACGCAAGGGGGGATGCGGTTCAGAACTCAACCAGCAGTATTTGTAGCATTGATTATGCAATCCTTCACGTTGCCATCAGAATTATTGCCTTCACGGATGCCTTCCTTTTCTCTGCTTCCACTTCCTTCGATTCATTTTGGTTCCGGCAGTTTTTCGACTCTCTCCGGGCTCTTGTCCGGTTTTGGTCCGAACATACTGGCTGTCACGGGTTCCCATGCACTCGATCGTTCAGGAAGGTACGGCTCACTATCCGCTTCTCTTGAAAATTCCGGTATCCGGCTCCACCGGGTTCTTGTCGGCAAGGAGCCATCTCCTGAGCTCGTGAACAGTGCGGTAAACCGTTTCCGTGAATCCGGGATTGATGCTGTCATCGCTATCGGTGGAGGCAGCGTGCTCGATACGGGCAAGGCTGTTTCAGCCATGCTGCTTCAAGATCAGCCTGTAGAACGTTTCATTGAAGGCCGGGACGGAGTCCTTCCGCATGACGGCCGCAAGGTGCCGTTCATAGCCGTGCCGACCACTTCAGGAACGGGCAGCGAAGTCACGAACAATGCCGTCATCAGCCGGGTTGGCAAGAACGGATTCAAGCGCTCCCTCAGACATCCGGCTTTCGTCCCGGATATCGCCCTTGTCGACCCCGATCTCATGACGTCGGTTCCCCGGGAGCTCACGGCCTCTTCAGGCATGGATGCATGTACGCAGCTTCTCGAGGCTTACGTATCGCCTTTTGCAACTCCCTTTACCGATGCGCTGGCGCTGGACGGTCTCGGATTTTTCAGCCGCTCCTTCATCCCGGTATGCACCGATCGCCAGGGCGACAGTGCCGCAAGGGCGGATATAGCCTACGCAGCGCTCTTGTCCGGCATAACGCTTGCCAATGCCGGTCTCGGCATTGTACACGGTTTCGCTTCATCAGTCGGAGGCTGTTTTGACATTCCGCACGGCACGCTCTGTGCCACTCTGCTGACGGAAGCCACAAAGGAAAATATCAGGCAGCTCGAAGCGCTCGGCGCCGATCAACCGGCATTACGCAAATATGCAAGGGCAGGAGAGATCCTTTCCGGAAAAAATGCGCCGGATGTTGCCTCGGGTTGCGCACAGCTTGTTGCCGTTCTTGAGGGTTGGCAGGAATTCCTTGGCTTTCCGGGGCTCGGGGAGTTCGGTGTCAGCGAAAGCGATATCGGAAAGATAACGGCAATGACCAGAAGTAAAAGCAATGCGGTGAAACTGGGGGACGACTCGCTTCGGCGCATACTCGAGTCGAGGCTTTGAGTGTTTTCCCCTGAAAGATTTTCAGTTACGGGTTTTCCACCAGTCATCGCCATAGCTGTAGAACAGTTCCTCCCCCTTTTTTATGTCCCGCAATGCATACAGCACCAGTTCGGGGCCGAGCGTTGTTTCTTCGCGGTAATAGGCGACGTTTGGCTCGTTCGAATGGTTGAAGAGCATCCCGTTGCCCATCACGACGAGCCTGGTTGTCTCTTCTTTTCCATAGAATACATAGTTGAGGAGTTCCCCGCCGATATCGCAATCGTTGACCTCGAGTGCCGGACAGCGTTCTATGACAGTTCCACTGTTCATGCTGTTCAGAGCGAAAGCACCTCGTCCGCTTACCCTCGATGCCGCTATTTTTACGAATCTTTCGGGTTCCCGGGGAGTTTTCCTGAAAAGCAGCAAGCCGATCGGTATGCCTGCAGTAAGCCCGCACAAGAACATGAGCGGGACAATAATGAAGAGATTGAATTCCATATCGTTTTCTGTGAGCGATTGCTGCCGGTGCTCTCTGAACTGATTGAAAAGAGCGGTGTCACTTCGTTTTCCATTCCGAGGGTTCGAGGGTGTTAAGCCATTCGAGAGTTCTCCGGAATCCCTCTTCCTGAGAAACTGCCGGTGACCAGCCGAGAAGCGTTCGGGCTTTTGACGCATCAACAAGTGCACGGGAAGCCAGGAGGTTCACGGCCTGCCGGGTCAGCATTGGCCGCTTCGTGATATTCATGATGCCGTAGACCGTTTCCATGGCTCCTGCAAGCATATAGACCAGATCGTAAGGCAGGTAGGCCGAAGGCACGTTTGCGTTGATCCCGGTGGCAAGTCGTCCGCAAAACTCCTCGAACGTCATGTCAACGCCATCAAAGGCGAGATACTCCTCTCCGGCAGCCTGGGGGAGGGTGGCGGCAAGCATCAGGAGGTCAACGAGGTTGTCGATATAGATCATGCTCATTCGGGCATTGCATCGCCAGTAAAAGAACAGATTGTTGCGAAGAATTTCAGCCACATTGGGGAAAAGCGTCCGGTCGCCCGGTCCGTATACCCAGACAGGGTAAACGACCGATGCGGTTATTCCTTTTGCGATATACTCCCTCACCGTTTGGGTCCCGGCGATTTTTGTGTCGGCATAGGAGTGGTCCCTTGCCGAAAAAGGGGTTTGTTCATCGATCCGGTCAAGCTCCGAATGATTGAATGTTTCGAATGAACTGATATGGACCAGCCGTTCCGTTTTCCATTCGAGTACTGCTTCACAGACATTGCGGGTGCCTCCGACATTGATGTCCACGAAATCCTTCATCGAACCCCAGTCCGAAGTGAGCGCTGCAGCATGAAAGACAAGGTTGCAGCCGCTGACCGCTTTTCTGACCGCTTCGAAATCGCGGATATCGCCTTCTATAACGTCAACGCCCCGGCTCTGAAGTTCGGCAATAACGGGGTTTCCCCGTCGCACCAATGCTCTGACCCTGAATTTTTCATCGAGGCAGCGGGAAACGAGGTGTGAACCGATAAATCCGGAAGCTCCCGTTACAAGTACTGTAGCCATAATTGTTGAAAGGAATGTTGGGTTGAACGGATGCTGAAAAGTTAACAATATTCTTTTGAATATTTTACATATCCCTCCTTTACTCGCTGAACTACGATTCCGCCGTTCGTGTTGATAAAATGGACGATTCCTCAAAAACGTACTCAGGCTGATGTTCGCAAGCCGGAAATGAAGCGTTCGAGGGAAAGGCGGGGGGGGAAATGAACAGGAGGTAGTATGCCGATGCATGACGGTTTTTCCGGTAACGGAGGGCAAGAGGCCGTGCTCAGGATCAGCGATCTGTCGAAGTCCTATGTCATGGGGGAGGTGACGGTCGATGCGCTCAGACATGTTTCCCTGGATTTTTTCCCCGGAGAGCTTGTCGTGCTGCTCGGGGCATCGGGCAGCGGAAAATCCACGCTGCTGAATATTGTGGGAGGTCTCGATGTGCCGACTTCGGGCAAACTGTATTTCCATGGCCGGGAAATCACCGCAGCAACTGAAGATGACCTGACCGCTTACCGCCGACGCTCCATAGGTTTTGTGTTTCAGTTCTACAACCTCATATCGAGCCTGACAGCCCTTGAGAACGTCCAGCTCGTCACTGAAATATCCCCGGATCCAATGCCGGCGGAAGAGGCGCTCACGCTGGTGGGACTGGGCCATCGTCTCAAGCATTTCCCTGCACAGCTTTCGGGCGGCGAGCAGCAGCGGGTCGCCATTGCGAGGGCAATTGCCAAAAGGCCTGAACTTCTTCTGTGCGACGAACCCACGGGGGCGCTCGACTACCAGACGGGTAAACTGGTACTTGACGTCATTGAGAAAGTGAACCGCGAGCTCGGCACGACGACGCTTGTCATTACCCACAATGCATCCATTGCCGGCATGGCGGACAGGGTGATCCACCTCGGCAGCGGGGAAGTTACCGAGGACCGTCGGAATTCCGTCCGACGTTCACCATCCGAACTTGTCTGGTAGACGGCCATGAAAACGCTGCGGAAAAAGCTCTTCAGGGACCTCCTGCATATCAGGGGACAGATGCTTGCCGTTGCCGCGGTAGTCGCGTGCGGTATCTCGGTGTTCGTTTCGATGAGCAGTGTCAGGTATTCTCTCGAAGCTTCCCGGTATCAGTATTACAGCCGCTACCGGTTTGCCGATATTTTCCTTCAGGTCAAGCGGGCTCCTGAATTTTACCGGGAAACCGTGAAGAACATTCCAGGAGTGGCTTCAGCAACGACAAGGGTTATTGCCGACGTTACCCTCGATGTTCCCGGTCTGGACGAACCTGCAACAGGCAGGATCGTTTCAATTCCCGAATACCGGGGAATGGCGGGGCTGAACGATATTTTTATCATGAACGGGCGGTATCCGGAACCGGGAAAAAGCGAAGAGGTCATCGCCAGCAAGCCTTTCATGCAGGCCAACGGACTTGTGACGGGAGACAGGATCGGCGCTGTTATCAACGGCCGCAGGAAAGAGCTTGTTATTGTCGGTACGGGGCTCTCTCCGGAGTATATCTATGAAGTGCAGCCCGGTTCATTTTTCCCTGACAACCGCCGCTTCGGCATTTTCTGGATGAGCAGGAGAGTGCTGGAATCGGCGCTCGACATGAGCGGATCGTTCAACGACCTCTCTCTGAGCCTCGCCCATGGAACATCGGAAAAAGACGTGATCATGCAGCTCGACCATCTCTTCAAACCATACGGGTCACTGGGTGCCTATGGAAGGAGCGAACAGCTTTCCGACCGGTTCATTTCTGACGAAATAAAACAGGTGGGCATGCAGATCACCATACTTCCGGCAATTTTTCTCGGCGTTGCGGTTTTTCTTCTCAATATCGTTCTCCAGCGGATTATCGCGACACAGCGCGACCAGATAGCCGTGCTGAAAGCAATGGGGTATGCAAATGAAGATGTCGGGCTCCACTACCTTGGTTTCGCCATGGCGCCCACCGCGCTCGGGGCCGTCGTCGGGACACTGCTCGGGGTATGGCTCGGAAGAGGTCTGATGGACATCTACGGCGATTTCTACAATTTTGCGGAACTGGTCTATATTTTCAGAGTTGAAGATGTCGCCCTGTCGGTGATCCTGAGCTTCACCGCTGCCCTGACAGGAACCATCGGCGCGTTTCGAAAGGCGGTAAAGCTTCCTCCCGCTGAAGCGATGCGACCCGATACCCCGGTTGTCTACAGGCCGGGAATTTTACGGAAGGAATCGTTGAAGAAAAAAATTCCGGTCACGTTCAGGATCATTATCCGCAACCTCGAACGCAGGCCCTGGAAAGCATTCCTTTCTGTCGTGATGATTTCCCTCGCAGTCGCTATTCTCGTTGCCGGCCGCTATACCTATGATGTCACCGACCGTATGCTCCTCATTGAATTCAACGAGAAACACAGGGAAGACGTGACCGTTGTTTTCAGGGACCCGATGCCGCCTTCCGTCAGATATAACCTCGCGTCCCTCGATGGGGTACTCGAACATGAATACTACAGGGAAGAGCCTGTCCGGATCTCTTTCGGCCACAGGTCCCGCAGGCAGTCTCTGAAGGGAGTTCAGTCCTCGAGAGGCCTGCAGCGTCTTATCGACAAGGATAACCGGCAGGTGGCCCTGCCTCACGGAGGCATCGTGCTCACGAAAACCCTTGCTGACATTCTTGACGCCCGGCCGGGCGATATGCTGGGTATCGATTTTCTGCAGGGCCGGCAGCTTCACCGCGAAGTACTGCTCGCCGGGACGATCGATGAAATTATCGGCATGTCGGCATATATGAACCTTCCGGATCTCGACCGTCTGGCTGGTGACGGAGGCGCACTCAATGCGGCATATCTCCGGATCGATACCGGAAAGGCAGAAAAGCTTTATTCGACATTCAAGCAGATGCCGGGAATATCAGGCATCATGATGCTCAAGGCGCTCAAGAAAAGTTTCGATGAACTTATTGCCAAAAGCATGAACACTTCCACAATCATCCTTACCGCTTTCGCCTGTGTACTGGCTTTCTCCGTAGTCTACAACGGTTCCCGCATTTCGCTTTCCGAACGGGCAAGAGAGCTGTCGAGTCTCAGGGTACTCGGCATGACCAACAGCGAAATATCGATCATCCTTCTTGGCGAACAGGCCATTCTGACACTGATTGCCATCCCTCTCGGGTTCCTGGTCGGAATCGGGCTTTCGGCCCTGCTTTCGCATGCCCTGAGCTCCGAGCTCTATCGCATGCCGCTTCTGTTCAGCGCATATAACTTTATATTCGCCTTTGCAGTTATTATAATTGTAGCAACAGTTTCCGGACTTGCCGTCAGAAAAAGGCTGAAAGGTCTCGATCTTGTGGCAGTCCTAAAAACCAGGGAATAACGTGCAGCGATGAAACTCACCAGAATACAGCGGATTGCAGCTGTTGCCATAACCTTTGCCTGTATTGTTCTGTTCCTTGTTCTGAGGCCGGCTCCGCTTCAGGTGGACTCGGATACCGTGACGAAAGGTCCTCTGCAGGTCGTACTCGAAGGAGAGGGGGTCACCAGAGTCAATCAGCGTTACGTGATCTCGGCTCCGGTTTCGGGAAGCCTTGTGAGAATAACGCTCCAGGAAGGTGACCGTGTCCGTAAGGGAAGCTCGGCAGCATCGATCCTCCCCTCATCGCTCGATGCCCGTGACTTCCGGGAAGCATCCGCAAGGGCCGGATCGGGACGTGCAGGTCTTGCAGAAGCGATTGCGAAGGAAAAGGGCTTGCTGCTTGACCTCGAACAGGCAAAGCGCCGCGCCGGGAGGTATAAAAATCTCTACGGGGAAGGAGCCGTCTCGAAAGAAAGTTATGAAATTGCCCGGAAAGAAGCGGGTGTCCTGCAAAAAGAAGCGGAAGCCGCCCGATCCGGTGTCGCGGCTGCCCGTTACGGTTATGAAGCGCTCGAATCACGGGTGGACAGCAGACTGACGTCGAAAGCAGTTCATGCACTTTCTCCCGTGGACGGCAAAATACTGAGGGTGCATGAGAAGAGTGAAAGGGTAGTGAACGCGGGAACGCCCCTTCTCGATATCGGCGATCCATCATCACTCGAAATCGTTATCGATCTGCTTTCTTCCGATGCGGTAAGGGTTCGTCCCGGGTGCAGGGTGATCGTTACCGACTGGGGAGGCCCGAGTGATGTCGATGCTTTCGTCAAAACAGTCGAACCGGCGGCGTTTACCAAGATTTCTGCCCTCGGAATAGAGGAAAAAAGAGTGAATATCATAGCGGCCATGAAACATTACGAACCGCTTATGGGGGATAATTTTCGGGTCCAGGCGAAAATTGTTCTGGAAGAAAAGGCAAGTGTCCTCCAGGTGCCTGTCAGCAGTCTTTTCAGGGGCAAGTCCGCCTGGGAGGTTTTTGTCATCGAAAAAGGCCGGGCTGTACGTCGTCCTGTCGTGACCGGCATGCGGGGTATCTGGCGTGCCGAGATTACCAGAGGGCTCTCATCGGGAGATCGGGTTGTCGTTCACCCGACCAATGATCTTCAGGACGGTATGCGGGTAAAAATAAAGGAATAACAGCAATCGCCACTTCAGCAGGAAAAGGAATCAGGCCTCCGGAGAGAGAACAGACCGTATCTGCAGGGCCGGAAAAAACACGGGGCAACCCAGCACGAAGGCTCCTCATCGTCGGAAGCGGCGCTTCCGGCATGGCGGCGGCAATTTCCGCATCAATGGCGGCAAAAAACGGGCGGGCCGCATGGCGTGTTGTTCTTCTTGAAAAAAATGACCGCACAGGTGCCAAAATCAGGATTTCCGGCGGCGGAAAATGCAATGTGACCCATTCCGGCCAGCCGGGAGAGCTTCTGGAAAAAGGTTTTCTCCGCAGGAACGAGCAGCGCTTCCTCCGTCAATCGATCTTTGGATTCACCGGTGCCGACCTCCTTGCCATGCTTCGCGAGCAAGGAGTCGAGACGGAAGCGAGGGCCGATGGAAACATCTTCCCTTCCAGCGGCAATGCCATGTCTGTCGTCAGGGTTTTTGACGGACTCATCGGGCAGCATGGAGTCGACCTCCATGTATCATGCAGGGTGAAAATTGTCCGGAAGAGTGCGGAAGGTTTTTTCGTGGAAACAGAAACATGCGGCACGTTTGAAGCAGATGCCCTTATTCTCGCTACCGGCGGTGTCTCATACGCACGGACAGGCACCTCGGGCGACGGCCTGTCGATCGCCAGGAAGCTTGGACACAGCATCGTCACTCCGGCTCCGGCCCTTGCGCCTGTTTACAGCATGCAACCCTTTCCCGGCGAGCTTTCGGGCATCTCCCTCCGGCAGGCAAAGCTCATTGCCTCTTCAGGAACGCAGAATGCCGAGTGTCAAGGAGACATTCTGTTTACCCACAAAGGGTTCAGCGGCCCTGCCGTATTATCCCTTTCACGGTATATCGCGGAGTTTTCCGCAGCCGGTGAGACTCGGCTTTTTGCCGACCTTCTCCCTCATCAAGGTCGGGAAGAGCTTGAAAAAATATTGCTGTTCCAGGCAACAGAGAACGGAAAGAGACTGGTAAGGAAATTTCTGCAGTCATGCCCTGTGGCGCCACCAGCAGGTTCTTTCTCCATTGGCGCACACGGTACTCTCCCTACGGCGATCGTGCCTTATATTCTGCGATTTTCAGGAATAGGAGAAAATATTACCTGGGGCGGCCTGACCAGAGATATGAGGAAATCGCTGCAATCCGTGTTGAAACGATTTCCTCTGGGCATTGTCAGAAAGGTTCCGCTCGATGAAGGGGAAGTATCCGCAGGCGGGGTTTCGCTTTGCGAAATCAATCCGAAAACCATGGAGTCAAGGATTGTTCCCGGTCTGTTCATCTGCGGGGAACTTCTCGACTATGCAGGTGAAGTAGGCGGCTACAACCTGCAGGCCGCTTTTTCCACCGGATGGAACGCAGGCAGAAATGCGGTCCGGATGACTCAGCCAGCGCAGGAATAAGCCGGTTCTTCCGTTGCGTTGACTGTTTTTCTTACGCTGAAACCGCAGTTTTTCAGCTCGAACGAATAATCCTGATTATCGTGGAAGATAACCGTTTCACGAGTGAAGCGGACTTTCAGCGGAACGCTGACCTTTCGTTCATCCCCGCAGACATTCTTTTTAACCCCCGGTTTGAAGAGTTTGACCCCTTTTCCCGGAATCGAAACCTCGACCTCGTGTTCTACGGTACTCAGCGCTTCGATGGCGCCATCCCTCGTAAACTGGAGGGAATTGATATCCCCGTGAATTCCGTTCGGTTCGTTGTCATAAGCTGAAATGAGCCCCACAGGAGTTTCGATACCGGTCTTGCAAAGCGGCTCGAAAGAGCGGATTGCTCCGGATTCGTAAAATGCGATTCCTTTTCTCACGTTTGTTTCGCCGATCGGTGTATTGATGGTGACCGACTGGCCGGGCCAGAATGTCAGACTTTTCAGCGCGCCGTTTTCATAGAACTGAATACCGATAATCTTTGCACGGATTCTTCCTGCCGGTGTATCGAGTTCCACTTCTTCGGAAAGCGCAAATTCGTTTTTCCATGACCAGAAACCGCTCAGTGATCCATCGAGAGGGAATACCCGTTTCAGGTTCCCGTCCCTGTAGAATGTCACCAGTTCTGCAGGTACTTTTCCTGCAGGGGTGTCGAGAACAGTCTGAGACTGCAGGGGAAGGGATTTCAATGCCCCGTTCTTGTAAAAATAGACCGGTTTGATGCTTCTGCGTCCCATATCTTCAGTTTCATAGATCGGAACAAGGCTGCCGTAAGGAGTTGTCAGGACATTTTTTTCGCTGACAAGGCAACCATCGATTTTTTTGTTTGAAAAAAGCTGGCGGAATTCCACACCGTTGAGTTCGCCATAGAGGGTACTGATACTGTTCATGATCGTTATCGTTACGGTTTCCTGCGTTCACTGCTTCCATTCAATTATGCAAAAACCGTGCCGAATATCTGAGTGCTCGCGTAAGGTATTATATTATAGTAAATAAGAACGTATGGACGTTTGTGGAGAAGGCGGAATTTCAATACAGAAGGGTAGAAACCGAAGAGAAAACTTCAAATATGTAACAAACAGGGCTCTTCAGGTTATCCTTCCTCCGCTGTCGAGCTGATCTCGATGATAACGCATAAAAAGGCTGTCCCGGTGTTACTACCGAGGCAGCCTCTTTTTTTTCGTGAGTTTCCGGTTGTAAGGGAGTTGTTCCTTACCTGATGCGTCACATCATGCGTAAAGGTGCATGGTATTGACCGGCTTGCCCTGGAGTTTCAGATAGTAAAAAAGCTGGGCCTTGTGCTGGTTCAGGTGATCGATCATCTGCAGCAGCCTAAGGCCGAGGATGAGAGGCGTCCGGTCCCAGGGAGCCGGCGATGGCTTGCCGTCAAGATCCTCTTCGACGCAGCCGTTGACGGACTCGATGGCAATTTTTTTATCTTCGGCGAGCATTTTCATGGCTTCGCCGAGGCTTTCGACGGTTTTCAGTTTTTCAGCAGGCGGAGGTGCAATGTCTGGTTTCGTTTCGCTGACATTGTCGTGTGCAGGCATGTTCCATTCTCCGGTAGCAAATCCTTTCATGGGGATACCGCAGGAATGGCCAAGATGATAAAGCAACTGTCCGGTCGTCATCCAGTTGTTGTTTTCCGAAGGTTTCCATGACAGATCCGATTCATCAAGAAGTCCGACAAGCCTTTCGGATACCCTGTATGCTTCGTCGATCTGTTTCAGCAGGAGTTCTTTCCAGTTCATTGTTGTTATATCCTGTTTAATGGTAAGGATGGTTACGTGAATTTCACTTTTGTCTTTCTGTATGCCTTTTTCTCAAAAAGAGGGATAGCCTTTTTCCATGCCACCATGATTGCCGGGCTGGATATCACGTGAGTTCTTTCAGGAAGAGCACAGAATGATAAACGATAGTTTTCTCATATTCGTTTTTCAGTCCTGCATGTTCCAAAAAAGTGTTCCGGATGTTCACTTCTTTTTCTTCAGCACCGCTTTTTCCGAAATGATCTGTTCGATACCAGAGGAGATGGAAAGGCTTCGCAGGAGGTCAAGCAGATTCTGTTCAACATTGATATTCATTTCGACGAGCCTGCCTCCCTGAAAATCAGGGTTGTTGCCCCTGAGGCGGATCGTGATGATCGATTTGCCGTCAGGGGCCATGCTGATCGATGAGTGCAGCTGGACATAAAGAAAATTCGACAAAGCTTCATAGGTGGTGCGAAGCCCCTGATTTGCAGCGGCCCTCTCTTCCGGGGTTGAAGCATAAATTATCTGTCCGGACTGTTCGGCGTTCATGCCGCCGTTCATGATTTCAAAACTGTTTCTTTTTATCCGTACAGGAATGCTCCCCATCATTGATCCGGTTGCATAGATTTTTTTTGCCCCCTGCTGTTCGAGCAGTTTCTGAAGAGGAATACCGTTGAGATTCAGCGTTGTTTCCGTCTCTTTCTTTGCCATATCGTAGTCAGCTTTCCTGACAGAGACCTTTCCGTCCAGAAATGCAGCACTGAAATCCGAAAGGGATACCAGATCAGGGTTCTGTCTGTTGTGCAGCAGTGAAAGTTTTCCGGCAGGGGAGAGCAGGAGAAGCTCACCGGTCGGTGTTTTACGCTGGAGCTTTTTCAGGGTGAAACCTATTTCCGTTCGTGCGTCGAATGTCCGGCTGAAGAGAATATCCGGTTCGCTGAACTGATAATCGGCACTCATGTCCTGTCCTGCGAAAATGCGTTCTTTCAGGCTTTGTCCTTTTGGCTGGGGAATAATCATGGAAACGGTTCCACCGCCGGGAGACTGTATACGGGCATTGCTGATCGAGAAACCGTTTTTTTCGAAACCGATCGGCACTGTACCGCTGATCCTTCCCTTGAGCGAGCACCTGAAATCACCATGCAGCGTAACGCGATCGAGCGCATCGATGTTGTTCAGCTTCAATGTTAAAAGTGATCTCCCTCCTGACGGGTTGAAGCTGAACGGTGCAGACGTGATGGTGCCGCCGAGCATGGAAGCAGACATGTTGCTCATGACAAGACCGGAGAATCTGTTATTGAGTCTTTTCAGTGTAATCGCGGCATTGATGTTCTTGAGAAGCGCCGGGCCGTGATTCTTTTCAGCGATATCTGCAGAGAGCCAGGGTTTTCTTTCCCTTGTGTACCAGGTGATTGTGGCACCCTTTTCAGCGAAAACCCTTGCATCACGCACCATGATTGTCGAATCGCTGAATACGACAGGAATGAGGCCGTTCACGTTTCCGGCAGCAAATGGCATGGTGCCTCGTTCCGTTTTGAATCCCGGAAGGTCGGCCAGAGGAATTTCTGCAAGGTTGAGGATAAAGCCTGTTGTATTGTTTTTCATGTCGTATTCGATACGGGGGGCCGAAGCCTTCCACGTGAACAGCTCGAGAGAACAATCGTCGAGCGTCATGACGCATGGCTTGAAAGGATCGCGTTTTGTGGTAAAAAACGCCCTGAATCGGTTCAAGGGAAGGGGTTTTCCTTCGCTGTAAAGATCCCGAACCGTGAGCAGTTCTCTCGGCTGTTGCCATTGTTCGGCATCGAGCAGCTTTATGCTGTAGTTTACTCCCGAAAGAAGAAAACTGTCGCGCCGAACCTGAGCGTCCTGAATGGGATAGGTAACTGACAGGGGCCGAAATGATGGTGTCGGTTGCGTGCCGCGGAAACCGCCGAACAGGATCGTTATTCGGGGATTTCGGTCAATGAAGGTAAACTGGTCCGGCATTGTCCGGAGCAGAAGCGAATCGGAAGTGACGGCAAGGGCAGCGGTATTGATAGGCCGAATACCCGTTGCGTTGCGCAGATCGCGATTTTCTTTCAGGTGATTCAGGTCAAGGGCAATTGTACCTCCATGAAGCGTTATTCTATAGATCGCGGGTTTTCCGCTGCAGGGATCCGGAGGTGGTGTGAAAACCGCTTCGAGTGAACGGAACTTCACGCCTGAAAGGTCCGGAAGGGCGACGCCTGAAATTTTTATGGAAAATGGCGTGCCGTGAAGCGATCGGTCAAGCAGGGATTGGGCGTACCAGGGGAACCCGAGCCAAGCCACTCCTGACAGGACAACCGGCAGGAGCAGCAGGGCGGCGATAATGCGCGGCAACCTTTTCACGTCTGGCAGAACATCTGTGGATCACATCCCTTTCCTGAGCCATTTACCCTGAATCTGCACCCATGTGCCGGCAGGAAAAGACGGATAACGTTTTTCAAACGTCAGCTGACCGGATATTTCAATGGTAACTCCGTTTTTCACGGCAAGCGATGTATAAGCTGCCCGCCGTTCATTATTGATGGCAGTTACAAGGGACTTTGCTTCCTGGGAGGCTCCGGGTGGAATTGCAATGTATCCGCTGTCAACTTCACCGACAAGTCCCTGTGAACGTGCTGTTGGCAGATCAAGCGCAAGAACGGACGCGCTCCATGAGATCATAAGAGCGACGAAAAGCATCGATCCGCAAAGGAATCGAAGAAAAATATTCATGTTTGCCTTGTTCATGATGAGCATTTTTTATTGAAAAATGTCTTTTCTGTTGTCCAGCATATTTTCGATATCCCGGTCCAGTTTTACCCTGATTTCATGATCGATCCTGATATTCATGTTGATCACGATGGGTTTGTCGGGCGCTTCCAGCTTTACGGTCGGGCTGCACCCGGTCATGAGCGTTATGGCCGCAACTGAAAGAAGCCCCATGGTGCTGACGGTTCGTTTTTTCATGGAATGTTAGTATAAAAATTAAGGCGTCCTGATGTTTCTTGTTTCAATGCATCTATAAATAGATCATGACTATGGTGAGTTCGAGCTCGCCTGTATTCAGAATAAACGCGCAAGGATCGAATTTAGGTCCCCCGATCCCGATTTTTGGGTTGTTTGAGACTCCGACCCCTTCTTTCGGGATGCCGATAAAATTTTTATCAAGTTTTCCGTTGCTGTTTTCGTCATGAACTACGCTGATAGCATAGGAGCCATGGGGAATATTTTCAAAAACAACCTGTTCCGCTGTTCCGGTGATTTTTTTGGCAAGATTGGCTACAGCCTGGTCATGTTTTCCGGGGAAACCCTTTTTTGAGTTGTGGAGTGAAATTCCGAGCATGCCGACAGGTTTTTTCAGATCTGTTATGTTGACTATGATCGTTCCTGATTTTCCGCTGACGGATGTTAACGGCGATTGAATCTCTGTTTGTGCCGTTGCGGTCAAACCGAGGAAAATAAAGAATATGGCCACGGCAGTTACAGGCATTCTCTTTACTTTGTTTATCACCGGCGGCTGGCTGTGTTTCAACGGCATGGCATGATGGAATGATTATTGAAAAAAAGTCCTCTACAGTCAATATCGGAATCCGATGTCAAAAGCCAAACGATCTGAAAAACATCAAATGTGCATCGCTTACAAGAATTCATCGTAATTCATTGCAGGATCATCATCATGCATATGGTCCGGTATGGTCAGCAACTCCAGCCGGACGAAGTGCTCAGGGATCTTGTTTCGATCTTTCATCCGGAACCCGTTCCGGGCCATCGGATGAAAGACTGCCGAAGGATGCAGCATTGACGGCGGGACGGTAATGGTGTTGATTCAGTCCATCATGAAACATCGACGCGTGGACATTTCTGTTGTGTTTGGCTGATATAGCGTGATAGAGTATAATCTTCATATCATTCATTTGTGGATTGTAAGAATCCTGATGCAGGCTGAAAAACATCTTTTTGCAACAATTCCCCTTCTCGGCACCTTTCTCAGAAAGAGGGCGGTGGAGCGCCTGTTTTCTGCCGGAAGCAGGGAGGCTGCTGTTACTCTTGCAGATGCTGTAGAGAAGGGCCATCCGGAATCGGATGCGATATTCCGCCGTCTTCTGCTTCTGCAGCACGCCGACGGGCCGGTCATGCACGGCGCCTTGTGGAACTACTGGAAATCGCGTGGCTTCGAAGAGCTGCTGAAGAGGACGCACGCATCCGAAGCGCTGCAGCAGGATATGCTCGAGGCGATTGAGGCCATGCCGGAAAACGACTGGGGCAACGGTATGGTGTTCACGCTCTGGAGTCTCTTCGACCGGGACGACATCGCCGAAAAGATCGAAGCGAAAGGCCGCCATGCGCCCGCGCTTGAGATGGACGCCCTTTTCGGGCTTGTGCGAGGCAATCCGCAGCGGTACCTCGATCTTGAAGACCCCGATTTTTCCGTTTTCGAAAAAGCATGGCTTGCCGCGTCCGGCGCCCGGAGGCAGCGCATCAGCACGACGGTCCTGAAGAGTCAGAATCCCCGGCTTGTGGCGGCTTACGACCATGCCGTCAGGGAGGGGCACGATCCGCAACTGGTGATCGAGGCCCTCAAACTCTGCGGCGATCACGACGCGCTGCTCGACCGGCTGCACGGTTTGCCCTTCACCAGTGCGCTCGAGGTTGTCGCTTACTGGGAAGAGAGCGGCGGAAGGCCGAAAAACCCCTCAGGAAACGCCGTTGTCGAGGCTGCGGTCGCCCTCTACCGCGAACTGCCGGGGCTTCTTTTGGAATCACGGTCGCCCCGGCCGTCCCTTCCGCCCGGCACGAGGGATATCTTCTTGTTCTGGACGGAGCGGTATGGGTCCGGCGAGCTGCTCGGGCAGGATCTTTCGAGCCCGGATCCTTTCAGACGGGCCGGAGCGCTCTTTGCAGGTGCTCAGCGGGGATCGGTTTCCCGCAGCAGGCTGCAGGAGATCGCCCTCAACGGCACATGGCCCGAAAAACTCGCGCTGCACTACCTCGTTGCCGTGCCGGAGGCAGGCTCCCGGCATGAGCACGTCTCCTGGCTCCGGCCGCAGGACAATATCGTGGCCGGTATCCTCGCGACACGCCTGCCCGGTTCGCCGGAAGAGAGCAGTATGCTGATGGACAGGCTGCATACCGGTGCCGGACCGGCAGACCGGTCGGCAGAGCTGCAGCGGAAACTCCTGCAATTGCTCGGGCTCCTGCAGGGGTACTTTCTTCGCGGTCTGATCACCGTTGACAGCAGCGACGACGCTGCGGAAAAAACTGCCGTGGAGACGGAAGAACTGAAGGATATGGAGTGGTAAACCATGATAACCGTTTGACGTAATGGCGCTCGCTTTTGATTTCGGGACATGCAACAGCGTGGTCGCACGCTGGAACGAAGCCCTGCATGCCGTGGAAACTCCCGAACTGCCCAATCTCGGCATCAGGTTTCCGCAGCCGGGATCGGAACCCGCGCGGGTCATTCCCTCCGTCATTCATTTTGCGGAAGATAACGGACTCCTTGCCGGCAGCCAGGTCGGCGCTTCAGGTCTTGTCAACCATCCGGGAACCTTCAGGTGGCTGAAAATGGATATGCTGCGCACCGGCGGGGCCAATCGCGGACGGCGCGTCAACGGCAGGGTTATCTACCCCCGCCATGCCGCGGACGAGCTTGTCGATCGCATCCTGATGTTCGTGCGCGGCTATTTCGGCGACATCGACGAGGAGATCGTGCTGACCGTCCCGGTCGAAGCTTTCGATCACTATATCGACTGGCTGCGCGAAGCGGCCATAAAACGGTTTCCGGGAGGCATCACCTTCATCGACGAGGCAACCGCCTGCATGCTCGGGTACAGCGACGAGGTGCTCGACGGCGAGCCCTACTGCATCGTGGATTTCGGCGGCGGCACCCTCGACGTTTCGATAGTCCGTACCGATCTGCTGCATGCCGGTCATACGAAATGCCGATTGCTTGGCCGGGCCGGCGAG
>JAAXVR010000007.1 GCA_013335405.1 Chlorobiaceae bacterium
TCTTCAGAATTTTGCTCCTGAACGCAGGACCTCCGGGAATCACTTCGTTGACGACGGTGTACTCGTTCTCGGTCTGCAGTTTCGCCCCGATCCCTTCCAGAGAACGGCTCATGTCGATCTGGAAGTTCTCGTACTCGTCGGGAGAAAAATAGCTCGTGTGGGGATCGAACGATGTGGCTACCGCATTGATATACGCCTGGAAAGCGTCTTCGGGTTTCTGGCGGCCAAGGAGGTTAAGCCGGCTTGTCTGGGCTTTTATCAGTTCGTCTTTGACTGTTTTCTTGTTTTCATCGGAGTACTTCAGGTTGAGCCACTGGTATTTGAGCTCTTTTCTCCATTGTTCCAGAAGCTGGCGCCTGTCGGATGGCCAGGGATCCGACTTGCGATCGATATCGAGGGTTTCGGACACGGAAAAATTGAACTTGGCGGTATCGGCGAGCGCTCTCATGAAAAGCATCTTCTCCCTTGCCCGCTTCAGAAAAAAGTTGTAGATGGCAAACCCGGCGTCGGACCTTCCTGCAAGAAATTCGTCGTCGATGCGGGTTGCGTAAGTTTGTTTCAGGCTGTCGATCTCCGTTGCCGAAAAATAGTTTCTGCCGGCATCGAGATTTTCGATATAGCGCCTGAAGATTTCTCCTGACAGGGAGTCGCCGACAGCAACCTTCCGGTAATGATTCTGAAGAAGGAAAATGCTGATATACTTCCCTGCCTCTTCTTGTGCAGGAGTCGCCCTGAGAACAACCGGCTGCGAAGGGGGCACGCTGCTTTTCGCCGGATTTTTCGCCAGCGCGGGAAGCGTGAGAAGCAGTACTGCAAAAACGAGCAGGATTTTTTTTGCGGACATGGTCGTATGGAATTGTTCGAATGAACGGCTGCCGGAGCATTATTAACTTAACAATATAAAACAAAAAAAGAAGCGGTATGACCGGCTTGACAATCCAGGGGGGAATGGAAGCTGCGGGCGGACGAAAGAAAGAAACGAAAATAGAGTTGGTTGTGTTTATTTCGTCGTATTCATTAACAGAATACACCGGTCAACGGCACAGGGACTTCACCAAAATAAAGATATCAGGGGGATTGTTATGAAAGGAAACCCGAAATTGATTGAAAAGCTCAATACCCTTCTCGCGGACGAGCTAACCGCGATAAACCAGTACATCGTTCATTCCGAAATGTGCAGCAACTGGGGATACGAAAAACTTCATGATGCTGATGAAAAACGCGCAATTGATGAAATGAAACATGCAGAGAAGCTGATAGCCCGCATCCTTTTCCTCGAAGGAATTCCGGTTGTCAGCAATCTGAAGAAAATAACCATCGGAGCGGAAGTATCTGCCCAGCACAATAACGACAGGGCGTCTGAAGAAGATGCCATTACCGCTTACAATGAAGCCATAAGGCTTGCCGTTGAAATCGGAGACAACGGTACGCGTGAGCTGCTCGAATCCATCCTCAGGGATGAGGAAACGCATATCGACTGGCTGGAAGCACAGATCGACCAGATCGGCCAGCTTGGTATCCAGAATTACCTGGTCGAACAACTGGGTTGAGCTCTTGCTGTCGTTTTCTGTTTCAGTGCACCCGGAAAAACCGGGTGCTCGCTTTTTTTCTGCACTTTGACATTCAGAAACCGAGGTCTTGCAGCGAGTAATAGTGGAATCTCCCGTCGTCGGACATCGCAACCAGAATGCCATGAGGAAAACGGGACGTCCTGATCTCTGCAGTGGCATCGATGCCATCGGTTTCGATTGCGGAAATCCTCAATGCCCTTGAAGACCGCTCGTTGCCGTGGTCTGCAGTACTGAAAACATGCAGCTTTCCCGCCCCCTGGTCCGAGACGATAACAACGGGTTTTCCATCATCTCCGGAGCAGACCGCAATACCTTCATGATCCTGCATGAATCCGCCGGTTGCGAACAACGACAGCTCATTCCCTGATCCCGGCGCATCGGGGTCGGCAAGGTATTGCCTGACTCCGACACCTTCATCGGAGTAGAACACATAGCCGGCGTCATCATCCACGGCAACCGCCTCTATTTCTTTCTTTCCGCTCCATTTGCCGAATTTTCTGACCTGAACGCCACGTATCCGGCCATTTCCGTCATCCTCGAGCCGGTATTGCCAGAGATAGGTGCCGTCCGCCGGTCCGTGCTTCCGGCTTACCAGAGCATAAACGGAACCGTCGGAGGCTCTCTTGTACAAGGCAATTCCCATTGGCGAGCGGTCGGCTTCACCTGCAAACACCGGTATGCCTCCGCCATCCAGGGCTTCCATTGCGGGCAGGCTGAAAATACGGAGCTTTCCCGTCAGTCTTTCTGTCACGACTGCAATGTCGACCGGTTTTCCATTGAGAACAAGACCATACTCCACATCGACATTATTCGGCCGCCTGAGGCCGTGCACGGTTTTTTCCGGAAGAATACGGC
The DNA here is from genome assembly GCA_013335405.1 of Chlorobiaceae bacterium. GTDB lineage: Bacteria > Bacteroidota > Chlorobiia > Chlorobiales > Chlorobiaceae > Chlorobium. The sequence continues at coordinate 2,427 of JAAXVR010000007.1, forward strand.
CATTCAGGTCAAAGACAAAAAGGGAGCCGTCAACATCCTTGTCGGTACCAAGCACGAGGCTTTTTTCGGGATGAGCCCTGTCTATCCAGATAGCGGGGTCGTCGGAATCATACCGGACTTTTTCCGTAATGACAACAGGTCTGATCGTGCCTGACACATGCCTTCGTCCCGGCAACGAACATGCGGTAACGAAGAAAAGAAGCAACGCCCAGACAAGGCTGTTGAAAATCCAGAGGTTCATCGGTATCACGACGGGACGCATGCTCCTGATTATCATAATTTTCCGGTTTTTGTCGCATGTTCATGCTGTTTACAGCGTTCGGCAGTCCGGGAAAAGAATACGTCATTTAACCGCATCATACGGAAAGATATGATCCTTTTCCCGGACATGACAAACACGAAGCGCTTCTCTTTACAGATCGGCTTTCAGGCCGACAAGGAACTTCCGGTCGTACCACTCTTCCTGTGCGACATACTCTTTCGAGCCCTGATAGAAACGCATCGGCTGATTGGTCAGATTGGTGATTTCGAAAAAGAGCTGCAGTTCCTTGCTCAGACGCCAGGTTCCGTTCAGGTCGAGCGTAAAGGCACTGTCGTAGTATCGATCCTCCCAGCTTTCTTCTCCGATCGATCCTTCCTCAGAATCGATGAAATCGCTGTGGTAGTTTCCGGACAGCCTGACAGCAAACGGACCCGTTTCATACGAGATCGAAGCGTTGAAGCAGTGTTCGGGACTTCCGGGAAGCGACAGGTTGTCGTCCTCGCGGCCTTCGATGTTGAAATTACTGATTTTCGAATGGGTATAGGTATAGTTCAGATAGAGTCCCAGCCCCTTAACGTAAGGCACATTGAACTGTGCGGCAAGTTCCACTCCATTGATGGTTCCGTCGCCGCCATTCACTGGCTGGAAAAGATCGAATCCGGTATCCGCATCTTCTGATTTTCGTGTTACGATGAAATCCGAAATATCCTTGTGGAACAGTCCCGCTGAAAGCACGCCGACCGTACCGAGATAGTGCTCGACCATGAAATCGAAATTGTTCGACCGTGTCGGTTCGAGTGCCGGATTGCCGATGTAGATCTCCTCGTCATCGCTGATAAGCTGGCGATAGGGAGCGAGATCGAAATAATCCGGACGCGCCAGCGACTGCGTGAAAGAAAGCCGGAGATTCGTGCTGTTGTCGAGCTTGTAGCGCAGATGGAGGTGCGGCAGCAGGTTCGAGTACTCCTTCGTTTCGCCCGATACCGGTGTCAGCGTATCATCATCATCATCGTAAACGAATGCGTCGTATTCGTTACTGGTATGCTCAAGCCTCAGACCGCCTATCAGGCGCAATTTGTCTGTCACATCCCAGGTCGCCATGGCATATGCCGCCCTGATCTGTTCTTTTGCTGAAAAGTTACCGGCAAGCTCCTCGAGTACCACCTCCTTATCGAAATCACCTGATTCGAGATCGAGGGACCCGATGAAGCCGCTGCTGACGAAATTACCCGGTTTGTATTTCTTTCCGGCAAGAAAATGCTCCTTGTCGAGATTGGCGAGGTTATTGTAGACCCGGGCATTGAAATCATCCTCGTTTATTGGAGTGTATTCAAAAAATTCATTGTCCCTCGTTTTCTCCTTGTCGCGAATCCTGCCGCCGAACTTCAGTTTCAGGGCATCGGTGAGATCGTATTTGAAATTCATCGAGAAATTCCGGTCGATATCTTCCGTATACTGGTGCTCTTCGGTCAGTTCGTCAAGCTCCCACTGGCCATTGCCTGATATTCCACCGCTGACGTCGCTGCCGACCGTAACAAAAGGCTTTCGGGGATTCGATATGTCCGTTGTATGGTCCTCCGTATTTGCCTTAAAGGCAATATACCGCTCGTTCGGACGGTCTTCCGATGCTTTCGCGAAGGCAGCCTGCCAGTCAACCGAAAGTTTGCCGAAAGCATGTTCGCCACCCAGGGTAAAAGAAAGCATCTGCTGATCTTCAAGCCTGGCGTTCCTGTCCGTGCCGGCCTTGTCCTGCTGGACCAGCTCCACCTCTGTTTCCTGAAGGTCCTTGTATTTCGAACTGAACCTGTTCTCCCAGTCCTGGCGCCAGTTGCCGATCGCGCTGAACTTGATGAGATGATTTTCGCTGAAGCGGTAATCGAGCCCGGCGGAGAGGCTTTTTCTCAGGCGCCGTATCTGGTAGGAGCGGACATCCAGCTCGTCGAGCTGCATATTCCCATCATCATCTTTTTCCCATCCCGCCTCGATATCGTCCGAACCGAAATTGTTGTCGTAACAGGAACCGCTGATCACCACGCCGAGCTTGCCGTCGAGGAAGCGGTCTCCATAGGTACCTGCAAACTGGCTGCGTCCTCCTCCGGTTTCATCGATAAGGCTGGCGCCCCCCGCGGCAGTAATGGAAATCCTCCTTCCTGAAGGCACTTTCGTAATGAGATTGACCGACCCGCCGATAGCATCGGCGTCCATATCCGGAGTGAGTGTCTTGTTGACCTCTATGGTCTGGATCATGTCTGCGGGCACAAGGTCAAGCTGAAAACTCCTGCCCTCGGCTTCAGCGGAAGGAACCCGTTCTCCGTTCACCATGACGGAGTTGAAGCGAGGTTCCGTTCCCCTGATGTGGCCGAATCTTGCTTCGCCCTGATCGTTGAAAACGGTTATACCCGGGATCCTTTTGAGTGCGTCGCCGGTATTTGAATCGGGAAATTTGCCTATCTGGTCGGCAGCGATCACATTGGTGACGTTGTCGCTGTTTTTCTGCTGGTTGAGGGCTTTTGCCTGCCCCTTGAACTGCTCGCCGACAACGACCATCTCCCGTCCCATGATAACGCCGGGCTGCAGTCTGATATCGAGCCTTCGGCTGCCCTGTTCAAGCGACAACGGATACTCGGCGGAAGCGTAACCAAGGCAGGAAACTGCAACGACAACGGATGAAGCGGATATGTTGCCGATCCTGAAGGAACCTGACTGATCGGTTATCGCTCCGAGCGGACTCCCTTTGATGGAAACGCTGACGCCAGGCAGCGGCAAGCCGTCCGTCCGGTCGACTATCTGGCCGGTGATGACATTGCGGGAAGTCTGGCTGGTTTTCGTTTCAGCCGCCGAAATATTGTCGGAAATCCCGCCGCAGAGAAACGCAAGCATGCAGGCGGTACATATCGAACGCATTTTTCTTTTCATCCGAAATCCCTTTTTTTGATTGCTGTTACCGGAAAGGCCCTGTTTGAAGCAAGAGCAATGTTAGCCTATAAAAGGGATGGAAAAAAGATGGTGCCGGTTACGTTTCTGAAAACTTTTCAGAGGTCCGGATTCGGGAGGTCGAAGGAAAACGGCAGTTGCTGATGCTGTGCCGCCCTGGAAGATTGACGTGGCGTTGTGACTGTATCGCTCTTCCGAACCCTGTCGCAGAGCATTGGCGAAGATGAATCACCGTCGCTCTTCGAACGGAAAGCATCAAGATGATCTGAAACGGCATAACAGTAGAGACAACCGTGAGTACAGGTGTCATACGAACCGATATCGCGGCTTTCCACGCAGCCGCAGTTCCTTCGCTGGCTTTTGTCTTTTTTTACGCCGTGCCGCAGAGTAACGCCGGAAATGCGCTGCAGAAGCTCACTGTCGATACAGCGGCTGTGAGCTATACCCGAACAGGAAAGATCGATATCTTCGCTGCAGGTACAGAGGGTGATATTCCGCTCTTGCGCTGTGCGGGCAAACTGTTCCGCCATTGCGCCCATAACGGTTTTGTCCGGCAGAACACAGTGAATATGGCGCATCCGGTTTTTTACCTTCCGGTATTCGTCGAAAAAACTCACGATGCACCGCTCCGTTGATCCGGAGAGTTCTTCCGATAGTCTGCCGAAAGCCCTCATATGCCATTGGGGAGTCAGTTCCGGTGTCAGGATGATGGGATCGTACCGCCATACCGTTCTTTCGGGCCCGATCATCCCGGAAATCCGGCGGAAAGTCTCGACGATCTGCCGTTTATCAGGAATACCGGGTTCGATGTCTGTGCCATAAGGCGTAACGGTGAAGAGAAAATAATACGGGTAGCCCATGGCATCGATTTCCTGCAGGTATGGCAGAAAGGCGGCGGGATTCTTCGTCCAGAAAACGAACGCATCAACTGTTTCCGGGGAAAGCACGATCCGGCTGACCTGCTTTGGCTGCATGGGATTGCGCACCAGCACCTCCCCCGCTCTCAGGCGGTTCATGAACCATTCGCCATAGAAAGCCGGAATGTCGCTCCTCCGGCTCGCACTGATGATCATTTTCCTTTTCCCCCGGCTGATGCCGGACGGACTTCAAGACGGCTTTTCATGCGTTTCCGTTCTCCGGTAAAATGCCACCATGGCAGCGCCTCTCCGCCCTCCATAAAGTGCTGCAGTGACATGAAAACATCGAGCACACACGGGTCCTGCCGCTTTCCCCTAAGCCTGCAGAGTTCCAGATACATCTCTTCCGCAGAGCGGCCCGCAAGCTGGTGCGGTTCCTCGATTCCGATAAGGCGAAGATCCCCGGCCATCGCTTTGCCGATATTGGGAAGGTCCGTCAGGAGGTTCAGCCGGTTTCGTGAAACGTTGAGCGGGTTCATGCCTTTACCTCGATAATATCGTTCCATGATGTGGTATACTGTGGAGAAAGAAGTTCCTGGCGCTGTTTCCATCCGGTCCGGACATCCGAGGCAAGCCTGACCGTGCCGGGGCCGTATCGGGCATTCAGCCGGTCGAGTGCCTCCATGACAATACCGGAAGAAATCTGTTTTTCAGGCAGCGGCACGGTATCGAACAATGCAAGCTCCATCTGTCCGGGGCTGCCGCAGGGCACCATGCCTGCAACGATCACACCGGCTTTCCTGTACCCGTACCCCTCCCTGAAAAAGCATGCAAGGGCCCGTTCCGCGGCAGCGAGCAGAACAATGGCGTCGCTGGACGCTTCGCCGAGGCCGATTGTCCGTGTGCCCCAGTAGCGCTCTTTTTTCGGGGCAAACGGGCTGGTGCAGGCAAAAACGGTCAGCAGCGAGGCCTTCGAACCCTCTCGGCGCAGCTTGAAGGCGCATTTCGAGGTAAAGTGCGCCACAGCATGCAGCAGTCCGTCATAGTCGCTTACCGGTGTCCCGAAAGAGCGGGAAGTGCAGATGGTCTGTTTTGAAGGGCGTACCAGTTCGAGCGCAAGACAGGATCGTCCGTTCAGTTCCTCCTGTACCCTCGCTCCGGTGATATGCAGGTGTCTGCGCACCCATGGTGCCGGAAGCCGGGCGAGGTCGAGCGCGGTATGCACCCCCCTTTCGTGCAGAAATGCGGCGTACTGGTTTCCGATCCCCCAGACATGTTCGACCGCCATGGCGCCCAGAGCTGCATGGATATCGGCTTCAGAACGCAGTATGGCAACGCCGGCCAAAACAGGGTTTTTCTTCGCCATGCGGTTTGCCGCCTTGGCGAGGGTCTTTGTCGGTCCGATGCCGATGCTGACGGGAATACCGGTATGACGGTGCACCGTCCGGCATATCTCGCGGGCATACCCTTCGAGGTCGAAGCGTCCAAAACCGTCGAGACCGAGGAAGCACTCATCGATGGAATAGATCTCGATATCCGGGGAGAATGTTGCGAGCGTGTTCATGACACGGGCGGACATGTCGCCGTAAAGCGCGAAATTGGCTGAATAAACCGCTACGTTGTGCCTGCGGAGCAGTGCCTGGCTTTTGAAGGCCGGAGCCCCCATGCCGAGCCCTATCGCCTTGGCCTCTTCCGAACGGGCGATAAAGCAGCCGTCGTTGTTGGAAAGCACCACTGCCGGTCTGCCGCAGAGAGCCGGATTGAAAATCCGCTCGCACGAAACATAGAAATTGTTGCAGTCCACCAGCGCAAACATGGTCACTCCTCTCCTTACCGTGCCTTGTGAATGATGTAGGTCACGACCCCCCATACCAGGAAATCGTTCTCCTCGGTGATCCTGATAGGACGGAACTCGTTATTCGCAGGAACCAGGAAAAGGCCTTCAGCCCTGCAGGCGATACGCTTGACGGTGAACTCTCCGTCGAGGAAACAGACTGCGATATCACCATCTTTCGGGTCGAGGGACTTGTCGATCACGAGAAGATCTCCGTCTTCGATACCGGCGTCGGTCATGGAAGTTCCTTTCACCCTGGCGTAAAAGGTTGCGGCCGGATGCTGTACAAGCGCCCTGTTGAGGTCGAGGCTGAGTTCCATGAAATCGTCGGCAGGCGACGGAAAGCCCGCAGCGATCCCGGTTTCGGCAAATGGCAGGGCGAGTTCGATGCAGAGATCTGCCGAATAGAAATCCATAATGCCACCCTGATGTATTCTTGCAAGTTTCATCGATATCGTGCCGGTATGGAATAATCCCGTTTTACCCATGCTTGCTATATACCTATCGCGAAGAGCAAAGCAAAAAGATGGCGGAAAAAAATCCCGTTTGTCGGATTGGAGGGCAAGGACGGGCAAAAAAAAGAGGCGCATTGCTGCGCCTCCCTTTCATGTTGCATGTGGTGCTTTTCGCTTTAGTGAGCGTCCACCTTGATCCTCATGGAGAAGAACGAGCGATGTACGAAAACCAGCGACAGGGCAAAGAAAACAACGGCAAGAGACATTGCCACCTGCGGAGCAAGTTCGATGGCGAGCTCGATGGCGAGCAGGCCGAAGAGCGTGGTGAACTTGATGATCGGGTTCAGCGCCACCGAAGAGGTGTCCTTGAACGGATCGCCGACCGTATCGCCGACCACCGAAGCGTCATGCAGTTCTGTGCCTTTTGCGTGCAGCTCTGTTTCAACGACTTTCTTGGCATTGTCCCATGCACCGCCGGCATTGGCCATGAAGATGGCCTGGTAGAGACCGAAGAGGGCGATGGAGATCAGGTAGCCGATAAAGAAGTAGGAGTCAAAACAGGCGAATGCGAGTGTACTGAAGAAAATGGTCAGGAAGAGGTTGATCATGCCTTTCTGCGCAAACTTCGTGCAGATTTCCACAACCTTCTTGCTGTCCTCGGTCGAGGCTCTTTCGACGCCTTCCAGCTTGATGTTCTTCTTGATGAACTCGACGGCATAGTAGGCACCGGTAGTCACGGCATTGATCGACGCGCCGGTGAACCAGTAGATAACCGCACCGCCCATCAGGAGACCGAGCAGGAACGGCGGCGACAGAATCGAAAGTTTTTCGATGGCTGCCGTATCGGCAAGACCGTTGGTGAGGATCATGATGATCGAGAAAATCATGGTCGTCGAACCAACCACGGCGGTACCGATAAGCACCGGTTTTGCGGTAGCCTTGAAGGTATTGCCCGCACCGTCGTTTGCTTCGAGGAACCTTTTCGCATTGTCGAAATCAGGCTTGAAGCCGAATTCGCTCTCGATGTTCTGCTTGACGTTGGGAAGCGTTTCGATGAGCGAGAGCTCATAGACTGACTGGGCGTTGTCGGTAACCGGGCCGTAGGAGTCGACCGCAATCGTGACCGGACCCATGCTCAGGAAGCCGAAAGCCACAAGACCGAAAGCGAAAACCGAAGGAGCAAGCATCATCACGTCAAGACCAAGCATGCTGAAGGCGTAAGCCGCACCCATAAGGGCGATAATCGCGAGGCCCATCCAGTAGGCGCTGAAGTTGCCGGCAACCAGACCGGAAAGGATGTTCAGCGCAGCACCACCCTCTTTGGAACACTGCACGACGTTACGCACATGCGCACACTCGGTCGAGGTGAAACGATTGACCAGTTCCGGAATGAGTGCGCCGGCAATCGTGCCGCAGGTGATGATCGAGGCGAGCTTCCACCACATGGTTCCGTCGCCGAGTGTACTGATAAGAAGATATGATGCAATGTAGGTAAGCACGATCGAGACAATCGAAGTAAGCCAGACAAGGGTGATCAGCGGCTTTTCGAAATTCATTTCCGCAGCATTGCCATACATCGTTTTTGCAAGGGCAGCATTGACCCAGTAGGAAACCGCACTGGCAAGAATCATGACAAGGCGCATGGCGAAAATCCACACAAGGAGCATGATCTGTATGATCGGGTCCTGTATGGCGAGCAGGATAAAGGAGATCAGTGCGACACCGGTAACTCCGTAGGTTTCGAAACCGTCAGCCGTCGGTCCGACAGAATCGCCTGCATTGTCGCCGGTACAGTCGGCGATAACGCCGGGGTTGCGGGCATCATCTTCCTTGATCTTGAAAACGATTTTCATGAGATCGGATCCGATGTCGGCGATTTTGGTGAAGATACCACCGGCGATACGGAGTACAGAAGCACCGAGGGATTCACCGATCGCGAAACCGATAAAGCAGGGTCCTGCATAATCGGGACGAACAAAAAGAAGGATGCAGAGCATGACGAAAAGCTCGATGCTGATAAGCAGCATACCGATGCTCATACCTGCCCTGAGCGGAATGGCATAGGTCGGGAACGGTTTTCCTCCGAGGCTGGCAAATGCCGTTCTGGAGTTGGCAAAGGTGTTGATCCTCATGCCGAACCAGGCAACAGTGTAGCTTCCGAGAATACCGATAAGGCTGCATGCGAGGATGTAGGCTACTTTGACAACCTCCATCTGGCGAAGCCAGCCGAAATAGGCGACAATGATAGCGCCGATAAGAACCCAGAGGACAAGGATGAATTTACCCTGGGTCAACAGATAGGTTTTGCAGGTGGCGTAGATCAGCTCGCTGATCTCGCGCATTGCGCTGTGAACGGGCAGTTGCCTGATACCCATGTACTGAACGGCCCCGAAAATCATGCCGAACAGGCAGATAGCAAGCCCCCACAAAAGAAGCGTGTCGCCCGGTATTCCGCCCTGCACCAGATTACCGAGGAAAGAGACCGAATGTAAATCCGGCAATTTCAAATCGGCCTCGCTTGCCATTGCGCTTGGCGCCTGCAGCAAGATCCCGAGGCCTCCCAGAACCGAAACAGCTCTGGCCCACCATGTAACATTAAACGGTTTTTTCATTGCACTGTTTTTTCACTGTTTTTTTCATTGCACCGGAAAAGAATTTTTCCGGCAGAATCATGACAAGGAACGTCCCCGTTGTCTCCAGGGTGCTGTAATTTGCAACTTTTTTCACGAATCTCCATACCTTTTTGTATCCTCACAATGGTTATACAGTCATACAGTATATGGATTTGCGTAAACACACCGCAGCATTTTTCAACAATTGTACCGCTCCCTGCTTCACTATTGAGCGGCAACTCTCTTATATTCACTCCTCTGTAAAAAATCGCCTGACCGGAAGCACGCGATTTCTTCCGGAACTTATTTTACCGAACAGCATGAAACTTATCGCAGGCCTGGGAAATCCCGATTCTCGCCATGCCGGCACCCGCCACAATATCGGATTCGATGTCGTCGAAACCATCGCATCATCGTTCGGGACCGGCTTCGCTGCCGGCAAAGGCAAATACCACATGGCAAAAATCGTTCATGGACGCGAAACGGTGATTCTTCTTAAACCCATGACCTACATGAACCTTTCCGGCCATGCAATTGTGGCGGCCATGAACTTCTATAAAATAGATCGAAACGATATCCTGGTCGTCTGTGACGACCTTAACCTGCCCCGAGGCACGATCCGTCTTCGCCCAAAAGGCTCCGCCGGCGGTCAGAACGGCCTGAAACACATCATTGAATCACTTGGAAGCGATGAATTCGCTCGTCTGAGGGTGGGAATCGGAACGGATGAGAAGGTTGCCTGCTCTTTTTCCTCGTTCGTCCTCGGCAAATTCACCGAAGATGAGAAAAAAACAATGGCAAAGGTCCTGCCTGTATGTGCAGAAGCGGCTCTGGATTTTGCAAAGAACGGCATCGAACACGCCATGAACCGCTACAACAAGCCAATGGTCTAACAGGGAGACAGGGCTATCGGCAAAATAGTGTCGGCCGCACAACCGCTGCTTATCCTTGTAAGGAAAGTGATTGCCTTGGCGTTGAATTCCCTTGGCTGATCGACGTTGCAGACATGGCCCGAATTCCCGATGACCTGCAGCCATGAATTCGTATGCCTTGTGACGATCTGCCTGACAGCGGGAAGAAACATGTGATCCTCGTCTCCCATCAAATAGAGGGTGGGAATGCCTGTGTCCTTTTCTTCGAAATATTTAAGGAGCGGCGTCAGTTCATACGTCAGGCGGAACCATCTCATGAACTCTTTCTGTGCCACTTTTTTTGCTTCGTTGACAAAAAGGAGTCTCGATTTTTTATGACGCTCACGAGGCATGATGATCCATGCAAAAAAGCTGTACAGCAACATGTAAGGAACGAAACGCTTGAACATGTTTCCGACGGTCACAAGCACCTTCGCCCTGATGTTGAGCCTGATGATAGCCCCGCCCATGACCATCGATGTAACCCTCTCCGGGGCGAGTTCGCTGAGGTTCCGGATGAGGATCGTGCCAAGCGAGATACCGATGAAATGCGCCTTTTCTATTTTCAGTGAATCGAGTACGTCGATAATGTCCCTTGTGATATCTTCGAAGTTGTAATTCCGGTCCTCCTTGTGCATGATAATGCCCTTCGATTTGCCGTGGCCCCTGAGATCCACCAGAAGTACATTGAAATGCCTGATAAACTCTTTTATCTGCAGAAACCATATCGAAGAACTGCCGCCGGCTCCGTGAACAAAGACAACCCAGGGAGCGCAGGGGTCGTCGAGTTCATATGTCTTGTAGTGAAGCATTGAAAAAAACGGATATTATGAGCGATTTACTGAAATGAATACTGCCAGGAACCATTCAGGAAAAAACCGAGACGTTACCATGACGGTTTCAAATAGCTGAAATATGCATGTATCATGCCAATCATGCAAAACCGCAAGGAAAATAGCTGCAAAAAAATCTGATGATGCACCTCGTTCTGTGATGAGAACAAAAAGGGTGCGTAAAAAGTTACGTCCCGCATCTCACGATGCGCACAAGTTCAAATAACGCTATTCCGGCAGCCACGGCAACATTGAGCGAATGTTTCGTGCCGTACTGCGGAATTTCCAGGATACCGTCACATCTCGAGAGCACTTCGTACTCGATACCATCCACTTCATTGCCAACAATGAGGCAAAGAGGAAAATCTCCTGACCCGACCTCGGTATAATGCCGGCTTCCCTCGGTTATTTCAAGACCGAAAACCGCGACTCCCTGCTTCTTCATCGCCTCAAGAAGAGGTATCGGATCCGGGTGATGTTCCCACTGTACCGAATTCTGCGCACCGAGTGCCGTCTTGTCGATCTCCTTTCGGGGAGGTGTGGCTGTATATCCGGAAATAATAATTTTTTCAATACCCGCAGCATCCGCTGTTCTGAACATCGACCCGACATTCCACATGCTCCTGATATTGTGGAGCATGAGAAATACCGGATGTTTCCGGTTCGTTTCATGCTGTCCGATGCACAACCGGTTCATTTCAGAACCGTGCAGCTTCCTGAAGGCGGTCATATCAGAGCGTTCCAAGTTTCCTGACAAGCCGCTGATTTTCTTCGACAAGCCCGACATTGAACCTCAGGCAGTTTTCCATCATTGTGTACCCGGAAACATTCCGGACAAGTATTCCTTCATGCTGGAGTGTCCTGAAAACAGAAGAGGCATCGCCGACCCTTATGATGAGGAAGTTTGTATCACTCGCAAAAACTTCGACAGCATCGATGGAGAGCAGTTCCTGATATACTTTTTCCCGCTGGTGTAAAATGTATGATACGGTATCCGTGACAAGGGAATAATTGGCAAGTACCCTCATCAGGGTGATTTCTGCAAGCCTTCCCGATGCGAACGGTATTTTCGGCTTGGCAATCTCCTGCATCAGCGCCGGATTGCATACGGCAAACCCTATCCTGATCCCGGCAAGGGCAAGGGCTTTCGACATTGTCCTGAGCACGATAACGTTCGGCATCTCCCGGATAAGCTCAAGGGCGGAACGTTCCCTTGAAAATTCGATATATGCCTCATCCACAAGCACTATCGCATTCGCAGAGCCGGCTATATTCCTGATATCATCGAGCGTAAGGGATTTCGATGTCGGATTGTTGGGCGTGGAGAGCACGATAAAATCGACCTTTTCGTCTCTTGCGGATCGAAGGATCGCTTCCGTATCGAAATCCAAACCGGGTTGCATCGGCACCCGGACTATCTTCGACTGCAGGAGAAGAGCGAGTTTTTCATACAGCGAAAAAGAAGGTTCAGGGATGAGGACTTTTCTTCCCGGTCCGAGACATGCAAGAAAAATCGTGTAGAGCATTTCGTTCGAACCGTTGCTCATCAGCACCGACTCGACCGGAACCCCGAGAAAGTCCGCATATGCTTTCATCCCCCGGTATGGAAGAATTTCCGGGTAGCGATTCCATGGTTCCATCTGAAATTCGCCGAGAATCTCCTCCTTGAGCCAAAGAGGAAGGTCGAACGGACTTTCGTTCTGGTTCAGCTTTATTTCTGCCTGTTGTCCGCCTTCGACCTTGTAAACAGCGATCTCCTTAAGCGCGGGATTGAGAAGCATCTTCATGTCGCTCTGCATCATGCAGTTTTCCCCGATGTTGTTTTTTCCTGCGATCATTGTCTCCTGATAGTGGCCTGCAGGCTGCAAGCCGCAGCAAGGCAGATAATTCACAAAAAACATCTTTTAACTGAATTCAGGAAAAAAAAATCTCGACAATGCTGTTTTTTTTTATAAATTAAAACAGGACAAAATTTATCCAAAATAGAGGAGGCATCATGATAAAGGTAAAAAAAACACCGCTGGATATACTCGATGACGTATACAGTCTCGCCTATTGGATGACAGGAAGCGAAAAAGATTCTCAGGACCTTGTTCGCCAGACCTATCTCTTTGCCGGCAGAAAGCAGAAAGAAACAGACCTGCTCAGGGTATTCAGGGAGTGCTACATCGAAACGTACGGTCAGGATACCGAATTCTGCATCGATGAGAAAGCCTGTAAAGGCACCGTGACCCTTGTCGATACCTTGAAACAGTGGGCAGCGGACATCAAGCTCACTGTTCTTCTCAGTGAAATATCAGGTCTCGGTCACAGGCAGATCGCTTCAATCGTTGGAAAACCTATAGAGACGGTAAGGCAATGGCTCCTGACAGGCAGACGCCTGCTCGTCAGCGATTATATACTGAAAGCATCAGCCTGAAAATTTCGTCACCCTCTACCGTAGGCCGCGTCCCGAAGTGATGCGGCCTTTTTTGTTTTCAACCCGCCCTCTCTTTATATTCGATCAGCCCTTATTTTACCAAACGAAAAAAATATATGATCATCATAACCGGCGGTGCCGGCTTTATCGGCAGTGCAATGCTCTGGGAGCTCAATCGCCGCGGCAATGAAGATGTCATTATCGTCGACGATCTTGGACATACCGACAACGGAAAGTGGCGTAACCTCTCCGGACTTCACTACTCCGATTTCATACCGAAGGATCTCTTCCCCTCCCTGCTCGAAAAAAATGCGCTCGGTAATATTTCAGCAGTGATACACATGGGCGCGAACAGCTCGACCACAGAAACAGACGCTGATCACCTTCTCGAGAACAATTACGGCTATTCAAAAAAAATAGCATCATACTGCGCGAGCCAAGGTGTCAGGCTTATTTACGCTTCGAGCGCCGCGACTTATGGTGACGGGAGCAACGGTTACAGCGACGACATCACGGTGATCGATCGGCTGCGACCTCTGAACATGTACGGGTATTCAAAGCAGCTTTTCGACAGGTGGGCGCTGAAAAACCAGGTGATGGAAAACGCTGCCGGACTCAAATTCTTCAATGTTTACGGTCCGAACGAATATCACAAGGGTGATATGTGCAGTGTGGCAAGCAAGGCTTTCCGCCAGATCCGGGACAAGGGGAAAGTTACCCTCTTCAAGTCCCACAGGTCCGATTACCTCGATGGCGAACAGCTCAGGGATTTTGTTCATGTCCGGGACTGCACTTCGGTTATGGCATGGCTGCTTGACAATCCTGACGTCAATGGTATTTTCAATATCGGCTTCGGCAGTGCGAGAAGTTTCAATGATCTCGCAAGAGCGACATTCTCAGCAATGGACTGCGAACCAGTCATCGAATATATCCCCATGCCCGAAATCCTCAGGGATAAATACCAGTACCATACATGCGCGGATATGGACAAACTCCTGTCCGCCGGATATGCGAGACCATTCATTTCCCTTGAGGAAGGCATCACGGATTATGTCCGGAACTATCTTGGCACTCCGAACCCGTATCTCGATGCGAACAGCCAGTAACAGTATTTAACCGCGAACCCAGTTGATTACGGAAAAAATCATCGAAATAAAGAATATCGAGCCGGTCATCCTTTTCGGACCGTTCGATGCTCACCTGAAAAAATTAAAAGAGGAATTTCCCGACGTTCTTGTTACGGCAAGAGGCTCACTTGTTACGTTTCGTGGCGAGGAGAATGAAGTCGTCATGCTCGACCGGATTTTAAGGGAGATGATTTTTCTGGCAGATAAACATGGAGAAGTACTCGATAATGACCTGAATGCGCTGATTTCCCTCGCCTACTCGCCTGCGCCGGCAAACAGGCCGGGAGTGCCTGGAGATGAGGATATCATCGTGGCTTCCCCCGATTATGTCGTGAGGGCGAAAACGAACGGTCAGCGCAGGATGGTTTCCGAAGCAAAAACAAATGACATCGTTTTCGCTATCGGACCTGCCGGAACGGGAAAAACCTATACGGCTGTCGCGATAGCAGTGGCTGCATGGAAATCAAAACAGGTCAAAAGAATCGTACTTGCCCGTCCGGCGGTCGAAGCCGGTGAAAGCCTCGGGTTTCTTCCCGGAGATCTCGCACAGAAAATAGATCCCTACCTGCGTCCCCTCTATGATGCCCTCCAGGACATGCTTACGGCCGAAAAGCTCAAATATCTCACGGAACGCCGCGTTATCGAGATTGTCCCGCTCGCCTACATGCGAGGAAGAACACTGAACAACTCCTTCATCATCCTTGATGAAGCCCAGAACGCTTCGAACAAGCAGATGAAAATGTGCCTCACCAGGCTTGGACTTAACTCGAAGGCCATCATCACGGGCGACGTTACGCAGATCGACCTTCCGAGTGAAATGGAATCAGGCCTTACCAATTCCCCGAAAATCCTGGATAACATCAGAGGCATCAGTTTCGTCTACCTTGATAAATCCGATGTCGTCCGACACAAACTGGTAAGGGATATCATCAATGCCTACGAGCAGCACGAAAAAAAATAATACGTAAAATACATCCGAATCATTATCGGTTGTCAGTGCCGGACAACAACACGGTTTTCTCGCGGATGACGCAGTGAACAGCGTATTCGATATCAGCGTTGCATGTCCGATGATTGACCAGTGCCGCTCGGATCGAAACTCTGCCTGCAAGTTTGGTGGTGGAAAACACAACGTCCCCATTCATCTGAAGGTTACGGACGATCTGTAAATTCAGTCTATCGGTTTCCGCCTCTGCCATCGTTTCAATTACTGCACTGAAACAGCATATGTTTGAAATGACAGGAGCACTTAACTGCAGTTCACCGGAATTTTCAATCAGGGTTGCCATATAAAACGCCAGTTCACAGGTCCTGGTGATCGCTTTGCCTAACTCCCCGCTTCCGTAAGTTTTCAACGCACTCCAAACTTTGAGAGCCCTGAAGTTTCGTGACAGATCGATTCCATAATCGCAATACCAGGGCTCTCCTCCCCCCAGTCCGGCATCCTGCCCCTCAAGATACGCCGGCCTCGACGCAAAAGTCTGTCTGTGAATTTGCGATTGTCTGATAAGAACGGCTCCGCAATCATACTGCACAAACATCCATTTGTGAAAGTCGAAAGCGAGAGAATCGGCGCGTTCGATACCATTTGCCAGTTTTTTCCATGGATCTCCCGCCAAACGGACCCATGCACCGAATGCACCATCAATATGAAACCAAATTTTCTCACTTGAACAGAAATCGGCAAGACTATGCAGATTGTCGAAAAAACCTGTGTCAACAGAACCGGCGGTACCAATAATGCACAGAGGCAAAATGCCTGTTGAACGATCAGCATCAATGGTCTCCCTGAGGTGCTCAAGATCAATACACCCATCATCCATTCTTTTGATCACTCTCAGGCTTGCTGTTCCCATACCCAGCAGTTCGAGTGCTTTTGCTGTTGAACTGTGGATCCCCTGAGCAGCATAGGCTGCCAAAGGGGGGAATCCTCTGATACCTGCTGATCGGGAATCGATACCGAGAACCTTGGTCCTGGCTGCCGCCAATGCGATCACCGTTGCCTGTGAGGTCCCTGAAACAAGTAAACCGCTTGCCGTCTCAGGAAATCCGAAACATTGACGGCACCACTCGACAACCTCCCGTTCGATATAAATTGCCCCATGGTCGCGTCCGCCGCAGTTGCTGTTCATTGTTGACGCAACGATTTCCGAAAGCAGGCCGCTTGCGAGACCCGTCCCGTGCACCCAACCGAAAAAACGGGGATGGATATTGCCTGTACCGAACGGAAGCACATTGGTTATCAGTTCATCGACGAGTTTACCGTGACCGATTCCCGTGCTCGCTGAAGACAACGTGATTGACTTACGCTTTTCATCGGTCATCGGACGCCAGTGGTTGTCGCGCGCATGACTGAGAAAATCGACACATGAATCCAGCAACCGGATAACCTGTTCGCGGAATTCGGACCAGTCCGTTGGATCCAATGGCGAGGCGATGAAATCAGTCGTCAATGCACATTCTTTTTCATCGTTCTTTTCTTCATTCTGCCCAAGGTGAGGCCAGTTCTCCGCAAGCAATTCTATTTTTTTCAGAGCTCTTTTAGCATCTGATATCTCTGAAACAAGGGCAGCCTCATAACCGTCTTCGCCCGCACTGCCGATGATATTGAAAAAACGTGCACCGATCACCATTCGTAAAACGGTAAAACTTCCATGTTGTCTGAAAAGAGTAACCGGTTGCCCCAAATGGGCTTCCTGACGCGCAAGACATCCGGAGAAGATATCCGGTAAAGCCAGTAAATCACTCACGTCTTCGTTCAAATACTCGAAAAGCCTTCGGCATGAATCTTTATCGAGCGGTTCAAGAGATCCATTCTCCTTTCTGCCAAGAATCAGGAATGAAGTGATCGTATATCTCGAATAAGCAGTGGAATTACCGTTCTCTTCAGCATCATAAACATCAAAAAGCTTGATGTATCTGCTTTGAGAAATAAATGACAGGATTTCCTTTCTGAAACAGTTAAACGCTTCATTTCGAAAATCATCGGTAAGACGCAACAGTAATCGTGCTTCAAGAAGTGCGGGGATCCAGCGAAGAAGAGGGCCGAAACCGGCGCATGGCGCTGAAGACGCCTGCATCAAGGCAACCCACTCGCCTGTCCAGTCCGAACGATGCCCTATCACGGGATTCTCGAGAAGTTCCCTGCCGACAGCAGCAGCCCTTGGTTTCAATGAAACAGGAACAATAAGGGCTCCTGAAAAGGGGGGGCCTGTCAGAAATTTCGAACCGGATATCTGTACCATCCACCCTTTTTTCACAAAACTTCCCAGTTCTTTGAAAGGAGTTCTCAGTTGACAGGCGTCGACTACGATATCAAGACTGTCGCATGCCTTTGCGGCAAGTTTTTCGAGAGCACCGATACTGGGTGCGCTCAGACCGGTCTTCGATACGATAAGCATATGTGCCAGAACATGATAACCATCATCAACAAGCGACAGGGCAACATTCAGAAACTCTTCATCGATATCCTCTGCGGAACGGGGAAAACCATTTTCATCCCTTATTCCGACAACACGAACCGGTAATGGGTCATTCGTCCACAAGGGTTGCCCTTTTTTGACCGTACTGTTGAATGCCGATTTATGGTCGAAGTAACAGCCACTGCCAGCCAGCATCACTCCGCTTCCGGATTCTTCAGGTGATATCAGAATATTGCAGAAAGGCTTGTTTTGACTTCCTGTTCTGGAAACAAGGACAGAAACAAGTTCAGCATCTGTTCCTGATGGCAATATTGCAATATCGGCATCATTTACAGACAGACCTGCCAGTGACAAAATTTCTGATCCGATAGCCTGTGTTACCTTGTTCCTTAATATTTCCGGAGAGCTTTTCCCGAGGTAGTGTTCACTGAGCAGTTCGCGACGAAAAAGTTCACAGCACAAAAAGCCGTGATCACTTACGGATGATGCCGTTGAGGATGAAAAATGAATCGCTTCAGGGCGGGGTCTGGGCGGCACTCCATAGATATTCTTTTTTGAAATCCTATCGATTTCCAGGCGGCTGTCGCCTCCGGAAATCAGGAGGTTTTCAAGCGGGTACTGAAGCTCGGACACGTCTTCCTGCTCGAGTTCAGCACTGACATCGCACACTCCTTCAAGAAGCGACGCCTGCCATTGTACAGCATCAATGCATGATTTCCTGTTCCCTTGTATATCGAATTCCCTGAATGGTACAGGCAATAGTTCGTCAACGATTATCCTGGAATGGAGGGACAATGTCCCGATCAGTTCTCGACCATGCCGAAATATGCCAAGAAGATGGGAAAAATTGAGGGGTGAAATTGCTGAAAAGAGAAAAGAGGCTTCAAGAGCCCAGCGAGTCACGCCTGCAGCCGCAGCAGCGTCTTCAAGAAGCAAAGGTGAGAGTACCACGAGACCCGAAGGTTTTACGATATATGGCTTGTCTTCAAAATCGCCTAAAGCGATATGATGAGGTAATCCGGGAAGGAGTTGCGATATAACCGGATCTGACTGGAGAAGACGGCGCAGTGCGGAGTGATGGACGATCTGTTCGGGCCTGTTATGGACATTGAACTTCATTGACGATGACATGTTCATCCGGTCAAGAAAAGAGGCATAAAATGAGTGTAGTATCTCAATCTCGTTTCTCTGTGTATTGAAATGCATTGTTTATTTATCCTTGTGGTTCGCTGAGAATCCGGCGTAGCGGTTGAAGTAAAACCCTGCAGTGACCATTTGCCTCTTTAATAACAGTAAAATATAATATATTAACAAGATAACATACCAAACAGAAGTGAGTACCGGTTATTTACGAATTATTTATTTATTGCCGTTTTTTTACAGCCTCTCCTTTATTCACTGATCCATATACAGGCATAGTGTTGGAAGAAACCCGTAGCGGAACGTTACATTTGTTATCAATCGGTAATTTCGCTGGATACGATATGCATAAGGGTATATGGTTAAATGGGAAGGATTTAAATAGATGACGACAGATAAAATTTTTGTCCTTCGAGCCCCTTTCTCAACCCTATCAGTATACGATCATGGCTAACAGTCTTCTTGATAGCCTGCACCTGTGTTGGAGTTATCGCAAATCCGAATACCCGGATGCAACAATTTCTGAAGGGGAAGACATCTCCATCATGACGAAACTGCCTGCGACTGCGTAAGTCAGGCTGACTGCACCATGAAGCGACTGATATTCCTCTGCCCGAATTCTCCGGGACCAACTGGAATAAGACCGGTTCGCTGCACAAGCAGCGACAAAACACTGTTAATTTTTCAAAGAATCGGCTGCGTTGGTTTTTTTTTACCTGATGTAACCGCCGGTTTTTTTGAGCTGAAAAATATTTTATATTTATGGATACGGTCTGAAATCGTTCTTTCTTTTTTTTTAAAAACCTTTTAAGCGAGGAATGTCAATATGGCACTCTACATTACAGAAGAATGTACCTACTGCGGAGCTTGTGAACCGGAATGTCCTGTAACAGCAATTTCTGCCGGCGATGATGTCTACATTATCGATGCAGGTACCTGCACCGAATGTGTGGGTTATGCAGATGCTCCGGCATGCGTTGCCGTTTGTCCTGCCGAGTGCATCGTTCAGGGATAAATCTCCTGACACTTTTTCATTTATGCAGAAAAAAAAGCGGATGGTATCAACCACCCGCTTTTTTTTCCATGAGACCGGCAACTGTTTCAGAGCACCTGAAAAAGGGAATTTATGACTGTTCGTAATCGACCACCCTTCTCTCCTGCGTTACATTTCCAATAAAATCTTTTATTGCAACATGTTCCGGATGTTTCTGATAAGTGTCGAGAGCATCTCTTCCAGAAAACTCGCAGTATAAGACGATATCTCCCGAGGAATCGCTCCTGCTGAAATCGATTCCTGCCTCGATAAGGCTCATACCGGGAATCCTGCCCGACAAGGATTCAAGTTTCCTCTTTACGATCGCGGCATTTACCTCTTTCTGATTGCCTTCGGCAAAATCCTTCAATCTCCAGATTACGATATGTTTGATCATTGGGTTCCGTGTTTCTTTCCGGCAGAGATCCAATCTTCCTTATCGGTTTTTCAGAACGTCGTATGCACTATCAGCGCAACATATCGATTGGTATCAGGTATCGTTTTTCGATTTTTTCACGTTCTTGTTGATCGCCAGGGTGCTGTTCCGTTGTTTCCTGCTGGCTGTCGCTGCAGGTGCGATACGCTTGCCGTTTTTGGAAATTGCGGCAACTGGGCGTCCCGAATGCCGCTTCAGAGCCAGAGTTTCATGTCGGGATGTACCTTTTTTTCTGCCCGAAAGCATCCGTGAGCTTTTTGCTGATACGTTCTTCGAGAGACGGACACGATGCTTTTCTGCCCTTGCTGTCGTATATGTCAACGGAGGGGTACTGACCGTATCGAACCTGTTCAGGGAAGCGAAAAGTGCAGGGTTCATAGGTCCACCGGTAAATGCATTGTCGAACATCTCTTCGGCAACGCCCCACCTGTCCGTTTTCGCATTGAGCATCACGAGCAGAATATCCCTGTTCTCCTTTATTGCCCTCGCTATCAGGCATTTACCGGCTCTTGCTGTGAACCCGGTCTTGATGCCGACGGTATACGGATATTTTTCAAGGAGTTTGTTATGGGTCCTGAGGCAGTATTGCTTGTGTGTTGTCTGTTCGTTGAAAATCGCGTACTCGAGTTTTGCGATTGAATTGAAAAAGGGGTTTCTGATCGCATATTCCGCGAGTTTCATCAGGTCTGACGCAGTCGAAGAGTTACCGGCGTAGATTCCCTTGTCAAATCCGGCAGGATTGGTGAACCTCGAGCTGTTCATGCCGATCACCCTTGCCTTGCGGTTCATGATGGCGACAAAATTGTCCACATTGCCGGCGAGATGAATGGCTATGGCAAATGCGGCATCGTTGCTTGAGCTGACCATGGCCGCCTTGACAAGATCATAAAGCTTCACTCTTTCACCGGGCCTGAATCCAGCCTTTGAGGGTTCGACAAGTGTGGCCTCGACAGGAATGACAACATCGTCGTCCAGTCTTCCGCTTTCTATGGCCATTATCGACGTCAATATTTTCGTTAGGCTCGCCGGTGATACAGGCCTGTCCAGATCCTTTTCCATGAGTACACGCGAGGTAATCCTGTCCTTGAGGATATACGAGTCGATGGGCACCTGGATTGAGGGGATGTTTTCGACATTCTCACCCCGGAGTGAAGTCGGTATCATCAGACATGCCGCGGCAAACAGCAGCAAAACAGAAAATCTGCAGCAGCAAAACGTTTTCCTCACGGAAAGCACACTTGCATGCCGCGGGTCGGTTACAGGAATGTTTCGGCTATATCCTTGCATATGAAACAGTTAAAATTACCGCAGGGGGAATTGCACCTCTTAAGCGAAAAATCGGAATCTATATTTTTTTCCCGTTCTCTTTCATACAGACCAACACTTTTACCGCATGAACATGGTTCACGTTTCCAGGAAAGCGGAACCGGAAGCGCCCGAATACTCTTCACGGGATTCCGCATAGGACTCGATGCTCGAAATGAGCGATTCATAATGGCCGACGTCAAGAAGCACCACGGTGCTTTTTCCGTGTTGCGTCAGCACCAGCGGTCTTCCCGTGTCTTTTACCTTTTTGACAAGCGCTGCGGTATTCGCACGGAATTCGGAAAGCGGTCTGATATCCTCTTCTATGTTCAACCTGCCCATAAGGGTACAATCTGTATTATTATATTTATACGTTTCAATGTACATAATTGCGTACACAAAACCGAAATAGTCAGCTTTTACCAGAAAATTCCCCGTACTGTTCGGTAAGGCTTCCGGCTTCCGATATTTTTGGTTTCGGTGCCTGAAGCATCGATGCATCCATATGCTTTATCTGCATGACCAGTTTGAGAAGATTGGTCACGAGTTCTTTGACCGAACGTTTGACATACCGGCTTCTTGAAAAACGGCTGTAGTTGTTTTCAGTATCTTCGGCAATCCAGCCTCTGCTCCATCCTATAAAGTTGAAAGGAGGAAGTGTAAAGCCGAGGTCAGTGAAAAAAGAGTTGAGCTGACCAGCAACGCCCTGGACATTGTCCTGTCCCCCGGTAATGATAAACGCTGCGGCTTTGTTGCGCACAAGCACCTTGTCATGGATGGTGATCTGGTTCTGCACGGTATTGAGGCGTTCAGCCATCTTGTAGTAGAGCGATGATGCATTTCCCCAGCGGATTGGTGTCGCAAGAATAACCGCGTCTGCCCAGAGAACCAGAGAACGGTATACGTCGGTCATGCCGTCTTCAGGATCCATTTCCGAAATAGAACAGGGCCATGTGCAAGCTTCCTCGTGGCGACTGTAATATCCCTCGCAATGACGAAACGACAAATCGCGGATTTTAATCAGTTTCGTTGCTGCGCCGAATTCGGATGCGGCAAAGTCCAGGGCATTCTGCAAAGCGGTTTCCGATGTGGAGGGTCTCGGAAGAGAGGGGTTCATGTTGGTCGTCGAAATCCCCAGTACGTTGAGAGAGGTGGCGTTTGTCCTGTAATCGAGATTTTTCAGGTCTGCAAGGCGATCGTCCTGATGTTCGGCCAAGAATCTTTCCTGGACCGGTTCCGAGGAAACAAGAATCATGCCCTCTTCTATTTTTACATCGTAGACAGCCTGACGGTCAAGGTAACCGTGTGGCGCACGGCCATCTTTAAGGCTGTATTGCCAGCCATGCCATGGACAGGCGACATAACGTTCACCGTCATCGAGGGTCTGAATGAATCCCTGCCCGATATCACCGCCCTTGTGCAGACATGCGTGGTCCAGCGCGGTCACCTTTCCGTCGTAATGAAAAAGCGCGTATTTTTTCTCTCCGGCCCTGACGGATTTATGGGTATTTTCGGGCAGTTCCAGGAGTGGTATGAGTTTCAGATAGTGCATCATGTTCGCTTTTTAGCGTTCAGAGAGCGCAAGCCTGAGAGCGAGGCTGACAAAAACAGCCCCTGCGGTTCTGTTCACCATTTTCCGTGCAAAGACGGAATCCCTGAATTTTTCACCCAGCCCGCCGGCAAGCATACTGATGAAAACGAAAACCAGCACCGTAGCGAGCATGAACACCCCTCCCAGCAGAAAAAACTGCATGACGAGAGGTCCGCGGGCGGAATCGGCAAACTGAGGAAGAAATGCGAGAAAAAAAAGGGATACTTTCGGATTTGAGATATTCATGACGATACCTCTCCGGTAGAGGCCGCCCCTTGAAAGTACCGCGACCTTCGCTTCTCCACTTGAAGCAGAACCGGCCCTGAATGCCTGCCAGGCAAGGTAAAGCAGGTATGCCGCTCCCATGAACTTGAGGATCACGAAAGCGATGGCCGATGTCCTGACGACAGCCGCCAGTCCAAGCGCAACCGCTGCCGTATGGACCAACAACCCGCTGCAGAGGCCGAGTGTTACGAACAACCCTGCATTGCGGCCATTCTGTACGGACTGTGCAAGGACAAACAGGTTGTCCGGACCCGGAGCAAGGGCCAGAAGAACAGAAGTCGAAAAAAAAACCAGAAGAAGTTGCGGTTCCATCATGCCTGACGATAGTGACGAATTATTCGATCCATGGAGATGCCTGACCGGAGCCTTATATCATTTTCTGGCAGTAGATCACGTCGAATGTCATTCCGCGCTTTCTGCCGACCCCCCTGAAACATCCGCATTCCCGGAAGCCGTTCCGGAGATGGAACCTGATGCTCTGCTCATTGAGTGAGCATATGCTTGCAAGGATAGAGGATATCCCCATTTCCCTGCCCTGTTTCTCGAGATGCTCAAGAACGATGCTGCCGATTCCTTTGCCTGTGTAACCGTGCTTCAGAAAACAGGTCAATTCGGCAGTACGGGAAAATGCCGGTATGGCGCTGAACGGACGAAGCATGCCGAAACCTGCGATAGAACCGGTTTCTTCTTTGGCGGCAAGCGCCGGATATCCTGCCGCAGACCGGAAAAAGGCGTCGAACATATCGTACGATATCAGCTTCTCGGTATATGCGGCAAAGGTGTTTTCCGTATAATAATTGAAAATATCGATTATTTCTTCGGCATCGGAAGCCCGGATGGGTTCAATGGTAATGTTCATCGCCGGATTTCCTTGTTTATCATGATTTGCCGCCCTGCCTCGATTGTGCGGAAAGCTTCCCGCCATAGTGGCCCAGCAGCGTCACTACGGGAAGCATGGAAAAAACCAGCAGGAGGTAAAGCCAGTGGAGAGCCCCATCTGCACTCATGACATCGGGAGTGGAGAGTCTTATGGTTACTGCAAGAATGCAAAGGGTGAAAAGGATTCCTGAAAGCTTCAGTTTTTTCATGAATATCGGAGCCCTGGCTCCCTTGTATTTTGTTTTCCAGTCATGGACCCCGGTAAAAAAAGATGCAGGAATGGCTATCAGGGTAATGACCATCAAATGTGCGACGGTATGTTCGAAATAGCTGTTACCTGTAGGTATTGCCAGCATGAGATAGAGTACGGCGACAGGAATGAGGCCGTTGCTGAAATGCGCTGCAATGGCATGGAAGAGAAGGGTCTTTTTCATATCCTGCCATAAACTCGGTCGTGCCATAATGAAATCCTGTTTATTTTGACTGGTGATTCAAGGCTGTCGTCATCCTGAACGATACGAAGGAATTTCGGCTTCCGTCCGGAAAATCGGAAAATTTTCAGGAGCACAAGTGTGAAACGCAACCGGAATCATTGACCGTGTTCGCATGAGGAAACAGGGAAAATTGCCCGCGGATCATGTCGCCGGCACGAACGACATCAATATTTGAGTTTAAAAAAATCAACCGAAATTGTAAATAATCCCGGTTGATTTTTGGCATGTGGTTCCATTCTTTAGTTTTACATGTTATTTTTGCTCTTTGTCTTGTTACACGAATAAAAAACGGTTCTGGTGAGTGATATCCTTTTCAGCGTGGACGAAAAGCAGCAGGAAAAGAGCGGTGCGAAAATGCCCCTGCACGTCAGGAAAACGGTCAGCAGACCTGCGCGTCCTTCGGTAAATCTCACGAAGCTCTCGCTTTTCCTGCGATTTCTGAAACCGGTCACCTGGATTCCGGTGATGTGGAGCTTTCTGTGCGGTGCGGTTGCGAGCGGCGAATTCGGATGGGAGGAGTTGACCGGCTGGAAATTTATCCTCGGCATGCTCCTTACCGGACCCTTTGCCACCGGAACCTGCCAGATGCTGAACGATTATTTCGACAGGGATCTCGACATCATCAATGAACCCGATCGGCCGATCCCCGGTGGGGCGATATCTCTGAAAAACGCAACCGTCCTCATCGCACTCTGGTCTATTCTGTCCGTCATTACCGGGTACCTGATCCACCCCCTGATCGGCTTCTATGTCATCATCGGCATCGTCAACGCCCATCTTTACAGCGCCAACCCCATCAAACTGAAAAAACGCCTCTGGGCAGGAAATATCATCGTTGCCGTTTCCTACCTCGTCATACCCTGGATAGCTGGCCTGATAGCATACAGTCATGCCATTGCACCGGAACTGCTGAATCCATCGCTCATCGTGGCTGGTTTTTACACGATATCGAGCACCGGAACCATGACGATCAATGATTTCAAATCGATAGCAGGCGACAGACAGGTAGGCATCAGGACGCTTCCCGCAGTGTTCGGAGAGACCAGAGCGGCCCTTATCGCTTCGGTTCTCATCGATATCGGTCAGCTTATGGCTGCTGGTTACCTGCTGACGATCGGAAAGACGCTTTTCGGCATTGTGGCGGGGATGCTTGTCGTTCCGCAATTCCTTCTGCAGTTTTCGCTTGTTCGTTCACCGGGTACCATGGATGTCCGTTACAATGCCATCGCCCAGAATTTCCTTGTGGCAGGCATGCTTGTCTGCGCCTTTGCAATAAAGGCGGGGGTGCCATGAGGTTCAGTCCCGTCCCCCGAATTTCGGTCATCCTGCCCGCCTTCAACCGTGCGCGCCATATCGTAAACGCCATGGAAAGTGTTCTCTGCCAGACTTTCCATGACTGGGAGCTCATCATCGTTGACGACGGCAGTTCGGACAATACGTTTTCAACGATTGATCCTTACCTCATGAAAACCCGGGGTATCAGGTACATGAAACACAACAACCGGAAACCGGCACTCTCGAGGAATGCCGGCATCCAGGCTGCGTTCGGACGTTATATCACCTTCCTTGACAGTGATGACCATTATCTGCCGGAACACCTTGAAAACAGAATCGGTATTCTTGAAAAAAATCCCGACATTTCTCTGCTTTCCGGAGGTTTTCTCACTGAAGTTGATATCAGGGTAAAGGACAGACACAATCCCGAAAAACTTGTGAATATCCGTGAGTGTATCCTTGCAGGAACACTGTTCGGCAGAAGGGAACTTTTCATTGAACTCGGAGGCTTCAGGAACATCGACTATGCCGAAGATACCGATCTGTGGGAAAGGGCTTCGACCCGTTACGGGGTCATGAAAATCGAGGATCCGAAAACCTACTTCTACCGCAGGGCTGAGGACAGTATCACGTTAAACTACTGATCACCGATGATTTCCAGCATCACCGTCTACTGCAGTTCGAGCAATCGCGCTCCCAGGGAATATTTCGATGCGGCCGAACTGCTTGGAAGCGAACTTGCCGAAAGAAAGATAACCATCGTTTACGGCGGGGGTCGTGTCGGTCTGATGGGCTGCATCGCCGACGCTGCCATGAGAAAGGGCGGGACGGTAAAGGGCATCATTCCCCGTTTCCTCGAACAGAGGGAACTCGCCCACACGGGTATCAGCGAACTTCATGTCGTCGAAACCATGCACGAGCGAAAAATGAAGCTTGCGGAATGGGGTGACGCCTTTCTCATCCTTCCCGGCGGTTTCGGAACCATCGACGAACTGATGGAGGCGATTACATGGAAACATCTCGGACACCATAAAAAACCGATATTCCTCCTGAACATCAATGGCTTCTGGAATCCTCTGACAGGTTTTTTCCGGCAAATAGCCAGTCAGAACATGGCTTCTTCCGATTACGATCGATACTATACTCTGTGCAGCTCGACAGCGCAATTTTTAGAATCGCTTGGCAAAATGAATGTATTCTCCTGATATGAAAAAGGTCAATCGCAAATTTACCTGACTCGGCGTCCGATGGAATATATTTCGTTGATAAAGCATTTTTATTTCTTAATTTCACCCCAATTGAGCCCGGTCATTGCCCGGTTACCGCAAACAACCCGATAACCCGTTACGACCACGAAAAAACTTCTCCTTCTTGCCATATTGTTCGTGACAAGCTCACTGACAGCCTTCGCCGTGCCCTCATTGCGATGGGGCGGGGATCCGAGCGGCGGAGCCCCTTACGTTTACGCCGATCCATCAAATCCACAGAACTACACTGGTTTCGATTACGAATTCGCCGAAGCGCTCGCCTCCGAAATGGGCATGAAAGCTGAATTTGTCCCAACGGACTGGGAAAGTATCGTTTCCTCCCTGCAGAGAAAGGAATTCGATGTCATCATCGACGGTTTCGAGCCAACCGGAGACAGAGCCCGCGAAGTGCTTTTCAGCAAACCATACTACCTCTTCAGGCTCCAGCTTACCGTCAGGAAAAACGAAACTGCGGTCAATTCGCTCGATGATTGCAAAAAATACGGCAAATCGGTCGGTACTCTGGTGAACTGTGCCGCATCAAGGCTTCTGGAAGAAGGTAAATACAACCTGAAAGGCTATCAGGACCCGGTAGGGGCCTACAAGGACCTCGAACTGGGAAGGGTCGACGCCGTACTGATGGACGTTGCCGGCGAAATGTTCTATGCCCGCTCCAACCCCAACCTCAAACAAGCCGGAACACCGTTCCAGACAGGGGCCTATGTCGTCGGTATCCGGAAAGACGAGGCGGCCCTCAAGGCGAAAATCGATTCAGCCATCGATGTTCTTGTCAATAACGGAACCGTCGAAAAAATATTCCGTAAATGGAAGCTTTGGGACGAGGAACAGATCAAGCTTCGCACGGTCAAGCCTGCAGAGATAGAAATGACATCGGCGAAGTTCAACTGGAGCGAAGGATTGATAAAACTTTTCAAAGCCGCCCTTGTTACCATTCTGCTTGCATTCGGCGCAATGGTTATTGCCGTTATCTTCGGTATTCCGCTTGCGGTCGGACAGTCGAACGGCGGAAGGATCGTGCGAATTCTCTGCACGGTATATATAGAATTCTTCAGGGGCACGCCGGTACTGGTGCAGCTCCTGTTCCTCTATTTCGGCCTGCCCGTCATCGGCATCACGCTTCCCGGCTGGCTGACAGCAATCGTCGGCCTTGGACTGAACTATGCCGCTTATGAATCACAGGTCTACCGTACGGCGTTCCAGGCAATACCGGAAAGGCAATGGCAGGTCGCGTATTCCCTCGGTATGCGGCCGACCCTCGCATTCAGGCGCATCATTTTCCCCCAGGCATTCCGGATTGCCCTGCCGCCCATGACAAACGATTTCGTGGCGCTTTTCAAGGATACCTCCACAGCGTTCGCTATTGCCGTCTGGGAACTTGCCACTGCCTACCGGGAGCTTGCGAACGCAACGCAGAGCTACCTTGGAATCGGACTTGTCGTCTGCTGTTATTATCTGGCAATGAGCCTGCCTCTCGCTCATTACGCCCACAGGCTGGAACGGAAACTTCAGAGAAAATCGACCGGTATTCTTTCTTCGGGAGCCGACAAATGATAACAATCAAAGGATTGAGCAAAACGGTCCAGAACTCCACGCTGATCGAGAATATCAACCTCGATCTGGAAGCTGGAAAAATACTTGGCGTCATAGGACCCTCCGGAAACGGCAAGACTACCCTGCTGCTCTGCATGGCCGGATTGCTTCCTTTCGAAAAAGGTTCGATCACCATAGGCGACAGAAGCATTTCGGCTGAGGAAAGCGGGATAAGTAAAGAAAAGCTCTGGGCATTCAGAAAAAAATCGGGAATCGTCTTCCAGCACCTCCACCTCTTTCCGCACCTTACCGTCCTCGGAAACATTATCGAAGCGCCGGTACATGTCAAAAAGAGCACGAAAGAAGCTGCGGAGTTCGAAGCAAGGGAGCTGCTGAAAAAGCTTGCAATAGAGCAGCATCTGAACAAGTTCCCCGAGGAGCTTTCAGGAGGCGAACAGCAACGGGTTGCAATCCTCAGGGCGATAGCGATGAATCCGGAAGTGCTGCTGCTCGACGAACCCACAAGCGCCCTCGACCCGATCAGAAGCGGTGATGTCAGGAACCTGCTCAGGGAATTCGCGGATTCGGGGCATACGGTAGTCATCGTATCGCACTCAGTGAGGTTCCTGCGCGGAATGGCGGATTACCTGGCATTCATGGGCAAATCCGAGCTGATAGAAATGGATACGGCGGACAAGCTCATGAAAAACCCCGGGGACGCAAGGACAAGGGAATTTCTGCGGCATTCGGAACTGAACTGAGAACGCTTTGCTTGCGGGCTTTTTTTCAGAACACGGCATGCTCACCCAGTTCCTGGCCCGCAAGACCCTCACTGAGCGCCCGCCGGTAAAAATCACGCAAAGTATCCTTTCCGTATGAAGGGGTGATGTTTTCGTCGTATCTGCCTGTTTCAGGATTGAGTACAAGCATTGATTCGGAGCAATAGTATTTGCCGATTCTCGCAAACTCAGCCTTGTCCTCGAGTTTGGGAAAGATTTTTGCAAGAATGCTCAAAACGGGAATAATAATATCGAACATCCGGATCGGCATGTTCTTGAATTTCGGT
Organism: Chlorobiaceae bacterium; assembly: GCA_013335405.1. GTDB lineage: Bacteria > Bacteroidota > Chlorobiia > Chlorobiales > Chlorobiaceae > Chlorobium. Next base: position 32,395 of record JAAXVR010000007.1, read on the forward strand.
TTGCGACCAAGAAGCTCAAAAAGCATTTCCCCCTGCTCTCTCGCTGAAATGGCTTTTCCCGGACCTCCGATAGGCAGTATTCTGTTGTGTTTATCAGGATCTTCAATGCAGTCCGCCATGAAACGAGCAAGATCTTTTTCACTGATCGGCTTGCATGCGGTAAGTTCCCCGTTTCCGAACATAACGTAGGGCTTTCCTTTTTTCACCGACTCAACCTGGCCTGCAAGAGATTTGAAAAAAGCTGTCGGACGGACAATCGAATAGACAAGTCCCGAGGCTTGCAGTTCTTTTTCAAACTTCAGTTTTGCACGCTGGAATTCAAGCAAGGGCTTCTGGACGCATATTGCGGAAAGGAGGATGAAATGGTTCGCGCCGGAGGCTTTTCCGGCTTCAAGCGCATTGCGGGTTGCCGTGTAGTCGATATTCCAGGAATCCTTCACTCCCCCGTTGCGCGAAGTCAGGCATGACACAACAATATCGAAACGTTCGCCTTTTATTCCGTGTTTCATAAGCGAATCCATATTGGCGACATCACCGAACCTGACCTCGGAACCTTCAAGCTGTCTGCGTGTTTCATCGGAATCCGACAAGCCCCCTATACCCGAGCGTTCGCGAGCAAAACTCACGACATCATGCCCCCGGGCAACAAGTTCGCGAACCACGAACTTCCCGATGTAGCCAGTAGCACCTACAACGAATACACGTGACTTCTTTTCAGCCTTGAGCGATGAGAGATCAGCTTCAGCCGTGCCGGTCCGGATTGATTCGTCTATCACAAAAAAATAATTATAGTTATCCCCGGATCTTTTCTCTCGTCAAGCATTCCGGGAATTAGTGGTTATGAACCAAGGAACAATGAAACTCCGGCTATCGCACTGAAATCTTCTGGAACAAGTCCGAATTCAGAATCCTTCTTTCCCCAGAATTTTTTCAGTTGCAGGTATACTTCATAATTCTTCGCTTTTTCGTATTTGGGCTGGAAGACAAAAAATCCGCTGCCGTCACACAGGCTGATATAACTGTAAATTTCAAGCGCGATCGAACTTACGACATCGGGGTGATAAAGACGGGAAAAAAGATAATTTTTCCGAAGCGGAAGAAGGAAATGAGATGCGGATTCATAGAGCCCTGCAAGCGCGGGATCCGGCGATATCGAATACTGGGAATTCAGGTATTCGACGTGTGCGGAGTATTCCCTGAACTGGTCGGCTGAATAACCGGCACTCGTAAAAAGATATTCGAGGGTAAGGTTCAGGTTGTTTTTAAAAGTATACTGACCGCCAATCAGTATTTCATGATACCCTCCGGAACACGTTTCAAAAAAGGGAATGGTAAAGCTTGAAGGATCAATGGATGCATCGGGATACTGCCTGGATTTTGAAGATGTATAGAGATACTCCGCATGCAGTTCGAGAGCCTTTCCGTAAGTTGCTGAAGTATTGAAACCGGCGGCCCATCTACCGTCTTCATCTACGGTGCCGACAAGGGAGACATCGTAAGGCTCCATAAAACGGTACCAACGGACTGCCAGCCGGCTGTTTTCAAAAAAGGTGTCATCAAAGCCCCAATTCAGCCGGGGTAAATAGGCAATATCAAACTGGCTTATATCGTTGCTCAGCGAAAGCTGCAGGACATCAGCACCTTTGATGATACCCAGTCTGTCTTCAGGGTCCTCTGGAGTCCTGATTTGTGAAACAAGATCCGTCGGGCTGTATGAATAAGCAACGCCCCATCTGATTTTTTTTCTGCCAACAAGCAAAGCGATTCCATCTGTTTTCTTCTGATAATACAGCTGATTGATATCGAATTTCGTCATTGAATCTGAAAATCCGGCAGAGGATGAGCCTGCAGTATATTCGTGACCGAACCTGATTTCTGTCTCAAAAACCCCCCCCAAGCCCTTGTAGAGCATGTTTCCAATGGCAAATGCCTCTGTTCTCGTGTCAGGCCTTTCCAGAATATTCGATGGGTTCATCCGGGAATCACCTGACGTCAAGCACTCCCCCTCACCCGCAAGTCTCAGGGACCAGGAATATTTCGCTTCAGTCGAGCCCGTTTCTTCATCGGCAAGAAGGCTCCTGCTGATGCACAGGGAAAAAATGGTTGTCAGAAAAACGGTGCTCCGGAACAACCTTGCCCTGCCAGCTGACGGCCTTTTTGTTGACAGATTTGAAGGTGACATGCTTGAAGATGGTTTGATGGATAATTAAAAAACAACTTCGCTGTAAAGAGTGGGAAGACTTGTATTGAGAAAAAATGAATCAGGAGATTTTTTTACGGAGACATTTCCGAAAAGCAGCACGGTTTCCCTGTCTCCGGCGAGATGATCGATAAAATCAATCCTAGTGTTCATCATTTTTCCCGCCTTGAAAGAAAACATCGTAAAATACATCGTTTTCATCTTTTTTCCGGATTGCAGGTAGACCACGGCCTTTCTTGGATAGCCGGTCATTTTTTCGATATAGAGCTCTGCAGTATGGTATGTCGCGCTTTTTGTTTTCGCCGTGAGCCTGAGAACCCAGGTATCGAAAAGATGTCCCCTGACGTCAATGAATGCCTGCCCATCAAGCGCGGCCGAATAATCTCTCGACCAGTCAAGTTTCGTAATATCTCCGTATGAGGCACCACCCGAAAGCCTCTGGAGCGGAGTGATCCTGACGGGACGCCGGGTCTTGTTGACGTAATACCAGAGATTGTCGTCAACCATCAGCAACAGATTTCCCCTCTGTCTCTTGGGTTCGATGTAACTCACCAGTGTCTTGACATGATTTTTGATAAACACGCGGAATACTTCTTGCTGTTCATTGGCTTCTTTTTTTACGGTAAGCGTGGCCGTCATGGTAAAGTCTGGCCAGGGCGACCTGTATTCATCAGCTTTTTTTAAAATATCTGCCGTAGATATGGAACTGTTCACGGAATCGTTATTGGTGGCTGTTGCAATACAGGAAGAACCCCATACAAAAAAAATACAAAATGCAAGGCATATCGTCATTACCGGAAACGCACTGAAAACAGTACCTGAACTTCGATTATACATGGGTCAGTGAATTGACTATTGAAAGTTTTCTGATTTTAAACATGGTGAGAAAACCCGAGCAGGTTGTCGAAAACAGCAGAAGCAGAGAAATCCAGGGCAGAAAATGAATAGCCGGATAAATGCGAAGGAAATAGGTGGAGGTCATTCCGGGCGGTGGAGGCATTTCGAAATTTCCGGTATTGATGATTATGGTAAAAATCTCCTTGAACAAAATTCCCCCTGCGATACTCATCACTCCTATAAAAAAACCTTCGTAAAGAAACATCAACGAAATCCATTTGTTGGAAATCCCGACAGCTTTCAAAGTCCCTATTTCCCTGACCCGCTCCATTGTCGACATGAGCATGGTGTTGGCTGCAGAGAGAAAAACGATCAGAATGACAATTATTCCGGTAAAACCGAAAATTATTCTGTAGGCATCCTTGACGGAATGATAATATTCTGCGAGATCGTACCAGGGAGTTACCGCATATTTGACAGTGGTTCCGGGAGCATTTATTTTCGAAGATACTGCTGAAAGAACATGATTCGTCTTTTTTGTTTCATTCAGCACAAGCAGAATCTTTGATACCTTGTCTGTCTGCATCAGGTTCTGTGCAGTTGCTGTCCCCGTAACGAGATAATACTTGTCAATGGTCTTCATCGTATTGTTCATGATACCGGCAACGGTTACATCAACGACATTGACTGCTCCGTCAACTGTGGTGCCCATAAGCATGAGGCTGCTGCCGACATCCGCCCCCAGGGCCTTTGCCATGCCTGCTCCCAGTAATACACCGTTCGAGGAAGCCATCGCAAGTTTTCTGAACATCAATTCCTGGGATGTGTTTTTTTTCGAGCCGCTGTAGATGGTGTCCCAGTATTTCGTCAACATCAACTCTTTGGCCGGATTGACGCCAACACCCAGAAAGGATGTGGATTTTTCTCCGTTGGATATCATTCCTGTAAATTCGATCCTGGGCAGAGTCGCATCAACATCACCTACTGACATAAGTTTCCTCTGAAGTTCATCATAATCGGCAATGCCGTACTCAAGGGGATAATGCTCTTCCTTCTGGCTGGCTTCTTTTCTGAACACCTGAAGATGTCCGGTTCCTCCGCTTGATGAAAACCCTCTGCATATGGTCATTTCCTGAAGACCGGAAAATGTGAAATCCATATATCCCCCAACGATAGCCAGTGCCGCAAAACCAGCAGACGACACAAGCACGGTGATCACTGTTCTCCTGCTGTTTCTCTTCAGATTTCGAAGGGCGATAATGGCAAGTTTGATCGTGTTCATTGATTGTATTGCTTTCTTCACGTTCTTCCGGGCACCTCTTTTTATGTATTAAGAAGTATGATTGCTCGGTTTGGTCCCGACGGTTCAGGATTAATATTCTCATACCGACAACTTTCGGGACTTCTGTTTTTCGCACCCTCCTTCCTTGTTCTCATATTTCTCACGACAATAGTCAGCGATGCCCTTAATATCAGGCGCAAAGGCGGCTGTTCCGAAAAAAAGATGACAGGCCCCGGCCATCAAGCTTTTTCGAGCAGCATTCCTGAAATGGTAAGACCTAATGCGTGCCCGATGCATAATATTTTGGTGCCTTTCGGTATCTGCGAAGAATCGATAATCTTCATGCACATGAAAGGAATGGCTCCGGATGAAAGATACCCGTTTTCGTAGAGCATTTTCAGACTGAACTGCATCTGTTCAGCCGAAAGTTCGAGTTGTTTGCCGATCTGCTTGAGAATAAGCGGACTCGGGGCCTGGATGACAAAAAGAAGCCTGTCTTTTTCCTTGCTGTAATCCATGTCTGCATCCCTGAATAACCCGGTAATAAAATCACGCACATGCTCCCTGATTTTTCGCAGATATTTCAGAGGATCTACCTGATAATCGAATGCCGGATTTGACACTGTCCACACAGCAATCCGGGAAGAATCCGGAATCATCATATGACTGAACCAGAGTATTTTGAGACAAGGTTTTCCGGAAGCCATTGCTGCATCATGACTGATGAGTGAATACCTGATGAAACTGTCGCTGTAACTTGTCATCAGGCCGATATTCACCGCCTGGTCATCGGCTATTTTCATATGGATGCTGAACAGCTCTGACTGCAGAATGTCCACTCTCCCGACCGCCTTTTCACAACCGCCGAGAAACGATGAGCGCAGCAGAGCATTGGCTGTCCTGATCGCTGATATCGGGGCATTGCATGCCCTGTTATAGAAATTGGTCACATGAACATCGAACCATCTGTTCTCCGAAAGAACGATATCGACCGGATTCGGCTCTATATATCCTGTAGAAGTGACATGAACGATACGATCCGGCTTTGCCGTTTTTTTTCTGTCATAAAGAAGTCTGACATGTTTTTCAGCAACAGCCCGATAAAGGGACATCCTTGCATCGAGGTCGGCGCCTTCGGGATTAGTATGGCGTTCAGCCAGATCTTCATACATGGGAAATGTGGTTTTATATTTGACATATGAACCATTTTCCGCGATCTGGAAATTCTCCTCGTTATCGTAATTTTCCGGCCAGAGAGCCATGTATCGCTGCCCGATCGCTTCAGGAGAAAGAGCGAAATGGTTGAATTTGACCTGAATTCTTTTCCGGATTTTCTCAATCTCCCTGTCCGATGTTTTTCCCGCCATTACTGCTTCGGCTTTCACCATTCCTTTGATGAGCAGTCCGATACTTTGCTCCTGTGAAACCATATCTGACAGACGAACAGACTGAAAATCCGTCAGAACGGTTGCAAGTTCACTTATCATCACCATGAAAGTCAGGATTGAAGTGTTTAATGTAAAATAGAGGGCAATACACGAGATCGCTTCACTCGATCACCTGCAATCATGGTTATATCAGGGCGGGTTTTTTCGTGAAGCTTTTTTTATGCTCCCGTCGGATATATATACGATATTGCTGATCCTGTCAACAACGACAGAATCGTGAGAGGATAGAACGAGTGAAACACCTTTCTTGATGTTCAAATCAATCAGCAGATCGATAATACTGGTGCCTGTCTGACTGTCCAGATTGGCAGTCGGTTCGTCGGCAAGGATTAACGAAGGTTTGGTGACAAGCGCTCTGGCGATAGCAACACGTTGTTGCTGCCCTCCCGACATCTCCCGGGGATAATGTTTTTTTCTTTCATTGAGGCCCAGTTCATCGAGAATATCTCCAACTCTGGCTTTTATCGTATGTTTGTCCAGACCTTTGAAAAGGAGGGGAAGCTCGACATTTTCATATGCGGTCAAAACCGGAACCAGATTGAATGACTGAAAAACAAAACCAATTTTTTCAAGTCTTATTGGAGCCAACTCTTCAAGACTCATCATCGTCGTATCGGTTCCGTCAATGATGATTCGGCCATCATCCTGCTTGTCGATACATCCGAGAAGGTGCAGGAGTGTCGATTTCCCGCTCCCTGAAAGACCGGCGATAACGGTAAAATCTCCTGCTTTAACATCAAAATCCACGTGACTGAGTGCCGTGATACGCCCTTCCCCTGTTCCGTAATACCTGGAAACATCAACCATTCTGGCGATTACTCTTTCACTCATACACATGGAGATTCAAACCATAAATTTACCCGGAATCCCGGAGTCCTTTTCATGCAAGCAATGTTTTACCACCATCGACAACCACCGTCTGCCCGATAATCTGCGATGCGGCATCGCTGGCGAGGAAAGCCACAACCTCCGCGACGTCTTCGGAAGTCGTCAGTTTACCTGATGGGGTATAGTCAAGCGTCACATTCAGCATCCTTTCAAGTTCGGGAAGCGCTTTAGCTGCTTCAGTCATGACAAGTCCGGGACAGACCAGATTAACTGCTATGCCAAGTGGGGCAAGTTCCATGGCATAATGACGGAACAGGGCATCCATTGCCCCTTTTGTGGAACCAACTGCAGTATAGCTGGGAATGACATGAGTTCCGCCAGGCGAAGTAATCCCGATGATCCGCCCCCCCCTGCCCATTTTCCCTATCAGTTCCCTTGTCAGCCTGTGTACTGCAAAAAAGTTGATTTCAAAGGTCCATTTCAACTGCCTGTCCGAAAGCTCCATCGCTTTTCGATGAACACCACTCGCTGCAGAATGGACAAGTATATCTATATGGTCGCATTCATCATGGAGCCGAGTGACAACTTCATGATAACTGTCATCATGCGTAAGGTCACCCCTGATCGTGCTGATATTCAGCCCTTTTCCAAGCGCTTCTTTTTCGAGTTCTGCCGCACTTTTTCTGCTTCGCGCATACAAGGCGATCACTCTGGCTCCTTGACCGGCAAGGGCAAGGGATACCGCCCTTCCAATACCTCTCGTACCTCCGGTTACAATAACCGTTTTACTCTCGAAGCTTTTCATATCCCAGTGTCTCCAAGTGATCGTCCCCCATCGACAGGAATAACGGCTCCTGTTATATACCTGGCCTTATCGGAGCACAGAAATGCGACAAGGGACCCAACATCATCGGGCTCACCGATAAAACCTGCGGGAATATGCTTTCCGGTTTCACGGGATGAAGTTTTTTCGAGGTAATTGACAATTCCGGCTGTCATTGGTGTGCGGATAAGGCCGGGAGCAACGACATTGGCTGTAATACCCCGGTGTGCAACTTCCAGTGCCAGTGTTCTTGTGAATCCGATGACCCCTGCTTTTGCCGCAGCATAATTGACCTGACCCCGCTTTGCATAGAATCCGCTGATGGAACTGATATTGACAATCCTGCCAAATCGTTTTCCGTACATGGACTTCATGGCGAGATGGCATAAAGCCATGCTCACAAGAAGATGCTCATGGAGAAGCTGTTCATGGAAAGAAAAATCTGTCTGAAAAAACATGCCGTCTTTTATTCTTCCGGCAGAGTTGACAAGGATCTCGGGCTGCCTGCCAAACCTGGATACAACCATGTCGTACAGCTCTTTTGCGGATTCGTAACCATTGAGGTTTCGACAGAAGATATCTGTCCTGCTGCCGTTACCGTCAAAAAGCTTCACTGCCTCCGCTGCTTTTTCATGATTTTCGGCATATGCGAGAGCAAGGTCACAGGTTCCGGCAAGAGCCATGGCTACAGCCAGACCGATCCCCGATGTTCCTCCTGTTATGAGCGCGAGACGTTTTTCCATTGAAATCATGTTTTCTTAAAGACAACACAGGCATTCTGCCCGCCGAAACCGAAACTGTTGCTGAGTATATATTCCAGTGATGCATTTCTGGAACCCTCCGATACATAATCGAGGTCGCAATCGGGATCGGGATCATCGAGGTTGATGGTCGGAGCAATTTTCTGCCGCTGAAGCATGAGAATACAGGCAATTGCCTCTATTGCGCCAGCTGCGACCGTTGAATGTCCGATCTGAGATTTCAGGGAACTGACGGGGATACGGTAAGCTGCATTTCCGAAAACTTTTTTGATCGCCAGAGTTTCGAGACGATCATTCAGTGCTGTGGATGTCCCGTGCGCATTGATGTAGTCTATTCTTTCCTTTTCGATTCCGGCATCGGCCATGGCACCCTCAATTGCCTTGACAACACAGAGATTGTCTTCCCTGCCATCTGTCATCCGGTAAGCATCCGAAGTGAACGAATAACCGCTTACCCTGCAGAGAATTTCCGCCTGCCTTTCTTCTGCAGCGGCCTCGCTCTCGAGAAGAAGAACAGCAGCAGCTTCTCCCTTGACAAAACCCGCCCGGCTTTTTGAAAATGGTCGGCTTGCTTTTGACGCAGGAACATTTTCAGTGGTGAGGGTATGAAGAAGATGAAAATTCATGAGCTGGCTTTCCCATGCACCTGCATCGACAGCGCAGACAAGACATCGCCTCATGCGTCCCGATCTGATCATCTGATAAGCCAATCCAATGGCATTACTGCCCGCTGCACATGCAGTATTGATACTGATGATATTTTCCGGTACGATGAGGCCGTTTCCCCTTTCCTTAAGACGGTTCGCAATTATCTCCACTATCCATTCAGCTCTCAGTTCATCCCAGAGAAAAGCATCGGGACTGTAGTGTTGCAATGAATCGTGGACTATTTCAAAAAAAATTCCTGCCGGGGTAGCATGAACGATACCATCGATAACAACCGAAGCGGGTAGTGTATCGAGAAGCTGCTGCAGTGCAAAAAGCAGATATCTGCCACCGTCCGAATGAGTCCCCGGTTCCAGGCCGAGAGTTTCCGATGACGGAATTCCTGAGTCATCGATTACAGCGCCGAACGGTACAGGAAAGGTATTCGGAACAAGCGATCCCCGAATGTCTATAACCCCCGATTCACCATCAAACATGCGTTTTTCAAAATCGACAATCGAGTTTCCAATTGGAGAAACGACTCCATACCCTGTAACGACAATTTCAGTTTTCACTTTCCGGATTCTTTTTACTGGTGACAAGCATTATGAAATCAACAAGATCCTGAACGGAAATATCCATAACATCATCACCCTTCGTCTCGTTGAGATAAGTCAATGCTTCAGTGAAATCCAGTTCGATACCTGTACGTTGTTCTATTTCATAACTGATGTCAAGGTAATCGATACTTTCCGCATTAAGGTCAGCCTTGAACATGCTTTCCCGCCTGATCTGCCCTTCTTCCGTATTCAGAACCGCACGGATGGCATCTTCGACTTTGTCAAACAACTCTTGTTCAGTCAGCATTTATTTCTCCCTTTGTTTATGATTTGAATTATCAGCTGATGGCTTATGCCATAATAGGAATCCGTCCGACTGTATTCATCAAGCCAAAGGTTTTGTTTTCCGTCAGCCTCGAGAAGCATTGCTGCTGCACCTTCGCATAAAACTCGATCAGACAGGTTCTGTCTGCGTATACGTTCGAGGACCAGTGGGTTTTCAAAACTGAAAGCACTGCATACGAGGGCTGCATCAATACGACCTTCAGCAAGATCTTCTTCAGCTTGCTGAAGGGCATGGATACTGCCGTATGAAGAACTGTTGAATACGTTCATCGGACCCATAATGCCAAGAAATACTCCCATCTGTGCGGCAGCAAGATTTGGAAGCTGCATCAGAAACATTTTCGGGTTGTGAGATTTCCGGTACCGATCGGCATAGTCATCTTCAGAAACGCCTGACATCTCGAATGTCGACTTCAGATCGACAGGTCCGTTTTCAAGGGCACAATAGATACCAACGGAAAAAGGGGAAATTGCGAGCAACGGTTTCAGGGCGGGCTGAAGCTCAAGGCAGGCAAGCGATAAAAGAACGCCGGCCCTGCTCATCGAACGATAAACTTTCCTGTCGGGAAGTGCTGCCTGACGCTCTTCAAGCAAAAGCCGTTTTGATGAAGGGATAGTCAGGGGTTCCCCATAATACTCGTTTCTGTATGGTATGACAGGAATCTCCTTTCCTGGAATAATGACATGACTTGCTGCTATTCGGCTCATATACCATCGATTATGGTTCCTTGCCCAGAATAATTGCCGGGAAGGTCATCTTTTTTCTGTGCTTCAGGTATGGGAATATGGCCATACATCACTTCGGCACTGGCAACATTATGTCCATCAACTTCAATCCAGCCCGATGCGACAGAATAGGATTTGCGTACCATTACGTCCACATGGATGAAAACCTTGTCGCCCGGCTGAATGGCCTTTCGGAATTTTGCGCTTTTAATGGAGGTAAGCACCGGAAGAATATCCTTATTGGCAGCCATGACACATTTTCCTCCGAGCTGTGCAATCATTTCTATCTGGAGAACGCCGGGAACGATCGGATAGGAAGGGAAATGATCCATGAAAAACAATTCGGAACGGGAAAAACATCTGACCCCGAGTGCCCTTTTGCCGGGTTCCATCTCGAGAATTCTGTCAATCAGCAACCATCGCATGCGGTTATGGGGAAAAATTGCCAAAGCCCGGATAAGACCTTTGAGTAATTGCAAATACCCGTAAATTTATCCATGATGCGTAAATGTACAAAATAGTCATCAGCATATACAGAAATTGGAGAGAAAATGCCGGTATGGACTACATCTCCGTATGTAATTGCTTTAATTAGATAAAAAAGGAAAGCATCCATAACGTTTTCATGGGACGCAGGATTTTTCCTCAAATTCGACAAGCGCTACTGCTGCCGCATATTGCCTGTCATGCGACAAGCTGATCTTTATCGAAGCTTCGGGGTGGCATCTCATTTTTTCGGTCTTTTTCACATAAGGTTTTCCGCCTGGTTCGTTCAATATTTCCACACTGTGCCATGTAAAATCACCGCATATACCGCAACCGAAAGCTTTCGATATTGCTTCCTTGGCGGCAAACCGCGATGCGACGCTTTGCAGCATATCGGCTTTATTGCGGCACAGGGCTATTTCATCCCTGGTAAGGATTTTTTCAAGAAACCCGTCCCCATAACGCTGAAAAGATCTTCTTATCCTGTCAACGTTGACAATGTCCATCCCTATTTCTGACATGCTATCCGGATTGAAGTTGAGCAGACAGAGTTGTTTCCCTTTGCTGTCTTCAAAGCAGAAGGTAGCGATATTGATGCTTTTTCCCGTAATCACCTGTCATTAACCGTGATGTTTACTGTCTTGCAAGGCAAATCAGGTATGCATCCGGAATCCTTTGTCACTTTCCGGTCTTTTTTCCGGCTGAAGAATATCTGTACTTCTTGTAATTGTACCCTTTGTTATATATCTTAACAATCGTAAAGGAATACAGGCATAAAGGAATATTGTTCGGCAGTCAACTCTTGTTTTCTGAAATCACGTTCAGTTACTCTGCCGGTTTTTCAAAGATTCTATCAGTTTTTTCCTGACCGCCGTTCTCCTTCGATTTACATCCGGTTTGCCTTCGAACGCGTTCTTTTCGTGATTGTTCATCAGGAAAAGTCGCATCTTTTCCCGGCAGGTTTTTCCTGGCCGCTCTATTTTTTCGAGAGTTGTTTTCTTCCCCTTATTTTATCGTCGATTTCGGTCCGTTGCATCGAATTCCGGTCAACCGTCAGTATTCCTCTGTGTATGCGCGCTGCGACCCGGCCACCTGTGAACGGCAAAGTATGTTTATATTTCTTTCAAATACCTGAAAACAAAAAAAGGAGAGTATTGTAATGGCAAAGAAAATTGTTGTTTTGGGAGCAGGAACTGGCGGGACGATCGTCGCGAACAACCTCAGGCGTCATCTGCCTGCCGACTGGGAAATAACGATCATCGACCGTGATGACGACCATCTTTACCAGCCAGGCCTTCTTTTCGTTCCTTTCGGCCTTTCGGGAACAAAAAGGCTTGTGAAATCAAGAAAAAAACACATCATTCCCGGCATCAATTTCGTCATCGATGAAATTACCCGTATCGATCCCGAAAAACAGCAGGTCACGACAAAAAACCACACGTTTACTTACGATTTCCTCGTCATCAGCACCGGCTGCAGAATCGCTCCTGAAGAAAATGACGGACTTCTCGATACCTGGGGCAAAACGGCATTTTCCTTTTATTCTCTCGATGCTGCTGAAAAACTTCGTCAGAAACTCAAGGAATTCGATGGAGGAAAAATCGTCATGAACGTTGCAGAACTGCCGTTCAAATGCCCGGTAGCGCCAATCGAGTTCGTTTTCCTTGCCGACTGGTACCTCAAGAAAAAAGGCATCAGGAACAAATGCGAGATCGAATATGTGACACCCCTGCCCGGTGCTTTCACCAAACCGAAAGCATCAGCGGTTTTCACACAGTCCGCAAAAGAAAAGAATGTGAAAATCACGACCGGCTTCGAACTCAACATGGTGAACGGCAAGGAGAAATATATCGAGTCCGTCCAGGGGAACAAGGTCAATTATGATCTGCTGGTCATTGTTCCTACCACCATCGGCGACAAGGTAATCAGCGATTCGGGAATCGATGACGGTATCGGCTATGTACCCACGCATCACAACACACTGAAAGCCCTCAAACATGAACGGATTTATGTTATAGGGGATGCAACGAACGTTCCGACGTCAAAAGCCGGTTCAGTGGCACACTATGAAGCAGACGTCGTGGTGTTCAACATCATGGCCGAAATCCACGGAGTAAAGCCTGAGGAGATTTACGACGGCCACTCGACCTGCTTTATCGTCTATTCAAAAGGGACCTCTTCTCTCATCGATTTCAACTACAGAATCGAGCCGCTTCCGGGCAAGTACCCGATGCCCAAGCTCGGCCCATTCACTCTGCTTCATGAAACGAAAATGAACTGGTACGGCAAGCTCGGATTCGAGCCTCTCTACTGGAATGTACTTCTTGCAGGCAGGCACCTTGGTGCGCCCCCGACCCTGGTCATGGCCGGCAAACACGTCGGATAATAGTTGCCGTCAGAACAAGGGACGCATAGCGGATGCTTCCCTTGTTTCTATACCTCATGCTCGTTTTCCCCTGTATCACCCTGATGAATCTGACGGTTTACCTTGGCTCCAAGTTTCCGAATTTCCTCCACCTTGCCGACAAGGTTACCCTTCCCTTCCCTGATACGTTTCATGGCAAGATCAAACGACTCGGAAAGACTCGAGAGCTTTTTGCGGGCTTCGCCCATCGCTTCGAGTACGAGAAAAACCTGGTCATATATTTTTCCGGCTTTTTCAGCAATCAGTTCCGCATTTCTGTTCTCGTTTTCCCTTCGCCAAATCTGCGCGATGACTTTCAGGGTGATCATCAGTGTTGCCGGACCGCAGAGTATGACGTTTTTGCCAGACAGTTCATACAGAAGATCGGGATCCGCCTGCATGGCTACCTGCCAGGCAGGTTCGAGGGGAATGCACAAAATGACGAAATCGAGGGTTCTGTTTCCTCCTATTTCGCTGTAATCCTTTTCCTGCATAACGAGCATATGCCGCCGAACTGACTGAATGTGCTCCCTCAGAGCCTGCTGCCGCACCGTTTCATCATCTGTGCTGCAGTAACGTTCGTAAGCGGTCAAAGATACCTTTGAATCAACAATGACCGCCTTGTTGCCGGGAAGCATCACGATGAAATCCGGTCTTTTCAACTGTCCGTCTCCCGAACGGAAGCTCTCCTGTGACAGATAATCGCGTCCTTTTTCAAGACCCGAGGCTTCGAAAATCCTCTCGACAATCAACTCCCCCCAGTCTCCCTGTTTTTTTGCATCCCCTTTTATGGCCCGTGCAAGCAGGTTCGCCTCCTGACTCACCCTGACGCTCATTTCCTGCATCTGACGGACCTGCTCAACCAGGCGCACTGAATGTTCAGTATCGTTTCTATGCACTTCTTCCACCCTTCTGCGGAATGAATCGAGCTGTTCGCGAAGCGGCAAAAGCAGCGCGTCGAGTTTTTGACGGTTTTCTTCACCGAAAGACTTTCCCCGTTCTTCCATGATCCTGCGGGCAAGGTTTTCAAATTCAGATTTGAAGCGTTCATCCATTGTTCTCAGAAATGCTTCTTTTTCCACTGACTTCATGCGTTCGTTCTGCAGTTCCGCCTCGAGCAAGGCGGCCTTTATTTTCAGTTCACCATTTTCCCTGCCAAGCGCTTCCTCTCTCTGCAACGAGACGCGCAAATCTTCTTCATATGCCCGAACCCTTGCAAGTTCAGACTTTGCGGGTGAATCCCGAACGATACGATAGGCTATGAAAAGAAGCTGGCCGGCAATGATCAGGAAAAAGAGGAATTCTGTCATGAAAAATGCTGTTTATTCATTGAAACGACATACGGAAGCGGCAGGATCAATGTCGCAACACTCACAAACATACCGCTTCCGGACGATTGTACTGCTTAATTTCTTGAACCTCTCATAACCATGTGCGGAAGATTCGGGTTTTTCGAGCTGAGATTTTTTATAGAAATGCTCCGTCAGCTCGAGCTTCCCTTCGAGGAAGCCGATGCATATCAGTTCAGCCCGAGTTACAACATCGCGCCGGAAAACCAGGTGACCGTTCTTGCCGGCAACCGTCAGGGCGCGCTTCTTGCAAATGCGAGATGGGGGCTGATCCCCCATTGGTCCAAAGGCATTCCGAAAGTACGTCCGATCAACGCCAGAGCCGAAACCCTTGCCGTGAAACCTTATTTCCGACATCTGCTCAATCGCCACCACTGCATTATACCGGCAAGCGGTTTTTATGAATGGAACATGTCGCCATCCGGAAAAAAGCAGCCCTGGTATATCCACAGATCAGACAATTCACTGATGGCTTTCGCAGGATTATGGGATACCTGGATTCCACCTGAAGCTGAATCGAAACCTGTAACCTCCTGCACTATTGTCACAACAAAGGCAAACCGGAAAATGCGGGATATCCATGACAGGATGCCTGTCATACTCGAGCCGGAAAACTGGAAAGTATGGCTCGAAGCTGCGAACACCGGCAACAGATCCCTGCTTGTGCCTCCCGGAGAAAGCCTGCTCGATCGTTATCCCGTTTCATCGAAAGTCAACTCACCCCGGTATATCAGAAAGGATTGCATGGAAAGGACAACTGCCGGAGAAATCTGAAGAGTGATTGCCGCCGTGATTTTTCCTGCACAAATGCCGGGCTGTGAACAAAAGCCTGCATTATTGGCGCCCATGTTTGTAAAACCGTAACTTTTTCTTACCTTGACAGTTCATTTTATGGCGAAGTGGCCGAGTGGCTAGGCAGAGGTCTGCAAAACCTTGTACAGCGGTTCGAATCCGCTCTTCGCCTCCCCTTGAATGACTGCCTTCAAAACAAAGGCATCAATGACGCAGAATACTCTTTTTCAAAAGAGAACATACCGACAGGAAGAGGCTGTCCCGGAAAAAAACCCGAGACAGCCTCTTTGCATTTCTTTCCGGCCGGCGGAATATCACCCTGTTATTTCCGATCCTGAAATGATGGCGCTTATCAGATTTTCGATGGTTCTTTCATCGATCAGGACAGGAATATTCAGACAGATACTGCTGCGCAGCATGGCCCCTGTTTTCGGCCATAACGATTCGAGGTCGACGTTGCGATAACGGTCGATTTCTCCGAGAAGATGGCCCCAGACGCCCGCATAATGCCAGTCGAGAGCTTCAGGAAGGATCTTCGTGCCGAAACCGTGTTCCATCAGGTGTGCTTCAAAACGGAGTGCCGTTTCCCGATCCCGGAGGCGAAAGATCAGGGTATCCCCCTGTGACCCTGCTTCGTCACTGAATGGCCGCATGACGATATTACCGAGATGCCCGATTCCGTCTTTTATTTTTCTTTTGTTTTCCTTCGATTTCGAAAGGATCATGTCGATTTTTGAAAGCTGGGCAATCCCGATCGCCGATGTCACTTCACTGATTCTCAGGTTGAGTCCTTTTGCCCGCCTCGGGTCCTTTCCGCGAGGCAGACCCGGCAGATGCATATGCCCGTGGTCTGAAAACTCGGCTGCGCGGTCATAGATATCCTTGTCGTCGGTGACGATCATTCCCCCTTCACCGGTATGGAGTGTCTTGCCCGCATCGAAGGAAAATGATCCGACACTGCCGATGGTACCGAGTTTCCTGCCTTTGTAGGATGCCCCGAGAGCCTGTGCCGCATCTTCGATGAGAATGAGACCATTTTTCCTGCATATTTCGGCTATTTCGTCCATCCTTGGCGAAGCCCACATGGGAATTGCCACAACAGCTTTGGTTGCCGATGTGACAGCCTTCTCAATTTCGGAGGGATCGAGATGGTAGGTCTCATCTATTTCAACCGGTACGGGCACGGCGCCAAGTGCGCTGACAGCTTCGACAGGCGCTATGAAAGTCCATGCCGTCGTGATGACTTCGTCACCAGGCCCGATGCCCGCTCCGGCCAGTGCGCAATGAATCGCAGCGGTCCCGGAAGAAACGGCATGGGCATATTTGACCCCCATCCATGAAGCGAACTTTTCTTCGAACTCCCTTGTCTTGTAATTTCCGCCACCATACCGGTAAAGATTGACTTTTTCCCTGCTGAATAGCTCCTGGATTTCCGCCAGTTCTTCCCGGCCGATAAGCTCTGCTCCTGCCATGATATGTTCTTTCCTTTTATATTAATTGTAAGACAACTTCCATTGCCGATTCCTGGTTGAAATCAACCGGATTGCCGGAAAACGATCCCTTCAGCGCTTCTGAAGCATTGCGAGCGAAATCGTCTGCATTGCCTTTGCCGTAACCGTATCGGACAAGGTTCGGAATATTGAGCTGCCTGTAGAGGGCGTCCATCTCCTCAAGCAGTTCTATCGTGGCTTCCTTCGGCGATGGTGTGGTACGCATAGGGTTAAGCAGGGCATATTTTTCGTAACCGCGATTGTGGTTGTAACGCATGACTTCCTTCAGGAAAATCGCTCCGGCAAGACCATGCGGAACGCTGTGTTTTACGCCAAGGTAATAGGCAAAGCCGTTCGTCGGTCCGTCTCCGGAGTTCATAAGCGCAACCGTGCCGCAGACACTGCCGATAGCGAGGTCGATCCTTGATTCCGCCCTGTCGAGCTGACCCTGCTGCAAAGCATAGAACGTTTTCTGAAACCCTTCGACAGAAAAAATCCTGCTGAGTGGAGTATGCTTTACCGACGCAAAACTGTCGACACAGTGAACAAGACTGTCCATTGCCGAAGAAATGACGCTTTCCATCGGAGCAGTCATTGATAGCTGAGGATCGATCACCGCTTTTCTGGGAAAATTTTTCCTGCTGTTGATTCCAAGCTTTCGGCCTTCATTCTCGTCGATGAAGACCGCATTATAGCTGACCTCGGCGCCACTTCCCAGTAACGAAGGCACCGTGATGAGCGGAAGCGGATCGCAGACATCTTTCGGAAAGCCTTTGAGCGACAGGGCCGGAACATTGTTTTTCATAAGAAGCGCAACCCCTTTTCCCAGATCGAGCGTACTGCCTCCGCCCACAGCAACAATTCCGTCAGGAGGATTTTTCCTGAAAAAATCAGCGACATTCTCCAGGTGTGTATACGTAGGTTCGCCCTTGAAATCATTGCAATACACGATGGATTCGGGGTATGAGGTCGTCAGTTCCAGCAGGACATTCCGGAAATAGAGATTGTCCGCCAGGTTTGCATCGTAGATTATGCCCGGCTGCCCTATCGCCAATCCGGACAGATAATCGGCCAGCTTCAGCGCCTCGTTAACACCGATGACAAGATCGGTCGATAAAAAGAAATTCATAAAACTCAGTGTTCTAAGGGTTTTTTCTGCCTGTTTCCTGGAAAACCAGGTTTTTCCTGAAAAGGTAATATTCAATTAAATCTATTTCTTCCAGAGTGTCAATCTCCCAGGTCTGCCAGAACTCCATGATGTATACCGACATTTTGCCGCCTATCCTGTTCCCGCAGCGCGAAAGAATCTCCGGTTTGAAAATGTAGATCGACCCGTTTTCGATAAACTGCGGTTGACGATCCTGGCGCATGCCCCGGTTACGGTAATCGAAGTTCACGCTTTTCCATTCACCACCGCCTGATTCCCAGATTGTAAGGTCGTCGGCCCTGGTTACGGAAATCAGCGAATCTGATCCTTCAGCCCTGAAATGTTCGAGAGCGCGGTCGATATCGTCCGGTTTCCTCAGAGGGGAAGTGGCCTGCAGAAAGACAACGGTATCGAGCGGCAAATGGTAGTCGCTTTCGATGACGGAGACGGCATGCACAAGGGCTGACTCCGACGAGGACTTGTCCCCGGAAAATTCCGCAGGTCGTTCGATGACTTCCGCCCCATAATTTTTCGCTACCTCGCTGATCCCCCGGTCATCCGTCGAAACGAAAACCTTGTCGATCTGACGCGATTCAAGCGCCTGACGAACAGTCCAGGCAAGAAGGGGCATGCCGGCAACAGGATGGATATTCTTGTTTTTCAGGCCTTTTGAGCCGCCCCTTGCGGGTATGATGGCTACCGTGTGCATGCTTATGGATTTCGGTATAAAATTCAACCGTCGATAACCTGCCGGCATACTCCGGCGATTTTATTCGAAGCGGATTTGTTCTGAATCGGTGTAAGGTGACTGAGTTCGTCGGGGTCGAGACCGCAATGAACCTCCTTATTCAGCGCCGATCCGACAAATATGGTCGAAGAGAATTGAGCAATGAGCATTTTGGAGTTCGCTATCATCTCCTCTGTTTTTCCGTCGGTGAAAACAATACTCTGCGGTGCATAACGTTCGATCTCCCTGATCGCCCTCGGTGCGTTCTCATTGGGATGGAGCTTGAAAAGAAGAAGTGAATCCCCGGCCATTTCGAGGTATTTCATGATATTTCTTGGCCGGTTTTCATAAATGAAGGTTTCACGGTTGTCGGAAGTACAGACAAGCACAAAATCCCGGTACTTGAAATCGTTCTGCAGGTACTGTTCGCAATTATCGAAATTCGGTATGCTTGTCACTTCGATTTTGTCGGGGTTTACGCCTTTCCTGATGAAAAGATCCCGATAACCTTCGCTTGCAACACAGAATTTCTCGTAAGCATCGGACAAACCGGTTGTGGATGTGCCGGCTATCCATCGAGGGACCCACTGGAAATTCCTGGCGAGATGAAAAAGAATCGTTTCAGGCTCGGTCATTCCCTCCTGCACCAGTACTATTTTCCTGCGGCGGATATGTTTGGGCACGATGAGATCCGTACAGGTGACGACAAGGTCATATTCGCGGGCAAGACCGCCGATATCGAGCTGCAGGTTATGGGACTGGAGGTATTCGAGGGTGCGCCGGGACCGTTTGTTGCCCATGATAGTGAATTCAAGCAGGCCCATGCTGCTCGCCTTGCCGAGAATCCCGTCACTGAAAAAAGGAGAGAAATACTGGTCGTAATCACTGAGACACCCGGCAATCTGGTGCATCTGGGTAGTCTGGTTCATCGATCCGCAGACAAATAGAATTTTCTTTCTCATTACTCTCTTTTAATAATCACAGGTTATCCGAACCGTTCCTGCACATGTGTATCAAAACGCGGGAATGCGACGCTGCAAAAATACTAAAAACGCGGAAATTCGCGTCAATTGAAGTTTCTATGACAAACGGGTATTATGTTTCCGATCCGCCGGAATGTGCATCCTTGAGATGAACCCCCGACAGGAACATGACAAGGTATCCGGCCGAATACCAGAGGATTTCCTTGAAGCGCCTCAGCAATACGAAAGCTTCCCCGACGACGACAGCATCGCCGATGCCGAGAACATTGAAAAATGCGAGATAACCAATCTCCTGAACCCCAAGCCCCGAAGGTATAAAAAAGAAGATCGCCCGCAGCATGGAAAGTGTCGTGTCGATTGCAAGCACCTGGAAAAAGGTGATCTCGACACCGAGCAGCTTCAATATTATGTAACTTTCGATAGCAAGCATGAACCATGCCGTCAGGTAATAAAGCATGATATTGACAAGTTTGCCGAAACGTATACTCTTGAATGCCTTGAGTTCTTCGTCCGTTTCATGAAAACCCGATTCCTTTTCCAGCAGCCACTCCTTGACTTTCCGGAAAGGGATGAGCATGAGGAGAGCATGTACCTTCTGCGCGGCTTCCCCGTTCAGGAGAAGCAGTATGAACAAAAGGAAAATGACAAATACGGCAAGCCCGCTTCCGGACATAATGTACCCGAGTCCCTCCACTCCGAGCATACTTTGCGATGCCGACTGGAGAAAAGAAAAACCGGCTATGGCACCGATGAGGGTATAGAGGCCCTGATTAGCCCCAAGCATGAGCTTCCTGACTGCAACGCTGGCGACGCCTGCAGGAACGGGAATATCCAGAGTACGGCGGCAAAGGAACGGACGGAGGGATTCACCTACAGGCATTCCTGCAGGAAGGGTCATCGATACGGTTTCAGCAATGACCTGTATTTTAAAAAGCTGGAAAAAAGGGATTTTTCCGGTTGAACCGGGAAATAGCTGAAGCCATGCGAAAGATTCTATCAGATGAAGCCCGAGAAAAGGCAGCAGAATGAAAAACGATGCATATCCTATTGAACGAATCCGCATCCATACACCGAAAAGATCGAACTGACTGAAAAGATAACCGATCAGTATCACACCGAGCAGCATACCGGCATACCCGACCCATGAAGAAATGGATTTATTTTTCATCTCCGGAAGAAATCGGTATACCAAATGGAAAAATCTGC
This sequence comes from Chlorobiaceae bacterium, assembly GCA_013335405.1. Classification (GTDB taxonomy): domain Bacteria; phylum Bacteroidota; class Chlorobiia; order Chlorobiales; family Chlorobiaceae; genus Chlorobium. The sequence continues at coordinate 53,434 of JAAXVR010000007.1, forward strand.
AAAAAAGTCGTTTTCATAACTTGCAAAGATAACAATGTATTGTTAAATATTTGTTTATTGACAATAGCCACGATGTTGCCGTTCACTTGCTGACGATTTCTACCGAAGTCCGCCGGGAGAGGTTCTGACGGGATCCCGATAGATTATTCCTGAATTACTCACTTTTCCACAAACTGGAAACCCTCCTGCATCGACGCCCGTAACGGCGGATCAGGGATACTTCTGTCACATTTCCTGCAGAAGCCGGTTTTCCTCAAACGCTCTTGCCGATGGGACTGATCAATCCTGAATTTTCTACCCTGACCGAACTTTTCTCCTCCGTTTTTTCCCATTACAGGGATCAGGAAGGCAAATTTCCGATAGCGAGGAAAGTCAACGGGGTTTATGAACCCATCCCTTACATGGAACTCGAAGAGGATGTCAAGCATCTGTCGGCATTCCTTAAACACAATGGCATCAATCCTCAGGACCGGGTAGCAATCCTTTCGGAAAACCGGCCGGGCTGGTACCTCTCCGATATGGCCATCCTGAACCTCGGAGCGATCAACGTCCCGCTCTATCCGTCCCTTCCTCCAAACCAGATCGAATACATTCTCAACAATTGCGGCGCCAAGGCCATCATCCTTTCCAATACCCTCCAGCTCGGCAAGGTCCTTTCGATCTGGCAGAACCTCCCGGATCTCACCCTCGTGATCATCATGAACCGTCTCGAGGAAAGCATGGAGGATGTAACGGATCTCAACACCGCAAAAGAGCAGGGTGAAAGGCTTCTCGAAGAAAAACCATGGCTGCTTGAAAAAGCCCCTGTGAATCCTGAAGACATCGCCACGATTATCTACACATCCGGCACTACCGGCCTTCCGAAAGGGGTCATGCTCACCCACAGGAATATCTGCGAAAACGTCAAATCCTGTTCCACGGTCATCCGCCTGGACGAAACGGACTGCGGACTTTCCTTCCTTCCCCTTTCCCATGCATACGAACGGACCGGGGGCTATTACCTGCTCTTCTCCTGCGGAGCGAGCATCTACCTTGCGGAAAGCATCGAAACGATTTCCCTGAACATGTCTGAAGCAAGGCCAACCATCATTTTTACCGTGCCCCGCCTCTTTGACCGCATCAAGATGGGTATACTCAAGCAGATTTCTTCTGAAAAACCGATAAAGCAGAAGGTTTTCAACTGGGCATTGAGCACGGGAGAAAAGTACCACAAACAGCTTGCTGAAAAAGGACACGTGCAGAAAATCCTCTCCATCCGGCATACCCTCGCAGACAAACTGGTCTACCATAAAATCAAAGCCAAATTCGGAGGCCGCCTCCGTTATTTCGTATCAGGCGGAGCAGCCCTCCCCCAGAAAATCGGTGAATTCTTCCAGGCGCTCGATATTCCCATCCTCGAAGGGTTCGGACTGACTGAAACCGCCCCGGTAACTCATGTGAACCGTCCGGAAAAGATCAAATACGGCACAGTCGGCCCGCCGGTCAGCAACGTACAGGTTAAAATCGCCGATGACGGTGAAATCCTTCTCAAAGGCCCGAACATCATGAAGGGTTACTGGAAGGACGAGGAGGCCACAAATCTGGTAATACAGGACGGATGGTTCCATACCGGCGACATCGGCGAGGTCGACAGGGACGGCTACCTTAAGATAACCGACAGAAAAAAGCATATCATCGTCACATCCGGAGGAAAAAATATCGCACCGATGCCGATAGAAAACCTTGTCGCCGAAAGTCCCTTCGTGGACCAGGTTATCGTCATCGGAGAAAAACGGCCGTTCCTCATCGCGATGATCGTACCCGATTTCATCAAGCTCAAAGAGTATGCCGCAGCCGAGAACATAACGGCTTCGAGCAACAGGGAACTGATCGACAACAAAAATGTGCAGCAGATTTTCGAAAAACTCATCCGGACCGTATCGCGCCAGCTCGCCACTCATGAAAAGGTAAGGAAGTATCTCCTGATCGATGAAGCGTTCACCGTAGAAAACGGCCATATGACACCAACGCTGAAACTCAAGCGAAAGGCAATCACCATGAAATACGCTGCTGAAATCGACAAGGTATACAACACCCTCAACATGGTGTACAATACCGAGTGATTCCATCCCGGACACATGACGTGATTTCGACCGGCAGGAAACAAAACAGGACACTCCGTCCATTAATCAGACAGCGGTGAACGATGCAGGAGATCGCCTTCATTATCTTTCTTCCCATCGTGATCTTCCTGGTCACCTTTCCCCTTCTCTGGATCGGGGTTACCTCCCTGCTCTCGATTGCCGGAGGATGGTCACTCCTTGCCGAACGCTTCAGGGCAAGGGAGCCGGGAACGGGTGACGTGTTCCGTTTCGCTTCAGCGCTTTTTAAAAAATCCGGTCTGTTTCCGGTCACCTATCGCGGAAGCCTCACCATCACGATCAGTGAAAGCGGCGTTCATTTTTCAATACTCATTCTCTTCCGCCTTCTCAGTCCGGCGCTCTTCATCCCCTGGAAAGAGATCGAAAGCGTCACCGAACAGCGCCATCTCTTCGGCAACTATGGTGTCATCTGTATACGGAACTGTCCGGTAAAAATCCTTGTCATGGGCGATCCCGGCAAACGTCTTCTGGAAACACATGCCCTGATTCGGGCCGGGAGCATGCCGCCTGTCAGGTGAACCCGGCTTCTGCCGCTGCCCCTATGGAATTGTACGATTGATTTGTATATATTTACAGCTGCGAACAAACCTTCCCTTGTAACAATCAAATATTCATGCATCATGGCAAACAACAATGGTGTTTTTTCCGATCTTTTCGAAGCTGTCGGTGCTCCTGTCCAGAACGTTGCTGACACCGTCGGCAACGGTGTCAATTCAGTCATCTCGGTCGCCCAGTCCTGTACCAATGTCTGCACGAATTTACTGACCAGTACCGCAGCCGCAGGCCTGCAATTCATCCAGAGCGTCGTTTCGGGCATTTCAACGGCTATCGCCCCGAAACAGTAAGCAACGTTTCCTTTCCCTGAAGAACCACCCTGCATTCCCCTTGCAGGGTGGTTCAACCATATTTCACTACCCATGCAACCCAACAGTATCGATTCCGGCCGTGCTTTCCTGAAGGATTCCATCCGCCGGACGATCGATTTCTCCGGAACAGAGCAGTCCCGCGGTATTCCGCCTCCGGCGCCCGAAAAACCCTTTGAACCCGGCGCGAAACGAATCGATCTGCCCGATTGCACAACATCAGGTCATTTTTCCTGTAAAGGACTCGCTTCAGCCATCTCCAACCGCGAAAGCTGCAGGTCATACAGCGGCGCTGCCATTTCACTCGAAGAGCTCTCCTTCCTGCTCTGGGCAACCCAGGGGGTACGGCTGCGTATTGATGAACATCATGCTCTGCGGACAGTGCCCTCGGCAGGGTGCCGCCACGCCCTCGAAACCTATCTTTCAGTGCACCGGGTCACAGGACTCGAAAAAGGCATCTATCGCTTTCTTCCGCTTGAACACCAGCTTGTTTTCGAGGCTTCCATTGAAAACATTGAAAAAAAAACGGCATGGGCTGCACTTGGCCAGCACTTTGCCGGAACTGCCGCCGTAACCTTCATATGGACCGCAATCCCCCGCCGGATGGAGTGGCGATACGGACTCGCCGCCCACAAGGTCATCGCACTCGATGCCGGCCATGTATGCCAGAACCTCTACCTTGCCTGCGAAGCGATTGGTGCGGGAACATGCGCGATAGCCGCTTACGACCAGGAAAGGATGGACGCGCTCATCGGCGTTGACGGGACCGACGAGTTCGCGATCTATCTTGCTGCTGTCGGTAAAAAACCTGATGCTGATATAAACTGATCATGTAATTTCGCAAATCAGTCAGCAACCTGACAATGAAACGATCCGGAACCAGCATCATTTTCCTGAACAGCCGGAACGAAGTCCTGCTCTTCCTGAGAGATGACAAACCCGAAATCCCCTGCCCGAACATGTGGGACCTCCCCGGCGGGCATGTCGAAGAGGGTGAAACGCCTGAAGCGTGCATCGTCAGAGAGATGATGGAAGAAATCGAAACCGATGTGTCGGGATGCCGCCTCCATGCTGTGTATGATTTTCCCGACCGCATCGAGTATGTTTTCCTTATGAATCTTGATGCCGACGCCGGCTCCATACCGCTGCATGAGGGCCAGTGCCTCCGGTGGTTCGGAAAGCATGATCTCGGGAGAATCGCTCTCGCATATGGCTTCGAAAGGGTACTCTCAGACTTTTTTAACCGGACACAGCGGAGCCGAACCCGATAGTCCATTCAGGAAGCGAGGCATAGCGATATCGGATATTTTTCAGGGAAGTAAAAAAAAAGAAGTATCCATGAGCGTCTCTTCGCAACAGTCATCAACCCAGAAAGCTCCTTTCCTTACCCTGTAGTTTTCTGGATAACCAAGCGATGCAAGCAGCGTATTGACAAAAGTTGCGCAGTTTCTTCGCGAGCAGTCTGCCCTGGGGCGATCTTCATGCATCATGAAATTCATGCCTGCACGGATAATATCCCCGGCAAGTTCCATTTCATTTTTTCCTTCAAGCGGCTCTATGACATGTTTTTCGTAATCCATGTCATACCAGGATCCGAAATATTTTCCGGAATTGAGATAGGTCCGGAATGTATCGGCATCATCCTCCTGGTTGAAACGTGAGCACATCATTTTTCCCGCACCTTCCGCATACCCGCCCAGAGTCAGGAAATAGCGGATATCACTCATGCTTTCTTCTGTAAGATGCATGGGGTAAAGCCGGGATGCCGCGTTCCTCGAACGGAATGCGATTGCGAGAAAATGGTGGTTTTGATCAGGATAAACCGAAAGGTCCCTCGCGCACCAGAAAACCTCCGCAACAGGGACACGGCGTCTATGAACAAGCCCGTTATCCGGGGAAAACCATTCACCTGCAGAAGCACCTTCACTGAAATTGAACGTACATTCATCTTCCGTATCGAGATTGCTGGTCTTTATCTTTTCAAGCAACCAGTGATATGCTTCAGGAACATCGTCCTTGCGAACCTCGATTTCCGAGATCGGCCCGTATGTTCCGGGAACGTCCAGAATAACCGCAAAGGAACTTCCCGGTTGGAACGCACCTTCAGCACTCCCCCGGATTTTCAGTTCGGGTGATTTCAGACCGCTCCAGTCGATAATCCTGCACCAGATATCCGAACAGCTGCAGGCTTGTGAACAATCGCCGGTTTGTACTACGAATTTCAATCTTGTCATTGTATCCCTTACCTGCGTTTACAATTCCCTGAATATTTTTTGGGGGTGGAGGGAAAAAGGTGCCGGATCAGTCAGCAACGGGTAAAGAAAAAATGCCTGTTTTCAATGAAATACTTATGAAATATAATCAAAGTATGCAGTATTTCCGACATCAGGGTATTGTTTTGCAAGCCCCGAAACACTACAGGGGCTTGCATACGCTTCTGTAAAAACGATTTATAACCTGAAAAAAATAGTACTCCCGCAATGATACTCGTTATTATTGCGCCTGATTCTATTTTTCTGAATGAATGTCCTTATCGTTTTGAATCAGGGAATCTGCGGCAACCTGCCGGGTTTCCATTGTTGAACGGGCCCTGATACTTTCCGGTTTTCTCAACAGACATCTCTTTCCGACGGAACCTGTCGATCCGGAATAATCATGCAACATGGTGCTCTTTACAGGGTCGGCAATAACTGCGGAAAGGCGCAAGAAAAATCGAGAGATTCAATAATTCTTTATGTATTGCGTCTTCGGTTCATGGAGTATGTTGAGCCATGAACCATAAGTGGGATTAGGAAGCATGAACCACCGCCTGCCCCAGTTTTCCCTGTTTCCCTCCACCAGTACTTTTCTCTCCTCCGGTGTAATCCCTGCTTTCACTCCGGGGAGGAAATCACCCAGGTCATCGCCGAACAGCATGATGATCCGATATTTTTTCGCGACCTCTTCTCTTCTGCTCTTCTTCTCGGAGCCCCATCCCTGTTTTTCTCCTGCCAGAAAAAGATTCTCTGGAGACACTCCGGTAATACCTGCCTTTGCGAGGTTTTCTGCTGTATCGGTTTCCTGGGGACAAGGGTCCGTGGAGCCCTGGCGTTTCATGCAGGCCCGGTTGGTTATGAAGATGACCTGCACATTTCTGCGTTGCATTTCACCGACGAACTCCACTGAACCTGCGATGGCTTCTGCTTCACACCTCGCAACCCATGCATCCCAGGTAATTGGGTCCCAGTCGTTCCCTTCCAGAACCGACCTGCCCATGTATCTCGAATTATCAAGAACCGTTTCATCGATGTCCATAACAACGGCCGGAGGCAAAGACGAACAGTTGCCGGCCTGCTCCTTTGCCGCCGTCCATGTGTTGTCTCTCAAGGCTTCATCGACCTGCTTGAGCGCGCTGCTGTAAACCTGTATTGACACCGACCTGTATTCAGCGGAAGACTGCATCCAGAGCAGGCTGTTGACGTTGTTGTTCTGTGAGGCTGAGCACCCGGTAATAGACAGAACGATGCATGCGCACAATAACCTGAAGGGATATTTCATGATTTTTGTTTCCTTGAAGAGGTTAAACGGCAAGGGAGGAACAACCATGGACATTTTTTACTAACTTATCAAATATCGGGCATTTCGCGAAAAAACACAGGATCTTTTACACGGGATCGCTGCTGCCGGAAAAGGCCGTTGAAGTAACAATCAATCCTTTCCGTGTGTTGAATCTGATAGAGCCATTTTCCTGCACCACAAACACGCACTGCCATGGAAAAACAGAAGGTACTCGTAGCCGGAGCATCGGGATATCTCGGAAGACACGTTGTAAGGGAATTCGCATCTCGTGGTTACATCGTGCGTGCACTCGTCAGAACCACTGAAAATCTCGAAACTGAAGGGCCGAACATGGAGCCTCCCGTCAGGGAGTTCATCACGGAAATATTCATCGGCGACGCCACCGACAGAAAGTCATTGGAAGGCGCATGCAAGGGAGTCGATCTTGTTTTTTCCTGTATGGGGCTCACAAAACCTCAGCCCGGCGTAACCAGTGAACAGGTCGACCATCTCGGCAACAGGGCTCTCCTTGAGGATGCCCTTCTGAACGGTGTCAAAAAGTTCATCTATATCTCGGTGTTCAACTCACAGAAGATGATGGATGTCGACATGGTGAAAACGCACGAGTTCTTTGTCAATGACTTGAAGGCATCCGGAATACCATATACGGTATTACGTCCCACCGCATATTTTTCTGATATGGGCATGTTCTTCAATATGGCCCGCTCTGGTCACGTATTCCTTTTCGGAGACGGGTCAAACCGCTTCAATCCCATTCACGGCGCCGATCTGGCGCATGTCTGCGCCGACTCGGCGGAAGGCATCGAACGGGAAATTGACGTTGGCGGACCGGAAATCTTCACGTACGACCAGACGAACATCATGGCATTCGAGGCCTTGGGAAAACAACCTTCGATCACGCATGTTCCAATGTGGATAGGAACTGCTGCACTTTTCCTTACCGGCATTTTCAACAAGCCAATGGCAAGCGTGATGTCCTTCGCGATTTCTGTCAGCGGATTCGATAATGTCGCTCCTGCCAGAGGTTCGAGGAGACTTGCCGACTTCTACGGCGATCTCGCTGCAAAAGGAGGATAAAAAACCTGTCATGGAAGGGAAATCATCACAATAAAACCCACCTTCGGCAGAAAACTGGTGAAACCATGAGAAGCTGAACCCGTAAGAGTTCGACCGCTAATCCCTCGTGCTCATGCAACCTGTTCTGCGGAGCGCTGCCGCACCCTGTATGCTATGATATCTTCGACAAGGATATCAGGAAAACCGTGCTCTTCCGCAAACGCTATTGTCCTTGGCAAATCTGCCATGGTGCCGTCCGGGTTGGTAAGTTCGTCACAATACTCCGCAAGGTTCCAGACCCGCCATTGCCATGAGATCGACCGTAGCCTCGGTACGCCCCGGCCGTTCCAGCACTCCGCCAGAACGGGCCCGGAGAGGGAAAATATGACCGGGGCGCCGCAGATCGGATGGTTTAGCGGTTACTGCTGCGGCAGCCCTGACAGTCTGAACGCGATCAGCCGAAGAAACGCCGGTCGTGACACCAAACGCTGCTTCGATCGAAACGGTGAACGCCGTCTGGAAACCGCTGGTGTTGTTCTCGAGCATCATGGGAAGTTCGAGTGCCCGGACTTTTTCTCCTGTCATGCAGAGACAGACTATCCCGCTGCATTCGCGTATGAGCATCGCCATCTGGGCGACGTTAAGTGATTGGGCCGAAAAGTCGAGGTCAGTGACTTTGAAAACGGAACCATCACGGATAATCCTGCCTTACCGGCCGCACCACGATGTCACTGAAATGGACATGAGGCGGTTGCGAAACAATAGTCAATATTGCCCGGGCGATATCCTCGCCCTGAAGAAGCGGCCCGAACCTTTCCCTGAACGACTGCACGACATCCTGTCCATACCCGGCAGCATCCTGGAACCCGCTCAGAACAACGCCGGGTTCGACAAGCGACACCCGAACCCCTTCGGGTCCGATCTCGCGGCGTAACCCTTCCGCAAGTGAATGAACAGCAAATTTCGTGGATCCGTAGACCGTACTCAGCGGAATGACGTGCCGGCCCACAACAGAACCAACCACGACGATGTCAGCGGCTTTTTCAGGGAACCGTCCCTCCTGAAGCGCAACCATGCGAAGGGCTGCTTTCTGCATGAGCAGGAGCGCCCCTTTCACATTGATGTTGAAAACATCCTGCAGTTCAGAAAGATCGGCGGTACTGACAGAGCCTCCCAGGCCGCGTCCGGCATTGACCACCACGAGGTCAGCTTCACGTCCGAACCGCTCCTCGGCTCTCGAAAAAAGTCTGTCTATGACCGACTCTTCGGAAGCGTCACCGGAAACTCCTGCAAATGATTCACCAAGCTCCCGCTGGAGTTCGGCAATCCTGTCGGCCCTTCGGCCGCATCCCACGATACCGAAACCGGATGCGGCAAAGAGTCTCGCTGCAGCTTCCCCTATACCCGATGTCGCACCGGTTACAATTGCAATTCTCCTGAATTTCTCACTCATTGTTGTGTACAGCTTGAATGGTTATGATGTTCCGGAACGGCTCCTCTCCCGAACCTGAAAATCCGCACTACGGGTACTATACAGAACCTTGAAAACCGGGTTTCCGTATTTATTTTTCCTCATCAGTAGCATTATACAGGAAAAACGATTCCCGTGGAAACAGGAGATTATACCGGCAATTCCACAAAGCTCATCTTGCCGAATCTCAGAACTCAGCGACCTGCCAGGCGGTTCGGGAGGCCTTCAGTCTGATAACATGGACTGTTTTCCATGGAAAAAACTTCACAATTGTTGCATAACTTCCGAAATCAGGGCAAAACACTTGAAACACATCAATAATTGCATAAAAAAAAACAAGTTGTCGCTTTATTTCAAAAAAAGATACGTAACTTCTTTGAGGTTTGTCGGCTATGCCTGAAAGTGCCGCAGCTTCTTTTATATTATCGTTTTACTTCGGGCATTAACACAACATGCAGGACAACGGGCGTCTGCCGTAGGCTTTGGAACGGCAAACACCGGAAAATGAACACAGATTTCAGTCGCTTGGCCAGTGAATGCGCTGTATCCCCCTGACAGCACATTCCTGTGATTTCAGTTTTTTTTACGCGGCTATCCCAACAATCGGTATCGAACAATGAACCTGTCTTTCAGTACCTCATTTCTTTTGAATTCAATAGATGCCTGGGAACAGGATCGCAAGGAACGGTTCAATCTCGAGGCCTTGACGGAATCGTTTCATGAATCCGTCCCGGTACTCGACTTCATCGACTGGAAAATCACCGCAGTCGAGAGAGGTTACACCGAAACCGTGCTTCCCCTGAATCCGAACGCATCCAACCAGTACATCACTCACCAGGCAGCTCTGATGCTGCTTGCGGCAGACTACACCGGTGGAATAGCACTCGCTTCCCTTTTCCACATGATCCCGATCATCGGCTTCGTTCCGTCGATCGACGACAATGCGGCTTACATGTGGGGCGCGAAAGCGTCCATCCATTGGTATGCCCCCAGCTGTCACAACCTGACCTGTAAGGCGGCTGTCGAGACCAGCAAGTGGGAGGTTCTTGCCAGAAGGTATGCCGAAAGCCAGCGGGTGATCACCACGATCCCCATTATGATGTACAATGGCCAGAAACTTGTCGCCCGGGCAGATTTCACCTATTGGGCGCAGGATCTTCGCGGCCTTAAGAAAAACGCTTTCGATGTCGAACGGATCAATGTGCTCTACGAGCATAAAACGAAAACTACGGCAAAGCTCATCGTCGGGCTCAGAGCGATGGAGCAGGAAAAACCACTGCAAGAAAGGCGCTTCGACGATCCCTATGCATTTATGCTGGCCGGAAAACAGGGGCTCACCCTTGCAAGGCGATTCAGCAACGATACCCCTTACCTGCAGAACATGGTTGCCGCAAGGACGCTTCACCTCGACGATGCGGTAAAACGGTTTGCAATTGAAAAACAGAAGTTCAATGTCGTCAATATCGGCGCCGGTTACGACAGCAGATTCTGGCGACTGTATTTCGAAGCGGCGAACATCTACGAGCTCGACCTGCCGATAATGCTTAACGAAAGAAAACGTATCTTCGATTACAGCAAGAAAAACCCGATCCGCAACATCGAAATCGACATAACGACGCAGACCCTTGAAGAGGTGCTTCTGAAAGAGGGTTTCGACCGAAATCTACCATCGATGTTCATCTGGGAAGGAGGTTCAATGTATTTCAGGACCGAAGAAATCGATTTCATTCTCGCTTCGCTCACGAAGCTGATGTCCCACGGTTCCCGTTTCTGGTTCGACTACGTGTCCGAAAAGCTTGTTGCAGATACGACAGGAGTCCGGGAAGCGGAAGATTTCATGCGCAACATGCGAAAAATGGGCGAGCCGTTCATCAACGGTTACAGCGATCCCGGCACCCTGGCATCGAAACATGGCCTTCTGGTCGAAGAGAACACCGCCTCCGGCAAGACTCTGGCATTGGAGGAAGAGACTTACAGTCACTACAGTTTCTGCATCATGAAGGGAAAATAAAGTTATCATGACCCCCGGATATACTTCGAAACCCTCTCTCCTGAAAAGGTGCGTGGAATTCCTGCGCAAAGACTATGAACGGAACGAATTCACCATCGGTATTGCCCGTTACGTCGGCTTCTGGTGTCATCCGCTCTACTACCTCATCTGGACTGCGATTCTCCCCCAGCCATATGAATCGTTCGCTGTGCGCTTTTCTTCGTGTTTCATGTTCATTCCGCTCTTTTTCTTCAAACACTACCCCATAAGGTTCAGGCCATGGCTCAACCTGTACTGGTACCTTTGGCTCACGCTCACGCTGCCGGTGATTTTCACCTATCTCATGCTGATGAACAACTTTTCGGGCATGTGGCTGATCTGTGAAACGATGATGCTCCTGGTATTCATTATTTTCATTCCCAATTACTACATGCTGACGATTTTCCTCGTCGGAGGTATTGCCGCCGCTTACGGAGGCTTTGTGGTTGCGACAGGCAGGCATGTCGTCCTGAACACGGAAATCATCACCTATCTGGTTCCCCTCCCTATGGCCATGTTACTTGCGCTTCTGTCGGGTTTCACGATCAAGCAGGGAGAGATCGCCCAGGAGAGGAATCGTGTCCTGCAGACTCTTGCAGGTACAATCGCTCATGAAATGCGCAACCCGCTTGGACAGATCCGCAATTGCCTGAACGGCATCCACAACCTGCTGCCAAAAAGGCATCGGGAATCAAATGCCCATCCGCTCAACGGAAACCTGCTCGAAAACCTCTACGAACGCGTGGCCCACGGCCAGATGGCCGTGAAGCGAGGTGTTCAGGTCATCGACATGGTACTCGGCGAGATCCGGGAAAAACCGATCAATCCCGAGAGCTTCACCTACCTTTCCGCATCACGCATCATGCGCAACGCGCTTGACGAATACGGCTATGAATCGGAGAACGACAAAAAACGCGTCCGTATAACAAAGGACGATCATTTCATTTTCCGGATAAATGAAACGCTTTTCGTGTTCGTCCTTTTCAACCTTCTGAAAAACGCTATCTACTACTTCAAAAGCAATCCCGGCAGCGAAATCACCATCAGCATGGAGCAAGGCGAGGAATACAACCGTATCCTTTTCCGCGACACCGGTCCGGGCATCTCGAAAGAAGCGCTTCCCCGGATTTTCGAGAGTTACTATACCAGCGGCAAATCAGGAGGCACCGGTCTCGGCCTCTCCTACTGCAAAAGAGTGCTGAAAGCTTTTGGCGGGGATATCGACTGCGCATCCGAAGAAGGAAAATTCACGGAGTTCATCATGAGCTTTCCAACGGTATCGAAACGCGAACTCGATGAATATACTGCGCTGGTCGTTGCCATGGGTGCCGCTGATTTCAGGGGTAAACGCATTCTGATCGTCGATGACGATCCGCTTTACCGCATCACGCTGAAAAAGTATCTCGCTCCTCTCGAAACCGAAACCGACGAGGCGGCAAACGGGCGCGAGGCACTGGAACTTCTGGAAGGAATTCGCTACGACCTCGTCGTCATGGACCTGAACATGCCCTTGATGAACGGATACGAGACCGTCGAAAAAATGCGCCACGGCGAAGCCGGCCGTGAAGCAAGCACGACACCTGTAGTAGCCCATAGTTCCGAACCTGCCGCTGTATCGAGAAGCATGTCGGAAAACGCCGGGATGCAGGCATTCATTGCGAAACCCTGCAGCCAGACAGAGCTGATCATCACTTTGCGCGCAGCGCTTCATACCATACCCGACGGACACCCGTTACATGCATCGCTCGCCGGACGAAAAGTGCTTGTCGTCGACGACTCCGCGCTTAACTGCGACCTTGTCGCAATGAACCTCAGAGATACCGGAATGGAGGTATCGGTTTCGAACGATGCTTCCGAAGCTCTTGAAATGCTGCACCGACAACATTTCGACCTGCTTGTCTCCGATATCCGGATGCCCGGAATGGACGGGTTCGAACTTACGCGAAAGATTCGTTCGAGCAATGATCCTCGCCTGAGAAGGTTGCCTGTGGTAGGCCTGAGTGGCGCCATCGAAGAAGAAGAGGCTGCGAAATCTGCAGGTATGGATGATTTCCGCATCAAGACCGACAGCCCCAAACTTCTCTTCAATTCCATCTGCAGATTGCTTGCTTCAACCGACCGGCCAGCGCCCCAACCGAAACCTTCCGGACTGGACGCGTCCATTTCAAACGCATTCAGTTCCTATGGATTTACAATCTCCGAAAGCGATGAGTTCACCGGAATGTTCCTCGAAGAGTTCAGCGACACTCCTGCCTCAATGCATGGCGCCATGGAATCAGGCAATATCGCTGCACTGCGCAGCCTGTCTCACAAACTCAAAGGAAGTGCTGCACTGATAGGTCTGGAAAACATCCGACAAACAGCTGAAGAGCTGGAAACGGAGTGCCGGGCGGAAAAAAGTGAAAACCTTGAAACGCTCATAGCCAGAATATCCGTACAACTCTCGGAACTTACTGAAAACCATCGTAAAGGAAGGAAGCATTAGAGGGGCAATCGCCTGCCATCACGAACCCTGAATTCCAGCACGATGGCGCGGTTTACTGCCCCTGTTTATTCGCTGCTTTTCATCAGGCCTGTCGGGTCCAAATCTGTCGGGCGGCATAATCCTCGTTCTTGAGCGACATGGCCAGCATCTCGATTTTATCAGGCACCACCTCGATCATCAGGCCGAACCAGTGTTCAGCCCATGCTTCCGGCCTTCCGAAAAGCCTGAATGCATCGGAAAAACCCGAATCCTGCCTGCCCATGAGCGTTGCATGGCCGCTGATCTGCACTCCCGTGATATCGTCGATTTTGTCCGAATATTCCGCCTTCGGATCGTAGATACCAACGCTCACCCTTGGGTTCAGCTTGATGTTACCAAGCTTGAGACCGGGCTCCCCTGCCATGTAGAGGGTAAACCCCTTGTTGCGGTAGAGAATCGGCGTCGAGCGTGGGACATTGTCCCTGGAAGTCGAGAGAACACACAACCTGCGTTCACCGAGAAACTTCAGGATACGGGCTTCAAGCTCTCCCGGAGGAAGAAGTCTTGTGACTTTCTTCGTGAATAGTTCCGGGACTGCGTCTCTTTCCTGATCGTTCATATCCCCCCCTGTCATCAACGTTGAAAATGACTCTCCTCATAAAGGTCGTCAAATTCGACCATTATCCGCAACGCTTTTCGGTCTGTTCAAAGGAAGTTTGAACATTCACCGGCAGGCCTGTATCTTGTTCTTTGAGGGGATCGTAAAACGGGCACCGAGTAATTATTGAACCGGGAGGATACCATGCAGAGTACTGAATTGATTGCCGCTGCCAGAAAAAAATTTTCGAGCTACAAACAGCTCAAGGCACAATTCGGGGAGGAGAAAGCCTGGGAGACCATGCTGGAAGGATTTCCCGAAATCCAGAAACAGCGGATGGGACCGCTCCTTGCTTTGCCGACCCTCATCGAAGGGTTCAGACAGTCCATTCCTGTCTTCAATGCGATCGGTATGGATATGGAGGCTGTAGACATCTCGAACAGGGGTATCGACGCGGCACTCGAAATCCAGAAGATATGCCCATACCTTGAGGTCTGCAAGGAGTTCGGGTTCGACACCCCCTGCCATGTCATCTGCGAACTTGATATGGAAGCATCGCACAGGGCGTTTCCGGAAATGAAGGGCGAGATCCTCGCACGCCAGGCACTGGGCAGTCCCGTCTGTATTTTCAAGTATGAACGCCCCGGGAAAATAACTTAACCGGGAGAATAACCTTCCGGTTGCGGCCATACGGAAGGGAAAACCGGTGCATGCAGCGTACACCGGCTTTTTTACCCTTGCCATATTCTATCTGCATGATCGTCTTACTGGAGACTCGGCAGCATCCGGCCTTCGTTGAGATATCGCTGGTGCCAGCTCAGCACTTCGTCGAGCAGGTGCGGTGTGTGGCGGCCCAGGGAGCCCTGAAGCGCACGCTCATGATAGTCGATCAGCGCCGGTCTGAAATCGGGATGCGCACAATGTTCGATAATGACCTTCGCGCGCTGATTCGGCGAAAGGCCGCGAAGATCAGCGAGCCCCTGTTCGGTAACAATAACCTGGACGTCGTGCTCGGTATGGTCGACATGCGAGGCCATCGGTACTATACACGAGATCCTGCCGTTCTTCGCCTGGGAAGGAGTCATGAAAATCGAAATGTACGCATTTCGCGCAAAATCGCCTGAACCGCCGATGCCGTTCATGATGGAAGATCCCATTACGTGCGTTGAATTGACATGACCGTAAATATCAGCCTCGATCATCCCGTTCATCGCGATGATGCCGAGCCGGCGGATCACTTCCGGATGATTGCTTATTTCCTGAGGACGAAGGATGATCCTGTCACGGTAAAATTCGAGGTTCCGGTTGAGTTCCTCAAGGGCATGGTCGCTCAGGGAGAATGCCGTTGCCGACGCCATGGAAAGTTTGCCTGATCTCAGCATGTCGAGCATACCGTCCTGCAGCACCTCGGTGTATGCCGTGAGATTGTCGAACGGGCCGTTGTTGAGGCCTGCCATGACAGCGTTTGCGATATTGCCGACGCCTGACTGGAGCGGAAGGAGGTTCTTCGGAAGCCTCCCTTTTTTAACCTCGTGCTCGAAAAATTCAAGGATATGTCCTGCGATGAGCTGAGCGGTTTCATCCGGAGGCGAGAACGGGGAATTTCTGTCGGGAGCGTTGGTTTCGACGACGGCCATGATTTTTTGGGGATCACAGCGGAGGTAGTGCTCCCCTATCCTGTCCTGCGGACGGAGCAGAGGAATCGGCTGGCGATTGGGAGGCAGCTGTGTACCGTAATAAATGTCGTGCATCCCCTCGAGCAGCGGACTTTGCCAGGAGTTCACTTCAAGAATGACCCTGTCCGCCTGTTCGAGCCATGTCTTGTTGTTGCCGACCGAGGATGAAGGAATCAGGCGTCCGTCTTCGAGAATCCCTGCAACTTCGACAAGCGCGATGTCGAGCTTTCCAAGGAATCCGAACCAGACGAACTGCGCCACATGGGAGAGATGGATGTCGATATATTCCATCCGGCCTTCGTTGATGCGACGGCGACAGATCGGATCCGACTGGTATGGAAGCCTCATTTCCACCCCGTCCGCTTCGGCGAGTACGCCATCGAGCTCGGGGGCCGTCGACGCGCCTGTCCAGACGCCTATCCTGAACTTCTGCCCATCCCTGTTGGCCTCCGCAATTCGCCTTGCAAGCGCACCGGGAACCGATTTCGGATAACCTGAGCCGGTAAATCCGCTCATGCCGACGTTGACCCCGGAAGGGATGAGCGCGGCCGCCTGATCTGCGGACATGATCTTGCTTTGCAATGCTTTACAGTGGATGCGGGCTGAAATGTCCATGTTCTGCTGACTCCTTTCAAGTTTTACGAATACAAACGATACACCTGATTTGGAGCCATAAACTTACGATTTTATTCCCCGCAAATAAAAACAGAATACTTCCTCTGATTACAAGATTTCCCAAAAGAACGACCGATTATTACCTGAATAATAATGGGACTCCGGCAGCCTGGACCTCTCTTTCTGCTGAGAAAGCCTCAATGCGAAGCATGTTTTCGATCATTGGCCTTAAAAGAGCACTGGTGGCAGTTGAAAAAACAAGGCAAACAGAAATCGTCTGTACCGAAATGGCCGCAACGATACCCCGATATCATCCCGAAACTCCCCGTTCATTCATCTTTTCAACAGCAGACGCATAATTTCAAGCATATTGTTTTTGTCGATCGGTTTGGTCAGAAAACTGTCGCATCCCGCCTCCCGTGCTTTTTTCATGTATTCTTTGGACGTAAATGCCGATTGAGCGATGACGGGAAGATCGGGTCGAAAACGCTTGATCTGCATGGTGGCCTCGAAGCCGTTCATCACCGGCATTTTGATATCCATCAGCACGATATCAATTCCGGGACGGCTTTTTACAAGTTCTACCGCTTCCAGACCATTGGAAGCACTCAGGATTTCGATGTTCTCATTTTTCAGATTCTTTTTGAGCAACATCGAACTCACATCATCATCTTCAGCGATAAGGACGGTGATGCCGGGTATCAAACCCTGCGGTTCATGCGTTGAGGATGACAACAAATCGGTTTTATTTGCGGCGGGGGAAGTGTAGGGAATGTAAACCGTGAATGTGCTGCCTTTACCCTCTTCAGATTCAACATCGATCGCCCCGCCAAGCATTTCAGCATATGCCTTTGAAATGCTTAACCCAAGACCGGCTCCCTCAAACGCTCTTGTCATGGAATCATCGGCTTGCCGGAACCGCTCGAAAATTTTTCCGGTCATATATTCCGGGATACCCTTTCCTGAATCCTTAACATAAAACTCAAGCAAGTCGTATCTCTTCCTGTAACCGATATCAATGCCGCCGTTGTCGGTAAATTTCAATGCATTATGCACAAGGTTCGTCAGAATCTGGTGCAGTTTCATACTGTCGGTTTCGATAATGCTTCTTTCGTCCGAAAGATCCGTCGTACAGCTTAAACGCAACTCTTTTCGGTCGGCTTCAGGCTTGAAAAAAGCATGGAGTTCACGCATGATATCATTGACGTGGGTCCGGATGATCTGCAGTGCTTTTTCTCCAGCTTCAATTCTTGAAAAATCAATGATATCGTTGATCAGTTTCAGCATTCGCTGACCGCTCTGCTGAATGAGTTCGACATATTGCCGATGTTCTTCTTCTGAAAGTTGAGGCTCCAGCAAAAGCTCGGAAAGTCCAATGATGCCGTTCATCGGTGTTCGTATTTCATGGCTTATATTGGCAAGAAACGACGTTTTCAGCCGATCGCTCTCTTCCGCTTTCTCTTTGGCGGCAACCAGTTCTACCAGGAATTTTTTCTTGTCGGTAATGTCATCCTTGATCGCCACAAAGTTTGTTATTGTTCCTTTATTGTCCATGATTGGTGATATCACGGCGTTTTCCCAGCACAACTCACCATTTTTCTTCCGGTTATGGAATTCCCCGTACCATACGTTGCCGGACAGAATTGTCTTCCATAGTTCTTCATAAACGCTTTTCGGTATCTGTCCGGAATGAAATATTCGAGGATTTTTTCCTTTCACCTCATCGAGACTGTAGCCTGTATGCCTTGAAAACGAAGTATTTATGTATTCGATATTCCCCCCGGTATCGGTGACGAATATAGTGGAAGGACTCTGCTGAACAATGGTGCTGAGCTTCTTCAGCTCTTCTTCTGCCAGTTTACGCTCCGTTATGTCATGGATTATCGAATAGAGAAGGTCTTTGCCGTCGACTCTGATACAGTTGCTCTGCACCTCGACAATCCGGAACGAACCGTCAGCCCTGTAATGCCTGAAGAAAAAGGTATCACACGCCGAAGTTCGTTCTTTTTCCCTATCCAGTTTTCCCT
This sequence comes from Chlorobiaceae bacterium, assembly GCA_013335405.1. GTDB lineage: Bacteria > Bacteroidota > Chlorobiia > Chlorobiales > Chlorobiaceae > Chlorobium. The sequence continues at coordinate 71,932 of JAAXVR010000007.1, forward strand.
CTGCTGAGGAAAGCCTGGTAATTTCCTGAATATTCATGCGTCGAAGCACATCGGTCGGCCATCCGTAAAACTTTGACGCGGCTTTATTCGCATCGAGGATTGCGCCCGTTTCCGGTTCGATGACCAATTGGATTGCAGAATGTTCTTCAAATAATGTCCTGAAACGTTCTTCGCTCTGCCGCAAAGCGGTATCCTGAGCATTTTTGCGTTCGGTGATATCAATGGCCGTACCGATAAGAAACGGACGGTTTTCGATAAATATTCGTTTGGCAGTCAACTGATGCCAGCAAAATCCGGGACCGCCGTGAATGAGAACTCTCAATTCGGCGCTCTCTTCGCTTCCATCTTTCATCACCCTGGAGATTTTCTTTTCAGCCACAATCCTGTCATCCGGATGAACGGTTTCCAACCCAAAAGTTTCAGACATTTCATTCTCGGATTTTCCGAGTACAACATCCCGCTCATAATCATTCCACTTAATGAAACGACCTTCGGCATCAAGCATATAGAATGCTCCCGGAATCGATCCGACGACGGCATTGCTGAAAAGATGCTGCTCCATGGTCTCTTTTTCGGCAACTTTCAGATCTGTGATATCCTGGGCGATGATATAGAGTTTTGAGATACTCCCGTCAGCCTCCGTGATCGGATAGATTGAATGCCTCAAAAATCGTCCAGCCTGTTCATCTTCAAAAAAAATACGCTGGCCGGTCAGGAACACTTCATCGATTCTTTTTCTCCTTTCTGCCGCCAGTTCAGGAGGGAGAATGTCAAATGAATTGACGTTCATAAGTTCCTGCTGTTCTTTACCGAAAAACGCAGCAAAGGCCTTGTTTGCATCGATGATGGTATGCTCCCGGTCCATGACAAACACCGGTTCGAGAAAGTTCTGAAAAAATGATTGGAGGAAGTTGTCGGTGATATCCATGGTTCCGGAATTTTTGCTGATGTTGCAAGTATTTTTACGAATCACCACCTGATTCGGCAGGACGTAAAATACGACATGACTGAACAGGACCTTGACGGCAGGAATAAGGGGAATAGTTCAAGGCTTGCTGTTGATTCAGGAGAATATTTTTCAGGGAAAAGCGGGATAATCGATAACGATGAGGCGCGGAATTCGCTTACGTGAATAATACTAAACGAATGATGAGCGGCTTTTCATTATTCCCGGCAAGACTGTTGACCATAGGAGTGCTTAACCTCGTTCAAACTTCATTTTCAATGTACCTGCTGACCGGTTTTTGGAACTACCTGTTTTTTCAGGACAATCACGCAAACCAACATGGTCTTACCTCAGCATGTTGCGCTCACGGTACCACTCGAAAGCGCTCCGGATGCTTCTGTCGTGAGGTTCCTGCATCATGCCGAGCTCCCGGATCGCCTTTGACGAATCGAAATAGAGAAATTCCGACGCAACCCTGAACATGGAAAGATTGAAAAGCTTCGATATCCTGTTTCTGATTTTGTAATGATCGATCAATGATTTCAGGAGTTTTCCCGCCCAGAACGGCAACGGCAGTATCACCCTCGGAGCGCCTGTGACTTTCGCGATAGTCCCGACAAGTTGCCTGTATGAAACATTTTCCCCGCCGATAATGTAGCGCTCCCCTGTTTTCCCTTTTTTCATGGCCGCCATGATGGTTTCAGCAACGATATCGACATCGACGACGCAAACGCCGCCGAGCGGATAAAACGGCAGGCGGCGGTTATAGACGTCCTTGATAAGCCGGCCGGCATTGAAATTAAGGTCCCCGGCACCGAACACGAACGCCGGATTCACAATAACACAGTCGAGTCCTTTGCGGACCGATTCTGCCACTTCGAGCTCGGCAAGATGCTTGGTCCTTGCATATTCAAGGCTTATGGAATCGAAATTCCACTCTGCATTCTCATCGAGAGGCTTTTTATCTTTTGCGATACCTACGGCACTAATGGAACTTACATGAAGTACCCGTTTAACCCCCGCAGACAGAGCCGATCGAAGGATGTTCCGTGTCCCTTCGACATTGATCATGAAGAGTTGCTCGGTTCTTTTGTCCCCCATATACGTGAGCCCTGCGGTATGGTAGACATAGTCCATGCCCTTCATTGCTTTTTCGACCGATTCGCTGTCGGTGATATCACCATATACAAGCTGAATTTTGTCAAGCAGGTCGGATAGTGCCGACAGATCAGAAGTTTTTCTGACAAGGACGGTGATCCGGTCAGGAGTGTCTGCAAGTTTTCGAACGAGTCGGGAACCGATAAAACCGGTTGCCCCGGTAACAAGAATAGTATTCACTGAGAACGTACTTCAATGGATTGCTGAAAACGTACTATAAACCTCCGGATACCCCATGTAAACCTGGGAGGTTCCGGTTTCTGACCGATTTCCATTTTGCAGGATCACGGGGGGCTTGTCGGGGAATTACCGGGAAAAGAACGTAAGAATTAACAGGATATTCCGTAGAATCGAAGCGGATACAGGGTATCAATGGAGTTTTTTTTCATTCAAACGCACCAATAGTGTCATTTTTATCAGAAATATAATTTATGAAAATAATTCGAAAGAATAAGCGGATTATTCTGGCATCTCCCACTTGTTCCCTCTTGCGCTTACCCTTTCTCATCTTTACCGTCAGGGAGTCGGAAGGGGTCTTATTGTTAAATCCACTATATTCTCCTTGATTTCTCCACTTACGCACAATCCTTCAGTTCATGGATACCAGAACTTCATCGTGCAGGAAACAGGTTCCTATGCCGGACCAGGAAGAACAGGAACAGGAAAACAGAGCGGTCGAGGTTGAAATCGGTTTCGGCGACGGCGATTATCTGCTCAGGAGGGCCGCGGCTTATCCTGACAGGATCTTTATCGGCATCGAACAAAAAACTTCATTGATAACAGGTATTTCGAAAAAAGCCGCAAGCCTGCATATTGACAATATTCAATTTGTAGCATCGTCTGCGAAAGATGCATTCAGTGATCATTTCACAATGTGCTCGATTTCCAGGGTATACGCGCTCTTTCCCGACCCCTGGCCAAAAAGAAGGCATATCAAATACAGACTTTTTTCGGCGAATTATTTGCGTCTGCTCAACAACAGGCTTGTTCAGAGGGGTGAGGTCATGATTGTGACCGACAGCGAAGAGTACTATCGATGGATCCTGAAACAGACTCCGGATACCGGTTTCGAGATCGAGTGCGGCACGATACCGCCGCAGTTCAACACCAGATTCGAGCGCAAATGGGTTGGCCAGGGATACAGCGGTTTCTTTCGGATCCTTCTCAGGAAAATCCAGCATCTCGATACCTGAGGCGATATACATTCCTCCTCATGGCCAGACCCCATAGGCATGGGCTATGGCTTTCTGCTCGTCCGGGACGAAACGGATATACTTGTTCCTTGCCATGTGGTGCAGCTCAAGGATATCGAGAGGATACATGAACTGTCGGCCTGCAGCGTCGACTCCCGATACAGACCTTGGCAGAACGCCGTTCTCTTCGGCGAGACTCTTGTACCATTCCGTATACTCATCGAACAACTCCTGCAGCAGTGACATCGTATCAGCTTTTGAATAACTGTCCGGAAAATCTTAAAATATAACGATTTCCGCATAGACTTGCCGATCAATCAGGATGTCTGCCCGCTCCCGTCCCGGGAGCAATCCCACTGAAAACACGTTTTCTCCTCTCTCCTGGGCCGATCCGTGAAGGGCGGTTGTGGATCTTCGACATCCGGGCCGTCCCCCATCTTCCGTCTTTTTTTCACGGCACCACTCCGTTTCCTGAATAACGCTGACGGAGAAAGGGAAGAAATACCGTCAACAAAACCGCTTTAAATCACAATATCTTGTTTTATATTATGGAGTAATTCGAAATGACAGCGTGGCTTTACAGGTTGCGGGCGCACCTGAAGCAATCTGTCCGAGCATTCCTGATACCCTTTTCTGCGGATTTGACTTGTCCTGATAGAGGAAAATCAACATAGTTCATCGAAAAGTTGAAAAAATGTCCGGCAATATTCTTCAACCGTTGTCAACTGACATCTCTCTTCTACGGTTTTCACCGTCCAATCCCCCCCAAAGCTGTGCCATTCAGGTTAGTCTTCTTTAACTGCAGTTGCAAGACAAAACGATCATGCCACGTTATACACCCGAACAGCTTGCCAAACGAAACGCATCCGTCTGGACTGAAATACAGATTCTTCTGGCGCCGGTCCAGTTCATCATCTTTCTGAGCGGTATCGTCCTGAACGTCCTGTATGCCAACAATCTTGCCTCCATTGACTTTTACTGGATCAGCGTCGCCATTCTTTTCAAGACGCTCTTTTTTGTCATCCTGTTCATTACCGGCATGTATTTCGAAAAGGATCTTTTCGGCAAGTGGGTTTTTTCCAAGGAGTTTTTCTGGGAGGATGTCGGCAGTTCGGTAGCGACCTTCTTTCACTTTCTCTACTTCTTTCTCGCCTGGAAGGGTTATTCCGACAACAGCCTCGTTTTCTGGTCCTCCGTAGCCTATTCGAGCTACATCATCAACGCAGTCCAATACCTGGTCAGGATATGGCTTGAAAAAAGCCATGAACGGAAGACAAGGCTTCGTGCGGAAACGGGAACGAATCCGATTTGAATCAATTTTAAACCATCGTACGATATCATGAACCAAAGCTTCACGAAACTCTGGAACATCACCTTTCTGGTCGTGGCTCCGATCTGGGGGCTGTTTGTCTGGATGATCTGGACGTCAGGACAGCTGAAAACCCCGCAGCATGAGATCCTTTTTTTCGGTGTGGTCATTCCGGGATTCATCCTGATCTACCTTTCGGGATTCGTTATCGCAAAACGCCATGCGATAAGGCAGCAATCCTCATCTACCTGATGCGGGCGGACAACTGAATATCCCGGCAAAACGTGATTTCCCGGATGAAACCGGAGCAGCCCCTTCGTTCCTCCATGTTCCGGAATTGATCATCCGAACCGCTCTGTAGCCGAATCCGCCGGCATGCTTCCCATCGTAATCCCTTTCCGATCATCTCGCAGTATTTCCCGTGCCACTCGATTCATAACGCGGTTTTCGAGCGGCACGGGAAGGTGACTCTTCGGGCTTATGGCTGTATTACGATTCCATTGATCCGTAGACCAGGGAAATGCGCCAGCCCGTAGAGATTACAGCTCCAAAGAACAGCAGCATGGGAATGGCGAGAGCGGCAGCGGGCGCAAGCCCCACGCCAACGAGCATGTCTTTTGTCGGGATTACCATCGAATGACCGACATATATCGGAAGCGAAAGGATACCGGTGATGCCCAGGATGCGGATGCTCGTGCGGCTGAACGGGCTCCTGAGTTTTTTCCTGATATGCATGAAGGCAGCCAGGATCATGAGGGTGATGCCAAAATAGACCTGTATTGCCCATACAGGAGCAACAACCATCGAGAACCATTCTTGCGCCGCTCCGCTGTCCAGTGAGCTGAGGATGCCAAAAAGGAAAAGCAGCAGGCCGGCGGTTGCATACCCTTTCTGCATACCGGAGGATTGAACATGCTGACGTAAATGGATTCCGCTTGCCACTCCAAGCATGACGGTCCCTGACATGGTAAAGTAATTATAATTAGCTTTCATCATAAGACGGACGACATCCAGCACCCCTGTCGATTGCGTTTCAGGCAGCACTTGTTTGAAAAACATGCCAAGAGCGTAGAAAATCAATGAAGCGATGAAGGCGCCCGTAATTTTATCTCCGAAAGCTGAAAGTGCACGAAACCAGAGACGGATACTGCTGACAGCAAGAAAAAAGTAGAGCAGGACCGAATAGAACAGGACTGTCGGCAGAGGAGCGGCCAGGACTTTCTGACCGGTCGAGAGTGTGGCGAAGTTTATTGCTGCGAGCAGCAGTATGCCGCCTGCGACCAGCTTGGAGGCAAACCTGATATTCTTGATGGCAAGTGCTGCGTTGTGTTCCAGCTGATGGAAAAAATAGAAGCCGACATTGAGACCGAACACGATCGCAAAACCCGGTGTTCCAAGACGATAGGCAGGATTCAGGAGTGTGTCCATACCGGAAAATATCTCCGGAAGTCGTTTCCATACGCCGGGAAGCCAGTGGATGGCAACCAGCCAGAGAACCATAAGCCCCCGGGTTGCATTGATGGCATCGGAAGTATATGCCAGCCGATGCTGCTCAGTCGATGCGGTCTGTCCGTTTTCGACGGTCCTCTCTTTGCCGCCGCCTGTGATGTCGGCTATGGTTTTTCCTTCAAAAAAAGCCTGGGCAGTTTTTCTGGGGATTCCGGCTTTTTCGAGCTTCAGCATCATTTTGAGAGACGAAAGCGAGTCGCCGCCAAGGTCGAAGAAACTTGTGTGGATGGACACAGGCCGGATGCCGAGGACATCCTCCCAGATTGCGACGATCCTGCGCTGTTCTTCGGTCAGGGAGCGATCATCTTCAAGTGCTGGAGATTCCATGTCCGAAGAAACGATCTGATTCTCGGCAGTAAAGCGTTCTGAAAGCAGCTTCCGCTGGATTTTGCCTGTTTCTGTTCTTGGAATAGTGTCGATTTCGATCACGTGCAACGCATCGCCGGCATGGACATTGAGTTTGGCGAGAATGGTCGACGAGGCTCTTCTTACGGCTTCACGTGTCTGCCCCGCCTCCTTTGCAAGTGCGATCAGCACCCCGTCACCGCGAAGGGCGTCGGGAACCCTGGTCACAGCTATTCCTGTCTCGATGTCGAGCGCTTTCAGCAGTTTCGCTTCAATCTGCTCGGGAAACAGCTTGATGCCGCTGCAGTTGATGACATCGTCTGCGCGCCCCCTGAAAAAAAGGAACCCGTTCTCAATGGCTCCAAGGTCCGTCGTCGTCAGCCAGCCATCGTCATCCACAATCGGCACGATCCCTTTTTCGCTGATCGTTCCTGTCGCGGTGTGGGGGCCCCTGATCTGTATCCTTGCATCGCCGGTCAACCGTATTTCAGTGTTTCCACAGGCTTTGCCTACGGACTCGAGCATAGGCCCTTCGGTTCTCGATATATCGAGCAGCGTCGAACGGGATGCCTCGGTCAGTCCATAGTGCTGTACGATCCTTGCCCGGGGAAAGAGCGATTTCATCGCCTCCTTTTCCTGGCGCGACATGTACTGGCTTCCGATTTCTATCCACCGCACATTATTTCCCGTGGTGCCGATCACTTCAGGATTGGCAAGCAGAATGCGCCATAATGAGGGGACCGCAGAGATCGCGTTGATCTCGCCTTTTTGAAGCATGGCGGAGATTTCGAACGGGTCGAATCCTTTCGGAGGAATGTAGGCCTCTCCCCCGATAGTCGAACAGGCCCTTACACGTCCAAATCCGAACGAGTAATACACAGGAACCCCAACATATTCTTTGATTGAGCTGTCGATTTCCATGATGCCGTTGAGGCGTTCGATGACATCGGCCAGAGCTCTGTGCGAAAGTGCTATGCCTTTTGGTTCGCCTTCAGTTCCTGAGGTGAAGGAGAGCTGGGCAATGGCGTCATCGGTTCGGAAGGTGTGTTTTTCGGTAAACCAGCCCGTGCCTGAAGTTGGTTCGACGATATCGGCGAAAATGAGGCCATTGAGGCGTTCGGCAAATTCACGGCTTTGCAGGGGAACGGCAATCACTCCTTTTGCATAGGCCCTGAACATTTCACTGACGAACCCGGTGCTGTTTGAAACGAGAATACCGAGGACCTCTGCTGGAGCTCCCGCGAGGATTCGGGATTGTTGTTCGGTGGTTGAGGTAATCATGTTCATCATCCGATCTGAAGCGTTACGGTGATTGATGGATTGAATACTCTGGCAAGGGTATTGCTTTTTGACAATGCCTGACGATCATGACGGTAAAACGGATCATCCGCCGATTGCCCATCGTTCCCGCAAGGGCGGTGGAGTCCTTCCTGTCAACGTACTGCGGCAGGATCATGGATGTCGGCACTCTCTTCGGTATTGATCGGGACTTCGTGCTGCAGGATATTCCATACATCATGCCTGCGGGCAGAAGGAGTGGTGTCAACGATACGCATGCGCCTGCGGAAAGGGAACCGGGCCATCAGTGCGATCCTGTGGTTCATGATATCGGTAGTATAAAAATGCCAGCGGTCCGGCCGGGCATCAATTCCGTTCTCGACCCGAAGCCTGGGCTCTCCTGCAGCATCGTACAGAAACTCGATCTTCCCAAGCCCTGCATGCAGACCGATTCCGATTGCCTTGAGATACGCTTCTTTCAGAGTCCACAACGTCAGCGCTCGATCGGGTCTGAGGGAAGGAGCACAAGAAAAAAGATGTTGCATTTCTTTCCGGGAAAAACAAAGTTCCGCAACCTCCAGAACGTCAGCAGCCCGGCTCAATTGCTCGATGTCTACCCCGACAGGGCCTGAAAAACTGACAAGACAAACAGCGAGTCTGCTGGTATTGGACAGATTGAACTCAAGCCCGCATGATTGCGACAGAGAAGGCTTGCCGAACCGGTTGCTGCTGAAACGCAGTTCGTCGGGTTTCAGGGACAGATGCCTCGAAAGCGCGGTCCGAAGGAGATGTCGCGTTATCAGAAACTCATCGCGTCTTACGGCATCCGACAATTTTCCGTAACGAATTCTCTCGGCATCTGACAGAAGAGCCAGAACACATTCAGCTTCAGGCGGTGTCAATGGATGAACATTGGTGCACCAGAGGTAGAGTTCGTTGTCCCGGTTTTCCATTCTGCGCTCAAACTGTAACTGTTTGATTCAACTTTCCGCGGATGTTATCGCTCCCGCGGTTCCTTCTGCCGGGTCGTCAATCGTGATTCCTGTGGCTTGCCGGCCAGACAATCTCATACCCCTCTGCCATACTGCTGTTCTGCTGCAGAACCTTAGAACACTCCCGAATGACTTAAAAACTAAGCTTCGCTGCGTTCATCAGCATCATTCTTTTATGGATATCATGCACAAAAACGCGAGGTTGCTGAACAGCAATGCTGCGTAGCAGCACTTTGGGGATTACCGTTGTCAAATATAGAAAAAAAACATGAAGTGATTCCATAACTGATTGTCTCAACAGGCAGTATCGATAGTTACTGCCTGTTGAGACAATCAGCGGGGATGTCTGGTTGTTGCAGGTATCGTGATTCATCCCGAAGCTTTCCGTAGCCAGTTGTCCCTGAAACCGCCGTCACTGCTCGAAATACAGCGAGATACGGTGCCGTCCATCTCGAAAATCAGTTTCAACCCGGTCCGCATATTGTCGCACCAGGACCGCCGAAAGTTTCGCAATCGCATTTTCGTCTGACATAAGCTCTTCCGGCAAAGGATTTTTCACTTCCAGCATGAAGGACTTCCCTTCATAGCTGACAATGACATCAAGACCGAAATCATTGAATGTCGCCCTGATTTCGATCTCGCCCTCGACAACGCTCACCAGCATGAGCGCCTCCATCAGCTCGTTAACACATGACTGAACCCGATGGATCATGTGACGGCGCGCTCCCCAGGCAGCACCTTTGTCATCGAAAAAGCGCAGGACTTCAGGAATCAATGCGAGTTCGGGCTGAATCCGGATCGATGCACGGGAAGACGTGCCTATGCTGAAAACATAATTCAGGACTACGGCACAAAGGGATGAAAGCGCAAATGGGGAACTGGCGATACTGTATGCCCACATGGGCAATGTCATGATAACATCGGTGAATTGTATCGATGAAATGCCGACGATCACCGAACAGCCGATCATGAATATCCTTCTGATATCAAGCAACCTCGACACGATCAGCTCGATACCTGACGTGATCAGAAAAGCCGAAGCGTAGATCATGACCGCTCCGGTGATAGGCCCCGGCATGTTTGACAGGAGTTTGGCCAGTGGAGAGATGAAAATCATCACGAGAAGCATAGCCGAGGTCCAGAGACCAACCTTGCGCGAAGTAGCCCCTGTTGCCGACGAAAGGGCGATGTGGGCTGATGAAATGCATGTCCCGATAGAACCGAGCAGACCGGAACACAGCGTACTGCAACCGTCAGCGAGAATCCCCCGGCTGATTCCGGTCATGTCCGGTCTGGCCAGATCGACCTCGTTTATTTTCTGGCAGGTTATCAGCCCCGCCATATTGTCAAGTGTCGCTACCATCGCAGTTACCAGAAAAGGAACCAGCAGCACCCACTCGAACCGGAAAGCCGTCACGGAAATCACCGGCCACGCAACTATCCCTCCGGCAATCGCCTCCTTCAGTTCCCCGGCACCGATCAACCCCGTACCGATTGCAGCCGCATATCCGCTCGCAAGACCAATGACCGCGGAATATAGACGAAGCTGATTTTTGGGCCAGATGCTCAGGGCAACCATAATTGAAAACGTAATGAACGCAACCGAGATAACTACGGGATTCGGAAAAGAAGAGGTGTTCAGGCCGGTGAAACGGATGGCTCCGGGACCAGCGAGGGATACACCGAGCATCAGCACGGCGACCCCGCATACTTCAGCGGGAAAAAAAGGGCGGAGGTATCGAACGAAAGGGGCAAAAAACAGTGTAAACAATCCCGCTAAAACCGTCATTCCGGCAACCAGTTCCAAACCGCCTGCATGAACGGCGATTATCGAAACAGGAAGATAGAGCGGGCTGCTTATCTGCACGGCGAGATATCCGCTCCCCATTCCCTTCCGTCCCAGAGACTGCAGAAAGGTACCTGCAGCCATGGTCAGAATGGCAGCCGATACGATACCTTCTGTTTCCTGACGGGTGCCATGAGCTTCGGCAACCACAATAAGGGGATAGACAATAAAAACGAGCGCCAGAACCGCATGCTGAAAGGCCAGCAGTATTGTCGTTTTCAATGGAGGACTTTCATCGACTCCATAAATGATATTGGATGGTTTCCGGTGCATCGGAATGCTGCTCCTGGGGTTCCTCTTTCAGGGAACTTGTTTATGGCCTGTGCCAGAATCTGGGGGACGGCTTGCCTCATAACAGGAATGACAGATAGATCTGTATCCGCAAAACGACAGTCATTCAGGTGTAAAATACCATTAAGCTGACACTTGTCAAGAATTGACCGGCTATTTCCCACTGTTTCATTCCTCCGGTTTACCGGAAATCCCGGGGATACTGGTGCGGGGACGACTTGAATGACCTTTTGGACAATCGGGATACTCCTCGAATCAGGACAAAGCATATCCGGTACTTCGGTCATCCTGTCATGTCAAACAGGACAAAAGACGAACGAACGAATCGATGACAAATGTGGGATTGAGAATGCGAAGTTCATCCTCCGAATTGATTCCGTAAGTCACCGCACAGGTATCAGCAGATGCACGCTGTCCCATCTCGATATCGTAAACGGTGTCACCCACAACGAGACACTCCCCTGCATGAATATCAAGCGCCTCCATTGCGATGAGCACCATATCGGGAGCCGGCTTCGCCTGCTGTACATCCTGTGCACCGGCAATAAAGGAGAACCACTCATAAATCCCGAGATGCCGCATCATATCGTAAAGCCCCTGCCTGCTCTTGTTCGAAGCGATAGCAAGCAGGTAATCCTCCCGCAACAAATTCAGTGTCTCCTTTACCCCCGGAAACAGAGATGTCGAATGGAATGCGACCTCGTTATAATGCGTTCTGTAGAGTTCAACCGCGCCGGCGGCCCGGTCTGGTTCAAGGCCGAGACCCATTTCAATCGTACGGATCAATGGCAAACCGATTCCCCGCCGGGCAGAGGAGCGGTCAACCCCCGACAGCCCCAAATCCCGCGCCACAAGATTCAGGGTTTCCAGGATACTTGCCTCACTGTCGGCAAGAGTCCCGTCAAAATCAAAAACGAGAAGTCTGTATTTCATGCTCCCTTCATCGCAGTGACGGGACAACGTCTCCTCGCCATACAATGCCGCGTATTATGTGTTATGTATTTATTATACACTTATCACTTCCAGTCCATGGTATCTGCCGAGTCTCCTCTGATTCCCTCAGACAACCGATGCTATTGACAAAAATAACTATCTGAATGCCCGGAACTGCAGATTCCCGGATGGTTTTGACAAGAGCATTACATCGTCGATCCATCGTATTTGTTGCCGTGCTATTTCACTTACAAAATACCTTTTCCGGTATTTCGTTCCAGAGCACTCGTTCTTCCGTTATTGCTGCGGTTGACCAACAGGAGGTCATGGGATTATCTCTGTTATTTTCATGACACGATACGTATTTTAAACGATACCGGGTAAACAATTGCGTTAAGGAGCGAGCAGGGATGAATACTGATACGCTTGAATTCAGGCAGCTTGACCGTCAGCAGGTCGATACCCTTGTCGGTTGGGCACGGGAGGAAGGGTGGGATCCCGGCATTCACGATGCGGATATATTCCATTCGGTTTTCCCGGACGGTTTTTTCGGCTGTTTCCTCGATGACAGGTTTATCGGCGGCGGCTCTCTGGTGTCCTATCATGGCGAATACGGCTTCATGGGCTTTTTTATCGTCATGCCGGAGTACCGAAACGCCGGAATCGGCCGATTCCTCTGGTATAAACGACGGGACACGTTGCTCGCTTGCCTGAAGCAGGGAGCCGTCATCGGTATGGACGGTGTTGTGGCCATGCAGCCTTTCTACCGGCGCGGCGGATTCAAAATGGCCTACCGGGATGAGCGGCGGGTCCGCCTGGGTGCCGAATTTCCCCGCAATGATGCAATTTCCGGAATTGTCCGGGCCGATCTTGATGCGGTTGCAGCTTACGACCGGGAATGTTTCGGCTTCGACCGGCGCCCTTTCCTCGATCGCTGGCTCTTCGACAGCGAGGCCGCATCGTTCAGATACCTCGCTGAGGGAAATTTTGCCGGTTATGCCGTCCTCAGAAGGACCGGCAAAGGCTTCAAGATCGGCCCACTGTTTGCCGACTCCCTGAATATTGCCCGCGAACTCTACCGGGCTTGCCTTTCGACTGCTCCCGGGCGGAACGTCTATCTCGATATTCCGATGAATAACATCGCAGCCGTCTCGCTGGCCGAGGAGTTCGGTGCAGCGTTCGTGTTCGAGTGTGCCCGGATGTACTGCGGACCGGAGCCGCTCCACCGGCGGGACAAGGTGTTCGGCATCACGACGTTCGAGCTTGGCTGATGACTTCGCGGGACCTTGAGGGATATGGTGGCGACCCGCCCCATGCGCAATGGCCGGGCGAAGCTTGCGTGGCGGTCCAGTTCGTGCTCAATATCGAGGAGGGGGCCGAATCGTCCGTCCTGAACGGCGATGCCCGCTCGGAAAGCTATCTCCACGAGCTTTACGGCCGCCCTGCCCGCGAAGGAGAGCGGGACCTCAGCGTGGAAGGGATGTATGAATACGGTTCACGCGCCGGCGTCTGGCGTATTCTGGACCTGTTCGGCGACCGCAACCTCCCCCTGACCGCTTTTGCCGCTGGCAGGGCTCTCGAACTGAACCCGGCCATAGGCCGGGCACTCGCTGCCGCCGGCCACGAAATTGCCGGGCATGGCTATCGCTGGATGGACTATCGAGACATTCCGGAGGACGAGGAACGCCGCCACATCAGCACCACCATCGAGATCATCGAGCAGTTCTGCGACCGCCGCCCCGTCGGCTGGTACACCGGACGGGTCAGTCAGCATACCCGCCGGCTGCTTCGTGCGGAAGGGGGCTTCCTCTATAGTTCTGACGCTTACAACGACGACCTTCCCTACTGGCCAGCAGACGCCCCCGCTCACCTGGTTATCCCCTACTCGCTGGTCACCAACGATTTCCGTTACCTGCTACCAAACGGCTTCGCCTGCGGCGACGACTTTTTCCGGCTTCTCAAGGATGCCTTCGATCAGCTCCGGAGCGAGGGTAGACGCCGTCCGAAGATGATGAGCGTCGGCCTGCATCCCCGAATCAGCGGTCACCCCGCCAGGGCACTGGCTCTGGCGCGTTTTCTTGATTACGTCATGGAGTGTGATGCGGTCTGGATCTGCCGTCGTGAGGAGATTGCCCGACACTGGCGCTCACGGTATCCGCCAGCCGTGGACTCGCCACCGGCATGAAGAACAACGGAATGATCATTTGCTCTTGAGCCTTGCATTTGCTCACCATGCCATGGATATCTGGCAGCCCAGAAGACAAGCCGTCCTCAGAGCACGTGAGGCGAGTTGCCGTCCAGGAATTTCGTCGTTGCTATGAGCGGCTTTTCTCTGACATCCCGGAATAACGTGAATGGTTCCATTGCTTTCCAGCATCTCGCGTCGATACCCTGAAACGCTGACATATGCATCTTGTTCCAAACTATTTATGTTTATTGTGTATTATTTTATCTGGTGTATCCTTCCTTATCTCTAAACCACGTATCAAGGAAGTTGTTAATGACATCGATAAAGGAATCCATCAAAACACTCAATCAGCACGGCACTCCTCCCGGATGCAGCCCGAAGCCAAAACCTGCCCTGACAACAAGGCAATTCGATAATCACCTTGCATGCAGTCCGAAACCGAAACCCAACACTACGGACAGCGTATACAGGGTTCTTTTCGGCAATCGCCTGAGACTGGCTCCACTTGAAACTACCAGGCGCACAGACAACAACCGGAACGTTATTCCGGAAACGCTGAAAGGATATGGAGTTCCGATGGCGAAACCTCTGGACGGGAAAAGAATGTCCGACTTTCTGTGAACGAATTCCGGAACGCTGGTCCCGTTCCGTGAATCCATACCCCCGGTCCCGTGCGTTGCGGTCCGTCGCTTTTCTATGCGGCGCCCGGTGCACGGTTCACCGATGCAGATACCCGATGAACAATGCGTAATTACAACTATAATCCGTCATGGCTGTTCAAAATGAATCTCCGTATGTCGTTCATGTTTTCGTCTGTACCAACGATCGGGCCGGCGAACGAAAATCATGTGCAGACGATAACAGTCAGCTCATAAAAGCGACGATCAAGAAGGTTGTCGACGGGAAATCGTGGAAAGGAAACGTGAGGGTTTCGTCATCAGGCTGCATGGGACTTTGCGCTACGGGACCAAATGTGATGATCTACCCTCAGAAGGTATGGTTTTCCGGGGTATCGCCGGATGATGTCGAGAGCATTGTCTCGGCTATTGAACGTTTCATCGCATGAATGATTCCGGCAAGTTCAATGCATGAAACAAACCGTAAATCCATACCTCCTTGTTTTTAAAAAATAGCCGGATGCATCTTTCCTTTGAAAAAGGCAGGATTCGTCACACAAAACGGATGAAGAACCACATACCTTTATTTTTAAGTAATTATTAAGATTTTGACTTCTTGCACGACACCCCTTCCTCACCAGAATATATCTCCGGGTACGAATCAGTCGTTATCAATGCGCAAACTCATGCAACAAATGGAACCTTATGAACACAGCCAACTCGATATGCTCTACCGGCCTGCTGTTGAAGCGATCGTTGAAAAATGGGCAATCGGCAAACCGCCCAACCCTTCTCCTCTCAGCACATCGAACAAGCCGGTCGGATATTTCAGATTACGGGACTACCTGCTCAAGTACCTCATCACGAACCGGACTTTTCCTGAAGGTGTGCATGCGATGCCCGAAGGACAGGATATCCTGGGCAATCCCGAACCCTCGTTCCCGATCGATTTCAACGAGGTCATCACAGGGTTCTCACTGCCGAAATAACCGGGTAATTACGGAACATCCTGTATGAATACTTTGCATCCGATCGTGAAGAGGCACCGAAGCGGAAGGGACACGATGCATGACGCAAAACGTGAACCGGACCGAAATATCTTTCAAAAAGAGGAGGTTATGCATCTTTCTGACTTGCTGCGGAACATCCCCGACTCCTGTATTCTTTGATCGGCAAGGCCCTTTAACTAATGGAAACTACGACTCGCCCTGATTGAAAAGAACGATCCACACCCGACCAGCAGAACGCATTCCGAGTGTTAAGATGCTCATCGACGGACGGAGAAAATGATTCGGGCGTTTTCAGCGGAAAACAGATTATCACTATGCCGGACAACACAAGAGATCATTTTTTCAGATATCTGAATTGGCTTTTCAATCCTTTCCATGGGTTGAAGACAACGGAAGTCTATGATTTGATTGGCACATCATCTCTTACCGAGAATGCGCTCTATCTGAATCTTGGCTATTGGCGGGATGCGCATACCATCGATGAAGCCAGTGAAGAGCTTGCTCTTCTGGTGGCGAAAAGAGGCGGAATGGGTCCGGGTGATACCGTATTGGATTGTGGGTATGGTTTTGGCGATCAGGACATCCTCTGGGCCAGGAACAGGAAACCCGAAAAAATTATCGGGCTGAATATTACGAATTCTCAGGTTGAGCGGGCCCGGACGAATGTTGCCGATGCGGGTCTTGAGAACTCTGTAGATCTGAGAGAAGGCTCGGCAACAGAGATGCCGATTGCAAATGAATCCATTGATCTGGTTGTTTCCGTGGAAAGTGCTTTCCACTATAGAACCCGCGAGGTTTTTTTCAAGGAAGCGTTCCGCGTGTTGCGTCCGGGAGGAAGGCTTGTAACAGCGGACATTTTACCGACAGAAAACTCCGATAACCTCTTCAGGCGCATAGAGCAATGGATTTCCTGGAGCCTTGTGGCAGGAAAATTTAATATTCCGCGAGAAAACTGCTATGTAATCCCATCCTATGGTAACAAACTCTCCAAAGCCGGATTTGTCAATATTGCGATCAAATCGATACGTGACGATGTCTATTTGCCCCTTCATGAGTATCTGTCGAGAAACCGGACATTTCTCGGCAAACTGCATCCACTGGCAAAGGTTCTTGCACAATTGACATTGAATCGTTCTGCAGAGAGTGTCTACGCTGGCCTGGACTATATCCTTTCTTATGCAGAAAAGCCGTAAGCTGAAGAACTCTTTCCGTAACAACCGATTCACTCCTGCCCTCGAAATACCCGGTATTCCAGCAACAACTGCAAGCGACACCAGAAATCACCATTCCGGTTTTTTCCGGTGTTCTGCCAATCCCTCTTACAACAGCCTGCCTTTCTTTATCATCAGGCCCCATAGCTGTCCGATCGATTCCACGAACCGTCACATGATGCAACGATTCCGGTGCACAAGCCTCGCTCCTCTTCTGAGACCTGACTCTCCGTTACAGGTTCACATCCGATATCTGTTCCTTGGCAAGAGAGGAAATGACTGATACCCCCTATCGGCAGGATGTTTCAGTCCGAACCGGTGTTGATCCGGAGGTGCTTGCCGGGTTTAATGTGTTTTATTCTGAATGCCGCTCTGGTTTTGGTGTCAATGAGAAAATGAATTTTCTCTTTCCCCATTCGGATATCGCACTTGTCCACATAAACATCTTTCATCGTAAGCTCTATGGTCCGGCCGCTTTTTGCATTTGCAATGGCATCAGTTGCGATCATTGGTATCTTGCGGATAAGGGTATCGAGTCCGAGATTAAGCTTTTCTGCAACAATCTCCCGAAGCCGAGTGTGCAAAATATCGTCCCCCCTGTTTACAATCATGCTGCCGGCATCGACGGCAAAATCGAAGTTCTTGATTTTCAGCCTCTGCGCAGGCACATCGAACACCGGATAACCAGTGAGAACGAAATCCCCCTTAAGATCCTTCCCGGTCTTCACCGAAATGGCCAACCCCTGAACAGAAGCATAGGCTTTGATATGTTTGATGGATATGGTATAGATCCGCAGATATCCCTTTGCCCTGATATCATTTGCCTTCACCAATTCATCCAGCCGCCTGTTGATCTCGTCAAAAGAGGTATATGCATAAATGTAAATATGAGATACCGGATCCCATTCCATTGCCTTCATTCGTGAAAAATCCGGAAAGCTGCTTGGCTTGGCCAGATTGGTGGTGTCCGTCATAACCATCATTTTTGCCTTGATACCGGTAAAACACACGATATCAGACTTACCCAACCGAAAGTCTCCTTTCAGATCCCTGCACAGAAACCTTATCCAGACAGAAGTCGGCCCTTGCCTCACAAGGATCGGATCCTGCAAGTCAGTCCATATTTCGGCAATCGTTTTTTCGAGCGAAACTCCTTTGTTGATCTCCCTGTCGAGCATGGTCGTCAACCCCTGTTTTTCCTCTTTGATAAGCTTGTCGAGTTTTCTCGTCAGGTTCTTTCTGTAAGGACCGATCTTAAGTACCGGTTCGGTTATCCAGCGATAGCCCTTTAACCTGAACTTCGTCTTCAGATGCCAGGATTTATCGAGCTCGACCGGTGAGGTCAGGGTGACGATGAGACTGGTTGACGCCGGTCTTACAATTTTCGTGAGCAGATTAGCAAAACGGCTTTCGACAAGTCTTGCTTCAAGCGTCAGCGGAAAGGTGCAAATCAGTTCCTTGCCGGTCGAGCTGATATGGATGTCGCCATTTTTAATAAGAGTCAAATCAACACGTTCTTTTTTCGATTCTTGAAGATAAAACGTCGTATCGAGGAAACGACCGGTGATCTTGCCGTTCAGATAGTCGGAAAGAGTGTTTAACCCGAGTGTAACAGGCAGATTGAAACTGGATTCAGGTACGTCTATGTGCAGGATTTCAGTCTCCGCCTTCGGTGGAGTCAACTGCCGGTGACGGAATAATAAATAGAACCCGGAGGCAATCAGAGCAAGAAGAATACAGGTGATGACGAGAGTTTTTTTCATCGCTCGCGATTTATGAGCATTGAACCCACTTTCTTATCGAAAGAATACGGATAAATCGCTTGATTCCGTTAAATGATGGCGTGGATAGTTCTGTTGTTTGAACTTGCCACCTTTTTCTTGACACTAAAAGAAGGAATACCTTACAAGAAGAGGAGGTATGACACAAAAAGATATATGAAGATAATGAGGGTGAGTAGACCGGGGGAATTTCACCCCCAGCCTCTCCTCGAGGAATTCCTCACGCCTATGGGAATCACGCAGCGCAAGCTTGCCGATGCCATACATGTTCCTTTTCAGCGGATCAATGAAATCATCAATGGCAAACATGGCATCACACCGTCCACCGCCCTGCGGCTTGCAGCGTTTTTCAGCAACACGCCCGATTTGTGGTTGAACCTCCAGCAACGGTGGGACCTCTGCCATGCCGCCGAATCAGAAAAACAGATCATGAAAATGATCGTGCCCTCAACCGGACAAAAGCAGATAGAATCCTGATGAAAACCTGACGGGAGGAAGCATAAAGCCTTTACACTGTAGACCTGTATGAGATAATTGATTGAACGAGGAATGCCGTCGCTACGGCTAATATGTCTTATATGTTTTATGTTTACCAAACACATAAGTCGCTCCGCTGGTTATACTATTTTATATTGAACAGATATCTCAGTTTCAACGCTGCCCATCCGGGCATAAAACATCCGTTCTTTCGCTCTGCAAAATCAATACAGACATTACATATTATTCGTTTATATAGTGTTATACGCATCTTACATATAACACTCACCACCTCCATCAAGGCCCTGCTCCCTTAAGTGATGCATCATTGAGGCCATCACAAACCGCTCCTACGGAGCTTTTTTCAACACTGAGGACTGAGTTAATAACATCTTTCATTGCAATCTTCATCTCAGCACTCAGCACTCAGCACTCAGCACTCAGCACTCAGCACTCAGCACTCAGCACTCAGCACTCAGCACTCAGCACTCAGCACTCAGCACTCAGCACTCAGCACTCAGCACTCAGCACTCAGCACT
>JAAXVR010000035.1 GCA_013335405.1 Chlorobiaceae bacterium
GCAGCTTCGATCCATTTTGCCGCAGTCGAAGCCGAAAGCGCGACTTTCTTTTTTCCTTTGCCTGAAGGGTGTTCCTTTTTTCCTGCAAGCGAAAGCAGGGTGATCCAGGAGACAAGCACGCTGAAGGGATGTTCGCGGAACCATGTCCTGCCCTGGCGTTCGTCGAACTGCAGGAGGTTCAGGAAGTGTTCGCGGTTTTTGACGAGAAGATGTTCGAGGGAGGCAAGGAGCTCATCCCCGGGATTTTCGGTGCCCGATGGAGCATCCAGCGACAGAAGACAGGCAAACAGGTCGGGGATATTCCTGCCACGGATGCCCAGCGGGCCATTATCCGGATAGCATGTGGCAAGGGTGTCATGCAGGAGGCAGTCGTCGATGATGTTCGAGCTGAGCGCTCCGGCCCCAGCAAGAAGTTCCTGCAGTGAAGCGAGCATGATCCAGTGTCTGCTGAGCAGCGAAAATTCAGTGCAGTCAGAAGCCGACAGTCCGAGAGCTGTCTGGAATTTGCGGCTTTCAGGCTGCCGTGAAAGGGAAACGGCGGCAGATGCGGCTTTCATGAGCATCGATGAAGCCCTGGCCTTGAGTTCAGGAGTGACAACGAGCGGGACTTCGATGAAGTCTCCGAGCTGCAGTGCAGACTCGTCAAGCAGGGCTGCGACCGACTCCCCGAACACCCGGACGGTTTCCTCATCCTGCAGCTCTGCGGGTTTCTTCACCGGCAGCAGCTTGCCGAACGAGGCAACGACAGAGCGGTGAAACGGAGCGAAGCTCATTTCGAGGGCAGCACGTTCGATAGAGGAGGTCCCTCTGCCGTTGAGTTCAAGGCAAAGCCTGTCATAAGGTCTGAACCTGGAAGGGCTGACGGTGCGGAAGTCGAGGAAAACGTTGTATTTGTAGCCTTCGAGTGCCACCAGGAGCCCTTTTTCATGGATTTCCCCGACAGAACGGATAAATTCGAGGCCGCTGGCGTTGTCTCTGAAAATGACGAAGGAGTTCTCCCGTGCTTCCAGGTCAAGACCTTCTCCCAGCGAACACTGCATGATCTTTCCGTCGCGCAGGTAGCCCACCGATGTCTTTATCCAGCCCAGGGCCCGCTCGAACGAGTTGTTGAAGACCACGAGCGCATTTTCGTTTCCGCGCCGGTTCGAGTAGGCGAAAATGTTTTCGTTGACCATTCCCTCGGGAGAATAGACATCGTAAAGGAAGAAATTGCAGACCTCGGCGAACAGGGGCCGTTTTTTCATGATCGGGAATATCTCCCTGTAGTGGCGTTCGACAAGGTGCTCGTCGGGCTGCTCGTCATAATACGCTTTGGCGTACTCCATGCCGTACTTTTCGGTGAACCCCTCCACCTGCCCATGGCCGATCATCGGCAGGCCGGGCATGGTGATCATCATCATGCAGACACCGAAATACTTGTCGCCCCGCCCGAACTGCGATATTGCGGTATCCTCGTCGGGGTTGTTCATGAAGTTCACATATCGCTTCAGGATTTCCGGATCGAATTCGAGCGTGTTCTTGATGAGGTAGCGGTAGCCGGTATTGTCCTCTTTCTTCAGCATGTGCATGAACGCGCTGTTGTACACGCGGTGCATGCCGAGTGTCCTGACGAAATAACCTTCGAGCATCCAGAATGCCTCGGCCAGGAGCAGGGTGTCCGGCACCTCTTTCTGGACGCGGTCTACGACCTCGCGCCAGAACTCTTCCGGGATTGCGGCGTCGAAATCGGACATGCTCAAGGCATAGCCGGAGCGGGAAGGCACTGCGGCACTGTGGCCAGGCAGCGGGAACCAGAGTCGCTGGATATGCCGTTTGGCAAGGACCATTGCCGCATCGAAGCGGATGATGGGGAACATTCTCGCCACGTGCAGTATCTGCTGGATAACCCCTTCCCGGACCTCCGCACTCAGAAAGTTCAGCTGCGCCGTGTCGTTCCAGGGCATGTTTGTGCCGTCGTTCCCGTGGTAGATATAGCGCGTGTCGCCGGTAAGGTAATCGACGCGTTTGAACGTGACTGCAGCATCGGACCGGTTCCAGTAGCCGTCTTCAAGAAAAATGCCGTATCGCGGGTCGCTGCAGAGGTTCGGGCCGGTATACGAATAATTGTAGTAGGGGGGTTCTCCTGCTGAAAGGAACCAGTCGGGGCAGTTCCTTACCAGTTCAGAATCCAGTCCCGTGTGGTTCGGTACCATGTCGCTGGCGAGCTTGATCCCTCGCTGCCTGGCCCTGTCGCGAAGGTTGAGGTATCCTTCGTATCCTCCGATGTCATCCGAAATTTCGTATTTCTCGAGCGAATAGGCCGATGCTTTCGCTTCCGGATTCCCCTGCATCTGCTTGATCTTCTGCGACGCGCTGCTGCGCTGCCAGAGGCCGATAAGCCAGAGCGCAGTGAAACCGCGATCGGCAAGGATGTCGAGCTCCTCGTCGGGAATGTCCTGGAGGCGGGTTACCGCTCTCCTGTACCGCTTGCCGAGCTGGTCGAGCCAGACATAGGTGCTTTTTGCGATCATCACCACTTCAGGCATCCATGAAGAGTCCAGGGAGTAGTTGGCCGGAGCGTTGTCGTAGTCGAGGGTGCGGTAATCGGGAACCTGCGCATCCTTTTCGAACCATTGTCCGGACTCTGTACCCTGTTCATGAGCCAGTTTCCGGAAAAACAGGTATTTGTCCTCATCCTCGATGAATTCGATGGCGCCGGCAAGCAGGTCCCAGAACGGGGAACCCTCGAGCAGTGCCGACCAGTTGAGTCTGATATAGCGCAGCTGATCCAGGATCGAAGTGGGGGAGTGCCTGATCGGACTGAAAAGCAGCTCTTCAAGGTCGAGGTTTCCGTTGCCGACCGGACCCATCGCTCTCATCGAACCCTGCATGGCACCGATAAGCGTTCTGTACTCAGGGGTGTTCATGACTTTCCGGTCAAAGAGGAATTCCCCGAAGGGCTCCAGGGCCGGATTGGCCTTGTTCAGCCAGACCATGAACGATTCTTCGACGACCCCGGCCCTGTTTTTCGTTTTGTCCAGCCAGGTTCCGGCTGATTCGTTTCCTTCAAACA
Source organism: Chlorobiaceae bacterium (assembly GCA_013335405.1). Lineage (GTDB taxonomy): Bacteria > Bacteroidota > Chlorobiia > Chlorobiales > Chlorobiaceae > Chlorobium. The sequence continues at coordinate 3,053 of JAAXVR010000035.1, forward strand.
CATCGCGGGGAGGAAAGGCCGTGACAAATTTTTCGAGGTATTCCGCTGTTTTCGGTGTTGAAAGCTCCGCTTCGAATTGCCTGTAGACCTTGTCAAGAAGGTCAGGCTGGCGCCTGGCAGTCGAAAACGAAAAGATATAGTGGAAAAGTTCGTGGAGCAGTTTCATGCCATGGAACTGGGCCGGCAGAACGGGTTTGGCATCATCGCCTTTTTCCTTTTTCAGGAATTCGTTGATGAGAGCCGTCTGCTTTTCCGTTTTCAGGAAACTTTCCTGGGCGGACTGATGCAGGGTGAGGAAATCGGGGTCGAAGAGATGGAAGAGTTCCCGGGCTGTGCGGTTGGCATAGAAATGTTCTCTGGTCTGAAACACTGGCGGATTCTGCTTGATTGTCATTACTGGCCCGGAAAATCAGGGAACAGGGACCGTTTCAGTCCAGGCAGGCCTTGAAGTTTCCGGGCAACGGATTGCAAACTTCGTTAAAGTACTGAATTTCTCACAGAAAAGTCAGTCTGAAGTTTGCCGTGCGTCATTCCCTTCCGGGCCCTCCCTGTTTTTTGAACCTGTTTTCAAGGTAACCCTGAAGGTAGCTGAACCCTATGTCTTTCAGTGAATGGAACATATCGAGCCCGATGGCATACATGACGCCTTTGCGCCGCGATGCCGGTGGTTCGGGCTGCAGGGTCGTTTCGGAGGCCTTCGCGGAAGGGATGTTCTTTTTACGGCCGCCGAGTGATTTCGTAATGATGAGCCCGGCGGTGAAGGTTGTTCCTGCAGCGAGGAACGGGTGCTTTTTGACGATTTCCTCGGGAGAAAGCTCTTCGGCAATCTCTTCCTTGAGGTTCCGGGTCCTCGCTTTTATCTGTTTTTCTTTTTCAGCAATGGTTTTCTGCAGTTCTTCAATACGCGCCTGGATGCCGTGCAGGGTTTCATTTTTTGTAGTCATGGACCGAAAGGAGAATGTTCTGTATCAGGTTTTTGAGAAGCTGTGGTTTGAGTCTTGTAAAAAAAAGGAAGCAGGCAAAGAAGACGAGGCTGACCAGCAGGTAGCCGAGGAACTGGTGCCTGAAAAGCTCTCCGAAGAGGAGCGCGAAAGTGGTGACAAGGTAGGCGAGGCCTATGATGAGGATGACGCCGAGAACGACAAAAACCGAAACGACGGCAATTTTTTCCGTCAGTTCTATCTTGAGCAGTTCGAATTTGGCCTCGATAATGGCCATGACATCAGCATACGTTGAAGATGCCGTTTCTTCCAGCAGTCTGTGAATGCCTGGTTTTCCGGCTTTTTCGGCCGGCTCCCGGGCTGCAACCTTTTTCATGTCCATGCGGGTATCCGGGTTTTCTGCTGTCAGCGTCTTTTTCTCATGAAAAGGCCCAGCAGGGCTCCTGCTCCAAGCGAATAGAGCATTGCTCTCGCAGGATTTTTCCTGATATAGTCCTTGGTCTGCTCAAAGACTTGTTCGATCTGCTCATAGGATTCGCTCTCCCTGAACGAGGTCATCACTTCAGACAGTGAATGACCGATTTCCTTCAACTGGTCGGCAATGACAGGCTCTTCTCCCGGTTTTCCCGGAAGGGGTTCGTGTTCGCCATGTATGATAACCGGGACTTCCTGTTCCATAGTGGTTTGCAAGCTTTGTAGTGGTTTTTTCTGGCCATGATCAGACCATAATATATAAAAAACATTGCCGTCTTTGCACGTCACTCTCACTGGAAGCGCGACGGTGTGAAAGTTTCAATGCAGCAACCTTCCTCCGTCCACGTTGATCACCTGTCCCGTGATATAATCGTTCTCCAGGAGGAACAGGATCGTCTTGACGATATCGAGAGGATCGCCGAGCCGCCCGAGCGGGATTTTCCCGATCAGTTCGTTTCCGGGCCCGGGAATGCTTTCAAGTGCCTGGCTGACCGTTCCCGGAGCGATGGAATTCACCAGGATGCCCGGTGCGTACTTTTTTGCGAAAATCCTTGTCAGGTGCTGTATTCCCGCCTTTGAAACGGTGTAGGGGGCGAAATCCCTCCAGACCATGCCTGCGGCGATGTCGCTCATGGTGATGATTTTTCCGCCGGAATCCTGGTTCTGCATGATCCTGACGGCTTCCTGCATGGTAAAGAACGTACCCTTGAGGTTTGTGTCCACAAGGCTGTCCCATTGCTCTTCCGAAACGTCAGGCAGCGGTGTTCCGAAAAAATTGGAAGCGCTGGCCATGAGGAGGTCGAGTTTTGGAAAGTTCTTCCTGAAAAGGTCGAATGCTGCGGCAATATCGGCTGTCTTTGACACATCGCACCTTGTCGTCATCGATTCCGGGCTGAGCCATCGGATTTTATCAAGAAGATCGAGCGCTTTTTCCTCCGAAGCGTGCCAGGTGAAGAAAACCGTGTACCCCTGACCCGCTATGGAAAGCGCGATTTCGCTGCCGAGTTTTCCCGAAGCGCCTGTCATGAAACATACTTTCCTGCCGGAGGGCTTCATTGCCGCAACATTTGGTGTTATTGCCGATAACTCATTATTGAAACAGGGAGGAGGTCTAAAAAGTTGAGCCCGGAAGAAGAGCGGCAATCCGGAGCTTCAGGAGAGTCTTCTGAAGGATGATGCCTTGATTGCGGCAAAAATTGTCGAACCGGTCGTAATACCCAGCTCTTCCGAAGCCCGGGGCACGATTTCCGCGACAAGCTTTTCTCCTCCCGAAGTGAGTTCGACGCCGATACGCGTATCCGACCGGAACAGTTCCGTGACGGTGCATTGCAGCAGGTTGCGGGCGCTTATCGCTTCCGGGTTTTTTTTGAAGAGGATGATTTCCCGTGAAGAAAGCTCGAAAAGCGCTTCTCCCGTGCCGGGATTTTCCGAGACAAGCAGCACGTTTCCTCCCCATCTGCAGGCAAACATGCCGTTTCGGTCTTCGGCTCCGGAAATCCGGAGCAGGTTCAGGTATCCGTGCCTGCTCGCAGCCATCCGGGTGCGGGCAAGCATCTCCGGAGTGGTTTCTTCCCTGATAAGCCCCTCCTCCATCACGATGGCATGGTCTGCCATAAGCTGCATTTCGACGAGAGAGTGCGATATGAAAAGGTATGGTATCCCGAATTCCGTGCTGACGCTTTTCAGGTAGGGTATGATCTGGAACCGCAAGGTGTCGTCAAGCGCGGAAAGCGGCTCGTCCATGAGCAGGAGCCTGGGGTTTGCAAGTACCGCCCTGGCAAGCGCGACGCGCTGCTTTTCGCCTCCGGACAGGTTTCCGGGCCCGCGCTTCAGCAGCGGCTGAAGCCTGAGCAGCTCCAGGAGGGCATCAGGGTTGAGCCGCCGTTGTGCGTCGGCACATCGCTTGTATCCGTAAAGAATATTCGATTTCACGCTCATGTGCGGGAAGAGCAGCGCCTGCTGGAAAACCATCGCGATCCGGCGTTTTTCAGGGGGAAGGTTGATTTTTCGTGTGCTGCTGAACAGGCACTCACCGTCGATCGTGATTTCGCCCCTGTCCGGCTGCATCAGGCCTGAGAGAATTTTGACGACAGTCGATTTGCCGCTTCCCGAAGGGCCGAAAATTCCCGTATTCTTCCCGGCGATCGTGGTCCCGAACCGAAGCGAAAAAGCGCTGAATTTTTTTTCAATATCGATGGAGAGCTTCATCTGTTCCTTCCTGATTCGATTTTTCCTGCGACTGTTTCGTGCAGGATGAGGATCGCGACCGAAATCAGGATCGAGACCAGGCAGAGCGAAAGTGCCATGGCGGTACTCGACGGCGAACTTGCGTAGTCGTAAATCGCCAGAGGAATCGTCTGGGTTATTCCCGGGATATTGCCTGCCACGATGATGGTCGCCCCGAACTCGCCGAGGCTCCTTGCGAACATGAGGGAGGAGCCGGCCAGGATGCCCCGCGACGAGAGCGGGAGGATGATCGAGAAGAGCGCATCCTGCCATGTTGCACCGAGGCTCCGGGAGGCATCGACAAGGGAGGGATCGATCGATTCCATGCCGAGGCGGATCGAACGGACCAGCAGCGGGAAGCCTACGGTGGCCGAAGCGAGCACTGCGGCCTTCCAGGTGAAGATGACCGGAAAACCGCTTTCCATGAGCATTCTGCCGATGAAGCCGTTTCTGCCGAGCAGGAGCAGGAGGAGGTAGCCGATGACGACCGGCGGCAGCGTGAGCGGCAGGTTGACGAGGACCTCGAGCAGCACTTTCCCCCTGAATGCCTTGTACACGATCACCCAGGCCACGGCAAATCCGAATGGAAGAGAGAGAATCGTTGCCGTCAGGGCGACTTTCATCGACAATCCGATCGCGTTGATATCTTCGGGTGTCAGCAGCATGTCCGGAATCCGTTTTTCATATCGTTTCCGGGTTTTCGGCAGGATGAAGCGATACCGCGATGTCCGACGGCTTGCCGAAATAAACCGACGAGAGCACCATGATGTCTATGCCCGTCCCGGCATAACGCGCGGCATTTTCCGCATTGATGCCTCCCGCCGCAGAGACGGCGATGCCGGGATGGTCGCTATGGATCCTTGCCGCCAGATCTGTGAGAATTTCCGGCTGCATCTTGTCGACCTGCACGACATCCGCTCCGCATTCCGCAAAGCGCAACGCCTCTTCGAACGAATCCGCCTCCATGATGATCTTGTGTTCCGGAGCCCTCTTTTTCAGGATCTCGACGGTCTCGGCGAAACTTTCCCGGTTGTCGAGGAATGTGCGGTGCTTGTCGAAAACAAGAATGGTTTCGGACAGTCCGAGGCGGTGGGGCATCGCTCCGCCGGCCATGATCGCCTTGATTGCGATTTTCTTTGTTCCGGGAAACGATTTTCGGGTCGTGACAACGCTGATACCGGGATTGACGGCTTTCGCTTCCGATACGATTGCCCGGGTGCGCGTCGCGATTCCCGATGCATATTCGAGCAGGTTGAGTGCGACTTTCCAGGCGGCGTGAAGGCTTGCCGCCGTGCCTTCTGCAACGAGGAACGTCGAACCCTGCTCGACGTCCAGGCCGCTTTCCATGCAGAGCGTGATCCTGGCGCCGGATTTTTCAAGTACCCTTGCGGCTTCTTCGGTACAGCAGAGCACGGTGTTTTCCCGGCTCGTGAACGATATTTGTCCGTACTTGCCGCCGATTCCGAGCAAGGTGGTTGTCAGATCACCATAGGGCACATCTTCTTCGATAAACCGTTCTATTTCTCTGTCGGATAGCGGGTAATACATGGAGAGGGAATTCCTTCTGCCGGAGGCTGTCATTGAACGAAAATCGAGTGAAATATGAATAATATAAGGAATTATATGAAAAAACCTTAAATTTTAAGGCGGATTTATGGTTACAGGCTGCGCAACTTGTGGATACTTTTCCCTTGCTGCGGGGCAGCGTTCCTGTCGAAATATACATGGAAACACAACGCTTTCAAGCGGAGATATCGTTTGCGGAATCCGGGGTGGTTTTCTGCAGGAGATATGGCTCCGCGTTTAACGGCTTTTTTCTTATAATGATGGTATATGAAAAATGTGTACCGCCTTTGTCATTCGACGGCTTCACGATCCATGCTGAACCAGGTCCCCGGCTTCTGATGGCTGAAACGATTCTCAAACTTGAAAATATCCGGCGTGAGCTGGAACTGTCGAAGGATGTTCTCCAGACAATCATCCCCAACCTTTCTTTTGAAGTCAGAGTCGGCGAGTTTGTCTCCATCACTGGTCCTTCCGGATCCGGAAAGTCAACGCTGCTCTATATTATGGGCGGGCTCGACAAGCCGACATTCGGCAAGGTCTGGATTGACGGAGAGGAGATTACTGATAAAAACGAAGCGGAGATGACCCGCATACGAAATGAAAAAATCGGGTTCATCTACCAGTTCCATTTTCTCCTTCCGGAATTCAACGCGGTGGAAAATGTCAGCATGCCGATGATGATCAACGGTCGGCGCAGCCGCAAGGAGATAAGAGACCGGGCAATGATGCTGCTCGATACGGTCGGCATGTCGAACAAATATACGAACAAGCCCAACCAGCTTTCAGGAGGTCAGCAGCAGCGCGTCGCCATCGCCAGGGCGCTCGCCAACGAGCCGAAGCTTCTGCTCGGAGACGAACCGACAGGGAACCTCGATTCGAAGTCGGCAGGCAATGTTTACGAGCTGTTCGAAAGGCTGAACCGCGAAAACGGGCAATCCATCGTGGTCGTGACCCATGACGAAGATTTCGCCAACAGGGCCGGTCGCAGGATTCACCTTGTCGACGGGATCATCGAGAGCGATCGTTTGCTCAAGGGTGCCCGGAGCGGGGTTCAATAACGTGTACGGTTTTCAAGCAGAGGTACAATTCTTTTCCATCATCCAGTTATGCCATTGTCACTCGAAGAGATCAAAAAGACGCATCCTGACCTTTACAAGGCATTTTCATCATTACCTGACGGTCAGCGTCATCTCGATCACCTTCTCGAAATAGACGGCTACTGGGAGATGCTGGAAAAACCGGTTCCGGAAGTCATCATACCGTCTTCCGGGCTGCCCGCTGATATCACTCCGAACAGCGAATACGACCTGATTTATGCCGGGGGAACGCTCAGCCTGCTCCATGCCGGCGTGATGGCATGCACATACCGCAGAAAAGTACTCATCCTGGACCGGCATGAACCTGCAAAATCCACAAGGGACTGGAACATCTCCCGCAACGAGCTCGACAACCTTGTCCGCACCGGGCTTTTCACCGAAAGCGAAATCGATTCGACCATTGTCAGGAGGTACAAGGCGGGCTGGGTAGAATTCTTCAAGCCGGACGGAAGCCAGAAGCGGCTGATGATGCAGAACGTGCTCGACTGCGCTGTCGATGCCGACCGGCTGCTCGGCATCGCGAAAGAGAAAATTCTCGCCACTCCCGGATGCACTGTGCTTTCAGGAATGACATTCCTCTGCTGTTACCGTTTTCCTGACTACGTCATCGTGAAAGCGGAAGATCGGGAAGGCAGGGTCTTTTATTATAAAACAAGGGTGCTTGTCGATGTCATGGGGATACTCTCCCCGATAGCCATGCAGCTTAACCAGGGCATTCCTCAGACCCATGTCTGCCCGACTGTCGGCACCATTGCGAGCGGATTTGAAAACGTGGATTACGAGCAGGGCGAAATCCTTGTTTCCACTTCACCTGCAGAGATGAGTTCGAGAAAGGGTCGCCAGCTCATATGGGAAGGGTTTCCCGGAAGCGGCACGCAGTATATCACCTACCTTTTCTTCTATGACGAGGTGGATTCGCCCAATGACAAGAGCCTGCTGGCTCTGTTCGACACCTATTTCAGGATTCTCGGGGAGTACAAGAAACCGGGCAGGGACTTCCGTATCCACAGGCCGGTATTCGGCATTATCCCGGCGTATTTCCATGACGGTTTCAACCGGACCAGGGAGATTGCTGACGACAGGATCATTCTGTTCGGCGATGCTGCTTCGCTCGGTTCCCCGCTTACGTTCTGCGGATTCGGATCCATGGTGCGCAACCTTCCGCGCCTGACCGCCGATCTGGACAGGGCAATGGCCGAAGACGCCCTCTCGAAGGAAAACCTTGAAAAAATCAGTGCATACGAGCCGAATGTCGCTTCGATGGCCAACCTCATGAAATACATGTGTTACAATTCTGCCACCGACGAGCCCAATTTTGTCAATGACCTCATGAATGAAGTGATGATCGTACTCGACAGCCTTCCTTCACGATACCGGCAGGCCATGTTCCGCGATGAGATGAAGTTCGACGAGCTCATGGCGGTTATGGTCAGGGTTGCGTGGCGATACCCGAGGGTGGTGCGGGCAACGTTCGAAAAACTCGGGATTCCGGGTTCTCTCGGTTTCCTGAAGAACCTTGCCGGATGGGCTTTTTCCCCTTCAAGATAGAGCGGTGGCCATGGCAGGTGGTATCCGGGAAACTGCAGCAGCACTCCGCAGAGAGATAGAGCGCCATAACCGCCTCTATTATATCGAGGCGAAACCCGAGATATCCGATTTCGAGTTCGACCGGCTGCTCGAAAAGCTTGTCGCGCTTGAAAAGGAGCATCCCGAACTGCTTGTTCCCGACAGTCCCACGCAGCGGGTGGGCGGGGCGATAACCCGGACCTTCCCTGCCGTTGCGCATGCCGAACCGATGCTGAGCCTTGCAAACACCTACTCCCTCGATGAAATCGCTGAATTCTGCAAGCGGCTGAAGAAGCTGCTTGAGGAGGAAGGCGGACGGTCTATGGATACAGTCGCCGAATTGAAATTCGACGGCGTGGCGGTAAGCCTTCTCTACCGTGACGGCCTGCTGTTCCGAGGTGCTACAAGAGGCGACGGCATGCAGGGCGACGATATCACCGCCAATCTCAGGACCATTCCGACCGTTCCCCTCCGCATCGATGGAACCGACCATGATCTTTCAGCACTCGGGACCGGTGATGTCGAAGTGAGGGGTGAAGTGTTCATGCTTAAGGAGGATTTCAATCGGCTGAACGATTCGCGCCCCGAGGAAGACCGCTTCGCGAACCCGCGCAACGCAACGGCCGGCACGCTCAAGCTCCAGGACTCTTCGGAGGTTGCCTGTCGTCGCATGCGTTTCGTGGCCTATTGGCTGAAAGGGCTCGATGACGAAACCGCGGTACATTTTTCAAGATTGGAGCTTCTCGAAAAACTGGGTTTTTATACGGGCGGCAATTACCGCCTCTGTCGCAACCTCGGGGAAATCGGCCATTTTATCGAAGAGTGGTCCGAAAAGCGCTGGAAGCTTCCCTTCGAGACCGACGGCGTCGTACTGAAACTGAACGACGTCAGGCTCTGGGACCGTCTCGGTGCGACTTCGAAAAGTCCCCGCTGGGCTATCGCATACAAATATCCCGCACAGCAGGCGGAAACCGTTCTCCGGGAGGTCGTTTTCCAGATCGGCCGCCTTGGCACCGTTACCCCGGTGGCCGAGCTCGAGCCGGTCAAGCTTGCCGGTTCCACGGTTTCCCGGTCCACCCTGCATAATTTCGACGAGATCGGACGCCTTGGTGTCATGATCAATGACCGGGTAGTCATCGAGAAATCCGGCGAGGTGATTCCGAAGATCCTGAGCGTGGTGCTGGATAAACGCCCGGCGGATGTCCGGCCCGTCGACGTACCGGAAACATGCCCCGAATGCGGTACGCTCCTGGTGAAGCCGGAAAACGAGGTGAGCTGGTACTGTCCGAACGAACGGGAGTGCCCGGCACAAATCCGGGGCAGGGTGCTGCATTTCGCATCCCGCGACGCGATGGATATCAGGACGCTGGGCAAGGCGCTCGTGGACCAGCTTGTCGGCCTGCGCCTCGTGAAGGATGTCGGCGACCTCTATTACCTTCAGCAGCCGCAGCTTGAAAGACTCGGGAGGATGGGGCCGAAATCCGCACAGAACCTGCTCAGGGCGCTCGACGAGAGCCGTACGAAGAGTTTTGACCGCCAGATCTATGCCCTCGGCATCCGCCATGTCGGCAGAGCGACAGCCCGTGAGCTCGCCATCGCGTATCCCTCGCTCGACCATCTCGCCCGGGCGGGGGAGGACGAGATAGCAATGGTTCCCGATATCGGGCCGGTGGTTGCCCGGAGCATCCATGACTATTTTTCCGGGCCTGGGGCGAGGGAGCTGCTCGGAAAGCTCCGGGACGCCGGGCTGAAGCTTTGCGGGCCGGAGAAAAAAGCGCTGGTCAACAGGAATTTCGAGGGAATAAGCGTTATTTTCACTGGCACGCTGTCACGTTACGACCGCCAGAAGGCATCGGACCTCGTGCTCGAGAGGGGCGGCAGGATCGTCGGTTCGGTGAGCGGCAAGACAGGCCTCGTGGTGGCGGGAAACGAACCCGGCAGCAAGCTCGCCAAAGCAAGGAAGCTCGGGGTCAGGGTTATCTCCGAAGATGAATTCGAGGCAATGCTCTGAACGGATCGCCGGTACAACATTTCAACGTTACGAAGATGGACCTTCACTACAGGGTGGCGATATTCGGATCGGCGAGGATAGAAGAAAGCAGCGAGGAGTACCGGGATGTCTTCAGCATCGCGAAAGGGCTTGCCGAAAGCGGTTTCGATATCGTGACAGGGGGCGGTCCGGGACTCATGCAGGCCGCCAACGCAGGCACCAGGAGCGCCGACTCCCAAAGCCGATCCATCGGCCTGAACATAAAGCTTCCCAACGAGCAGCAGCCGAACGCCTATCTCGATATCAAGGAAGAATTTCCGCTTTTCAGCAACCGGCTCGACACGTTCATGGCACTTTCCGACGCCGTTGTCGTGGCACCTGGCGGCATAGGCACCCTGCTCGAACTGTTTTACGCCTGGCAGCTCGTGCAGGTCGAGCATATCTGCGAAACGCCGATCATCCTCTTCGGTGAAATATGGTCGAACCTCCTTCTCTGGCTGGAAACCGAAGTCATGCCGCGCCACCTCTTCAATGCGGGCGACATGCACATGATTTTCCATGTCAGGGAGCCCTGGCAGGTCATCGGGCTGATCAGGAAAATATATGATGACCGTCTTCACGAGGAGCATGCATGCCGGAATTTTTCCAGATACCGGAAAACCCTGCTGGAAGGCGGAGCCCTGAGAGAAAGGTAAATTGAACTGTCAGCCGTGAAAAAAGAAACGCTGCTTCTTGCTGTCGAAGGACGATTGGGCCTCCTGCTCTCGGTTCTCTATATCAACATCCGCACGATAACCCCCGGGAATTGTTACTACGGGTTCACCTGGCACGACAAGTTCGAGCATTTCTTCGCTTTCGCCGTTCTTGCGCTGCTGCTCGACTTTTCGTTTCCCCGCAGCTCCTTCAATCTTCTGAAAGTCGCCGTTCTGGTGCTCTACGGGGCGGGCATCGAAGTGGTCCAGCTTTTCGTCGCTTTCAGGGATTGCGATCCTTTCGATTTCACTGCCGATCTTCTCGGCATTACGCTGTACTTCTTTTCAATACCGTTTCTGAAGCTTGTTCCCGTGATAAAATCCCGTTGGGAGGAGTGAAGGGGGCGCGCCGGAAAACAGTTATTTTCCGGCCACGTAGAGGATCGATGTTTCGAAGGTCATGGGGTAGTATGACGCTGTCCGGAAGCCGTTTTTCTTCAGGATCGAGGTGAATGCTTCGGCCTGCGGGAACTGTTCGACCGAATGCGGCAGGTAATCGTAGGCAAAGGTGGATTTGCTGAAAAGCCCCGCGATCCTGGGGAGCACATTCCTGAAGTAAAAGAGGTATGCGTTTTTCATCAGCCCGTTGCGCGGTATCATCGGTTCGATGATGATCGCATGGCCGCCCGGCTTGAGTACCCTGTGGAATTCGCGCATGCCTTTGTCGAGCTCTTCGAAGTTTCTTACGCCGAATCCTGCGCTCACGATATCGAAACTTGCGGTCTCGAACGGGAGTTTCTCGGCATACCCTTCAAAGAAGGTGATGCCCGGGTATTTTTTCCTTGCGATCACAAGCATCTCGGGAGAGAGGTCGAGAGCCGTGACCTTCGCGCCGGGGATTTTAGCCATCGAGGCGGCAAGGTCTCCCGTACCGGTCGCAACGTCGAGGATTCTCGGATCGGGATTCGAGGCGGCAAGGTTCCTTGCCGTCCGGCTTGCCCTGGCCCGCCAGTAGTTGTCTATTCCCAGGCTGAGCAGGTGGTTCAGGAAATCGTAGGCCGGGGCGACGTCGTCGAACATCGACTGGATTGCCTGCCTTGATTTTGTGCGGGTGAGTGAACGGGCGTCTTCCCTTGCGTTGCCGGTCGTAATGTCAGCTTTTTTTGCCATAGACCTCTTCCGGGTTGAACATCAGGGTGTCGCAGATTTCCATGGAGAGGTCATCGTTCACTTTCCGGAAGAAACAGGAGTGGTATCCGACATGGCATGCTCCGCCTTTCTGCGAAACTTTCAGGAGAAGCGTGTCCCCGTCGCAATCGATCATGATCTGGTGGACCTCCTGCATATTGCCTGAGGATTCCCCTTTCAGCCAGAGCTCCTTGCGGCTTCGGCTCCAGTAGCAGGCCTTCTTCCTGTCCAGTGTCATCTGGAGGCTTTCGCGGTTCATCCAGGCCATCATGAGCACCTTGCCCGTTTCGTGGTCCTGCACGATTGCCGGTACCAGTCCGTTCGTATCGTATTTTACGCTTTCAAGGAAGTTTCTGCCCGTGTCTTGATAGTCGCCCATCGTAGGTATAGATTGATCGGTCTTTAAGGAAAAAGCGGCCATGGACGAAACCCGGCCATCGTGAAAAATGATTCTAAAGATTGATAAAAATATTGAAATACCAAGCTTCCGGTGGATAAAAAACTTCAAAACATGTAACTTGCATCTGCTGAATACATAAGGAGACCTCTCTTTATTTGTTCCGAAGCCTGATTACTGCGCCGGTCCCGACAGGTCGGGATCGAAATCCTCATCCCGAAAGCTTTCGGGACCTCCGGCCGCCTTGTATTCTCGGGCTTTTCGAAGACAGAAAACAGATGTGCCCATAAAGAATGCACCCATGAAATCCCTTCAGTCATTTCTTCCGAAATATTCCTTCGTTCTCGCCATTATTTTCATCGCCACGGTGATGTTCCTGATTTTCAGGGGCAATACGGTCGACATAGAGGCCGGCGATGTTACCAATGCGGAACTGGTCCAGGCAATCTACGCGACAGGATTCATCGAAGCAGAAGCCGTCGCGAATCTCAGCGCTGAATATTCAGGCACGGTAAGCCATGTCGGCGCGCGCGAAGGGGAACATGTCGCCGTCGGGCAGAAAATCGTGGAGCTGGACAGCCAGGCTCCGCTGCTTGCCCTGAAAGAAGCGAGGGCGGCAATCGCCGAACAGCAGGCGGCCGCAGTCGACAACAGGCGCATGTTCGTGCGGAAAGGCAATCTTTTCAGGGAAGGCGCAATTTCCCGCCAGGAGCTCGAGGATTCCGAAAAAAACCGGATCCAGTCGGATGAGTTGCTGCAGCAGAAAATCATGCAGCTGAAGCAGCGCGAAGACGAGCTGAAGAAGCTTTCCGTAAGGGCCCCATTTGCAGGGGTGCTTACACAGCAGAACTTCAAGAAAGGCGATTATGTCCAGGCCGGCAGCCTTGTTGCGACGGTAGTGGACCCGGCGAACTATACGGTCTGCGTCGAAGTGGACGAACTCGACATTCCCCGGATCCGCAACGGCCAGCAGGCGACGGTGGCACTCGATGCATACCCTGAAAAGAGGATCCATACGGTCGTAACCCGTATCGTTCCCCAGACCGACAAGGTCACGAAAACCTCGAAAATCTACCTCGCCCTCACCGGTGATGCCGGTAACATACAGGCGGGTATGACGGCGACTGCCAACATTATCTACAATACGAGGCCGAACGCGATCCTCGTCAGGAAAAGCTCTGTTTTCGAAGAGAACCACAGGAGCTACGTCTGGAAAATCGACGATGGACGCCTGAAAAAACAGGCTGTGCGGACAGGTGCGGGTGACATGACCTTCTTCGAAGTGCTGTCCGGACTTCGTAAAGGGGACCGTGTCGCGCTTGTACCGAAAGAGAACCTCCGGGAAGGCATGCAGGTGAGGATACTCAAAACCGGCAAGTCCTGAAACATCCGGGGATTCAATGGTTGATACTTCCAGGATCGCCGTCATACTTGCTGCTCACGGCGAAGCGGAAACCACCGGCATAAGGGAAAATTACCGGGTGAACATGCAGACGCTCGGTCATGCCTCCCTTGTCATGCCTCTTCCTCTGCAGCTGCGGCGTTTCATCTCCGCCACCTCTTCGCTGCGCAAAAGGATCAGGAGCTTTTCCAACTCCCAGGCATCCCCCCATAACAGCATTACCCGCAGGCAGGCAGAAGCGCTCCAAAACCATCTCGACTCCCTGCATGGAGGCAGCGGCCCGGTTTTCGATGTCCATGCGGCCTTTTCGGCCTCCGATCCTTCTCTTGAAACCGTCATCGACAGGACGCGGCATTACGGCGGGCAGGTGATTTTATCGATGTCGCCGATCGAGAGCACCCTCTCCTGCGGTCTTCTCTGCAGCTATCTCGCTTCGACGCGTTCCCGGGAGGAACTGGGGAACGTTCGCGTCATCAGCCGTTTCTGGATCGACAGCGCGCTCTATCCGCTCTTCCTGGACCACCTGTTCGGCAGCGGCTCCCTCTCCGGCATTCGCAGGACCGAAGGACGTGCGCTGGTGCTCATGTTCCACGGCACCCTCGTTACCGACACGAAGGGCAACGTTCCGGATTTCCGCACAGGCCTCCATGAGACCAGGGGTTTTGCCCGGCGCCTCAGCAGCATGATCGAAGAGTATCCGTCAAACCCCTACCAGAAGGTCTTCACCGCATTTCTCAACCACGATGTCGGTGGTGAATGGACAAAACCCTCGTTCGAGGAAGTGTGCGGGGAGATCCGCAGGGAGGGATATTCGGGTGCCGATCTTTTCGGCTGCGGTTATTTTGCCGACGGCAATGAAACCATCCACCGAAAAGACGAACTGATGCAGGCAACAGGGCTTTCGGACGTTTCGAACATCCCCTGCCTGAACGCTTCACCGGCCTTCACCGCATACCTCGCTTCCAGGGTGACCTCGGCGGTGCGACAGATCATGGGGATGGGGAGTGAGTGCTGAGGACTGGGGTCTGGGATCCGGGATCCGGGAATTCCCACTTTCCAGACCCCAGACCCCACATTACAAACCCCAGAACCCGAAAACAGCCGTCCCGGAAACCCGAATCAAATAGGGGGGCCATGACCCGGGGTTTCACCCCGCGCTACCGATATGGCATCCCTACGGGATTTGAAGAGGTGGGCTGGGAACCGAGGACTGAGGACTGGGAATTCCCACATCCCACTTTCCAGCCCCCAATCTTCCCTGAGTCCCCAGTCCTCAGCACTCATTGCTCATTGCCTCGGCACTTCTTGCCCGGCGGTTATGTTATCTTCCGTAAGGGATACGTACACAAGGTGTTTTTTTCCATCATGACAGGGAAGCGTGAATACGTGAGCAGTGCAGCAGAGAGCGGAGGAGTGGCCGCGGTTTACATCGACGGAGCGAACCTCTTTTTCACCCAGCGCCATCTGGGATGGCAGATCGATTTTTCACGTCTCATCTCCTTCTTCCTCGGCCGGTTCTCCTCGGTACAGGCATATTACTATGTCCCCGCCACCGAACCGGTATCGGAAGAAAGCGCTGCTTTCACGAGGCTTCTTGCCGCCAATGGCTTCAGGGTCACGTCCAAACCGGTGAAAAAAATCTTCAACAGGGAAACTGGCGAAATCGTCATGAAAGGGAATCTCGATGTCGAGCTTGCTGTCGATGCGATGAGCCATGCCG
Source organism: Chlorobiaceae bacterium (assembly GCA_013335405.1). Lineage (GTDB taxonomy): Bacteria > Bacteroidota > Chlorobiia > Chlorobiales > Chlorobiaceae > Chlorobium. The sequence continues at coordinate 18,312 of JAAXVR010000035.1, forward strand.
GAGAGTATGACACCTTTATCCTGTTCAGCGGCGACAGTGATTTTCTTCCGCTGATCAGAGCCCTGAAAGGGAAGGAAAAGGAGGTCATCGTCTATTCCACGCAGGGGTTGAGCGCGAGGGAGCTTCTTGCCGAACCGGGGATAACGTTCACCGATATCGTCGGGATGAAGGAACAGATCTGCCAGCAGAGGCAGGGTGAAACAACCCGTGCGTCCGGCGATACGGGGAATGGAGAGCATGATTACCCTTACAGGCTTCCCGGAATCGGTGAAAAATTTTCAGGTTCTGTCCTGAAAGTGACGCCTTACGGCATTTTTCTCGGCAATCCCTTCCACGTCAAGTGCCTGCTGCCGCTCGGCTTTCTCGGGATCAGCAGGTATGTCAGCGATCTGAAGGCTATCGTCAGGATGACCGATATGTTCGAAGTTTCGGTCTTCCAGGTAAACACCGCGCACGACATCCCCGAAATCACGGTAAAGCTTGCAGACAAGAAGATGTCCGAGGAACTCGCATCCAGGTTGACAGGTTGAAACCATATTACAGGGAGGAACTTATGGATATTCTAAAAAAAGCTGCAGGGGCTGTCACCGAAGGGCTTTCGGAACTCTGGCCGGTCCCGGGGCAGAAGCCTTCGCTTCAGGACGGTAAATTGAGGCCCTGCGAGTTTGCCCCCAACTGCGTGAGCAGCGAAAGCGAAGATTTCGTACATCATGTCGATCCCCTTGCCTTCAGCGGGCCGGCAGACCGGGCCTGGTCCGCACTGAAGAGTGTTATTGCCGATCATGGCGGTGTTATCCGTGACGAGCAGCCGGGCTATCTCTGGTCGACCTTTCTCATTCCCCTGTTCGGTTACACAGACGATGTCGAGTTCCGTCTTGCCGAAGATGAAGGGGTCATCCATATCCGCTCTGCGGCGAGGTTAGGTTTTTACGACCTGAACGTGAACCGCGCGAGGGCAGAAGAGCTGAGCATTGCCCTCGCTGATGCCCTGAAGGGGTGATCAGTGATTTTCCGGGGCATGGAAAGCGGACTTACATGCCCTGCAGTCGCAGCGGAAGTTCGAGGCTGTTCGCTTCGAGCAGTTCCCCGCTGGAAAGGATTTCCCTGGCCGGCCCCTCGGCGACGATTCTGCCACCGTTCATGATACAGACACGCTCGCAGGTGTCCCAGATGAAGTCAAGGTCGTGGGAAACCGTAATCCTGGTTTTTTCGAGGGAGTTGGCAAGATCGATGAGTTTCCTCCGGTTCTGTGGATCGAGGTCCGAGGTCGGTTCGTCCATCACGATCACTTTCGGGTCCATCACCAGCACCGTGGCGAATGCGGCGAACCGTTTCTGCCCCTGGGAGAGGTGAGAGGGCGGTTTGTCCCTGAGATTCCACAGATTGAGTTCGAGAAGCGTCTCCTCGACAATCGTCCTGATTTCATCCTTGTTCATCCCGAGGTTTTCGGGCCCGAAGGCGATATCGTCGTAGAGCCTTGCCATGAAGAGCTGGTCGTCGGGGTTCTGAAAAAGCAGTCCGACATCCCTGCGGATGCTGTCGAGGTTTTTCCTGCAGTAATCAACTCCACCGATGGATATGTTCCCTTCCATGGGCAGGTAATAACCGTTCAGGTGGTTGACGAGCGTGGATTTTCCCGCTCCGTTCGCACCGATGATGCCGGTCGACGTGCCTTCATGAAAGCGGAGTGAAATCCGGTCGAGGGCCCTTGTCCCGTCAGGGTAGGTAAATCCGAGTTGGTCGATGGTGATCAAGGCGGCGCTCCTAAAACAGCAGGCGAAGTGAAAGAAATCCCAGTGCCCAGAGCGCGGTTATGAGCAGATCGGCACCAGACAACCCGGCCATTTCCCCTGCGATCATCCGGCCGCTGAAGCCCCTTGCGGCCATAGCCCGGTAAATCCGTTCAGCACGATCGGTACTCCTCAGCAGGAGAGCGCCGATAAGGGGGGCGGTCGTCCGGATTCCCCGGCCTTTTCCCCTGAATGAACGCAAATCCCGGGCTTTCTGCATGGAAAGCGCTTCTTCCTGAAGTACCGAGCTGTAGCGGTAAACGAGCATGAGCTGGGTGACGAGCACTTCGGGCACATGGAAAGAGAGCAGGGCCCCGCACACCCTGTGAAAAGGAATCGCCGAGGTGAGAGCGAGAAGGCCTGCAGCCGAAATGAGTGTTTTCAGCACGATGACACCGGCGGACAACATTCCACCGGTGATGGTGAATCCGGAAACGGACAGGAGCGCCGAACGGTCGAAAAACAGGTTTGCCCCGGCCATGAAAAGCACGAACGGCGAAAGTTTCAGAAGCTGCAGGGCGATGCGTCCAGCGGGCAGTTTTGCCGCACCGGCGAGGAAGAGCGGGTAGGCCGCGAATGCCAGGACTTCGAACAGGCGGTATTTCGGCACGGAGAGTACTGAAAGCACGAAGAGCAGGGTCACCAGCAGCGCCGAACGATCGCTGCCGAGAAAAGAAGAGATCGTCCGGGCATGCGTTGCTGTGGGCTTATGGAGGGATCTTTCAATGGAATGCATCGGTACGCTCATGCCGGTTCGATTCCCTTGCGCTTTCTTCCGAGGAGAAGCCCCGCTCCGCCTGCAACGACAAGAACGGAAAGTGAACCCACGATACCGGAAACGCTCGTGCCCGCATTGACGGGCGATGCTTCAGGGGAAACCGTTTGAGGTTCGGTTGCGAAACTGTAGTCAGGGAGAAAAGCGGTTTTCTCCTGAAAGCCTTCGAGGTAATCCTTGAGGGCATCGTTTGTTCCCGTGAACTCTTCCTTCCCGGTTGTTTTTGCCATCGACCATTCGAGGCCGTCCGGATCGCCGGAAGCGAACCAGCTCATGATACCGCCGATGAGAAGGGCTGCAATGGTCAGGGAGGCGATGGTCAGCCGTGGACGCTCAGCCGGTTTTGATGAACGCAGCAGCGCCGGTTCGGTCTGTTGAACGAAAACGAGTACTCCCCAGGTCACGAGCCCTTCGACGATGCCTATTGCCAGATGGACGGGAAGCATGAAGAGCACGAAGGTGGAGAAAGGAAGTTCGGTGATGCCTGAAAGAAGGGTCTGGATGACGACGGAAAAAGCACCCATGAGGAGACCTGCAACGGCGGCCCCGATGCTTCCGGCAGCAAGCCTGAGCGGCTTCTGCGGATTGCCTGCGATCTTCGAGTAGAGGTAGGGATATGCAATGAATGCCGGAAAGAATCCAAGGTTGAAAATATTGCAGCCGAG
>JAAXVR010000036.1 GCA_013335405.1 Chlorobiaceae bacterium
TTTTTTTTGTGAATTTTATTTAAAAAAAACGTTTTATATTTCTTGTGTAGTTGTTCTTTCATATTCATTGATTGGATAAGTGATTCCTGGTCAATTTTTGATTAAGAATTGCATTGACTACACGTAGTTAATGTATTCGGAAAACAAACATAACAATAGGGGGGACTGCATCATGAAAAAGATGATTATGGCCGCTACAGCAGTAATTTCCATGGGGTTGGCTTCAACTGCATTTGCTGTTGACTATCCTGCTAATGTTTTTGGAGGTTTTGATCCAACGGTAACTTCAAACACCGACTATTCCTGGGTGGCAGGATCGGTTGCATCCGGTGCTTCTGTTCATAACTATCCATCACCCGGCAATGATTGGGGCGCTCTGTATGGAAACATGCAGGTTTATGCCAATACCGGAACAGGTCAGTGGCAGGGTGATTTCAATGCTGTTGTGCCGGGTAACAATAACACCGTAGCCGGGCTTTGGGGTGATTATTATGGAGAGGTGAGCACAGAGTCTCCGGCAGCTTCTGCCAACGCAGGTATCGGTGGCGTTTCCGGTGCATGGCAGGATGGATCCACCGCTTATGCATATACCCAACAGTATGCTGGAGGCACAGTTGTTGGCGCTGCTAATTTGGAAGGCTATATCAACGGTGGCGCACTGGCCAATTTCAACAATAATGGGGAGCCTGTCGTTTTTGGAGTTGGTACCAATCCGTTCAACAATAATCCATAATTTTTTTTGGGTTATGCTTTAACCTTCAGTCAGATCAGGCAGGATAACTGCCTGATCTGATAATTTGAAAAATGATGGGAGGGATGTATGAAACAAATCATGCATATGTTGATTCTTATCTCACTTGTTACCTTCTCGAATACTGCTAAAGGGAGTTCAGCGGGTGCTGAAGCGGAAGGAACTGCTGTAGCTCAGGCAAACAATGCCTCAGCAACAAGTATTTCGAGTGCACAGGGCGTTGCTTCTGCTATTGGAGGGGGTAATGCAAGCTTGGGATTGAGTCAGACCTTTGAAGCTTCGCAGTCGATCCCTTATCTGCCAGGCACAGTCAACGCTCCGGTTCTCGGGCCGACGCTTTTCAACTTCATGGGTCGTCCAGCTCAGGTCAACGGGATTCCGATCCTTGCAAACAATATGATCATTCCTTCAGTCCATGAAGTTGCGACAGGAAACAGTTACGGCACAAAAATTGTCTACAACGGGATAACTCTGCCCAAAAAACAGGAAAAAAATGAGGGTAAGATCCAGTTCAATCTCTCCGGCAGGGCATTCGGACAGGTAGTCGGTTCCATCACCATCCAGAGCAGGAAGAACAAAGGTGATGAAGTTGACCTCTCAACGCTGATTTACGATACGGCAATGTATATCGGAGAGCGAAAAGACCTCAAGTCATACAACGTTACTCTTTTGTCGGTTCCCCAGGGAATATCCTATGCCATGGGGGTAGACTCCAAAGGGAACGGTTTTTCGCTTTCTCCGGTCATTTCCGGACTGATCAACGGGCCTACGGGCGTGATGGCCGGGGCTGCGTCGGGACTTGCCTCTTCACGTGGCATAACTGCACCGACCGGTCTGATCGGCTGTACCTTTCTTGTCCTTATTGAGTCGGAAAACGCTGTCGGAGTAGATCTCCTGGCCAATTACACAAACGGATTTTCGCAGAAAGACCAGGATGAAAACAATGGTAACGGCAATGGTAATGGTCACAAAAACGGAAATGGCGTAAAAAAGAAGAAGTATGATTCGGTCGAGAAGTAAGCACGAATGGAACTCTTCCGATAGCCGCTATCGTTCCGGCAGGCTGCATGCTGAATGGCAGTAACATCAGTTCAATCCGCAGAGGAAATGCATGTTCGATATTCCTCTGCGGGTTTTTTCTTTTTGCATGACGGAGACATTCTTCCGCTATATGTTGTAAATACGCTTTTCCCCGCTTGCTATATTTGCCCTGCTGCTTTAAATTTACCCCTCGATCGCAAAGGAAGTGGAGATATCCTGTTCCGGTTGCGAATCAGGTAAAAAAAGAATATAAATTTTCTGCAGGGATACATGATGAATACTGGTTCTACTGTCCGGGAATTCGAGTACAAGGCTGAAATGAAGCAGCTTCTCGACCTTATAGTGCATTCGCTCTACACCCACCCTGAAATTTTTCTCAGGGAGCTTATCTCCAATGCGTCCGATGCCCTCAACAAAGTGCGTTTCAGTGCACTGACCGACGAGGCTCTGCTGGACAGGGATGCGGAGCTTGCCGTGAGGATAGTGATTGATAAGGAAGCGGGAACCTTCGTCATCGAAGATACAGGTATCGGCATGACCGAGGAAGAGCTTATCGCCAACCTCGGCACGGTAGCCAAGTCGGGGACGCTCGGTTTCATGCAGGCATTGAAGGATCAGCAGAAGGAACTCGACGGCAACCTGATCGGCCAGTTCGGCGTGGGATTCTACTCGGTATTCATGGTAACCGACGAGGTGACGGTTGAAACGAGGAGTTCTGAGCGCGAATCGTCCGGGTATCGCTGGCGTTCCGGAGGGCAGGGGACCTACACGATCGAAAAAATAGACAAGGCGGAGCGGGGAACGAAAATTTCCTTCAGACTGAAAGAGGATTTCAGGGAGTTTGCCGAAGAGTACCGTGTCGAACAAATCGTCAAGAAATATTCAAATTTCGTTGATTTTCCGATCTATCTCGACGAAAAGCAGGTCAATACCATCACAGCTCTCTGGCAGCGCCCGAAAAGCGAGCTGAAAGAGGAAGAGGTCGGGGAATTCTACAAGTTCATGGCGGGGGATTATCAGGACCCTCTCGATTACCTGCAGGTTTCCGTCGAGGGCATGGTTGCTTTCAAGGCCCTGCTGTTTCTTCCCAGGGAGGCTCCACCGGAAATGCTTTACCGGCAGGGTGAGCTCGAGAATCGCGGTCCGCAGCTCTATGTCCGCAAAGTGATGATCCAGCACGAGTGCCGCGACCTTCTGCCGGAGTACCTTCGTTTCATTTCTGGCGTCGTCGATACGGAAGATCTTCCGCTCAATGTATCGAGGGAGGTTGTTCAGTCGAGCCCGGTCATGGCGAAAATCCGCCAGATTCTTACCGGCAAGATTCTCGGCTGGTTCGAGACCCTTGCAAAGGAGCAGCCCGAGAAGTTCAGGACATTCTACAAGGCGTTCGGTCCGATTGTCAAAATCGGTCTGAATACCGATTTCACAAACAGGGAAAAGCTCATCGAGCTTCTGCGCTTTGAAAGCACCAAAACCGCAGTGGATGAATACGTTACCCTGAAAGCGTATGTTTCCCGGATGCCGGAAGACCAGAAAGAGATATATTATCATTCGGGAGCGAGCAGGGAGCAGTTGCTCGCTCATCCGAACCTCGAGTATTTCCAGGAAACGGGCATCGAAGTTCTGCTGCTCAGCGATCCGGTCGATGTCTTTGTTATACCGTCGATTTACGAATACGACAAAATGCCGCTGAAATCGATTGAAAAAGCGGATATTGATTTTTCGAAACACAAAGGAGACAAGGAAGGGCAGGTGGCCGACAGTCTTGTTGAGCCATTGCTGAAACTTTTCCGTGAAACGCTCGGGGACAGGGTCGAAGATGTGGTTGAATCCCATCGGCTTGTGAGCTCTCCGGTTACGCTTGTCAGCGGCAAGAATGCGTTCGACAGCCAGATGGAAAAAATGATGAAAATGATGCAGCAGGACCTGCCTGCAGGAAAACGCATACTTGAAGTGAACACATCGCATCCCATTGTCAGGAATCTCGGTGGCATGCTGATTGCCAACGAAAACAATCCCCTGCTGCGGACTGTTGCCAACCAGCTTTTTGAAGGCGCGCTGCTCATGGAAGGAAGCCTCGATTCCACGACGGCGTTCCTCGTGAGGATGAACGAGCTTATCGAGGCGGCGACGCTCTCCAGGTAGGGGAAATCAAAAACAATTAACCAGTGAATTCGTGAAAAAGGGAAGAGATTTCGAAGCAAGGGAAGCTGTTGTTTTCCAGAGGAACGAGATAACAGACCATTACATCTACAAAAACCTGGCGGGACGGATAACCGGTGTGAGAAACCGCCGTATCATGGCCCAGATCGCCGATGATGAAATGCGTCATTACTCCATCTGGAAGAGCTATACCCAGAAAGACGTCAAACCCCGCCTGCTGAAAGTATGGTTCTATGCTTTTGTAAGCTCGGTTTTCGGCTTGCTGTTCGGCATCAAGCTGATGGAGAAGTCGGAAAAGAAATCCCATGATCATTACAGCAGGATCCCTGGTTTATACAAGGAGATCAACGGCATAATCCGTGACGAAGAAGAGCATGAGCAGGCCCTTCTCTCCCTTCTTGACGAAGACCTCATGAAAACCACCGCATCGCTTGTTCTCGGGTTCAACAATGCGCTTGTCGAGATGGTCGGTATCGTTGCTGGTCTTACCTTCGCTCTCCGTGATACCGCACTGGTGGCTATTACGGCGTTTATCGCAGGCCTGGCCGCTGCCTTTGCAATGGGAGCATCCAAATATTTCCAGGAAAAATCCGAAGTTCCCGGCAAGAATCCTCTAAGGACGGCTTTTTCGTCAGGTATTGCCTATATCGTCATCGTCGTGTTGCTGGTTTTTCCTTACATCCTTTTCAGCAACCTTTTCATCTGTTTCGGCATCACTCTGTTTTCAGCTCTCTGTATTACCGGATTTTTCAGCTTCTATATCGCCATCTGCAGGAACAGACCCTTCAGAAGCCGATTTTTCGAAGTTATCGGTCTGCTTGTCATAGTCTCCCTGCTCAGTATCCTTGCAGGGTACGGCATTCATTTCGTTTACGGAATGATCGGATAGGTGAGGCGAACAGGCGGTGGTTCTTTTTTTTCCCGTTAACCGGAGAGAGCATTTCTCCGGATTCGGGGTCTGCAATCAGGATAAGCCGGTTTTCAGTTTCCGGACAAGAGCAGCATAGTCCACCGTTGTTCCTGTATCTATTTCTGTCGTAACTGATTTTTCTTCGTCTGAAAAAACAGTGTCTTTTTCAAGCTGACGGCGAAGCACTGCTCCATCGGCTTCAGATGCATCGCGGTTTTCCTCCAGTCGCTTTTTCACGCGTTCGGCGAGTTTGATCTCCGGGGCATGACACCGGACGATCCTGTAAGGACACTGCATCACTGCCGCAATATCCCTGAAAATAGTTCTTTTATCCCTCTCCAGGAATGTCGCATCGACAATGACCGGAATCCCTTCATTCAATGCACCGGCAGCAATCTCAGCAAGCCTCCTGTAGGTAGTATCGCTGGAGGTTTGTGAATAAAGGGCGGATTTGCTTTCTCTCTTGCTTCGTTCGAGGGGGGCCATTCCTGCAATTCTTTTACGTTCAATGTCGGAACGGATATGCAGGCATTCGAGACGGGAAGCTATTTCAGCTGATACGGTGGTTTTTCCGCTTCCGGATACACCGCAGGTTATGACGAGCATTGGCTTGCTCCTGCAGATACACCTCTCTGCGAGCCTGACATATGAACGGTGCTCCTCGAGTATTTTTTTGTCCGGATTTTCGCCTGTCGTCTGGGCGTATCGGATCGCCGTCACTTTTGCACGCACCATCGCCCTGTAGACCGTATAGAATCCGAGGAGAGGGAGCGCGGCGTAATCACCGGTTTCGAAGAGGTAACTGTTCAGGAGCCTCCATGCGAGTCCCGGTTCTTCTCCGTGTTTTAAATCCATGAAAAGAAATGCAAGATCACTCATCACATCGATAATGCTGAGGACATCATTGAATTCTATACAGTCGAAAATGCAGATACGTTCTTTCCAGAGCACCATGTTTCCGGTATGCATATCACCGTGGCACTGCCTCACAAATCCCCCGCTTTTCCTGAGAAGAAAGAGGGGATAGAGCCTTTTATGTTCTTCCAATGTCCAGCGCTTGAGCCGTTCAAGCCGGATGATCTCTTTTTCGTCCGAGGTGATTTCTTCGGTATGAGTGAAATTGGCGAGCACAGGTTCTATAATGATATCAGGGTGACCGAAAGGGCTTTTTTCAGGAGCCGGAGGAATGGACTTGTGGAAAAAAGCGATAATGCCCGATATGTTTTCAACAAGCTCTTTTGAGAGAAGTTTTTTCGATAGCATGCGGTCGAGTTCCATCGAGCGGTCGAAGCGGACCATTTTTACGGCGTAATCAACAATCAAGCCTTCCTTTTCCTCAGTTGCCAGGAAATACTCTCCCCCTGACCGGATAACAGGAACGACAGAATGGTAGATTTCAGGACAGAGCCTGCGATTGAGGCGAAGCTCTTCATGGCAGTAATGCTTTCGTTTTTCGAGCGTTGAAAAATCGAGAAACCCCAGGTTGACCGGTTTCTTGAGTTTGTAGGCCCAGGCCCCGGCAAGAAATATGCGGGAAATATGGGTTTCGACCAATGCGATCGGCCCGGTTGGGTGGGGGTAAGCTTCCGGGTGGCTCAATGCCCGTGAAAGAGGGTCCATGGATTTGTTTTCAGGCTATGAGGGCGTTTCGTTGTATTCATGGTGCCTTTCAGGAAATATAAGGGAGCGGGAAGGGATGGGCAAACGCGAAGCATACTGCAGGCAAACAGGCCGGCCAATTCCGGCATTGCAATGGAATACGGTTTAAAAAATGTAAATTCAGGTTTTTCTGAAAAAGAGTTCCTTTCAACCACAATCCTGCCCTGGGCCACGTTCATGATTCATCTCGGTAAAATTCTCTGCCCGACCGATTTTTCGCCAACTTCTGATAATGCTGTCAGTTATGCAGTCGAGTTCGCAAGAAAGGTCGGTGCTCATGTCCGTTTTCTCAATATCATTACACCGAACAACCCCAAGCAGCAAGCTGAGAGCACCGATGTGCCCGAAATACATGATTCGGTGCAGGAAGACGAGGGTATCCCGGAAAATTTTTCAAAAGTTCTGATGGCTGAAAAAAAGAAAGGGCTGAGCGCAGATATTTTCTTTCTGAAAGGAGATGAAGCCCACCGGATTATCTCTGAACATGCCGCATCATGGGGCGCTGACCTCATTATCATGGGTTCCCATGGCCGTACCGGAATCACGAGGCTGATCATGGGCAGCGTCGCCGAGGAGGTGTTCCGTTCTTCCGGCGTTCCGGTACTGCTTGTCAAAGTACAGGCGGCAGAAAAAATCGTTTCCGAGTGACCATCAATTTCGAAATTTCCGCAATGCCAGAGAATAGACGGATCATGAAAAATTTCAGAGAATCAATCGTAGCACTTCTTACCGAAACATCAGCCAACCTTCCCAGCGATGTGAGATCTGCAATTGCGCGGGCAATTGCCGGGGAAAACCGGGAATCGCAGGCAGGTCTCGCCATGTCTGCCATTTCCGTGAATATCGATATGGCTGTTGACAATGTATCCCCTATATGTCAGGATACCGGGATGCCGACTTTTTTTATTCATACGCCGCCCGGAGTAGATCAGATGCAGATGAAAAAGGATATTCATGCAGCGGTAGCGGAAGTGTCAAAAACCGGCAAGCTTCGTCCGAACGCCGTGGACGCCATTTCCGGAAAGAACTCGGGAAACAACCTTGGAGATCATTTTCCGGTCATTCATTTCGAGCCCTGGGATGAAACTGCCGTCGAGGTGAAGCTGATACTCAAAGGCGGTGGATGTGAAAACAAGAATATGCAATATTCCCTTCCGGCGGACATTCCCGGTATGGGCCGTGCTTCACGTGATCTCGACGGCGTCCGCAAATGCCTCCTGCATGCGGTATTCCAGGCTCAGGGCCAGGGATGCAGCCCCGGTTTCATAGGCGTCGGCATAGGCGGAGATCGTACCAGCGGTTTCGAGCTGGCAAAGAAACAGCTGTTCAGACGGGCAGATGACCGGAACTCCGATCCTGAACTTGACCATCTCGAGCATGAGATCCTCGGGAAAGCCAACACCCTCGATATCGGTCCGATGGGTTTCGGCGGAAAAGCCACCCTGCTCGGATGTAAAATCGGGAAATCCCACAGGGTACCCGCAAGCTTTTTCGTCTCGGTAGCATACAACTGCTGGGCCTACAGAAGGCTCGGCGTCGTTATCGACCCGGAAAGCGGCTCCATCACTTCATGGCAATACCGGGATACCGACGAAATCAGTCGCATGTCTCAGGGCGACGGCATCCCTCTGACTGGCAGCGAGGTGGTATTGCAGGCTCCCCTTACCGAGGAACAGGTGCGCAGCCTCAAGGTCGGTGATATGGTGATCGTCAACGGTGCGATGCACACCGGCCGCGATGCATTCCACCATTACATGATGCATCATGACCTGCCGGAGCATCTCGATACCTCCGGGGGCATTCTCTTCCATTGCGGACCTGTCGTGCTGAAAAATGAGGATGGCAGCTACCGTGTCACCGCTGCTGGTCCGACAACTTCCATCCGTGAAGAACCCTATCAGGCGGACGTTATAAAAAAGCTGGGTCTGCGGGCGATCATAGGCAAGGGGGGAATGGGACCGAAAACTCTCCAGGGGCTGAAAGAGTATGGTGCGGTCTACCTGAACGCCATAGGCGGGGCAGCGCAGTACTACGCGCGATGTATAGAGAAGGTTGCGGGCGTCGATTTCCTCGAGGAGATGGGTGTTCCCGAGGCAATGTGGCATTTCGAGGTAAAATCGTTTCCCGCGATCGTTACCATGGATGCTCACGGCAACAGCCTTCACAGCACGGTTGAAGATGAATCCTTCCGCCGGCTCGGCACGCTTGCCTGAAAATCACTTCGAAAACTACAGGTTCATTGCCGGAAGCGGGGCATTCGGGGAAAGAAAAACCGGAAGCGGGATTGAAAGCCCGCTTCCATTTATTAGTTGCCTTCAGGGTTTGATAAGTACCTCACAGCCCGGATGCAGTTCGATAAACCGCTCTATTTCCTGTCTCGGGATGGTTCCTCCGGAGAGTTCAATTTTTTCAAGCTGACGCAGCTGCATGATCGGTGCGATGGACGTCACCTGGGTATGAGATATATCGAGTTCTTCGAGATCACAGAGGCTTTCAAGCGGTTCTATGCCGGAAAGCGGCGTATACGCCACACTGAGTTCACGGATGCCGGACATGTCCCTGAGCGGTTCGAGCGTTTCGATGCCGGTTTTGCTGCACCTGAGGTATTCAAGGTTCAGGAGGCCTGACAGTGGAGCCAGATCACGGACATCGGTATTGTTGATGCCAAGTTCGATGAGGTTTTCAAGCCCCGAGAGGGATTCGAGCGATGAAATGCCGGTTTTGTAACAGCTCAGCTTTTCAATGTTCACGAGGTTGCACAGAGGTGACAGATCTTCGACAAGCGTTTCGGAGCAGTAAAGTTCTTCCAGGTTTACAAGGTTCCGCAGCGGTTCCAGGGAACTGACTTGTGTACTCGATATCCAAAGCAGTTTCAGGCTGTGAAGGTTTTTCAGCGGTTCGAGCGACGAGAAGTCGCAGTCGAATGCGTAAAGCCGCTGCAGTTTTATGAGCCGGGCGAGAGGCGAAAGGTCCTCAACCGGCGATTCATCGCAACGGAGTTGTACGAGATTTTCAAGCACCTGAACAGGGATAAGGTCATGAATTCTTCGGCTGTCGCATCTCAGATGGGTTGTATCGAGGAAATCGAGCAGGTCCTGGTCGGAAGGCTCACGATGAATCTTAAGGGCGGATTTGACGGTTTCCTTCCAGTCGGAGTTCATGGCGTGCCACCATTTTTTCCTCGATGCATTGTCCTGAAGAAGTATCGTTCTCGTTGCACTCCGCAGCAATTCGGTATCGTTTCCGGCGGAAGTGTCAGGAAGGGTGATATCCGCTGCAGTGACTTTTCCGGAATGCACTCCTTTGTCTTCATAACCGGGTTCCAGAAGATCGGTCAGGCTGCGGGAGTACCACTCGGCCTTTTTTTCTTCGATGTTGTGAACATGTATTTCCCTCGATTCCTGATCGAGCGAAGATATCTCTTCAAGTATATCGTTTCCGCAACGGGGACATACAGCGCTTTCTGCGGTAAGCGGGAAGCTGCAGACCGGGCACTGGTTAAAGGTGTTCTGCTCCAAAATTCTACTGTTTTTTAAGTCTTCGGTTGCTTTTGGAAGGTTTATCCTTAAAGTATAAGAAAAAAAGCGTTACAGCCATAACCGGGTGCGAGGAAATTGCCGGTATATCCGACCGGGTTCCAGCCGTATCGGCAGAACTGCGGCATTATTCAAAAGGATATATTCCGGTCTGCAACAAACAGTGTGACGTTTATTGTTGATTGCTGCAGGTTTTGCTGCGATATCCGGTAACTGCCTGTATCTCGGGATTATCCCCGGGCAGTTGAAATTCATTAACGGAGAGGGTAGGAAAAAATGCCGTGGATTGTTTTGATCGTCGCAGGTCTGTTCGAATGCGCATGGGTTGTAAGCCTTGCATATTCCCGGGGGTTTACAAAACCTGTACCTGCAATACTGACAGCTGTTTTCATGCTGGTCAGCATCGTTTTATTGTCGTATTCCATGAACGATATCCCCATGGGAACGGCATATGCAGTCTGGACCGGAATCGGGACGGCAGGCGTTGCGGTGATCGGCATGGTCTGGTTTGCTGAATCCGGCGATTTCATGAGAATATGTTTTCTCCTGATGATCATGCTCGGGATAACCGGACTGAGATTTTTTTCTGATTAACCGTTGACTGAAGACGCAGTTGCCGTTTTCCGGTTGTCCGGTTCATAGACGTTTACTCTCCGGGGGTCGGATTGTCTCCCTGTTTTGTCGAGCACCAATAAATCTGCAGGACAAAAGAGAGGCTCCTGATTTTTCAGATGAACAACGTGTATATTTATTTCCCGGCTCTCCTCAGGAAAGATTCGTATGACGGGTTTCCTGCATCAGCTCAGGAGCATTATTGAGGGTAATTTGCACCTGCATCCAGGCATCGGGGAGGGGGTAAAGGAAGGAATCTGCCTTAAAAGTCATTGCCGGCGGGCTGGTTATGAATACATTCATGCAAACTGAAGCATAAAGGATTCAATTTCCCATGGATTTCGTTCATCTCCACGTACATACACACTACTCGATGCAGAGCAGTCCGATTTTTCCGGACCAGCTTTTTTCCGCGGCATCCTCGCTGGGCATGAAAAGCATCGCTGTTACCGATTACTGTGCGATGTTCAACATGCCCGAGCTTTTCAATGAAGCGAGAACTTCTGGCGTCAAACTGATTATAGGCAGTGAACTGCTGCTCCTCGAGTCCGATGCGCACCAGCAATCAAAAACACCGGCATCTCCATCGGTAGTACTTCTTGTCATGAACGAAACCGGTTACAGAAACCTCAGCATCCTCCTCTCGAGGGCAGCAAAGGACGGTTTTGTCAGCGGGATGCCACATATCGAGAGCGGCATGCTCGAGAGGTATCATGACGGCCTTCTCTGCCTTTCCGCCTACAATTCCGGCCGTATCGGCAGGGAACTTCTTGCGGGCTCGAAGAAAGACGCTGAACGTTTCACAGCCTATTATCAGGAAATTTTCGGTGACAACTTCTACCTTGAACTGCAGCGCCATAATACTCCGTTCGATGAAAAGCTCAACAGGGAAACCCTCGAACTCGCAGATCGATTCGGCATCCCGCTGGTTGCGACGAACAACGTGCATTATCTCGAAAGAAAAGATGCCGGTTGTTACAGGGCATTGACAGCTCTCAGGAACAAGGAAAAGCTTTCGAGCCCCAACCTGAATGCTCTTCCTGGAAGCGAGCATTATCTCAAGAGTGTCGAGGAAATGGGGATACTCTTCGATAATGCGCATGGTGAAGTGGACAATACCCTCCTGATCGCGGAGAAATGCACCTATACCTTTGCCGAAAAAGAGCCGGTGCTTCCGCATTTTCCTCTTCCCGAAGGTTTCCTGACAGAGGTGGAATATCTTCGCCACCTGACCCGGGAAGGTGCGAAAGAGAAATATGCCGGTTGCGAAGCCGAGGGAATAACCCAGGAAGAAGTAAAACAGCGGATCGAACTCGAGCTCGGGGTCATCGAAAAAACAGGCTTCAGTTCATACTTCCTTATCGTCAGTGACCTTATTGCCGCTTCAAGGCGCCAGGGGTATTCGGTTGGCCCGGGGAGGGGGTCGGCTGCAGGGAGCATCGTCGCCTATCTGACCGGGATCACCAGGATTGATCCCCTGAGATACAAGCTTCTTTTCGAGCGTTTCCTGAACCCGGAGCGCTCCTCGATGCCTGATATCGACATCGATTTCACCCCTGTAGGCAAGCAGAAGGTTCTCGAGTATACCGTTGAAAAATACGGCCAGGAAAGCGTGGCCAAGGTTATTGCCATCGGTACGCTCGGTGCGAAAGCCGCGATTCGTGATGCCGGCAGGGTTCTGGAGGTCCCGCTTCCCGTTGTTGACCGACTTGCCAAGCTCGTTCCGGGAAAACCGGGGATAACGCTTGAAAAAGCCCTGAACGAGGTCAGGGAATTGAAGCAGTATGCCGAAAGCACTCCGGAAAACCGCCAGCTCATGGAATACGCTCGTGCTCTCGAAGGCAGGGCGCGCAATGTTTCCATGCATGCCGGCGCTGTCGTCATTACGGACGGACCGCTCGAAGAGCAGGTACCGCTCTATGTTTCGAACAAGATTGAAACCGAGGTCCGGAAATATGCCGATGAGATCGATCTCGAAGAAGAGGAGCTGTCGAAAGGGAAGTCATCCGACGAAAGTGAGGAAAAGCAGGTCGTGACGCAATTCGACAAGAACTGGATCGAAACGGCAGGGCTTCTGAAAATAGATTATCTGGGACTCGAGACGCTTGCGGTGATAGATGAAACACTCAAGCTCATCAAAAGACGTCATGGCATCGATATCGATCTTGAAAAGGTGCCGATGAACGACCGCAAGACTTTCAGGATCTTCCAGGACGGAAAAATGGCCGGAATTTTCCAGTTCGAGTCATCGGGAATGCAGAGTTACATGACCCGCCTCCAGCCAACCCAGATCGGTGATATCATAGCCATGAGCGCCCTTTACCGGCCCGGGGCTCTCAATGCGAGGATCGATGAAAAACGCAATGCGGTCGACCTTTTTGTGGACCGGAAGCACGGCAGGGAAGAGATTGACTACATGCATCCGATGCTGGAGGATATTCTCAAGGAGACTTACGGGGTCATCGTCTACCAGGAACAGGTGATGCAGATATCCCAGGTCATGGGATGTTTTTCGCTGGCAAAGGCGGACAATCTCCGCAAGGCCATGGGGAAGAAGAAGCCTGAGATCATGGAGAAGTACAAGGCAGACTTCGTACAGGGAGCTGTAGGGATAGGTGTGCACGATACCCTTGCGACGAGGGTTTTCGAACTCATGGCCGAGTTTGCCGGATATGGTTTCAACAAGAGTCATTCTGCGGCCTACGGTGTGCTCGCTTACTGGACCGGCTATCTGAAAGCCCATTATACCATCGAGTTCATGACTGCGATCCTGAACAGCGAGATCGGCGATACCGACAGGATGAAACACCTGACGGACGAGGCGAAGAGCTTCGGCATCACGACTCTTCCCCCCTCGATCAACAAAAGCGATGCCCTGTTTTCTGTCGAGGATGTTTCCGGCCATTCCGCAATCAGGGTGGGACTGAGCGCGATCAAACAGGTGGGAGGCGCTGCAAGGGCTGTCGTGACATCGCGACTCAGGCGGAAACGCGATTTCCAGAACCTTTTCGACCTTACAGCCTCCATCGATCTCAGGCTCATGAACCGTAAAGCGCTCGAATGCCTTATTCTTTCAGGCGCCCTGGACGAACTCGATCCCCACAGGGCGAAACTGCTCACCAACATCGACAAGGCAATCAAGTTCGGGCAGATGCGCAACCGTTCGGTGACGCTTGGCCAGTGCGGTTTTTTCACTGCGGAAGAGGGCGTGCCTCTCGAAGAAGAGCATTTTCCTGAAATGGACCAGGCGGATGCCATGCCGGAATCGGAAAAACTGCTGCATGAAAAGAAACTTGTGGGCTTCTACCTGAGCCGCCATCCGCTGTCACCCTTCAGGCGCGATTGGCTGGCATTCGCAACACTCCATCTCAACGAAAAGGAAGTTGTTCCGGCAAAGCAGTACAAGGTGATCGGGATCATTGTCTCGATCAAACCATATCAGGACCGGAAAGGAAAACAGATGCTTTTCGGCAGCATAGAGGATTTCACGGGAAAGGCTGATTTTACCGTATTTGCAAGTGTTTATGAACATTTCGGTCACCTGATGAAACCTGAAGAGGTGGTCATGCTTGTCGCCGAGGCTGAAGTGAGCGGCGGCATGCTGAAACTGCTTGTGCGGGAAGTCATTCCTGTCAGGAAGGTCAGGAGTGCCATGGTCAGAAAAGTTATCCTCAAGGTCGATGCCGACGAACTGTCGCAGATCGAGAAGCTTTCGAAAGTGAAAAAATTGTGCGAACAATCCAAAGGAGGTACGCCTGTCGATTTCGAAGTGAAGGTGCAGTCCGGCGAAAACATTGAAACCATGACCCTTTTTGCACGAAGCACGCCCATAGATGCTGAGGAGGGTGTTATTGAAAAACTCGAGGAAATACTCGGCCCTGATAATGTCAGGATAACGGGATAGGTGCTTTTTGGGATTTTTTTGTTAACTTGATAAGTTTGTTTTTTCGTGTTTATCGATTCAGTGCAATCATTAATTTCAAAAATAAAGAAGGACAATATGAGCGGAAAATACCTTATGGCTACGGACCAGAATTTCAAGGCCGAGATTCTCGATGCAGACAAAGTGGCGCTTGTCGATTTCTGGGCGGCATGGTGCGGCCCCTGTATGATGCTTGGCCCGGTGATTGAGGAACTTGCCGGGGAATACGAGGGCAAGGCGATCGTCGCGAAACTCAATGTTGACGATAATCCGCAGACCGCGGCTAAATATGGTATCAGAAGCATTCCCTCAATGCTTGTTTTCAAAAATGGTGAAGTTGTCGATCAGATGGTCGGGGCTATGCCGAAAAATATGATTGCAAAGAAAATAGATCAGTATATCGCCGGCTGACGGAGCACTCGTTTTATTCCCGGCACGTTCCCAGAGCATGCCGGGATTTTTTTTCACAATTCCATCTCTCTATCCGCATGGCTAACGAAACGCACGATATAATCGTCATAGGGACCGGTCCGGCAGGTTACACCGCCGCGATCTACCTCGGGAGAGCCAATCTGAAACCCCTTGTCATCGAAGGTTTTCAGCCTGGAGGTCAGTTGATGATCACTACCGATATCGAGAATTTCCCCGGGTTTCCCCAGGGAATACCAGGGCCGGAGCTGATGATGAGGATGCGTGAGCAGGCTGCAAAGTTCGGATCCGAATTCATCACCGGCAATGTCATGGAAGCCGATCTGTCCAGAAGCCCGTTTTCGCTCACGCTTGAAGACGGAAGGGAGCTTCTTACCCACGCCCTCATCATTGCGACCGGAGCAAATGCGAAATGGCTCGGTATCGAATCGGAAAACCGATATCGTGGAAAAGGTGTATCGGCTTGTGCGACCTGCGACGGGTTCTTTTTCAGAAATTGCAGGGTCATGGTTGTCGGAGGAGGTGATACGGCAATGGAGGAGGCCCTCTACCTGACCAAATTCGCTTCCGGTGTTACCATTGTTCATCGCCGGGAGGAATTCCGTTCATCGAAAATCATGAGCCTGAGGGCCATGAAGCACCCGAAGATCAGTACCATGCTCAACGAGGTTGTCGACGAGATCCTCGGGGACGGTCAGAAGGTAACCGGTATACGCCTGAAGAACGTCAGCACGGGCGAACTGACCGAACACGAGTGCGACGGGGTGTTCATGGCGATCGGTCATGCTCCCAATGCAGATCTTTTCAAGGGGCAGATCGAACTGGATGACTATGGGTACATCATCACAAAAAAATCGTCGACGGAAACAAGCGTGAAGGGTGTCTTCGCCTGCGGAGATGTCCAGGATTACACCTACCGGCAGGCGGTTACGGCTGTGGGGACAGGCTGTATGGCTGCTGTGGACGCGGAACGATTCCTTGAATCGATCCGCTGAAGGACCTTGCGGAAGATGAGTGCGGTGCCGGTCTGCTCCTCATTGCCGTGACCGTTACTGGAAAAAAATAAAAGCCTCCTTTTCCGCAGGAAAAGGAGGCTTTCTTGTGGTTGCCGTTATCGTTCAGTTTTTTGGCGCGATGACCGATGCGATATTCTGAAGCACCTGGCTCAACGTGTTCAAAATAGTCAACGCAAGATCTGCTGCAGTTCTGGTTGCAGGTTCAATCACGGAAACGGCTGTTTTCACTCCGTTGTTCAGGAGATCAAGAGGCAGTTTCGCGATGTTGCCCGCGGCTTCGAGCAGGGAGTTGACTGTGCCTGAAACGTCGATTTTCAATCCGTCTGACATGGCTCTTGTTTATTTAGTGGTTATTGAGAAAAATTTTCAATGCATGCAATTCAGTCCCTATGGGTCGACTTTCCTTTATTGTACTAAAATATTTATTAAAATGATAACAGCCGAAGGCGGACAATCAGACCGCCTGACGGCAGGCATGCATCGCCCCCTCCGGCTGCGGCCGTCGGGTCCCTTGCGTATCATATGCCGCTGAATCGGTCCGGTTGCTCTTTGCATTTTGCGGTTCGATGTTTTTTTCGGTATATCATCTCTTCAGCCCTCTTTCCGGAACGGTCAATACCCCGTTATCCGTTATAAGCCAGGGTATCGCTGTTGTAATAACCATTCCCGGAATGCGGTCAACGGATGTCGTTCATGAGCGTGACCCCGAAAAATCCGCAAGCGCAAATGGACTTTCAGCCGGATAAAGAAAATCAGGAAGGGAAATGATGTAGTGTGTCTCTGAACTTATGATGTTTCACCAGAAAAAGCATCCGCATCTCGAGCGCCTGCTCATCAACGCAAAGCCGATACAGCTCGAACAATCCTCGAAAGTAGTCATTCTCAGTGACCTGCATATGGGAAACGGCGGAAGGAGGGACGAATTCCGCCGGAATGCCGATCTCGTCAGGACTATGCTTTCGGGTTATTATCTGCCCGGAAAATACAGCCTTGTGCTCAACGGCGATATCGAGGAATTGCTGAAATTTCCTCTTGAGAGCATTGACCATGAATGGGGCGATTTTTTTGATCTTTTCCTCAAGTTCGAGCAGAACGGTTTTTTCTGGAAAACATACGGAAACCATGACGCCGAGCTGCTGGAAGAAAAAGGCTACAGGCTGGCCCCATGGCTTGTCGAATCACTGAGATTTCATTATGGCAACGATACGATGCTGCTTTTCCACGGCCACCAGGCGTCGATACTGCTCTGGGAAACCTATCCCCTGGTCAGCAGGGCGATCGTTCTTTTCCTTCGCTACGTGGCAAAGCCGGCAGGCATCAGGAACTTTTCGACAGCCTATAACAGCCGCAGACGGTTTGCAATCGAGAAATCCATTTATGAGTTTTCCAACCAGTCCAAAATAGTATCCATTATTGGCCATACCCATCGCCCGCTGTTCGAGTCCCTTTCGCGGGTCGATTTCCTGAATTTCCGCATTGAAGAGCTTTGCAGGGCTTTTCCCCAGGCCAACCCGGAAAAGCGCAAGGATATTGAGGAAAAGATTCTCGCTCTCAAGGCAGAACTCGATACCTGTTTTCGCCAGGGGAAAAAAATAGGCCTGCGAAGCGGCCTCTACAACAACATAACCATTCCCAGCGTTTTCAATTCCGGCTGTGCCATCGGCAAACGGGGCATAACGGCGCTCGAGATCGATGGCAACAAAATCAGGCTCGTCTACTGGTTCAACGGGAAACAGAGCAGAAAATTCATCAGCAGCAGGGACAACCGTCCGAAAGAGCTCGGCAGGACAGGCTTTTCCAGGATCGTTCTCAATGAAGACTCGCTCGATTACGTATTTACCCGGCTTCGTCTTCTTTCATGAATATTTTCTGCTTTCCTGTTGCTGTTTTCAGTCAGCAGGGATACTCTGTTTTCATTCAGGCCTGAAAAAACCGAGTATCTCTTCCGGGTGTTTTACGAGGCTTTTCGCTCCGTGAGCCAGAAGTTCGCTCTCCGGCCTGAACCCCCAGAGAACACCGAGCGGGTACATGCCTGCCCTGGAGGCGGTGAGCATGTCGATGCCGCTGTCCCCGACATACAATATTCCGGATGGTTTTTCTTCCAGCAATTCCGCCACTCGGAGCGCTCCTCCAGGATCGGGTTTCGGTTCCATGTCGTCGCGGTATCCCTGTACGGTATCGAATTTCCACTTTCCGAGAAGTGTATCCGCGCAAAGCAGCGTGAAACGGTGTGCCTTGTTGGAAAGTATCGCCGTCTTGACTCCAAGTTCCCCAAGTCTGTCGAGCAGGACCGGAATTCCCGGGTAAGGGCGTGAATGCACGTTCCAGTTATCGTTGTACACTTCGACCAGGTCGGCAAGTACGAGATCGATGGTTTCCGGTGTGGCCGCGTTTTCCGGCAGGGCTTTCCTGACCAGTTCCTTCAGCCCGTGCCCAACAAGAAAACGGCATTCATCGATGGTGTGTTCCGGGTAACGGTGCCTTGAGAGTACGGTGTTGAGGGTATTGACGATATCCTGCAGGGTATCGAGAAGGGTCCCGTCAAGGTCGAAGATAACTGCCTTGAATGTCATTTTGAGTTCAGGTGGTATCATTGAAATTATGAGATTTTGTCAGACATCGTGCGATGCCGTGACGAGGAAAACAGGATATTCGGCATTGCGACCTTCCCTGTTTGTTTTGCAGATCACGTGAATTCTGTTGTATGAAGTCTCCCGAAGACCGTTCAGCCTGAAAAGCTCTGCAAGCCATTCCCGTTCGAAGCCGTGATGCACTTTTTCTGCCGGATCATCGTGAAAGAAGCCGTCTTCGGCCTCCAGGTCTGCGATGGCAATAATGCCTCCGGGTGAAAGGATTCGCGAAAGGATGCCGATACACCCGCGAGTATCCTCGATATGGTGAAGTGCCATACTGCAGTAGATCAGTCCGAACTTTTCCGGAGGAACACTCTTTTCCGAATAACTTTCCAGATCCGAGCAGCAGGTAGTGATGTTTGCAATTCCTGTATTTTCCGCCTTCAGCTTCAGTATTTCCAGCATCTCCATGGAGGTGTCTATGGCGGTCAGTTTATTTGTTTCGGGAGCTATCGCAAGAGAAACAAGCCCGGTACCGCACCCGATTTCGAGTGCATTCAATCCGGTCCGGGGTTTGACAGCAGCCAGGATTGCATTGGCAACCATATCGGCCAGGAAGCGCCGTTGAGGGTTGTCATCCCACAGAAACGCTTCACGGTTGAATTTTCCGGTACTGTCCCAGGATTTTGCCATAGGTGTGTCAAAGAAAATGAAAAGGGTGCTTCAAAAATAAGAAAACACGAGTGAGCTCAAAAAGGCAAATTCATGCAGAAATCCTGAGATCTGGCATAAAAAAAAGCACCCTGCAGGTTGTACAGGGTGCTTTTCTTCTGCGGAAGAGTTTTTTTTACTTTTTGGCAATCGCCGCCGAAATCGTCTGAAGGGCCTGGCTGGCGGCATTCAGGATGCTGTTGGCGGCATCGAGGGATGCTTTCCCTAAAGGTCCGATGAGCTGGGCTGCGTTGCTGAGTACGCCAGTGAGCATCTCAGCCTGCTGCTGGAAAAGTTTTCCGGCGGTC
This sequence comes from Chlorobiaceae bacterium, assembly GCA_013335405.1. Taxonomy (GTDB): domain Bacteria; phylum Bacteroidota; class Chlorobiia; order Chlorobiales; family Chlorobiaceae; genus Chlorobium. The sequence goes on from JAAXVR010000036.1 coordinate 19,632, forward strand.
GAAGCGAGATTGCTGATGCCGGCCGATAAATCTGTAGTTCCGTTTGACATGGTAGTTATCGTTTTGGTTGGTAATGCATTATATCGTTTCATGTCCGATTCGCGCCCTTTTTCTTCAAGGGGGGAACCTTTTTTCTGAAGTTAACATATTTTTATTGTCCATTCAAAGATAAAAAATGAGTGATTGGACTGAAGTGATGGCCTTGAAGGTATTGCATTCACATGGGAGTGAAATGCGTTCGTACGGAAGCGGGATTTATCCTGACATCACGATAACTATCTTTATTTAAAGCGGATAGAGTATACTCAGGGACAGCTTGATGTGCGGAATTTCAATCTTATCCCGCAGGTGAGTATCTTACGGGCTCTCAAAGGAAAACAGACGATGAAAAGAACAGAAAAAGCGTTTTAACAGATTAAAGCCATGACAAGAAAAATATTCCTTTTTGCACTGCCCATTTTTTTAGCATTGAGCAGCTTCGCTTATGCAGCAGCAGCATCTATCGTCGTAGACGGCTCGACTACTGTCGGTCCGATAGCTAAATCTTTTGCGGCATATTTTTCAAAGAAATATGCCGTTCGTGTTACTGTCAGTGAATCCGGCAGCGGTAATGGTGCAAAAAGCCTGATCAATGGTGCCTGCTCCGTGGCATCCATGTCACGGGCCATGAAAAGCCAGGAAACAGCTGCCGCCAGGAGCAAAGGAATCACTCCCGTGCCTCATGTGATAGCTCTCGACGGACTTGCCATTGTTGTTCATCCCGGAAACCCCGTTCGCACGCTCACGAAAGCACAGGTCAGCAATATTTACCGTGGCGCCGTTACGAACTGGAACCAGGTGGGCGGTCCGAATTCGCGCATTGTCGTTATTCAGCGTGAATCGAACAGCGGCACCGAAGAATCGTTCAGGGAACTGGTCATCGGCAAGGGAGTCCAGATTGTCGGCAATGCAGAGACACAGTCGAGTAACGGTGCGGTGAAGAACCGGGTCAGCACCACTCCTGCGGCGATAGGTTTTCTCGGGATGGGATTTGTCGATCGTTCCGTTAAGGCACTCTTGTTGAACGGGATTCCTCCGACGGTGCAGAACGTCAAAAACGGATCATACCCTGCATCAAGACCGCTTTATTTTTATACGGCCGGTTACCCGACAGGCAGGGTTAAGCAGTTTATTGATCTTTCAGGTACCGCTGACGGAAAAAAGATCATCACTGAGCTTGGTTACATCAATCGCTGATTTGTTAACAGATTTGTAACAAAGGTGTCATTGGATGGTATGGGGCCGACTGATAGATTAGGAGCAAGAAAACAAGCAGACGGATTGCCCTGGGGATAAACGGGATTGAAAAAGAAACACGTATGACGGAAAACGAAAGCA
>JAAXVR010000062.1 GCA_013335405.1 Chlorobiaceae bacterium
CCCCCGGTTTCAGTACCTGCAGTGCGGCATGTGCTGCGGCGACGCCGGATGAAAATGCAAGGCCGTGGCGACCGTTCTCGAGAAGGGCGAGCGTGGATTCGAGGGCTTTTCTCGTGGGGTTGCCGATCCTCGAATAAAAAAACTCACCGTGTTGGTCGAGGTTTTCCCTTTCGAACGTGGATGTCTGGTAAATGGGGACAGTCACCGAACCTGTCCGGGGGTCGGGTGCCTGTCCGTCATGGATTGCGATGGTTTCAAAATGCATGGTATGCTATTTCGCTTGTTCTTCCGTTCAACGGTCTGCGGAAAAGAAGGGCTGATGTATCACACTGCCTGATTGACAGTCAATCGCCCCCCTTTTCCGGCATTCGTTCAAAGTATAAGATGAAATGTATCAGATGCAACAAGCATTACGCAATTCCTTTACTCAATTCAGATGCTCACCTGTTCAGGTTCGAACTGGTAGAGGAGGGTTGAAAGGTACCTTTCGCCGGTATCGGGCAGCATAACCAGGATCCTTTTACCCCTGTTTTCCACACGCAGCGCGAGCTGCAGTGCGGCATATACTGCGGCGCCCGAAGAGATGCCGACAATGAGACCCTCGGTGCGTGCAAGGTTCCTGCCTGTCTGCAGCGCGTCTTCGTTTTTCACCGTGATGATTTCGTCGATGACGCCTTTATTGAGAATATCCGGGACGAACCCTGCGCCGATACCCTGGATTTTGTGCGGGCCGGGCTTGCCTCCGGAAAGGACAGGCGAGTCAGCGGGTTCGACGGCGACGATTTTTACGCCGGGCTTGCGTGCTTTGAGCACTTCTCCGACACCGGTGATAGTTCCCCCTGTACCGACGCCGCTTACGAAAATGTCAACTTCACCGTCCGTATCGTTCCATATCTCTTCTGCGGTTGTTCTGCGGTGGATTTCCGGATTTGCAAGGTTCTTGAACTGCTGCGGCACGAAAGAACCGGGATAAGTGCCATGAAGTTCGTCTGCCTTTCTGATGGCCCCTCCCATTCCTTCAGGGCCCGGTGTCAGCACCAGCTCGGCTCCAAGGGCTTTGAGCAGGTTCCTGCGTTCGACGCTCATGGTTTCGGGCATGGTGAGGATGATCCGGTATCCTTTCGCAGCAGCGATGAACGCCAGGGCGATGCCGGTGTTTCCGCTCGTGGGTTCTATGATAACGGTATCCTTGTTGATAAGTCCTTTCTTTTCGGCATCCTCGATCATCGAGAAGCCGATGCGGTCCTTGACGCTTCCTCCGGGGTTGAAGTATTCGAGCTTTGCTGTAATCTTTCCGAGGGCGTTGTGCTCGCGGTTGAAATTTTCAAGCTCGAGCAGCGGCGTATTGCCGATAAGATCGGTAAGTTTCCTTGCGATGTGTGCCATGGGTGATCGTTGTTTAAAGGGTGTATTAAAGTGCGTCATCGAGCGCTTCGATCAGGTCATCCGGGTGTTCGAGGCCGATCGAGAGGCGAATGAGGTCGGGTGACAGGCCGCCTTCGTTCTTCTGTTCCTCGGTCAGCTGGCTGTGTGAGGTGCTTGCAGGGT
>JAAXVR010000037.1 GCA_013335405.1 Chlorobiaceae bacterium
ACTGAAATAGACGCTTTTTTATCAGTTTTCTATTTATCTCAAATTCTCATAACTATCTTATTTTATTGATCTAAAACGGATTACGCAGACTGCATGCAATCTTCTTCAACAAACATGAAGCCGGAATGAGGAGAAATGGGAGGTGGAGAGTGGGGGGTATGTACAAAAGAGGTATGGAAGAGAGTTATCGCTGTTTTTCTGTTTTGTCTTTGTAATACTTTGGTTGCCGTTGTCCTTTCAGTTTTTTATTTCGTCTCTTCAGGTCAAGATAGATATAAACGCCTCCGACAATAAGGATCCAGCCGGCGAGCACATGCATGTCACTGATATCGAAAAGGGACATTATGAAAAAACTTTATATGAAAGGGGGGACAGATTGAGCCATCTGGGGGGACATCAAATCTGTAATTTAATGAGACAAAATACATATATACTCGTACTATCGCAAGAATGGTCTGGAGAGCATTGAAATTAAAAAGTATTCCGGGTGCGATATCCCCATAAAATATTTTTTTTATGCGCTGAACCTGCATTTCCCTTCCGGCCGCCTTGCACCAGAGACTTCTCACGACAACAACCCGGCGGTGCCCTCTACGCTATTCTCTGTAACTCGATGGTCCGGTTTCCTGTTTTGCCTCAGCTGGAAATGGAGAACCTGCAGCCCTGAAAAAATGCAGTCGGCCCCACACCCCACACCCCACATCCCGCTCAGCACGTATAATAATCCCTGTACCACGCGACGAAACGCCTGATGCCCTCTTCGACGGAGGTCCCGGGTTTGTAGTGCACATCGCTGACGAGCTGCTCGACATCTGCATAGGTGTCGGGAACATCGCCGGGCTGGAGGGGAAGGAATTCCTTGACCGCCGTCCGCCCCAGCTCCTTTTCGAGAGCGCTTATATAATCCATGAGTTCCACCGGCCTGCTGTTGCCGATGTTGTAGACCCGCCAGGGCGCCCGGCTCGAACCCGGATCGGGCTTCAGGCCTGACCATGATGGATCCGGTTTCGCAATGTGATCAAGTGTCTTCAATACCCCTTCGGTGATGTCGTCGATATAGGTGAAATCCCTGCGGTGCTTTCCGTAGTTGAAAACCTTGATCGGCCTCCCGTTCAATATCGCATCGGTAAAGAGAAAAAGCGCCATATCGGGCCTTCCCCATGGACCGTATACGGTAAAAAAGCGCAATCCGGTCGTCGGCAGGTTGTAGAGATGGCTGTAGGTGTGCGCCATGAGCTCGTTGGCCTTCTTGCTTGCAGCATAGAGCGACAGGGGGTGATCGACGTTGTCGTGCACTGAAAATGGCATGGTTTCGTTAGCACCGTAAACCGAGCTCGATGATGCATAGACGAGATGTTTCACCCCGTTATGCCGGCATCCTTCGAGAATATTGAGGAAACCCTCGATATTGCTCTTGATATAGGAATGAGGATTGATCAGCGAATATCTCACTCCGGCCTGCGCCGCAAGATTGACCACCTTGTCGAAAGCTCCACTGCTGAACACCTGCTCCATCACTTCCCTGTCTGAAATATCTCCCCTGATAAACGAAAACCCTTCAATGGACTCCAGAAGCGAAAGTCTCGAATGTTTGAGGGAAACATCGTAATAATCGTTCATATTGTCTATGCCGGTTACCCGGTCGCCCCGTTCAAGGAGCTGCTTGCAGACATGAGAACCGATAAAACCGGCGGCGCCGGTGACCAGTATGTTCATCGCTCTATAGAGTTTAGGGTGTTGAGGAAGGTTTCGGACTCCCTGATTATCCTCTCCAATAAAAACAAATCGTCGCAACCTGACAAGCCCGGGGCAGCCATCCAACGCAAAAGAGCGACTGGCATGGCTTTTCCGGTCAGCTCTCTCTCCTGTCGTGAGCAGTCTCCTCCCGACAAGATCGGAATAAACGTCAAAACCGGAGTACCGATAGCTTTCGGGATGAGGATTTCGATCATGACTCGTCGGGACCGACCGGGGGTAATCAGACTCCGCAACAAATAAAGCGAGGTGGCGTTCTATCAGTCAGGATATCAATCCGGATGCCCGGAACAAAACAGGCGCTTGCAATGCAGCGCCTGTCGGAAATGTACCTATCATCAGTTCGGGATAACTCCGCACAAAATATCAGGGCGTGCAGATCTCCTTGTACTTGTCAAGGTTCTCGAGCACTTCACCCATTCCTTTGACGATAATGCTCATCGGCTCGTCGCACATATGCACGTTCAGGCTCGTATCCCTCTGTATCCTTTTGTCGAGGCCCTTCATCAGCGCTCCGCCTCCCGAAAGGTAAAGACCCCTGTCGAGAATATCCACCGAAATATCCGGCTTGATGACGAGCACTTCAAGGCTTTTCTTGATTGCCGTGATGATCTGGCTTATCGGGGTTGCAATCACCTCCCTGATCGTGACTGAATCAACCTCCCTTGTTTCAGGAAGCCCCGATGCAAGATTGACGCCACGAACCGGCATGGTTATCTCATTTTCCATCTTGTATGCCGAACCGAGCTTGATCTTGACGTCTTCAGCCGTCGTATCGCTGATGGCGAGGTTGTAGGATTTGTTGAAATGTCGGATGATGAGGTTTGACATTTCAGTACCTCCGACTTTCAGGCATTCACCCGATACGATGCCGTTCAGTGATATGATGGCTATTTCCGTCGTACCGCTTCCAACTTCGACCACCATGTTTCCCGTCGGTTCATCGATGTTGAGTCCGATACCGATGGCTGCGGCCATCGGGTAAGTGAGCAGATAGACTTTTTTAGCTCCGACATGGTGAGCAAAATCCCGGACCGATCGTTTTTCAACCGCGGTGATACCGGAAGGTATGCTCATGACGATGTTGCGTATACCGAAGGTGTTGTGAAGCTTGGCCTTCAGGATCAGTCCCTTGATGAGTTCCTGGGTGGAATCATAGTCGGCAATCACACCGTTGGCAAGCGGCCGTATGGTAATAATCCCGGGATGGATTTTTTCATGCATGATCAGGGCTTCCTGTCCGATAGCGACAACTTTGCCTGATTCCCTCTGCCTTGCGATAATTGAAGGCTCAGACAGGACAACGCCTTCACCCCTGATATAAATACGGGTATTCGACGTTCCTATATCAATTGCAACATCACTGTACAGATTACTTAAAAAGCTCATATCGATTATTAGAAGTTTCTGAATTGTCTATTGAGCAGCTCTTCCTTACAGCCTTGAAGCATACGGGGATTTCGTCCGATGGGACAGTAATGCGTCCTGACCTGCTTTGACCAAGGAAGATAACGGTTTATCCGGTTCGATCAGTATCCATGGAACATTTTCACGATATGGATAATTCATCGTTTCATCAATCCCGTCAATATAAGGATTATCAGTCCGTTTTTAACTGCTTTCATGCTTAAAATACACCTTGTATTTTATTTAAACGAAAACAGCGACGTGTTTATATTGTATATTGGGCACGTAATTGTTATTTCCGGCATTCTGACAATACCGGTCAGACCCTCAAGATGCAAACTTCCCTGCATGAATTTTACACCTGCTATCCCGAAAATCTCTCCTTTGTCACCATACCGGCACGATCTTTCGTTACATTCCTGTAAAGCACAGGAAAACGGTCTGTTTACCAACAATTCATACGGGCGCAAGCGTATCCGATGGAAAACTATAAACTTGTCCTTCCGGAGCATCTTAACCACTATGGTTTCCTGTTCGGCGGAAACCTCCTCAAATGGATCGACGAAATCGCTTATATAGCGGTAACACTTGATTATCCGGGATGTAATTTCGTAACGGTAGGAATGGACAAGGTCGAATTCAGGAAAAGCATACGGGGAGGGTCAATCCTTTGCTTTGTCACCGAACAGGGCAAAGCCGGAATCACCTCGGTCGAGTACGGGGTAAATGTTTTCAAGAAAAGCATTGAAACCGGGGAAAGAGTGCTCACGTTCAGTACCAGCATCACCTTCGTCTGTGTCGATGAGAAGGGTATGAAAAAACCGCTCTGCAAAGGCTATAAAAAAAGCTGAAAAGCCACCCTTCGGCCGCTGTGTCATCGTGAACCGCCGAAAACCGGACCGTTGAGTCTGACGACAAGCATGGTCCCGACAATGATCATGAACGTGTTTGCAAACCAGACTGACACCAGAGGGTCCAGCATTCCCTTTTTGGCAATATTTTCCCCAAGAATCATAAGCACCCAGTACAACACGAAAAGCAGCAGCGAAATGACCGCACCAAGTCCGAATCCTCCCTTCCTGGCCAGAACGCCAAGGGGAGCACCGACAAGAACGAAGATAAAACAGGCAAACGACAGGGAGTATTTCTTGTGATATGCCACCATGTAACGGTTCAGCATCCTGCGGGTGGTTTCCAGGTTTTTCATTTCAGTCTCGAGCGTCGATACCTGTCGATCGAGAGCGTCATTGTGCATTGCTTTGCCGGGAACCTGCTTTTTCATTGAAGCAGGAGACTCTCCAGACCCTTCTCGCCCGGTCATACTGGCATCATGCTGTGCTTTCGCTCTCCTGACGGCATTTTCGGACAGGACAATACGTCTTCTCAATTCATCGCTTATCATGATCAGTTCGTCGGCCGAAAGTTCGTTGTAACCGGAACGGATACGGTTTTTAACGGATCGGGTCAGGTCCAGCTTCGATGATTCCACGATAAACCTGTCCTTTGTGAACGCGATCTTTCTGTAGGAAGAAAAATCGTTCTGCCTGACTTCATGTATCTCGCCGTTGAACAGCGTCATCAGCAGGTACTGGTAATCCGGACTGAATTCGATCGTCCCCTTTTCCGATGTCACCATGATACTCGATTCCGGATTTGTCGAATCGTAGATAACGACTCCCCTGAGTTCCTTTGTTTTTTCGTTCGAATCCCGGACAAAAATCGAATACCCGTCGACAAGTTTTGAAAAAGCGTTTTCAGTCAGACCGACATCGGGTTTTGTCCGGGCGACCTCGAGCATCAGAGACTGGGCATAGTAATTTGAGACGGGAATAACGACGTTGTTGAAACGCTCAACCAGTCCGGAAAGAACCAGACCTGCAACGAGAACCGGCGCCATAAGCCGGTATAACGATATTCCTGATGCCCTGAAAACCGTCATCTCTGAAGTTGTGGTCAATGCTGCGAATGTCAGCACGGTAGCGACAAGCACCGCCATCGGAACGGCAAGCCCTATCATCCATACTGATTGCAGGAGGATAAGCTCGATAATGGTTGAAAACCCGATACCTTTTCCGATGAACCTCTCTGCAAATACCGTAAAAAACTGGAGTATGAGAATGAAAACGATGATCAGGAATGCATAACCAAAAGGCAGCAGGTGGGACTTGAGGATATAACGGTCGATGATTTTCATAACGCAGGCTCTCTTTCACTCCCGGAGTGCGGGTACGGCTCAATATAAAACATTATATGAAGTTGTCAGCGATACAGCTTTATTCATCCCTTCAACGGTGCACCTTCATGCTGGATTGTCCCGTCGATCCCGTTTGCAGGGCAAGATAAGCCCGCAATCCGGAAATACCGTTACGGCAGATAACGAACGGCCGCGATATTCCGGAACAACGGAGTTGCCGGTTCTCAGAACGGATAAGGAAATGCAGCTGACGATGTCTGCCTGAAAGCGCTCTCGCGCACCATATTTTTCAGGAATGAACGGACTACAAAGGGATTTTCGCAGGAGAAATGAATAAAAACCATGTCGAAATCCCGTTGACAACCGAGGCAATATGATCTTCGATAACCATAACTATCGGGAGTTTCCGCTGATTTTTCTCCGGCAGGATATTCCGTTTTTCGAACGTTTATCGAATGGCTTGCAACAGTTCGAACGTGAAAAAACTCAGGGAAGTGACAATGCCTTGTGGACTGCTTTCATGAAATCATTGATCATGAAGGGCTTCTGGATAAAATTCGCCCCCTTGTCGAATTTTCTCATGTGACCGATATATTCAGGAGCATAGCCTGACATGAAGAGCACCTTGAGCCCGGGATTGTACTTCAAAAGCTGCATGCTGAGCTGAACGCCGTTTGTTTTGGGCAGCATCACATCGGTTACAAGAAGATTCAGCAGGTTCCGCTGATTGTGGGCGACCAGCAAGCCTTCTTCCGCATTGCCGGCAGTATATACGGTAAACCTGTGGCTTTCAAGAATATCCTTCATGATCCTGAGCACATAAGGCTCGTCTTCAACGAGAAGAATGGATTCCTTACTGTTCGAAGGCATCTGCACCTTTGGCGCTTCGTGGTGCTCCTGCATGCTTTTCTCATGCAGCGGCAGATAGATGTCGAATGTCGTCCCCTTCCCAATGTGTGTCCGGCAGAAGATGTGGCCCTGATTCTGCTTCACGATTCCGTAAACCGTCGACAGACCGAGACCCGTTCCTTTTCCTGCCTCCCTCGTCGTAAAAAACGGCTCGAAAATGTGGGGAAGAACTTTTTCTTCGATACCGCAACCGGTATCGGTCACTGAAAGGCGGACATACTCGCCGGAACCGAGCAGCGCCTTGTCCTGGAAGCCGGAATGGTCTTCGGGACTGGCTGCCTCGCAACTGATCAGTATCGTACCGCTTTCCGTGATGGCATCCCTCGAATTGACGAACAGGTTCGTAAGGACCTGATCGAGCTGAACTGGATCGAAGTTGACAAAAACCGGTGTTTCAGAAGAATGGAAGACGAGGCGGATATTTTCGCCGATGATCCTCTGCTGAAGGGGAAGCAGCTCTGCAACTGCTTCGTTCAGATCCATGATCCGGGGCCTCATTACCTCCTTGCGTGCAAATGCCAATAGCTGACCGGTCAGTTTCGCCGACCGGTTTGCAAGCCGGAGAATATCATTGATATTGCCGAAATACGGACTTGATTGGTCGATCATACCAAGGAGCATCTCGGTATTGCCGATAATTCCGGTAAGGATGTTGTTGAAATCATGGGCTATGCCGCCGGCAAGCTTGCCTATGAGCTCCATTTTCTGTGACTGCTGCAGTTGCTCCTGCAGTTTTTCACGCTCTTCCTCGGCTTTCTTCAGTTCGGTGGTTTCGGTTACGACTGATACAACGCAAGGCTGGCCTTCGATAACCACCCGCCGGCATCGCAACGTAGCCCATTTATAGTCCTCAGAGTCCTTATGGTGCATTCGGAACTTGGCGCTTGCCTCGACATCGCAGATCACTACCCTGAGAAACAGCCCGAGGATATACTCCCTGTCTTCGGGATGGATCCGCAAGAAGGGGTTGACGCCGAGCATCTCTTCCTCGCTCCTCCCGTTGATGGTATCGCGGGAAAACTGGTTCCACCCTATCAGACGCATATGCGCATCGACGACAATGACAGAGGCCGGAATCGCATCATGGAGGGTATTGAGGACCTCGAGGTCCGTGTAACCTCCCCTGCGTTTCGTGTTCTCATTGACTCCCTCCTTGCCTGCGATAACCAGAAAACGGTTCAGTCCGCCATCCGGAGTGTACAGGGGGTAGATGGTATGCATCCATGCAACGGAGCCCTGGATATCTTTGAAACTGCAGGGCTTTCCTGTCTTCAGCACTTCCTGCGCTTTCTCTTTGAGCACTGAAACAGCAAGAGGGGTGTAGCCAACGCCGGATACCGGGCACGGATCGTTACTGCCTGAACGTTGCCATCCGGCATCCTCGCCGGTTTTGGACAGGAATGAACCTCCTGTATGAAGGATTTCACCTTCGTTATCCATAAGGAAAACCGGTGAAGGAAAGCTGGCAAAAGAGGCGATGAGTGAATCGTCGGACAATGATCCGAAAGGATGGATATCTTGTTTTCTTTCAGGCATAATTCTCTTTTAATACCTGTTCAGCATTTGCCGCTGATATTGATTACTGCAGGATTATGTATCAGTATTGCATAATATAAGCAAGACGAAGATAGTAATGGCCGGTTTATTATTGTGCTCAGTATTATAAACGAAAAGCCGGTTACATCTCCGATACGTTATTATTTCAATTCTCCGCATATCAGACCGTACGTCGAGTAAAACCACTTTCTTACGTTAATAATGGTTGTTTCGCCTGGCATTGCAATCATTCAGCAGATTCATCACTGAATTGATTCAAGGTAAAATAAAATAAATCCTCCGGATATACGAAGTCATGCTGATAATGGGAGAATGGTTGAAAGGGTATTTTCAACGTTTTATAAATACATGGACGGCCTTATTTTCGGAAAACAGGTATTGGAAAAAAACGATTCTCAACACCTGAAATTTGTCAACGATACCGGTTATCAATTCTTCTCTTGATGATAATTGCGATATAGCTGAAGGGCATTGCGCATGCAGATGGCCACGGTCATCGGGCCGACCCGGGGAATGTATAATCCGGCAGTTTCCTGGGCTTCGGGTGTAAAGTTCTGCACAGATGAAAAGTTCAGGCAGATCGCCCCTTCCTTCAATTCCCCTGCCCTGATCCTGTCGAAATTTTTCGACGGGACACCGGTAATCACAATATCGGATTCCTTAAGAGCATCTTCCCGCGTCACCACAATCCCCTCCTTCTGTTCGGATGAAAGATCGATAACCACGCAGCCGTTGATATCGAAGGAATATACCCTCGCTCCGTCATTTGAAAGCATGTATGCCAGTGGTCTTCCCACCACTTCGGAACGGTTGAACACGGTAATGGTCTGGCCTTTGAATGGCAGGCCGTAGGGCATATATGCATCGGTCTGTTCGAGTATTTTTATGATCGCCAACGGAGTACAGGGAAGAATCGCCTTGAACTGATTCTTCTCCCCGTCAAAGCGGTCATTCGCGTAAAGCTTTCTTATCCAGTAGGACGTAAGCCCCTCCACATCCTTCTTCGGCGACATCAGGTCCCTGATTTCCGCGTCTCTCGCATCATTCCAGATAGGATAGTAAATGAAGATGCCATGGATATCCCGGTCGCAATTGATCTCCTCAATGACCTCTTTTACCGATTCCGGCCCGATGTTAATGACACGGTAATCGATGCCGACATCTTCACAGGCGCTGCGGGTATAGTCGGAATAAGTCGCCGAAGCGGGATCTGGCGAGGCAAGCACTCCCGCAACTTTTATTTTCAATCCTTCATTTCTGATTTCGTTTTTGACGAAATCCCGAAAAACTGCGGCGGCGGCATCAGGCTTGAGAATATTCATGATTTCTTTTCTGCTATGCTGTGTTTTGTCGCGTTTACTCCTCCGCTCCTTGACCGGCAAACCTGTAACGGCTGAAATAACCGGATCAAAGGCAGATCCACCCGCAACGGGTGTATTTTTTTAAATCAGGACCTGCCCCGGTCAAGCCTGTTATGCTTGGTTGCAGGATATCTGACGGCAGCCCTGCTCCTGCAAGCTCCCTGCAAATATGCTTGAACTCCCCTGAACTTTCAAGCAGGAAAAATTCGCATGACAAGGTTTCGGCCATAAAATAAAAAAAGCTTTCAAGTTTGTTCACTGAAAGCTTTTTCTGAAGGTCGTCGGCCTGATCTCTTTTGATGCTCATTGCGCCGGAGGAGATGCCGGACAGAGAGCGATTCGAACGCATTGGTACGGGAATGATTGTTGTTTTTCCGCGCTTGTTTTCAAAAAAAACGTCCCTTAAGGAAAAGGCGGAACCTCAACAGGGGGGAACAGTGAAAACGTGTATCCGGAAAAGGCGGGCAATGTCTGGAAACCTGTGGCAGGTGAAAAGGAGCTTGCGCATCGGCTTATACGCATCGTTCAGGATTGCGTGTTTTCACAAGACGATGTTCTGTTGCCGCACAATGCATGACTCATGATATTCTCCTCGAATACGGGGAACACTCCCTTATGATAGTCCCTGACGAAAAAGGCCACTGAATCGTGGCCTTTTTTCCATTGTTCAGAACAACGTTTCCGGTTCTGCCGCAGCATCTTCTTTTGGCTTGGCGATGAGGTAATCATCGAGTTTGCCGCCATTTTGTTCAAGCGTCTTTACCCAGTTTGGTTTAAGACCTCTTCCGCTCCAGGCATTTTCACCCATCCTGTATTTGACGATTTTAGGCTTTTTCTCCTGCGGGGCTGATTTTTCGACAGATTTTACTTTCACTTTGGATTTTGTTCTGGCTGCCTCTATATCATCAAGAGAAATACCAAATTCATCCATTCTTGCGATAACTTCAACGATAGCCTGTTTTCTTCCTTCCGCCTGCTTTTCTTCAATCTGTTTCTGGAGCGCGGCCATCTGGGCCTGTAATTCTGCAATTGTCGGCATTTATATTGACTTTTAAATTGTTCTTCAATCGAATCGCATGATCAATGTAAAATATTTTTTCTAATAAAAAACTAATTCACATCGATTTACATACAGAACACATCCGCTGTTACTGGTTAACAAACATCCGTACCATCGATTATTGGAATAATACTCATCACCAATGAATGATCAATCTCTTGTAACATACCTGAAGGCCTTGCCTCTCACTCCCCCGTTACTGCAAAACACTGACAAACGAATCTCCTGTTTACTATCATGAAAAAGTAATCAGGGGCATTCATGATTGCTATTTTCGCATATGACAAGAAACGTCCATGAAAATACGCAGGATAAGTTCTGCCCGATCTGCCTGAATACCGGAATCATGATTGTTGGTCTCGACATGATCAGCAGAAGAAACATCAAGCGCTTCAGTTGTTCATCTGCGAGAGAAGCCGTTCTCCGGTGCCGGCATTGAGAAATGCTCATGCACTCGTCATTGCGCACAATCACCCATCCGGTATTAGAGAAGTGAGTTCGGCAGAGAACATGGTACAGGAGATACTACAGAATTCAGGAAACCTGATGGAGATTCACGTTCTCGATCAGGTTGTCATCGGCAGAAAAGGAGAGTATTTCAGGTAGAGGGAGCGAGGTTCGATGAATAAATAAAATCTATAGGCACCTGACTATTATATCTTATTATTACAATTATGCTTATGTAAATAGATAGAGCAATTGGTCCGTTACATGCAAACCCAATAACATACCATATTCCCTCTCCTCTTCTCAAGCTTTCCAAATTGAGTTATCCGAGCCATCACATTTCGAATGAATTTCATCAGCATGAACAGTCAAATGCTGAACAACTGCATCTGTACTCACAATCAGAATTTCACTCCCTGAATAGTAAAAGGAAAAACGACCGCCACGAGTCGTAGCCTCACCAATCTTTGGAAATACTTTTCCACGTCGGGCACACTCCCAGCTTCTGAGAAGCCTCAAAATCCCGGCTTAAAATTTTTCCTGATGGTCGCAACCCGTTGAACAGTGAAAGGATTTTTCCGATTTGCATCCCTCTGCCCGGAATTGCCGAAAATGTATTGTCGAATGCAATTCAATTCATTTTCATCACGGATGACATGCTCGTAATAATTCCTTTGCCTGACCTGTTGGTGCTGTTTGTTATGACGAATCCATTTGTCATCCCGATTTTTTAACCGCGGATAATTGGCCTGAAAGATGAAATGGAAGAACTGAGGTATCGAGATCGGAAGAAGGGATTGCTAAGATTGATTTCAAAAACACCCCTGACTTATATAAACACAAAAGGCTTACAAGCAGTAACCTGTAAGCCTTTCTTTCCTATGGTGCACCCGCCAGGACTCGAACCTGGAACCCACTGATTAAGAGTCAGTTGCTCTACCGATTGAGCCACGGGTGCAAAACTGAATTATTTCGCCGGTGTTGCCGGAAGTGCCGGTGCTGCAGGCAATGACTGCAATGGCGTTACCGGAGCGGCTGGAACCAGCGGTGCTGCCGGTGCAGGTACGTTTTCCTGAAGAACGCTTTTCGTTCCGCCAATCGTCTGCCTTCCGGGGAGGGTGAACTGGGCGAGGAAGCATGCCAGCATAACGATAGCTGCAAGAATCGCTGTGGTCTTTGTCAGGAAATCGCCTGTCCTCCTGACACCGAGCGTCTGGACGGTACCGAGGCTCGAAATACCTCCGGTCAGGCCGCTTCCGCTCTTCGGACTCTGCAGGAGTATGACGCCGACGAGCATGAAAGCCGCAAGCAAACCTACAATCATAAGGAAAATATGCATTTCCGGCCGCCGTGATTAATTTGCAATTATCTGTATCTTCAACAGTCAAAGGCCTTAAATTTAGCAACTTTTAAAAAAAATCCAAGCCGTGTTTTCAGAAGCAGGAAAAATACTTGTCATCGGCGGACTTGCCGCCATCCTCTTCGGCCTCGCCCTCATGGCTGCCTCAAAAGCGGGGAACACGGGATGGTTCCACTGGATCGGCAATCTGCCGCTCGACATCAGAATAGAAAAGGAAAACTTCAGGTTCTACTTCCCCATCGGCACCTCGATCATGCTTTCCATCCTCTTGAGCCTCGTCATGTACATAATCGGCAGGTTCATGTCACGCTGACATCGATATCGACGCTCTGCCGGGCTGTCAGAAGGTGGAAATCGACGGCTGTTTTCTCTTTTTCGGGTCGATCTTTTTTTCGATCCGGTCCAGAAAAAACAGCAGCGACCATGATATCAGGTAGTAGAGCACGGCGACCATGATGATCGGAAAGAAAGCGTCGAAGGTACGGCTCCGGATGATGTCGCTCGCTTTCGTCAGATCCTGCACGGCTATGTATCCAACGATCGAGGTCATCTTGACCAGCGAGATGAACTCTCCCTTGTAGACCGGCAGGATACGCACGACGGTCTGGGGAAGGATGATGTACCGGAAGACATCAAACCGCGAAAAACCCATGGCGATTCCGGCTTCCGTCTGGCCCCGGTCTATGGACTCGATCCCGGAACGATACATCTCGGATACATACGCGGCGAAATTCATGCCGAAAGCGATTACTGCGACCATGACCGGGTCTATGTTCACCGATGCGAAAACCACGTAGAAGATCAGCATGAGCACCACAAGCACGGGAGTTCCCCGCATTATGGAGATGTATGCCCGTGCCGCCCCTCGGAACATCCTGTTTTTCGACATCCTCAAAAAACAGATGACACCGCCGAAAAGCGTTCCCAGAAGGGTCGCAAAAAAGGAGATCACGACGGTCACCCAAAGCCCCCCGACGATGAGCTTCCAGCGGTCTTCCTCGACGATGTTGCTGCGGAAGCTCTGTTCTATGCCGGAAATAACTGTGCCGAAAGTATCTCCTGCGTCGCCGGAACCCGACTGCACGCCTCCCTGCGCGACATGCTTTCTGAGCGAAAACAGGTATGCGTCCTCATTGATATAGGGATCGGAATAATCGATCTTCATTTTCCTTTCTTCCGTGATCGCAAGCAGCGATCCTATCATGTCGATCTTGCCGGTCACCAGGGCAGCGATGAGATTGCCGAACTCATAGTCTTCATAGACCACGCGTTTGCCAAGGTACGCCCCGAATCTTTCGACCATTTCAACGTTGAACCCGATGAGCCGGTTGTCGCTGAACGCCGTGAAGGGCAGTCCCATATTATAGGACATGCCGACGATGATCGATCCCTGATCACCCGGCGCTTCCGGAATTGCCGGCATCCGGTAATCTCCTGTCTTCAACCACCTTGTGACCATATCATCATAGACTCCATTGCGCCGGATTTCTTCAAGAAAGCTGTTGAACGACAGGCGGAGTCCATCATTGCCTTTACCGATTCCAACGGCAATATCGGCCGAGAAAAGCGGCTTGCCTACCAGCATAAAACCGCTCTGCTCATGCATTACCTCCGGCAGCTGGTTGGAGTTGTAGATCCCTGCGTCAGCTTTCCCCGTTTTCACGGCAAGGATCATGTCAGGAACGGACTTGTATTCCTGGATCGTTGCCTGGGGAAAATGCTTCCTGGCATACTGGTCGTGGGTGGAGCCGAGCAGCACCGCAATACGTTTCGTGCTGAAATCCTCTACGGCTACAGAGCCTTTCGAGCGTGAACCTGAAGCATGATCACCGCCGCTGCAGGAGACGAGGCTCATTGCAAGCAGAAATACTGAAATGACTATGCGTATGCGCATGATCTGGTTCATGTATCGAGTCCTGTTCTTGTTCTCGTTCTTTTGGACAGATGCAACTTTTTTTTGAACCGTGCATCGTCCCGTACTCGGCTGATCGCAGCGTGAACCGATCAGTTTTCGCCGGATCCGCACCTGAAACAAAACCGCAGAATGTTCCGGCGGTTCTCTCTCCTGTAGGAGATGCATCCTTCCGTGAGTTTTTTTATGAAATGGATTCCCAGGCCACCCGGGGTGCGTTCATCCAGGCCGGGCGATATATCGGGAACAGGCGCTGATAGCGGATCGAAGGGAACACCTTCGTCTGTCATTTCAACAACAAGCTGTCCATCCCGCAGACCGCAGGAAACGGAAACATCGCCCCTCTCCGCGGAATAGGCATAGCTGCAGATGTTGATGAAAGCCTCTTCGGCAGACAGAAGCACGTTGTTTTTCAGGGATGCATCGCATCCTGATGCATCGGCACAAGCTCCGAGAAAGGCAGTGAGCCGTGCAAGGTTTTCCGGTTCCGCCGGAATCCGGATGTCAGAAAACCCGGATATCATTTATCCCGCGATTACCGCCAGTGCTTCCGCAACGGAGCCGTGCACCTGAAAGATCCCTGTGAAACCCGATATATCGAAGACTTCACGGACATTGCCGCAGACGTTTGCAAGATGGATTTTTCCGTTTTTGTTCCTGATTTTCTTCGATGTGGAAAGCAGGGCTCTCAGGCCTGCGCTGCTTATATATTCAAGCTTTTCGAAATCGATCACGAAATCGGTTTCACCGTTCGAAAGCATCTCTTCGAATTTCTGTTCATATTCGGGAGCCGTCACGGCATCCATTCGTCCGGATACCGTGACAACCAGCCCTGCACCCTCTTTCATCGTTTGTATTATCATTGCGATACGGTTTAGTCTTTATTGTTTTTTCAGATAAAGGACAAGCCTGTTTTTCTCTGCGGATTGCTGGAACTCATGCTTCTCCAATATGTTTGTGACAATCCTGAGACCGATGCCAGCCTGTTCCCCTTCGAGTTGCAGGGGGTTCATCGTTCCGGGGGGTGTTTCACAAAGAAGCTCGAGCATATCGGTCTTTTCCTCGTAGTTCACCGTCAGGTCGAGCGGGAATGAAGATGGCGAGCCGATAGAGAGCTGGAGCACCTCCTCGACAAGCAGGAGAAGGTTCTGCCGTGACTTCAGGCCGACCGCAAGCCTGCTGCAGAACCCTTCGATCTCGGCGTTGAGGGCATAGAGATCGAACACGGCAGAGGAGATATGATGGAAAGAACTCTGCTGTTTCCTGATGAAAGCCCTTGTCTTTTCCCGCTTCGGACTGTCGAATATTTCCCGGGGCCTCCCCTGTTCGTAGATGACCCCTTCGTCCATGTAGAGTACCCGGCTCGATACATCCCTTGCGAAATCCATTTCGTGGGTGACGATCAGCATGGTGAGGCCCTGTCTGGCAAGACGGCGGATAACCGAAAGGACCTCGCTGATCATGGTCGGATCGAGGGCGGATGTCGGTTCATCGAACAGGATTATTTCCGGCTCCATGGCAAGGCAGCGGGCTATGGCCACCCTCTGCTTCTGCCCTCCCGAAAGCTCGTCGGGACAGAAAGCGTATTTTTCCGCAAGACCGACAAGTTTGAGCAGCTGAAGGCCTTTTGTCCGGGCCTCTTCCGGGCTTTTCCCAAGGAGCTTGACCGGAGCGAGCGTAAGGTTCTCAAGGACGGAAAGGTGGGAGAAGAGATTGAACGACTGGAAAACCATATTCATTTTCTGCCTGATTTTCGCGATGTCGGTGCGGGGAGCGAGGATATCGACCCCCCTTATCCGAATCGATCCGCCGCTGGGTTGGTCAAGCAGATTGATGCATCTCAGAAAGGTGCTTTTTCCTGTGCCGGAGGGGCCTATGATCGACACCACTTCGCCTTCCCCGATCTCTACCGAAATATCCCTGAGCACGTTCAGCGTGCCGAAATTTTTTGAAAGATGCTCGATCTTGATCATCGGGTACGTTCTCTTTCCTGAATTGAATTCTCCTGATCCGCAACTCTGACAAAAGCTTCATGCATGCTGTTACCGTTTCCTGACCATCACACCGATCCCTCCGGTGTAGTATGGCTCGGAAAACAGCACCTTGCGGCCCCGTTCTTCCGTGATGATGATACAGGCTCCTATCATGTCAACCTTGTTCGAAACCAGTGCGGGTATGAGGGACCCGAAATCCATGCTGACCACGTCAAGTTTCCTTCCGAGCTTCCGGGCTACATGCTTCGCCACCTCTATATCGAACCCGACGACATTGCCTGAACCGTCTACATAGGAAAACGGTTCGGTCACAGGAGCCGTGCCGAGCTTCAGCACCCCGTTTCTGCCATCGCTGCCGTTATCGGGCATGAGGGTTTTCCCGCCGCTCCGTGAAAACCAGCGATGTATCATCTCGTCATATCTTCGGCTTTCCCTGAGCTCCCGGACAGTCTGGTCGATGGCACTCTTGAGCTCCTGATCACCCGGGTTGACGGCATATCCGTAACGGTCTTCCGAGATGAGCTCCGGAAACAGGAAAAGATCCGGTGCTCTTGCCGCAATAACCCTGAGTATGGGCTCGTCCAGAGCAATGGCATCGACCTTGCCTGTCTGCAGGGCAAGCACTTCATCGGCAACGGTGTTGAAATACCTGAATTCGGCATGCCTGAATTTTTCCAGGACAAGCTTGTCACAGACGCTTCCGGCGAGAATTGCGAATTCTTTCCCCTCCAGCTGTTCGAGACGATCGAAATGCTCCCTTTTGCTGCATCCGGTTGCCACGACAAGAAAAAGCAGAATCAGTGTCGCGAGTAACCTGCTCCGGCAAACCTCCATCACTCCCTCCCGCAGATTACGTTGGCTGAAAGTGTACCGGTGCCGGATCGGAAAATCATCGGGACCGATGCTGATAAATACTTGAAAATTATCCAAATATACCAAAAACAAACACCCGGCAAAAAGGGACTCATGGCATGCCACGATAGATGACGGCAAGCATGGTGATATCATCCGCCTGTTCGGCTCCGTCGGTAAATCTCCCGAGCTCCTCCCCGACCGAACTGATGATACTGGCCGCCCCTGTTTTCGACGCTTTGCCCACGGTTTCAAGCACGCTCGCATCTCCGAAAAATTCGCCATCCCGGTTCATCGCTTCGGTCACACCGTCGGTATAGAGAAAAATCGTATCCCCCGGCATCAGCATCAGGCTGCCGGTTTCAAAGCATGAATCCTTCAGGGGACCCAGCACCAGGCCGTGTTTAGCGTCCACATAAGCTGCAGAACCCGACCTTACAAGGAGCGGCGGATTATGCCCGGCATTCGCATAACGCACTTCTCCCGTAACCGTATCGAGGATCGCAACGAACACGGTGGCGAACATGCAGTTTTCATTATCTTCGGCAAGAATATTGTTGACATTGCAGAGAATCTTGCCGGGATCCCCCACCCTCTGCCCTTCCGACTTGAGAAGTGTTTTGGCAACCATCATATACAGGGCGGCAGGCACCCCTTTGTCTGCAACATCGGCAACAAGAAAACAGAGGCTGTTGCGGTCTGTGAAAAAGAAATCGTAAAAATCACCTCCTACCTCCTTGGCCGGCCTCATCATGGCATAGATATCGAATTCCGGACGTTCCGGAAACGGAGGAAAAATCCGGGGCAGCAGACTTGCCTGGATATCCTTTGCGAGTTTGAGTTCGCTCTGGATCCTTTCCTTTGCCGCTGTTGTTTCGGTCAGGTTCCTGATATACTGTTTCAGGGAGGTGACCATGGATTGAAACGAAGCGGTAAGCACACCCACTTCGTCCATGGTCCGGATTGGCGGAAGATCAAGTTCGAAGTTGCCCTCAGCAATCTTCCGGCTCGTTCCTGCAAGCGCAATGAGCGGGCTTGTTATGGATTTCGAAATGAAAAAGACTGCGATGCACAAAAACGCTATTCCTAAAAAACCGATAACCGTCATAACCATGGTAAGGTTCGTGATGTTTTCCATCAGTTCGGCTTCTGGAAATATGACGGCGAGCGTCCATCCGGTCGAGCGGATAGGAGTATAATACATCCAGCTCTTCACCCCGACGAGGCTTTTATAAAAAACAAAGCCGCTTTCCCCTCTTATCATTTTTTGCCCAAGCTTCCGAAGCCCGGGATCACGGCGTTCCTCGGCAATGCTGAAAAACGTTTCGTTCATGATCGACTGTTTCAGCGGATGCGCAAGGATTACCCCCTGACGGGAAATGAGCGCCGCATAACCGGTCCTGAGAATTCTTGTTGAAGAGACGAGCCTCGTCAGCGATTCGATGCTCAAATCGGAAGTGACAATACCCCTGACTTGCCCTGCGCTCTTTCCGCCCTTGAAAACTGGAACCGAACAGGTCATCATGAGCTGGTTGCCCCACCCTTCATCGAAATACGGTTCGCTCCATTCCTTGCGCCCCAGTTCGAAAGGAATCTGGTACCAATCCCAGTAGAAATAGGGCAGACTACCGGAAGAACGATCAAGACGGATTGCGTCTGTTGTGCCGTTTCTCCTGAAAAAATAAAGGGCATACGCGACTGATTCCTTCCTGAACTCGTGCGGTTCGAATGCCGCGCAACTTCCATAGATGCCGGGATTGGCCTCGAGTGTTTCCCGCAGCAGAAGACGAAGGCTTTTTTCATCGTAATCGGCCGTTTCGAGCGCCTTTGCCACCCCTTCGGTAACTTTTGAAACCGATACCAGTTCAGCATCAACTTTATTGGCAAGAGAGAGTGCGAGGTTGGCGGCGTTTTTTTCAAGCTCTTTTTCGAGCACCTCTCTCGAATGATGGTAATTGTAACCCAGCACCACGATAAAAATCAGTCCGCTCCAGAGCGAAATAACAAGAATCAGCCTGAAGACAATGCTTCTATTGGCCTTCATGGCTTTTCCCGGTAAATGTTCCAAAAGAAGGATAACTGCGGATCAGGCCGGCGGCTTTCATTTCACGGCCAAGCGTTTCGTAATCCGTCCTGGAAAGAACTCCCGGCATGTGTTCCGAACCCTTTGAACCGGATAAATCGCGCATGCGATCGAGCATCCATTTCTGGTGAGCCCTGTTTGCCGGTATATGTGCTTTATGCATGTGCCTGATGATGATATCGACACTCTCTTCCGGATGTGCGAAAGCATAGCGCCAGCCTTCGAGCGAAGCATCAATAAATGCCGCTGTGAGTTGCGGTTCATTCCTGACCGTTTTCTCGAGGGTATAAAGTCCGTCCTCGGGAAAATTAACACCGTAGTCGTTCAGAAACAGGACATTGAGCTCATCGGCATCGATACCCGATTCGAGCATCACGTGGTATTCGTTGTACCACATCGCCGACGCGGCATCCACTCCGCCACGTAAAAAAAGATTCACGGTGTAGGACTGCCTGACTTCGTTTACCGTAATACCGTACTTCCTGAAAAGAAAACGGGGCAACAGGGAAAGTGTTCCATCCCAGAGACTGACTTTTCTTCCATTCAATGCTTCAATACCGGTTATGCCGGCAGTCTTTCTCGATACGAGCATCATCGAAGAGCGCTGCAAAACCTGTGACAGGTTGATCAACTGCACCCCGGCATCACGTTCGCGGAGAGCGGAAGCGAGCCAAAGCACGGCAAAATCCGCTTTGCCGCTCCGCAGCATCTCGGCAGGTGAGATCACAGCCCCTCCCGGAATGATCGTGAGATCGATGCCGTGCTTTGCATAGATCCCCCTGTCGAGCGCTGCGTAGTATCCGGCGAATTGCGCCTGCGGCTGCCACAGGGTAACCAGGCGGGCTTTCTTCAAAGCCGGCGAAGCATCGAGAAGAAAGAGTGGAGAAACAAGAAAAAAGAGTGTGAAGGGCATCACAATACGGCTGATACCGGAAAACAGGCGGGTTTTCATGCAGCTTTTCCGTTTCACCGTTTTCATGAGAGTTCCTCCGCACTGTTGAAAGGAAAGGATACACAGGGAGTGTTCAGGGGCTGAAGCCGTAACTGACGTCAAAACAACAAAAAGCCTTCCTGTAAATCATACGTAATTTAACAACAAGTTACGTCTTCCGGAAAAAGAAACCCTCTCTGCGGTTCTTTGAAACCAGAATGCATGGGATATCTGCGACAAGGTTGCCTGACGGAAAATTCGACGGATTGTGCCCCATGAATCACTTTGGCATATTTTTAGTACATTTATCGTGAAGGGGAAAAAAACCGTCAAAAATCACCGGAAACATTCCAGCGAACCATTTTACCTTTGATAAAGCCCATGCCGCCAGAAAACCAGCGTGCCGGACGTACCGCAACGGTGCAGAGGACCACGAATGAAACCGACATTACCGTCATGGTGGACCTTGACGGTACAGGAAAAGGTTCAGTCAATTCTGGCGTGGTCTTTCTCGATCACATGCTTGCGAATTTCAGCCGTCATTCCTGTATCGACCTGACGCTGGAATGCAGGGGAGATCTCGATGTCGACGACCACCACACGGTCGAGGATATCGCCATCGTCATCGGTGACGCTCTGATGCAGGCGCTTGGCGACAAAAAAGGCATCCGCAGGTACGGATGGGCTATCATCCCGATGGACGATGCCCTTGCGCGCTGCGCGCTCGATCTCGGGGGAAGGAGTTATTGCGTTTTCGATGCTGAATTCCGGAGACCGGTCATACAGGGTTTTTCAACCGAAATGGTGGAACATTTTTTTGTTTCCCTTTCAGGAAGCATGAAGGCGAACATCCACATCGCTATCCTCGACGGTCAGAACACCCACCACAAAATCGAGGCTCTTTTCAAGGCATTCGCCTATGC
>JAAXVR010000008.1 GCA_013335405.1 Chlorobiaceae bacterium
CTCCGAATATGCCATGACTTCCCGGAGGTACGATTCGCCATGACTCAAGGCAGGAGCCGTATGCGGTAGTGCCGCACGTACGGATCTGTGCGGGGGGTGCCGGGTAACCGGCATCCCTACCGCGACTAAAAGAGGTAAAAAAAAGAAACGTTACCTCTTTTACCGATAAAGAGCGGTCATTGGCCAGGGATGTTAAAAGGAGAAGCGCTATGCCGAGAGGAGCGAGGCTGGATGCCCCGGGAGCGTTGCATCATGTGATGGTGAGGGGAATTGAGCGGAAGGCGATTTATCTTGATGATGCCGACCGTGTGGATTTTCTGGACCGTATCGGCAAAGCAAGCGAAAAAACCGGAACGGTGATTTATGCCTGGTCGCTGATGACCAATCATGCGCACCTGTTATTACGGAGCGGTCCGGCGGGATTACCGGCATTCATGCGCAAGGTGCTGACGGGATATTCGGTATCGTTCAACAAGAGGCATCAACGATCGGGCCATCTGTTCCAGAATCGCTACAAATCGATACTCTGCGAAGAAGAGTCCTATTTCGACAAGCTGGTGAGTTATATCCATCTGAATCCCTTGCGCGCCGGATTGGTAGATTCACTCGAAAAACTTGACAGGTATTCGTGGAGCGGTCATGCCGCGATTATGGGTTTGGGCGAATATTCCTGGCAGGATACGTCGTATGTGCTGCAGCAGTTCGACAGAGCGACAGGGGCAGCCCGGAAGGCATATCTTGATTTTGTCCGGGATCAGATGCAACTTGGACGTCAGCCGGAGTTGACGGGAGGTGGTCTGGTGCGATCGGCAGGCGGATGGTCTGAAGTGCTGTCGATGCGTCAGCGTGGCGATCGGCAGTTCAGCGATGAGCGGATTTTGGGAAGCGGCGAGTTTGTCGAAGGGGTTCTTGGAGATGTTGGTGCGTTACAGAAAGAGATGGTGCCGATGAGGTTGAGACAGATAGATGCCCGTGAGATGCTCGAAAGGCAGTGCAGTGAAAGAGGATTGTCGGTGGAAGCACTCAAGGCAGGAAGTCGGAGCAGGGAGTACTCTTCGATAAGGCGCGAGCTTGCAAAAACGTTCGTGATTGCATTGGGATTATCGCATGCGGATGTTGCGAGAATGCTGGGTATTTCAAGGGCAGGTGTCAGTATGTTGATGCGTGGATGACCGGTGGTAAAATTGGTTCGAGGTGTCTTGTCGCTTTGTTTTTTACCTTGTTTACTTACGTCCCTCTTATGATTCATATCATCAGTGCATATGCTGCTTGAAATCAGGAATCTTGCTTTTCGCTATGAAGACGGGGTGGCTCCGGTTTTCGAGAACCTCGGCCTGTCGGTCTCGGAAGGGGATTTCATTCTTGTCAAAGGCGTTTCCGGTGCCGGAAAATCGACCCTGCTTCGCCTCATCTGCCGTCTGAACCAGCCCCAGTCAGGTTCCATCTGTTTCAAAGGTCGCAATATCACGGAAATCGCTCCCTCCGAACTGCGCTCGCGCATCGGTTTTGTAGCCCAGATCCCACGGATGGTCGACGCATCGGTCAGGGAGAACCTTCTTCTGCCGTTTTCATTTACGGTCAACCGAAAAAAGAGTCCTCCCGGAGACGATGAACTTCGTCTCATGCTCGACGAATTCTTTCTCGGGGACATTATGCCCGGCCAGTCCGCAATGAAACTGTCTACGGGTCAGAAGCAGCGTCTTGCCATCATGCGGACTATTCTGCAGCAACCGGACATGCTGCTCCTCGATGAGCCGACGTCGGCTCTCGACACCGAAAGCGCAGCAATGGTGTTCGCAATCATGGAAAACCTGAATCTTGCAAAGGGCATGACGACGATGACCGTGACCCATGCCGGTTACAACCCGGATAAAATCAGGGCACTCGTGTACATGCTCGAAAACCGCACCCTGAAGCTCATCTCATGAACAGGATTATCGATATTTCTCTCTGGCAGCTCCTGCTTGCTTTCGTGTTTATTCTGATTGCCCATGCCAGCTCCCTTTTCTATCACCTCGGACTGAACCGGGATATCGCGGTCGGTGCGCTGAGAACGTTCGCTCAGCTGTTTCTGATGGGATACGTGCTGACATTCGTCCTTGGTATTGAAAATATCTGGCTGACCCTGCTTGTTTTTGCCGTCATGGTCGTTTCTGCCGTGTTCATCGTCAAAGGGAGGGTGAAGGAGAAACAGGTACCCTATATCCTGCCGACTTTTCTGACGATGCTTCTTGCCTATTTCGTTACGACACTGTTTGTTTCGGGCATGATTGTGGGTACGACACCATGGTGGGAGCCGCGCTATTTCATCCCGACAGGCGGCATGGTTATCGGTAATTCGATGTCAGCCATCTCCATTGCGCTCGAGCGTCTTTTCCGTGACATGCGGCAACAAAGGGAAACCGTGGAAATGAAACTCTCTCTCGGTGCGAATTACCGGGAGGCCAGCGACGACCTTTTCAGGAACGCCGTAAAAGCGGGCATGATACCGTCCATCAATGCCATGATGGGCGTCGGCCTGGTGTTCATTCCCGGAATGATGTCGGGTCAGATTCTTGCCGGGACCGACCCCCTGATTGCGATCCGCTACCAGATTGTGGTCATGTTCATGCTGGTTGGCTCGACGGCGGTAACATCCCTTGTCGTCATGCTGATTGTGCGAAGAAGGTGTTTCGGCAGTGGTGAAGAGGTAGTTGTTACGACCGAATGAACCGGGCGGTACGGAAAAGATGTTCCTGTAGAGGATGCATACTTTGGTTACCGTGACCGGTTTGATGTTACCGATTTCTCCGAACTTCCTGATTTTTATGACCCCTTTCGTCACTGGTTCTGCCTGGATGTTATTTCGCGCAATCTGCTCTGGAGCCTGCTTTCTGCTTGAGAATGAAGCCATGCAGAAAACCTGAGCAGCATGGGTTGTTTTCCATGGTTCATCATGTTGCTGAATGATGCGATACCATTTTCATCGAGCTGTTACGGTAAAATTCTTCTGGCGTAATTCGTCTCTGTCGATGTATATTTGAGTGTCTGTAAACTCCACAATTACAGACTTGTTGTTTACGTTGGCGGGTCGTTATCGATCTCGAAAGCGTAAGTAAGGAGCTGAAGCGATTCAGCTCCTTGTTGTTTTGTTTTCAAGGTGTTGCTGTTAATCCGGTGTTGGCGAAAAGCTGTCGATGCATATTTCAGGGGGATGCCGCTGCAAACGATTTTACTGATGAAATGCCAGGGGTCGGCACGTATCCCGAGTTTGGTGTCAACATAAAAAACTGGTTATCGATGAGCAACGGAAAGAAAAACAGGAAGCGACAGAAGAGTTGCACGGATTGCGGTACCCTGAACTGTTATCGTCAGGAGACATCGTTTCCGGAGTTCTGTCTTACGGCATCGGTCGGAGCTGTTGAGCTGGATGCCATTGCCGCGGAGTACAGGGGGGAGGGGACCGATGCCCGAATTGCACGGGCAGCGGCCCAGATCGAAGGGGAATATTACGGAAAACTCACACGGGTCGAGGAGATCATCGCCTTTGCAAAACGCCTGGGTTTCATGAAAATCGGCATGGCAACCTGCATCGGACTGGTGGAGGAGGCCCGCATTTTCAGCAAAATACTCGCAGCAAACGGTCTCGAACCTTATGCTGCGGTTTGCAAACTTGGTTCCGTAGACAAAACCGGGATCGGTATTGATGATTCTTTCAAGATCAAGAAAGGTGGACATGAAGCCATCTGCAACCCTGTTCTGCAGGCCCGGTTACTTGAAAAGGAGGGAACGGAGCTGAATGTGGTAATCGGGCTCTGCGTCGGCCATGATTCCCTGTTCATGAAACATTCCGCGGCTCCGGTAACAACCCTCATAACAAAAGACAGGGTTCTGGGCCATAACCCTGCAGCGGCCCTCTATACCTGCGGTTTTTACTATAAAAGGCTTTTCGACTGCGGGAGGGAATTCCGGACAGGGCTCTGACTCCTTCTGTTTGGTACTTCGGATTTCAGGGAGTGCCCTGTATGAACGTTCCATTCTCGAAATCCTCGAACGCCCTGCGAAGCTCTTCGCGGGTGTTCATGACAATCGGACCATGCCAGGCAACAGGCTCATGCAGCGGATGACCTGTCACAAGCAGGAAGCGCAGAGGGTCGCTCTCGGTGGCAACCGTGATGTATTCTCCGTCTGTAAACAGAACCAGTGTTTCGTTATCAGCGAACGCTTCTGTTTCCATGTCGAAGTAGCTGACTCCTTCCGTGTCATAGGAAAAGGGTTCGTCGTCACGACAGAACAGCCCCCTGCCTGCAATGACGTAAGCAAAAGCGTTCCGGCCGATTTCGATCCGATGCGTCCAGGCAGTGTCCGGAGGTACCGTTATGTCGAAATACTCGGGATGGATCGCGATATCGCCGACAGGCCCTTGCGTTTCCCCGACAGCTCCGGAGATGATACGGATTTCCACTCCGTTGGCGAGCCGGAGCTTCGGGATCTGGTCCGCCCTGATGTCGCGGTAGCGGGGAGTCGTCATTTTCAGTGATGCCGGCAGGTTCGCCCAGAGCTGGAAGCCTGCCATGGAGCCGCGGTTGTCGCCGAAGGGCATTTCCTGGTGGATGATTCCGCTACCAGCCGTCATCCATTGAACGTCACCCGCAGTGATGACGCCGCTGTTACCCATACTGTCGCCATGTTCGACGCTTCCTTCGAGTACATAGGTTATGGTTTCGATGCCGCGGTGGGGATGCCATGGAAAGCCTCTCAGATAATCCGCAGGATTGTCTGACCGGAAATCGTCGAGCAGCAGAAACGGATCGAACAGAGGGATCTGACTGAAGCCGAATGCCCGTTTCAGGTTTACTCCCGCGCCTTCCTGAACAGGTTTGCTTTTAAATACCTTGCGAATTCTTCTTGCACTTCCCATGACGGTTACTCCGTTGCAGTATGAGAGAACTTTCCGCTGCATGGTCCGGGTTCCCTGGACTTTCCGATTATCCATGCAATGATAGAAACCGGACAAGACGGCTTACAAGTTCATCGGACATCTCCATTGTCCGGCATTCGTGAAATTAGGTTGTTCAATTCGGGCTGTAATATGTAACTTCACCACAGTCATTTTGGAATTCAAATCTGTAAAACAAGGCAAAGCATGTCCAGGAAAACCGTAAAGGTAATGTTTATCGGGGATGTCGTAGGAACCCCGGGCCTCAGGATGGTCGAAATGATGCTGAAGAACTTCATCAAGAAGCACAGTGTCGATTTTGTCGTCTGCAACGGAGAAAACGCTCATCACGGAAAAGGCCTGAGTCTTGAAGCGCTTAACCAGCTACTCGCGGCCGGCGTGAATGTCGTGACCGGCGGGAACCATACCTGGAGCAATTTCAATTTTTTCGAAACCCTCAAAACCCATGCACAGGTACTCCGTCCCCAGAACTATCCGAAGGGGACGTACGGCAAAGGTTACGGTGTCTACAAGCTTCCGGAAGGGCTGGGCGATATCGCGGTCATCAACCTTCAGGGCAGGAGTTTCATGTACTCCATCGACTGCCCCTTCAGGACGGCTGACTGGGTGATCAAACAACTCAGGGAGCAGGAAAAGGTCAAGCTTATCTTTGTCGATATCCATGCCGAAACCACGGCGGAAAAAGTTGCGCTTGGCTGGTATCTCGACGGCAGGGTGTCGGCAGTCATCGGTACCCACACCCATATCCAGACGGCGGATGAAAGGATTCTCCCGAAAGGTACAGGATATTGTTCCGATGTCGGCATGACCGGCCCCTATCAATCCGTCATCGGAATGCAGATTAAATCGGCGACGGACAGAATGCTCTACCAGACGCCGCACAAATACGAATGTGCGGAGGATGATGTGCATTTTTCCGCCATGCTCCTTGCGTTTGATCTCAGCACAGGAAAAACTGTCGGGATTGAAAGGATCTTCTACCCGGAATTCGACAAGGGTTCCCTGTAACACTCCCTTTTCGGACCGGAAACGCCCGGCCTCCCGGCAATCTGTGTTTCATGCTCTCCAGCCGGGCCTCCTCCTTCAGGGGTCCGGCTTTTCAGTGTATACTTCTCTCCCGGATCCTCTTGCCGTTGCTCCTTCCACGCCTCCCGACAGTTTTTTTATAAATTACGCCATTATTATTTTTATTTCGCTGAAAAGATTTATTATTTACGCAATAGTTACTTTTCAGGATTAGGGGTAATTGAACACGAAGGATCATGAGTGGTGCATTTTCCATTCCCCTGGCAATTGTTTCCGAAATTTCCGGAACAGTCCTGGCCAGAAGCCGGAACGGCGCATATCGCTTTCTCCGCAAAGGAGATGGGGTATATGAAAGCGATGTTCTGATAACCGAAAACAACAGTTCCCTGAGGCTGCAGTCCGAAAACGGAGTGTTTCTCGATATGCGGGGCGGGACGGAAGTGGTCCTGAATGTCGATCTCTTCATCGATCGTCATTGTGCGGGCGAGGAGGATGCGTCATCATTTTCGGCGGGTGAAGCAGCTCATGTTCCCATGGCTTCCATAAAAGAGGCGGTGCTGAAGAGCGACATCGTGAACAGGGGTATTCACGGATACCTGCGTGTCGCCCGTATTTCAGATGATCCGGAACATGCCTCTTACCTGTTCACTTCGTATACAGGTGATTATGATGCGACATTTGACGGCAGAACGGCCATTGGCAACTTATTTTCAGATGGACGGGCAACGACGGACCCCCGGATTGTCATGTCAACATCGACATTGACGTTTACTCAGGTCGAAACGAGTTCACGCATTACTCCCGTAACCTCCGGCTTTTCAGAAAAACGATTTCACGCAGATTCTGACGACATCCCGGCAGCGGTGAACGACGAATACAGCGTATCGCAGGGCGGTTCTCTGATGATCATTGCTCCCGGTATTCTGTCAAACGACTCGATCGGCAGCGATGGAGGAGCACTTTCGGTGGTATCGCACACGAATCCCGGGCACGGGACGCTGATGCTGAATGCGGACGGCAGTTTCACCTATACGCCGGATGCGGATTACCATGGTCCTGACAGCTATACGTACACGATCAGGGATGCAGACGGGGATACCTCGACTGCTGCGGTATCGGTCACGGTGACTCCGATTGAAGACGATCCGAAGGCGAATCCTGATATGAATTCCGTAAAAGTCAACAATACGATCATTGTCGGTGTTTCGAACGGCGTCATTCTGAGCGGCGGAAATCCTGCGGGTCTTGATACCGATCCCGATGGGGATTCACTGACGGTCATCGGGTTTACAACCGGCAAGGCCGGCAGTACCACCGAGGCAGGCAGCTCCGGCGTCGGCGTATCGATAGCAGGAGCATATGGACATCTTGCACTGCATGCGGACGGCAGTTACTCCTATTCGGCCGACACGGAGTCATCCAGGGCTCTCGCTCCGGGAGAGACGGCTGAGGATATTTTCAGCTATGCGATCAGTGACGGCAACGGCGGGAGCTCCTTCACGACATTGACGATCACGGTAACGGGCACTGCTCCCGATGAGCAGTTGGTCAATGAAGACGCCTTGACCAATCCGCCCAATCTGTCCGAGGGAGAGAGCGAATTTACCGGTGATGTATCGAGTGTCACCGGATCGCTTGCGGCGCTTTTTGCAGATTCCGGCAGTTCAGGTACCAGGCACTATATGGTGGAATCCGGGACAAGCGCCGGGGATCCTGATCCGCTGGTTCATACCGCGACAGGGAATACGCTTCTCTCGAAAGGTGTCGGGGTGCATTATACCACGGATTCCAGTGGAACGGTACTCAGCGGGTATGCCGATGTTGACGGCGATGGATCGTATACCGGCGGAATGGACCGGGTTGTTTTCACGCTCACGGTTAACGATGCATCGACCGGTGCATACACTTTCGCATTGAACGACCAGGTCGACCATCCGGCAAATGGCGATGCCGGTACCCTCAGCCTCGACCTCGCTCCTTATGTTTCACTTACGGAAGCTGCCGGAGAGAGGGTTACAGCAGCATCGGGCCTTGTCTTCGTCCTTGAAAACGATGTGCCTTCCGCGAAGGAAAATGTTCAGGAGATGACGGTGAAGCCCATAGACACGAACCTGACGATCATGCTCGACTGTTCCGAGTCGATGTTGTTCAATGATCCGGAAGGGCTCGCTTTCGATGCGGCGAGAAACCTTGTCGACGAGTATGATGAACTCGGTGATGTCAGGGTACAGATCATTTTGTTCGGTGAAAACGCCGAGGTTCGGTCCGTATGGGTCGGTCCTGATGAAGCCGGAGCAATTCTCGATGCTCTCGATCCTGAAAACAGTTATAATCAGAGCTGGACAAATTATGATGTCGCTCTCGTGAAGATGATGGAGATTTACGGGAATGAAGGCAGGCTTTCAACACCCGCAACCCAGAATGTTTCCTATTTCATTTCGGATGGCCAGCCGAACAGGCCGGAGGGTTCCGCAGGCATTGACGGCAGTGAAGAGGCTCAGTGGGAGGCTTTCCTCGAAACGAACGGCATCGACAGCTATGCACTCGGTATCGGAACGGTGATCTCCCTCGACGCCCTGCAACCCGTGGCATACAACGGCAGCAGCGGGACGGAGCGGGATGCGGTGCTCGTTCCGGACGTCAACGATCTTTCCGGTGTGCTTTCGGACACTGTCGTTCCCGGAACCGTAACCGGAACGCTGATCGGCTCTTCCGGGGCGGATGAAGCAGCCCGGGTGGTATCGATAACGATCGACGGTACGACCTATACCTATGATCCGGAGGCTGACGGTTCGATTGCAGTCAACGGTACGGACCGAAGCGCATTCGATGCCGCAACCGATACCCTGACCATCACGACCCTCGGGTTCGGAGACGATCTGTCGTTGAATTCGAAGCTCGTTGTGAACATGGAGAGCGGAGAGTATACCTATTATGCACCCCGGACAGTCGTTAATGAAAGTTTTACCGATACCTTCTCCTTCCTCATCTGCGACAGGGACGGCGACCATTCCACTGCAGCGTCATCCATAACGGTCAATCCCCCCTTGACCGGGACAACGGAAGATCATACGGCTGACCGCAGTGACTACATCACAGGGCTTGCCGACAACGATATCCTCTGCGGGAATATAGGAGACGAAGTGCTGGACGGGGGTGCCGGCAAAACCCCGATACCGGCCACTGCTGGCGGATGGGATGGCATCGATACACTTCTTTTTACTGATGGCGCAGTCACCGATTTCAATGCACCGGGATACCCTGCCGAATGGTTCACCGGTTCCGATATCATCGCTCTGTTGTCAGATGCATCGCCAGATTCGATAAGTTTCCTCGATGCTGCCGATGTCATGACCGTCATCGGGGGTATCGATACCCTCTCTCACCTCAGGGAAACGGGAGATTGCCTACCGTTCACCGACCGGATTCCGGTCGGTGCCGGCGTGTCGATGGAAATGAACGGCAACACCATTTACCATGGACCGCTATAGCGGAGAAGGTGTCGCCGTATGCATTCAGCATACCGAAATCAGGGCATGACGCAGGATTACCTTACGCCTTGCTCGAACTCTTCTGCAACGATGACATCATCTTCGCTGCCTATGTAGAGTGGAGTCCGCTGATGCAGTGACAAAGGCTGGATATCGAGGATACGGTTCCTTCCGTCAGTCGCCCTTCCGCCAGCCTGTTCGCAGATGAACGCGAGCGGGTTGGCTTCGTACATGAGCCTCAGTTTGCCCTGCTTGTGGGTTTTTGTCGGCGGGTAGACAAAAACGCCCCCGGTAAGAAGGTTGCGGTGGAAATCGGCCACCAGCGAGCCGATGTATCTCGTGCTGTATGGCCTGCCGGTTGCCGGATCTTCTTCCTTGATGTAGTCCAGGTACTTTTTTGTTTCCTCGTTGAACTGCTGGTAGGAGCCTTCGTTGATCGAATAATATTTTCCCCTTTTCGGCGTCACGATGTTTTCGTGGGAAAGCAGGAACTCTCCGATGGTCGGGTCGAAAGTGAAGCCGTGGACTCCGTGGCCGGTAGTGTAGACCATCACGACCGAAGAACCGTAAATAACGTACCCGGCGGCGACCTGCTCGGAACCGTGCTGGAGGCAGTCGTCGAGGCTCGCATTGCCCGGTTCGCTGGCTTTCAGCCTGTAGATGGAGAATATGGTGCCCACGCTGACATTGACATCGATGTTCGAAGAACCGTCGAGCGGATCGAAGAGCAGCGCATAACTTCCGGTTTCATTCTGTGGAGGGATGATGATTCCATCGTTTTCCTCGGAGCCCATGACGGCGAACCTTCCGTGCTGACCGATCGCCGAAATGATTTTTTCATTGGCGAACAGGTCGAGTTTTTTCACCTCCTCTCCCTGGACATTGGTGCTTCCGGCAAATCCGAGAATATCGACAAGGCCTGCCCGAACAACCTCTCTTCTGACAAGTTTCGCTGCGAAAGCCACGTCGTTGAGCAGGTCGGTCACTTCACCGGGTGCATCCGGAAAATATTTCTGCTGTTCGAGGAAATGGCGTTCGATAGTGATCAGTTTGCTCATAATCTTTTTCTCTGAAGGTTTCTTTCATTTCTTTTCCGCCCCCCGGGCAGGTTCATCGAACAGAAATGTAGGCATATTCATTTCTTCTTTCAAATTCCATCATACGGAACTTTCTCCTGCGGGGTTTTTTTGGAAACAAACTCCCAAGTGTTATATAGAAAAGCATCATTTATCAGCATACTCTTCCATAAGTTAATGAAACGATACCGCTGGTCTCTTCTCACTCCTGACGAGCAGGGTGTCGCTGCCCTTTCGAAGGCAATCAATGTCAGCCTGCCACTTGCCAGGGCTTTATGCAACCGCGGCATCGGAACTTTCGATGATGCGAAAGCCTTTTTCCGCTCATCCATTTCGGACCTTCCGTCCCCGTTTCTGCTGGAAGAGATGCGGCGGGCTGCCGAACGAGTCGTGAAAGCATTGGAAAACAAAGAAAAAATAATGCTTTATGGCGACTACGATGTTGACGGGACCACCGGGACGGCACTGCTTTTTCTTTACCTGAAAGAACGGGGCGCAGAAGTATCCTACTATATCAATGACAGGTTTTCGGAAGGTTACGGCATTTCGGACGAGGGCATAGATCTTGCCATCGGCAACGGTACCGGCCTTATCATTACGGTCGATTGCGGTATAAGGGAGAATGCGGCAATCCGTCGGTGCTGCGAATCGGGTATCGACGTCATCGTCTGCGACCACCATGAGGCAGACGAACTTCCTCCGGCGTATGCCATTCTCAATCCAAAGGTTCCAGGCACGGCATATCCATTCAGGGA
Organism: Chlorobiaceae bacterium; assembly: GCA_013335405.1. GTDB lineage: Bacteria > Bacteroidota > Chlorobiia > Chlorobiales > Chlorobiaceae > Chlorobium. The sequence continues at coordinate 11,288 of JAAXVR010000008.1, forward strand.
ATTGTGCGGATGCGGCGTAGCCTTCAAATTCATCCAGGCCATAACCGAGCTGATGGGCGCCGAGCCGGAAAGCTGCCATGAGTATCTCGATTTTGTCGCTATTGCCACGGCTGCGGACATGGTTTCCCTGGAAAAGGAAAACCGTATACTTCTGCGCGAGGGGCTTCAGCGAATACGGACGAAGCCGAGAAACAATCTTGTGCAGATGTTTTCCCTCATGAAAGTTCCCAGTTCCGAAGTCGGCATGTATCATATCGTTTTCGGTATAGCTCCGAGGATCAATGCCGCCGGAAGAATGCATTCGGCAAACCTTGCCGTGGACTGGCTTCTGTCTGAAGTGCCGTCCGAGTCGAAACGTTTTGCGGGAGAGTTGGACCGCATGAATGTCAGGAGGCGGGAAATCGATTCGGATATCATGAAAAAAGCGGAAACGATGCTTGGAAGCCATTTTGCCTCCTACTGTTCATCGATCGTGCTCTATGACGAATCGTGGCATCTTGGGGTACTGGGAATCGTTGCGTCGAAGCTGCTTGAAAAGTATTACCTGCCGACGGTTATCCTGGGGAATATGAACGGCCTCATCAGAGGTTCTGTCAGAAGCGTGACCGACCTGAATGTCTATGAAGCGCTGCAGGAATGCAGCGATTATCTCGAACAGTTCGGAGGGCATCACCAGGCTGCGGGCATCACCCTCAAGGCGGAAAATTATGAAGGGTTCCGCAGAAAATTCGACGAGGTATGCGGAAGTTCATTTTCTCCCGTCAAACGCCAGAAGGAGCTCTCGGTGGACTCTGTACTCTCCCTCGAAGAGATTACCGACAAATTCATCAATGTGCTCGAACAGTTCGCTCCTTTCGGTTACGGTAACCGCGAACCCCAGTTCATCTCCCCTGAACTCACTCTTTTCACGCGACCGAAGCTTCTGCGTGATCGGCATGTGAAGTTTTCTCTGAGGGACAGCTTCGGAAGGAATTTTGAGGTTATCGGTTTTGACAGGCCGGATATCTACGAAGAGCTTCGGTCGGTTTCACACCCGGTTTTCACCATGCTTTTCACTGTTGAAAAGAGGGTGTGGAACCGAAGGGAGGAATTCCAGATAAAGCTGAAGGACCTGGATATGCTCAACCGCCATCAGAAGTGAGACCGGTGAACGTTACGGCTGTTCCGATTCCATGACCGACTCGCTTTTCTCGTGCCGGATTCTGCTCAGTATTCCGGCAAGCGACGAAACTGCCGAAATGGCGAAGAATATCAGCGAAAGGGCCACTCCCGCATCTGTTTCCAGATGTATCGAATCCAGCAGGTAATAGAAGGTCATTTCCCTTGTTCCGGCTCCACCGATGGTTATCGGAACGATTGTAGCGACGGTCGACATCAGGAAAATGGCAAGGTAATCGAAAAGATGACCGTTGTTTGTCAGGGCGATGAGGATGAAATATGCCGAGATGACCTGTGTCGCCTGGATCAGAAACGATTCCAGTGTCACGATGGCGAATACTCCGAGGAACTGAGGGTAGATAAATCGGTTGACAAGCAGGACAAGGGGATAGACAAGGATGATCTGAAGCCATGCATAAGGTACAAGACCAGGGAACTTGAGCGCGAAACTGCTTGGAAGGAGCAGGATTGTCGAAAGGAAGACAAGGGCGGCGATACCGCAGACCCTGTCCCAGAAAACGGCGTGGAAAACGTTGATCGTTTTCAGTCCGTGATTTTTCTGAAGCACGTAAATCTTGTAACCGTCACCCCCGATGCCGCCGGGCAGAAAAAGGTTGTAGAACATGCCGAGATAGTAGAGCTTGATATTGTAGACGAAGGAGAGCCTGATGCCTATCAGTTTGAGAAGTCTGTTCAGCCGTATAGCGTTGAAAATTTTGGAAATGTTGAAAAAAACGAAAGCAAGCAGGAGATACCAGGGGTTGGCATTTCTTATGATCGTTCCAAGCCCGTTGATGTCGGTCTTCATCAATACCAGTGAGAGGCCAAGTATCGAGACCAGTAACTGAAGAATCGATTTGACGAGCTTGAACCTTTTTTTGCTGACGGAATTACTCTTTGCCAACGATTTTCCTGATGATATAAGGTTTTTTGTTCTGGGATTCGTAGTAGGTACGCATGATGAATTCCGCTATGAACCCTGTCGTGATGAGCTGGATTCCAATGAAGGTGAGGACGATACCGAGCGAGAGCATCGGCCTGCCTCCGATTTTTTCACCGGATATTTTAAGCGCCAGCAGGTAGAGGTTCATGCCGATGCCGGTGAAAAGGGAAAGAAACCCGAGAGACCCGAAAAGATGCATGGGTTTCTGGCTGTATTTCTGGAAAAAGAGCATGAAGAGAAGGTCGCTCAGCACCTTGAAGGTACGGCCGATTCCGTATTTCGACCTGCCGAATTTCCTTGAATGGTGCCTCACGTCGATTTCTTCCATTTTTGCACCATAGAGCTGGACGAGTACCGGTATGAAGCGGTGCAACTCGCCATAAAGGCCGAGATTTTTTGCGACATCCTTTTTGAAAACTTTCAGAGTACAGCCATAATCGTGGATATGGACGTCTGTCAGGGTCCTGATGATGGCATTGGCGATTTTGCTCGGAATTTTTCTCAGGAGTATGCCGTCCTGTCTTCCTGACCTTCGGCCTGCTACAACATCGAGATCATTGCCGTACAGATACCGGATCATCAACGGTATGTCTGAAGGGTCGTTCTGCAGGTCGCCGTCCATTGTGGCGATCAGTTCGCCCCGGGCCTGGTCGATTCCGGCAGCCATCGCTGTTGTCTGTCCGTAATTCTTGTTGAGTACGACGAGCTTCATGTTTGCAGGTGCAGCCGACTGTATTGCGGCTACGGTGTTGTCCGTCGAGCCGTCATCGACCAGGATGATTTCATGGTCGATATCTCCGAGGGAAGCTGCAAGGGCCGCAAACAGTGGCGCTATGTTTTCCGCCTCGTTCATGACCGGTATGACGACAGACAGCTTCATGGTTTTCAGGTGCTTCAGTTCAAGATTGTTGCCGGTACGCAACCGGATCTGCTGGAAAGAACCATGTCAGGCAAACCGGCTTTTTCAGGTTTGTCCGTCGTGGTCAGTACGATATTCCCGGCTCGAGGGTCTCGTTTTTCAACAAATGATTGGGAATATACTAAAAAAAAGAAGGGTAACAGGTTTTCCACAAGGCCGTTTTGTACCCTTCTTTGTGCGGGTAAAAGAGCGGTTTCCTTCCCGGTTGCTGATGCATACTGCCGGCAGGAGGAGAGAGTCGCAGGTTGACAGGCAGGGAGAGAACCGCTCCGGATACGATCAGTTTCGTCTCCCGGGCTTATTCGAGCGCGAACGGTGCTCTGCCGTAATCCGGACAGGTATACCGCTTCCGGCTGAAGGTGCCGTCGGTTGCTCAGAAGCCGTCCGGAAAGTCTGGCTGTTTCAGATTTGAGTCAGCGCCTGTTCATCGGGTTTATCCCTGAAATAAAGGGTGTGGAGCAGGATGCAGGTGCCGAGTCCGAGGAAGGAGCCTGCAATGACATCGCTGACATAATGTTTCCCTACAGCGATGCGGCTGAACGCAATCAGTGTCGCGGCGAAGAAAAATAAAATCCTGAACCTTGGAAAAAGAATGGAAAATACCGCGGCAGCGCTGAACGCAGTTGCGGAATGGCCGGAAGGAAAAGAGTTCCATGCGTTGTCCCAGCCATGCATCAGCGGAAAGATTCTGAACCCGTAAAGCCCTCCGTCAAGGAAGATTCCCGGCCTCGCCCTGGGCAGCAGGTATTTCAGCAGGTCGGCTGCAAGCCCCGATACTGCTACGGCGCTGAAAACAAAGAGGCTGGCGCGTGATACCGAAGGTTTCTGCTTTCTGAAAACAAGGAAAGCGAGAAATCCAGGGACAAGATACCATTCCGATTGCCCGAACCGGGTCAGCAGTTTGAAAATCACTTTCGATTCAGGGTTTTGATGCCCTTGTATCCATAGCGCGATCGGTATATCGGCAACGAAGAAGCTGACGGTGCAGACGATAAAAACAGCGATCGAGGCTGTTGTCCAACGGAAAGGCTGGTTCATGTCGAGAATCTGAAACACGGGTTTTCAGGTGATGATCCTGTTACATTATGTGCATCGATTGCATTAATTTACAATCGCCGCGCCAATGGGCGCAGCATGAATGCAGAATAACCAAAATGAAGCGGACCATGCAAGGTGAAAACCTCTCCGATTTTATTCTTTTACTCTCCTGTCCGGATCGTCCGGGGCTGGTTTCAATAATTTCCGGGTTCATTTATGAGCGCAGCGGCAATATTCTCGATCTCGACGAGCATGTAGATCCTGTCGGAAAAACATTTTTCATCAGGGTTGCATGGAACTTTCCTTCAGGGGCCTTTCCTCTTGCCGAAATCGAGGATGCTTTCCGGCCGCTTGCTGACGATTTCGGTGCTTCGTGGATACTCAGGCATTCGGGCAGCAGGACAAGAATCGCGGTTTTTGTTTCCCGTTACGACCACTGTCTGCAGGAGATATTGTGGAGGAACAGCACTGGTGAGTTTCCGATAGAAATCGCTCTTATCGTTTCCAACCATGCCGACCTCTCACTGCTCGCCGAGCGTTATGGTATCCCGTATTATTTTTTCCCCGTTACCCCGGGGAACAAGCATGATGTGGAACTGAAACAGCTGGAGCTTCTCGCTGAAAACCGTATCGGCACGATTGTTCTGGCTCGCTACATGCAGATACTTTCACCACGTTTTGTCGCATTGTACCCTTCGAGGATAATCAATATCCATCACTCCTTTCTTCCCGCTTTTGTCGGAGGGAATCCCTACAGGCAGGCATATGAACGGGGGGTGAAAATCATAGGGGCGACAAGTCATTATGTGACCGAAGATCTTGACCAGGGACCGATCATCGAACAGGATATCATACGGGTAAGTCATAAGGATACGCTCGATGACCTCATCCGAAAAGGGCGTGACCTGGAGCGGCTCGTTCTTGCAAAGGCCCTTCGGCTTCATGCGAACCATCGTATCCTCGTCAACGGAAAAAAGACAGTGGTGTTCGACTGAACGTTTGCCCGGATGGTCGGATCTGCGCTGTTCCGGGCAAGGAAAATGCCTGCCGTGCATTTTTTTACCGGAATTTATTGTTCGGCAGTTAGGCAGGGGCATTTTTGCCCCGAAAAAGTATGTTATTCAAACAAAAGAACGAAAACGGACATGAAAAGACTATTCCTGCTTTTTTTTGTAATTCTTGCCGGGTGTACCGGTGTTCCGGAGGGGCTGACCGTCGTCGACGGTTTTTCCCTTGATCGCTACCTCGGAACCTGGCATGAAATTGTCCGTCTGGACAACCGTTTCGAAAAAGAGCTCGAGCCGGTTTCCGCCACGTATTCGCTCTCTGCAGACGGCAGCGTGAACGTCGTCAACAGGGGGTATGACACGAAGAACAAGAAGTGGAAAAACATCGAGGGTCGAGCTGTTTTCAACGATGACAGACACCCCGACAAAGGTGCGCTGAAAGTCTCGTTTTTCGGGCCATTCTATGCGAGCTACAATGTCATAGCGCTTGACAGGGCCGGATACGGCTGGGCGATGGTATGCGGCCGTGACAAATCGTATTTCTGGATTCTTTCCAAATCTCCTGATATGGATCCGGTGCTTCTCGGTGAACTTGTCGCAAAAGCAGCATCGCTCGGGTTCGATACAACGAAGTTCCGTTATGTCAGGACGCATCTTTAGACTTGTTTTCCTGTAATTCCGCACTCCATAGACGGCAGATGAAGTTGCTGGTTTTACAAAACCGGGAAGATTAGTATGTTTCCCATGCTACGGCATTGTCTCCTCCTGCCGGCATGAGTGCCGCAAAAGCAGGTCGGGGAAGCACCACAGGCAGATCACCATATTCTCCGGTATTTTACCTGTGCTGTTATGAAATTCTTTATATCAGAAAAGACAACCCGGAAACCATTCACAAGGAGCTGAAACCATGTTCGGATTAGGCGGGCAGGAACTGCTGCTGATTCTTTTCGTCATCCTTATTTTTTTCGGTCCCTCGAAGCTGCCCGATCTGGCAAGGGGTCTCGGAAGAGGTATGAGAGAGTTCAAGAAAGCCCAGGCAGATATTGAAAATGAGTTCCACAAGGCGGTGGAAAGCGCCGATGCAAAGGAAAAAACGGTCGATCCGCTGATGGCGAAACATAGCGGCGGCGACGCTGTTTCAGAAAAGTCCTGAATCCGGGTCAATAACCTCCGGGTTCTCAGCGGGATTTTTCAGGCACATTCAATTTTCATCACAGGGTTCACTCTGAAACATGCAGTATACCGTAGTCATCACAGGAAGCAGCAGGGGAATAGGGTTCGGTCTCGCAAAGCGTTTTCTCGAACGGCAGTGCAATGTCGTCATCAACGGCAGTAATCCGGAAAGCACCGGAAGAGCGGTTGAGCAGCTTGCAGGTTTCGGAGCGCTTGTTGCCGGCGTTTCTGCTGATGCAGCCACTCGGGAGGGTATCTTGTTCCTCTGTGAAGAAGCCCGCAGGCATTTCGGAAGGATCGACATCTGGATAAACAACGCGGGCATCAGCCATGACAAGCGTAATGTCTGGGAACTGAAGCATGGTGAAATCGAACGGGTGATCGATACCAACATACGCGGTGCAATCTACGGGACCATTCTTCCTTTCCGTGAGATGCAGAAACAGGGGGGCGGCAGGATTTTCAACATGGAGGGGCTCGGCAGCGACGGGTTCATGCTCGACGGTCTGACGGTTTACGGTACATCGAAAAGTGCGCTCACCTACTTTACCCGGTCGTTCGCCCATGAAGCCCGTGAAAGCCGAGTTCAGGTGGGAACAATAAGCCCCGGCATGGTCGTGACCGACATGCTGCTCAGGACAGTGAACGACGGTTCGCCTGAAAGCATGAAAAACAGGAAATTCTTCAACATCGTAGCCGACGATGTTGAAACGGTATCGGCTTTTCTCTGTGAACGGATGCTTTCGTCGAATGCACGATCCCCGCGTATCCGCTGGCTTACCAAATCGAAAATGATCGGCAGGTTTCTGTTGTCACCGTTCAGGAAGAGGGACTTCTTTTCCTGAACGCCGCCTGCCTTCAGATCGGAAGCCCGTATTCCGAAAGAATCTCGGGGACATGGCGGGGTACAAGTGTTTCGAGCATGTCGGGAAATCGGAATTTTACGTAATAGTAGTGCCTGATGAGGTGATAGTCCACCGAATAATGGGCGAACCCGATGCCTTTGGGCCCGGAAAGTCGGAGCATGGCGGCCATGAGCTGACCGAGCCACACGGGGATTTTTCTTTTTTTCGAGTATTCCCGGTCGATCGCCTGCATGTTTTCCATAATGCCTTTCGATGCTTTCAGGACGAATTTACGGCATTCCCACTCTCCGGTTTCAGGGCACCTTGCCAGTTCTTCCTTTAAGAGTTCGATCAGCATCTTTCCTTTCGGGGTCCTGACAAGTACCCATTGCATTTTTTCTCCCTCGATCAATTCCGCGCCTAAATATCCGATCGTAATATCGGAGAGACTGTTGAGATAGTCGAAACAGCTCATGCAGGATTCAGGGAAAATGCCTGGATTGCCAAGTTCCTGCGGGAGGCTGAAGAAGGGGACTTTCTCCACGGAACCGTCGGCATGGCCGATATGGATCAGGAAATCCTGCATGAACTCCATATACCGGGCCGTTTCGGGGGAACGGGACATCCTTTCGAGGATCCATCGCCAGTTTGCGCGGGCGACATTGTCGACACAGGGAATGCCTATGGTGAATATTTCCATCTCCCGGAGGTAATCGAAGCGCTCCTGGAAATCCCTCAGCGCATGCATGTGACATGCCGCCCCGATGACCAGTATTTTTTTCATTCCCCGCTGCCAGGCTGTTTCCAGAGAGCGAAGGACAGGCGAAAGCACCGGTTTGTTGCCCCTGGTCCTGTAGATTTCATCCCGGTTGTCCGCAAGCACGGGGATCGAGAAAAAATGTTCGTCAGGCGAACGCCGCAGAGAGACCACTCCCTCGACAATGTTTTCTTCAAAAGCCCTTACCGCCATCCTGGTGATGATGCCGCTCCACTGCGAGCCTTCGAGGGGTTTTTTCAATTGTGCGGTGAACCGCTCCGTCGTGATGCCGAATCGCATTTCGAAAGGATCGTCAAGGCTTCGTTCCCTGCCGAAAAGCTTTTTTTCGCGTTCGCCGAGCCAGCCGTTCCTGAAAACGCAACTCAGAACACTCTTTTCCGCTGGCCACTCCCTGACAGAGCAAAGCCCGCAGGAGCTGCACAATTTGTTTCCTGTAGAAGGCATTGCATCGAGGTTGAAGTGATTATGCCGGAAACGTCCCTGTAACCATTAAAATCGTCATTCACTTCCTGATTTTCAAATCCCGGCAACCTGAATGACGAAAGGAGGCATTGCGGACTGGCTGCGGGGAGGAAATCCTTAATGAAATCAATCGTTAAGCGTTATATTTAAGTTTAGTTAAGGATAATTCCGGCCTTTCTTTCCGGCAAAAGGGCATCGATCCCTGTTCAGGATCTGCGGGAAGTACTCCTGAACGCACTTTTTGCCGTGGTGAGCTGGTCATATCTGGCCGATACGCTCACGTTTCATTTCACTTGCCTTCAAGGCCGGGTTGTCAATCGGGATTATCCGGAACTGTAACAGGAAAAAGACCATGCGGGAAGAAGTGGAGCTCACCAATACCTCGGCCTCAAGGCCGCAAACAGAAGAGGCGTTCCGTCCATTCGCACTGTTCGATATTTTTCCTGACAAAGTGTTCATGATAAACCCTCAAGGTGTCATTCTCGAGTGTAATGCCGTATTTGCCGCGTATATGTCCAGGAGCCCCGAAGATTGCTTGGGTCTTGATGTTTTCGAGTTTATCGCCAAAGAGCTCGGGCTTCCCGATGTGGCCGACATCAGGCGAAAAAAGGCCGAAGAGGTATTCCGGACAGGCTGCCGACTGATTTTCGACGACGAGCACGACAGCAGGGTTTTCCGTTCCACCGTTTACCCTGTCCCTTCACCTGAAGGCACCATCACGAAACTGCTGATCATCGAACAGGATATCACCGAAAACAGGCGCGCCGAAAAAGAGGCGGAGCATGGATGGCTGTTTATCCAGGCTATCATCGATGCTACTCCAGGGACCTTCTGCCTCCTCGATACGAAAGGCCGCATCCTTGCTTTGAATCCGTATCTTTGCGAACAGATCGTAGGAAAGCTTCCCGGCGAGATGACCGGCGCCAATTCAATGGAACTCGTTCATGCCGAGGACAGAAAGAAACTTGGTCACTCCATGAAGAACGTTCTCGAACGAGGATCCGAGGAATCTGCCGAAGTGAGGATACTGATCAGAGGCGGACCGGAATTCCGGTGGTTCCTTCTGAAAAGCAGGCGTATCGTTATCGAGCAGAATCACATGCTGATTGTCATCGGAACCGATATCCAGGACCGGAAACAGGCGGAACAGGCCCTGGCCTTGAGCGAGCAGAAGTTCAGGTCCATCACTGAACAGCTCGACGGCATGGTTTTCATTCTCGATTCCAGTGGAATCATAACCTATATCTCTCCGGCTTCCGAAAGGATATCAGGTTTCAAGCCCGATGAGATGACAGGCCATTCTTTTACCGGATTTATCCATTTCGAAGACAGACAGCAGGCAGCAGAGAGATTTTTCGATATGCTGACAAAAGATGACGCTTCCGGCAAAAGGGAGTCTGTCGTCAGGTGCCGCAGGAAAAACGGATCCTGTTTCTGGGGTGAAATCAAAATGAAGCTGTACCAGGGCGAAGGCTTTTGCGGTATGATCGGTCTTCTCTTCGACATTACCACCCGAATGCGACATGAGTCGCTCAGGGCATTCCGTTTTCGTGTCCTGCAGCTGACCGAATCCCATTCCATGGAAGAGCTGCTCAGGGTTATCGTGGACGAAGCGGAGAAGAACACCGAAAGCAGGATCGGTTTTTTTCATTGCCTCGGGGACGAGTCAGGCCCGGATTCGTTGCAGGTTGCATCGACCAGCGTCAGAACGAATATGAAATGGGGGGGAGAGAGCGACGATCCACATCCATCTCTCCTCGATGCGCATTTCTGGGTCGATGCGCTGAAGGTCGGGGGTCCGGTGATCAACAACAGCTTCAGGCAGTCGCCTGACCCCGGGAATGCCTGGCCCGATGGCCATCCCGATATCATCCGTACCCTTGTCGTCCCGATACTGCAGCGAGATAGAATAGTTGCGTTGATCGGGGTCGGCAAAAAGCCGGAGGATTACGATGAAGACGATGTACAATGGGTCACATCCCTTGGTGATATCGCCTGGGATATCGTTGCCCGCAAATTCGCGGAGCAATCGAAACACGAGATGCAGGCATTGCTGATCCAGTCCCAGAAAATGGAGCTCATCGGTCAGCTTGCTGGTGGTATTGCCCATGATTTCAACAACATGCTCGGCGTGATACTCGGCAATATCGAAATGGCGTTGACTCTGCACCCTTTGAGTGGAATGATGCAGAAAAATCTCATGAACATCCTCAGTGCGGTGAACCGTTCTTCCGACCTGACGACACAGCTTCTTGCATTTGCAAGGGAACAGGCCGTCATGCCTATTGTTGTCGAGCTGAACATCATGGTTGAAAACCTGCTTGTCATGCTGAGGAGAATAATCGGTGAAAATATCACGATCGTATGGATTCCCGACAGCCATCGTTCCCTCATCAGGGTCGATCCGGCGCAGATCGACCAGATACTGGTCAATCTCTGCGTCAATGCGCGCAACGCCATTACCGGAACCGGCACCATTACGATTGAAACCGGATGCTGGCAGTGCCTGAAAAAATCGGATGTACCGTTCCAGTCTTCAAAAATTCCGGGCGATTACATTACCCTGACGGTGACCGATACCGGGTGTGGCATCGACCGGGAACATCTGCCCCACATTTTTGAGCCTTTTTTCACGATAAACAAGCAGGGCAAGGGAGTCGGCCTCGGTCTTGCGACGGTATACGGCATCGTGAGACAGAACAACGGTTATATCGATTGCCAGAGCGAACCGGGCAAAGGAACAACCTTCATCATTCATTTTCCCCGCCACAGCGGCAGTTATTTCGGGCCCGACCTTCAGGAAGAGCCGTCTGTAAGGGAGGCAGACGAAAAGGTAACCGTGCTTCTTGTGGAAGACGAACCCGATATCCTCAATCTCTGCAAACTGGAACTCGAAAAAAACGGTTATACCGTGCTTTCCGCATCGACCCCGTTCGAAGCTCTCTCGATTGCCGCTAATTTTCCAGACAGGATCGCCCTGCTTCTGACCGACGTCGTGATGCCGCAGATGAACGGGTGCGATCTTGCGAAAAAACTGCTTCTCGACATCCCTCATCTGAAAACGCTGTTCATGTCAGGTTATACGCCCGAGGTCATCGATTATCCGGACATGTTCGACAGAAAAACAAATTATATTCAGAAACCATTTACCCTTAAAGCGCTCGTGACAGCGGTGCGCAAGCTTCTCAACTCCGGGGCATGAGCTTGTTGCCCCTGGGCAATGCAGCTTCAATCTTCCGGGTTTACCTCGTAACACCTGTAACTCTGATTTTCATGCCGATGTTTTTTCAGGCACTCATGCGTTGTCGCAGATTGGCTGTTTTTGCAGGATTATTTCTTCTTCTCATGGCGTCTGGTGCCAAGGCACTTGCCGGAAGCGCCCGTTATCCGTTCACCACGGTGCAGGGGGATTCTCTGCATACCCGAATCTACCGTCTTCATAACGGGTTGACGGTCTACATGAGTCCGAACCGGGGTGTTCCGAGGATTTATACATCGATCGCAGTACTTGCCGGAAGCAAGTTCGATCCTCCGGAAACGACAGGCCTTTCACACTATTTCGAACACATGCTTTTCAAAGGGACGGATTCCCTTGGTACGCTCGACTATGCGAAAGAACGTGTCGAACTCCAGAAGATTTCCGATCTGTTCGAAACATACCGATCGACGGAAAATCCTGCTCAAAGGAAGAAGATCTATTCCCGAATAGACAGTATTTCCAGTTATGCGGCACGTTTCGCCATTCCGAATGAGTACGATAACATCATGAATCATATCGGTGCCCGCGATACAAATGCCTATACAACGGAGGAAGAGACGGTGTTTATCAACGATATCCCGTCGAACAGGCTCGGTCAGTGGATGACCATGGAGGCAGAGAGGTTCCGCAATCCGGTGATGCGACTTTTCCATACGGAACTCGAAGCTGTCTATGAAGAAAAAAACAAGAACATGGACAGTGACGGCAACAAACTCTGGGAAACACTGCTGGGCGGTCTTTTCAGGAAGCATCCCTATGGTACGCAGACGATCATCGGCAAGGCTGCGCACCTGAAAAATCCTTCAATCAGGAATGTTGTCGATTATTACCGTACCTATTATGTTCCCAACAACATGGCGCTCTGCCTGGCAGGGGATTTTGATCCGGACGAAGCAATACGGTTGATCGAGAGCAGATTTTCAAAGCTTGTGCCGAAGGATGTTCCGGTTTTTCATCCTTCGATAGAAAAACCGATTGCAACTCCTGTCGTGAACATTGTCACGGGCCCGGAAGCAGAGGAAATCGTACTCGGATTCCGGTTCCGGGGTGCCGGCTCTCCTGATGCCGACATGCTGCTCCTTATCGACAGGATCCTCTACAACAGGACAGCAGGTCTCATCGATCTCAACCTCAACCAGGCCCAGAAGGTGCGTGAAGCAGGATCAATGCTGCTTTTGATGAAGGACTATTCAGTGCATGTCCTCAGCGCGAAGCCCAGGAAGGGGCAGCGCCTCGAAGAATTGAAGGGTCTTCTTCTGGGTCAGACAGAGCTCATACGAAAAGGCCGTTTCCCGGACTGGCTGATAGATGCCGCCATTACCGACATCAAGCTCGAGGAGATGAAACAGTACGAAACCAACCAGGGCAGGATCGAAGCCTATGTTGAAAACTTCCGATGGGGCGTTGGTTGGGATCGGCATGTCGGCCTGATCGATCGTCTCGGGAAAATCACGAAACAGGAGATCGTGGAATTTGCCCGCAGGCATTATGGACGGAATTATGTCGCGGTCTATAAAAAAAATGGTGTCCGGGAAAGCGAGCCGAAACTACCGAAACCTCCCATCACCCCCCTGAGGGTGAACAGGGACACCTCATCCGTTTTCGGCGAAAGGGTGCTTGCCGAGAACGTGAGCCCGATCCGCCCTGTATTCGCCGATTACAGGAAAGAGATAACATTCCTCGATATCAATCCTTCGGTAACGCTGCATTATCTCCGGAACCGGGAGGACGAGCTGTTTTCGCTTTATTATGTCTTCGATGTCGGAACAAAGCACAACCGCAAGCTGGAGACGGCTCTCGACTACCTCTCCTATCTCGGGACGTCGAAGTTGACTCCGGATGCCTTCAAGCAGGAACTCTTCAGACTCGGGGTCAGTCTGACGGCTTCAGCGACCGAAAATTATGTCTATCTGGCGCTGACCGGACTCGGAAAAAATGAAACTGCCGCAGTGAAGATGCTCGAGGAGCTTTTTCAGGATGCCAGGCCGGACGAAGGGGTACTCTGCAAGCTCAAGGCCGATATCCTGAAAAACCGAATGGACGACAAGCGTTCGAAACGGAAAATCCTTTTCGAGGCTATGCTGAATTATGGTAAGTACGGCCCGAAGTCCCCGTTCACCAATGTTCTTGCAAACGCTGAACTTGAAAAGATCACCTCGAAAGAGCTGCTCGAAGAAGTGCGTACTCTTCTTCAGTATCGCCACCATGTCCTTTATTACGGGCCCTCTTCTTCAGCCGTTGTGCTCGACGGGATGCGGACGCTGCGCCGCTATCCGGCATCGTTCATCGCGCCCCCGGTCACTGAGCCATTCATTGAACTGGATCAGCCGGAAAACCTGGTTTATCTCGTCGATTATGATATGAATCAGGCGGAAATACTCATGCTGACCCGTGATGTGGTTTACAGTCCGTCACTGGTGCCTGCCGTTACGCTTTTCAACGAGTATTTCGGTGGCGGCATGGCATCGGTGGTGTTCCAGGAGCTAAGGGAATCGAAAGCGCTTGCCTATTCCGTGTTTTCGACCTACAGTACCCCTAAACTGAAAGGAAGGCATAATTATATTGTCAGTTATATCGGAACCCAGGCTGACAAGCTTCCCGAAGCCCTTGAAGGTTTTGGAGCCCTTATGAAACGTATGCCGGAGTCGTCCAGACTGTTTGAATCCTCAAGGCAGGCAATCCAGGGAAGACTCTCATCCGAACGGCTGGAAAAAACGGACCTGCTTTTCGATTATGAAACGATGACAAGGCTTGGAGTCAACCATGATATCAGGGAGGAGATTTACCGGGAAACAGGGAAGATGTCCCTCCGGGATATCGCTGATTTCCACAGGAAACATATCATGGACCGCAGGCAGGTGATGCTGGTTCTCGGAAAAAAAAGCAGGCTCGATCTGCAGGCGCTCGGCAAATATGGAAAGCTGATTCAGCTTGACCTCGGGGATCTCTACAATTATTGACGGCTGACGTCTTCAGGTTCGCGAATCGTGTGATGATTCATCCGGCCCTGAAAAATCAGGCGTCATCGTTTTCCCGTCCGGGGTTTTCAGAGTGCTGCAGTTCCCACATGCGCCGATAGGTGCCGTTTTTTCGCATGAGCTCATCATGACTGCCCTGTTCCGAAATTTTCCCCTTTTCAAGCACGATAATCCGGTCATACCGCTCCATTGCCTTGAGGCGGTGCGTGATGGCAATCAGTGTGTTTCCCCGGCAGATTGCGGCGAGAGTGCCTGTGACCTCTTTTTCCGTAATCGGGTCGAGGTTGGCCGTGGCTTCGTCGAGGATAACGATCGGTGCTTTCTGCAGGAGAACGCGGGCAATGGCGATGCGCTGACGTTCACCTCCGCTGAGCTTCATGCCGTGCTGTCCTGTCCATTCGTCGAGCCTGGATGTGAAGCAGCCGAGACCTGCGGCCGTCAGCGCATCTTTCAGTTCATCATCGCTTGCGTCTGGTTTTGCGAGGAGGAGGTTTTCACGGATCGTTTCGGCAAAAAGGTAGGTACGCTGGGAAACAAGGGCGATATTGCGCCTGATCTCTTCCGGATCAAACAGGCCGATATCTTTTCCGCCGATGCTCAACTGCCCGCAGGGGAGATTCCAGAAGCGCATCAGGAGCGATGTGACGGTCGATTTCCCCGCTCCGCTCGGGCCGACGATAGCGATATGTCTGCCGGGTTCCACCGTGAAAGAAATCTTTTCGAGGCTCCGTATATGGTTGCCTGGATAGGTGAACGTGAGGTTTTCAGCTCTGATGATGTGGTTTTCCGGGAATGATGCCGGTTCTGGCGGAGCTGCGGTTTCGGGTTTCGCATCGAGGATTTCGAAAAGACGGTTGCCGGCACGTACATCGACTTCGAGATTTTTCATCGATGCCGGCAGTGAAAGGAAGGGCTCGAACGAAGCCATGACGGCGAAGGTGATCACCGTAAGGTAGATGCCGTTCGTCCCTGCCTTCGGGAGCGTGGGTACCAGGGCACAGAGGATAGCGATGACTGCTGCGTTCATGAGCAATCCCGTCAGGGATTCATGCAGGCCGTCGATACATGCGTTCTTGTGCTGCAGGCGCAGCATCTTCGCTTCGTTGCACTGCATTTCGGCAAGATGGGCGGGAAGTTTTCCGTAAAGCTTCAGTTCCCCTATTCCCTGCAGAAAGTCGATTGCCAGAACCTGCTGGTCTGTTTTCAGATCCATGATGCCTGATTGCGTGCCCTTTCCAAGGGTGATCACAATCAGGGGAATCGCGATACCCGCAAGAAGGTGGAAAAACAGGAGAAGCAGCGAAGCCTGCAGGGAATACGTTCCGAGGAGGAGCCACATGAGGGTTGAAACAAGCAGGGCGGTAAACGGTGGAGCGAGCACCCTGGTGTAGATATTTTCAAGGCTCTGGATATCGTCGACCACCCTCTGGAGCAGGTCGCCGCTTTTGAAGTAGAGCAGGCGAGCGGGGGCGAGCGGTTCGATCGCATCGTAGAACCAGAGGCGGAGCTTTGCCAGTATTCGGAAAGTTGTGCTGTGCGAAACCACTCTTTCGGCATAGCGGAGCACCCCACGGGCGATACCGAAAACCCTCACGCCGATGATGCCCAGCTGCAGCGCCCCGAGGGGTGGCTGGAGAGAAGCTTTGGCGATGATATAGCCGGAAGTCACCAGGAGTCCTATACCGCTTCCTGTCGTTGCGAAACCGATGAGCGCCGCCAGGGCCATCCAGAGATAGTACGGCCGGACTATGGTTGTAAGACGAAGGAATGTTTTCATGCGGCTGCCTCCTGCAGGAGGTGAAGAGCGTGGCGGTAAAAGCCGTCGGTACCGATGAGTTCTTCATGTGTTCCGCTTCCGGTGATTTTTCCGCCGCTGATCACGACGATCCGGTCAGCATTGCGGATTGTTTCGAGCCGGTGGGCGATGATGAGGGTGGTTCTCTCTTTTGTCAGCACTTTCATCGAGCTTCGCAGCAAGGCTTCAAGTTCGGGGTCGGTATGCGATGTGGGCTCGTCGAGTACGATGATCGGGGCGTTTTTCAGGAAGGCCCTTGCCAGCGCAACCCTCTGGGCTTCTCCTCCGCTGAGTCTCGATCCCTGTTCGCCTATGATGGTATCCAGGCCCCTGGGAAGCGACTGGACAACGTCCGTCAGACCAGAGTCCTGCAATGCGTTCTGCAGCATCTGGTCAGAAGCCCCCGGCATTGCGATGAGAATGTTCTCCCTCAGTGTCGCGTTGAACAGATGGGGGTGCTGCGGGACCCATGAAATCAGGTTGTGCCATGTTTCAGGGGCAATTTCGCCGATTGGCGTTCCCTTGTAGGTGATACATCCACCTGAAGGCTCGAGAAAACGAAGCAGCAGGTTGATCAGCGTACTTTTGCCTGCCCCGCTCGGTCCGATGAGGGCGGTGGTTCTGCCCTCGGGGATAGTGAAACTGACGCTGTCTGCTGCAGGAACAGTTGCTCCGGGATAGGCATAGGTGATTCCGGAAAACACAATGCCGCCTGTTTCAGGATTTTCCGCTCCCACAGACGGTCTGACCGGAGCGGCAGCGATTTCCTCTTCGAGAATGGCAAAAATCTCTTTCGACGCACTGACCCCTTCCATTCCGGCATGGAATTTCGTGCCAAGCTGCCTCAGTGGCAGATAGAAGTCAGGAGTGAGGATAAGGACGAAGAGGGCTTGCCGGAAAGAGAGCCTGTTTTCCATAAGGCGCGTGCCGATGCTGACGGCAATGATCGCCGTTCCGATCGTTCCGACCAGTTCGAGCGCAAGCGAAGAAAGGAAAGCGATTTTCAGCACTTTCATGGTCGCCTTCCTGAAATTTTCCCCGGTTTCCTCGATGCTTTTACGCTGCCTGGCGCTCTGTGCGAAAAGTTTCAGCGTTGTGAGGCCCTGGAGGATGTCGAGAAACTGCCCACTCATCCTGCTCATGGATTTCCACTGCTTTTCAGTCACGGCGCTTGCCGATTTTCCGATCACGATCATGAAGAACGGTATGAGCGGAGCGGAAAGCAGCAATATCAGGGCAGACAGCCAGTCATCAGGAAGGATGGCGGCAACGATGAGCAGGGGAGTGAAAAGAGCGAGGAAAATTTGCGGTATGTAGCTGCTGAAATAAGGGTCCAGGGCTTCGACACCTTTCAGCATGGTTGCGCTTATGCGGCCGCTCGATATGGAACGGGCGTAAAGCGGTCCGAGGTCTGCAATCCTGGACACCAGCCGCCCGAAAAGCCTTTCCCTTATGACTATGCTGCCCTCGGCGGCCTTGACATGGGTTATCCAGTTGCAGAGCATCCGAAGCAGTGTGACGAGTGCGAAATATCCAAGAAAGGGTACTATTCCTGCCATGCCGCTTCTTTCAATGAATGCGCCGCTGATGGCCCGACTGAGACAGTATGCCTGTGCAATCAGCAAAATCGAAGCCGCAGCGCCCGAAACAGCGGAAAAAATGAACGGCCGCTTCTCTTCCCTTATGAGACGGAAAAGGCGCCGGTCAATGTTCATGGGTCATGTGTTTGCAGATCATCGGAAACAGAAAGTTGTCAATTGTTGCAATATACTGTTCGCGAGCCATTCGCGGCTCTGTCCGGAATGGATATTTCATCCTGTGAGTTCCCGGTTCAGGAGAGGCAGGCGTTTTTCGGAAAGGGATGGGCGGAGATGAAGGCGCAGAGGCTCATATTGCCATTTCTTCAACGGTTTTCATGAACAATGCCGCATTTTCCTCAAGAGAGGGCAGGTTGTTCTTCACTTCCTCCGTGTTATTCTCTTTTGCGGCAAGTTCCAGCCTGTAAGCAGCCCGGCTCATTCTTTCCGCTCCCACGCTTGCCGCTTCTCCCTTGATCAGATGTGCAAGTACAGATGCTTCCCGCGTATTTCCATCCGCGACGAGTCTTCCGAGCGTTTCGAGCTTGCCGGGCAGTTCTGCGAGAAATTCGTCCAGGATGGTTTTCACCAGCTCTCTGTCCTGCATCATCCGGTTCAGGAAATCCTCGAGGTTGAGTATTGCTTTCGGCTCGTTATTCATTGATGCATTGTAATGGGGTTTACAGAACGATAAACATCCGGATATGAGGAAGATATCATTTCAAAGCCGAAAGAATAAACGTCAAACCGGTAAGGATCATGATAATGCTTGCAATTCTGTAAAGCCCTTTTCTCGACTTTTCACCGATACGGTGCATGGTTTTTCCCAGCAGGATCAGTGCAGGTGCAGTTCCGGCTCCGAACAAAAACATCATGAACGCACCGGTGAGGATTGCGGATATGCGGTTTTCCGCCTCCATGGATGCCCTGGCAGCTGCGAGAAGGGCAGTGTAGGAGAGGCCGCACGGCAGGAACCCGATGACGATACCCATCGGATAATAGGATCCGGCGGTCCCGGGGCTTTCGAAAATGCGCATGATCTTGCCGACTGCGGGAAGGACAGGGTTGCATGAGCCGATTCCTTTTTTCAGCGGTACCCATTCGCCGGCAGCCAGACCCATGAGGATAATGGCAAAGCCTGCAAAGGCAAGAACGGCTTTCTGCAGCGTTTCGATCGATGCGGCAAGAATGATGAAAGAGCCGGAGAGACCGGCAAATCCTCCCAGTATGGTATAGGTTGTAACCCTGCCGAGGTTGAACAGGATGTGACGGATCCATCCCCCGGCCTGATCGCCAAGTGAAAATGCGGCCACGACGGGGCCGCACATGCCGATACAGTGTCCGAACCCTCCGGTGAGGCCGGTGAGCAGCATGGCAAGGGCAATGCTGCTCATGGTGTGTTTTCTCGCTGCCGGATATCCGGCTTTTCATCGTCATCGTCAAGCATCCGGTATTTAGGCGCTTCCGGATCGTCGAACTGTCCGCTTTTCACTGCCCAGATGAACAGGAACCATGCCGCAGTACCGACGAAGAACCCTATGGCGATCAGGAAAAAAATGCTGTTCATGACCGGTTCATCAGAGGTTGCGCAATCGCAGGGAGTTGCTGACCACGAAGAGTGAACTTGCCGCCATGAAAAGAGCGGACATAATGGGATGGAGCAGTCCTGACATTGCAATGGGCAGTGCTATGAGATTATACGAAAATGCCCAGACAAGGTTCTGCCTGATGACGGAAAAACATTTCCGGGAGCCATCGATAAGCGTATTGACGAGGGTGAGGTCGTTTTTCAGGATAGTCACATCGGCGCATTCGAGAGCTATCCCTGTCGCATTGCCGAGCGTCAGGCCCGTATCCGATTCCGTCAGAGCAGGAGCATCGTTGATACCGTCCCCGGCCATCAGGACGGATGCCCCGTTTTTTTTCATTTCTTTTATCACGTCGGCCTTGCCCTGAGGTGCGAGTTCGGCTTGTACATCGGTGATGCCGCACCTGGAGGCGATGTATGCCGCAACCCCCCGGTTGTCGCCGGTCAGGATGGACAGATGGAGTTTTCTTTTACGAAGCCCTTCGATCATCCGGAGCGCTTCAGGACGCAGGTCGTCTATGAGTGCGATCAATCCGGCAGGTATGGCATTGCACGCTATTCTGACAACCGTTTTGCCCTGATTCTCGAGTTCCATGGCGCTTGTCTCCTGTTCCCGGCTGAAAAAGACTCCTTCGCTTTCCAGATAACTTTTTGATCCCGCCATCCATGGAGTTTCCTCGATGAAGGCGGAGACTCCTTTTCCTGCGATCGCCCTGAATCGCTCCGTTTTCAGGAATTCGCCGTTCCATGAAGCTGCGATTGCCCGGCCGGCAGGGTGCTCCGAGAAGGCTTCGAGCGAAGCGGCACACACGGCAAGACCGCTGCAGGTCCCGAAATCGAGGAAATCGGTTATTGCCGGCGCACCCTCCGTAATCGTACCGGTCTTGTCGAGGACGATGTGCGTGGTTTTCGAGACGGTCTCGAAAATATCTCCTCCTTTGACCAGGATGCCTTTTTTCCCTGCCGCGGTCGTTCCCACAAGGATTGCGAGAGGGGTGGCAAGGCCGAGAGCGCAGGGGCAGGCGATGACCAGTACCGAAACGGCGTTCATCAGGGAAACGACGGTATTGCCGGATGTGACCTTCCACCAGATAAACGTTGCTGCGGCAAGGACGATGGTGGATGGAACGAAATATCCCGCAGTTCTGTCGGCGATCCCCTGGATAGGCGCTTTTCGTGCCTGTGCATCCCTGACGGTCCTGATGATTCCGGCCAGGACGGTCTCGGCGGCATTACCCTCGACCCTGATTCTCATCCGGCCATTGAGCGGATAGGTTCCGGCAAAAGCTTTGCTGCCGGGTGATTTCAGCACGGCAACCGATTCTCCGGTAAGCATGGATTCGTTCACTTCAGCTTCGCCCTCGATAACCGTACCGTCAAGGGGAACCCTTTCACCGGGGATGACTTCGATATGGTCCCCGATCTTTACATCAGCAACGGGCATCAGGAACCTTTCTCCGTCCGGTCCCAGCAGCAGTGCTTCATGCGGCTGCAGTTCAGCCAGTTCGTTTATGGCATTTCCGGCTTTGAGGCGGGATCCGGCTTCAAGAAACCTGCCAAGGAGAATGAAGGTGACGATCATCGCCGAGGTATCGAAATAGACCTCGCCCTGAAGGATGATCATGGCTATGCTGTAGAAGTAAGCCGAAAGGGAACCGAGAGCGACAAGCAGGTCCATGTTGAGGGAGGCCTTCGTTATCGAACGCCAGGCGCCTGAAATGAAAGGAAAACCGGAATAGAAGACCACAGGTGTTGCCAGTGCCCAGGAAATCAGCTGGAACGCGAGTTTGTAGCGCTCTTCGATTCCCTGAAAAAAACCGGCATAGAGTGCGGCCGAAATCAGCATCAGCTGCATGGAAAAGAAGGATGCTGTACCGAATCGAAGCAGCAGATCCTGTTTTTCTTTCAGGAGGAAAGCGGATGCACTGCCTGGCCGGCATGGATGGGGAAGGTAGCCCAGGGAGTTCACGGCATCGAGAATCGCAGCGAGATCGATTTTTTCAGGATACCATGAGATCGATGCTATGTGGGTGGCGTAATTGACCCTCGCCTGCAGTATGCCTTCGATTCCCGTCAGGTATTTTTCAACCAGCCAGATGCACGAGGAACAGCGAATGCCGGAAAGCAGGATATCGATCCGGTTTTCCTTTCCGGCACAGGTTATGGTGTCAGCAAAAGCGGCGGTGCCGATGGTAACCGAAAACCGGGGGGCACCCGGTTCCCAATTGCATCGCTGCCGGTAGAATGCATCGAGAGAGCTGTTGTGGATTATTTCATAAATGCCGAGACAGCCATGGCAGCAGAAATATCTGGTTTCCCCCCTGATTTCTGCGGTGACTGCCGATTTCCGGTTGATTTCCAGCAGACAGTGGTCGCACCTGACTCTTTGTTCCTGAGGGGCTTCAGTACTTGACATGAAAAGTGAATGCCGTGTTGTTCAGTGCATCGGAAAGGATCGTTGCCTGCCAGAGGGTCCGTCCGCTCATGCACCGGACGATAATTCCCTTTCCCGACCAGGTGCAGCCGCTCGTTTTTTTCATCACAACACGGTTCCTGCCCATTACCATACCGGGCATGCCGAGATCGAGGATCAGGGTATCAGGCAACGAACTGCATGGTGTGATCGTCATGCTGAACGTCAGTTCTTCCATGGCGCTGACCGGTTTTGGGGCGATGTCGAGGGTGATTGTCCTGCCTGTGCAGGTTTTTGTGCATGGTCCCAGAGAGAAGTTACAGTCGGCGGCAATCGCGGCACGCATCGCAAGGGAAGCAAGGAGAAAGGCGGTTGCCGTTATGCCTGCGGCTCTTGTCAGTTGACGTCGAAAAACCATTTTCTGTTGGTTGAGAGGTTGTTTTGTGCAAATTCCACACGCACAAGCCACTTGCCTTTAAACGGAATGTCCGCTTCTGCATGATAGTTTCCCGGGGAACGTTCCTGCATTTCCGTCGTACGGTCATGGTTTTTGGTCGACACATTGCCGACAAAGAGGGTAATAGCGGCATGCTCCACCGGTTTGCCATGCGAAGTGATCGTTACGGCGATGTCGTTGATGCCGCGTTCCAGCGGTGCAGGTGGAAGTATCGCCAGGCCGAGCTGCTGCTCCTGGCCCTTCGCGCGGAAGTAGTCCCTTCCTTTTTCAAAGTAGTTTTCGTCGACAAGCCCTTCTTCACTGCTGTAGGCGATATAGATTCCGGTGCCGATTGCGGTGAGGAAGAGGGGCAGAAGGATGGAGAGGAAAATTTTCAAATTCATAGGAAACCGGAATCCCTGTTTATGGATATGTTTTCACCCGAAAGGCTTATGGTCACCTTGTCAAGCTTCCGGGCGGATTTCACGAGAATTTTGCCGTGGACTGCAGAATATGGTTCGAGCAGCAGCTTGCGCTCCCCGATAAGGATAACCTGATCGGGAGAAGAGAGCTGGAGCGTATAGGATTTCTGACTGTTGTTGTAAATCGTGTACGAATATCGGTTCAGTCCGGCAGGCAGGGATTCGGAATCCCTGGTTACAAGGAAATCGAGGGGCGGCCTGAACCAGATCAGAAGAAAAAGAATGATTGCCGCGGCAATGGTAGCTCCACCCATCCAGAAGGATTTCGGCCGCAGGATGTTTCCCCGGTAGTCCGGAAAAGGAGGCATGCCCCTTTTTCCGCTGATGGTGCGGCAGATATCGATACATTCTGCGCAGGCGATGCAGCTCGTGTTCAACCCTTTCTTGATGTCGATGCCTACAGGGCAGACCTTCACGCATTCATCGCATTTCATGCAGGTGTCGTCCCTCGATACGTCATATTCGATCACAACGGTATCCTTGTCGAACAGGACATTCTGGAGCATTGAATAGGGACAGACCGAAGTGCAGAATTTTCTGCCGAGAAAAGCGAGTTCAAGATAGACTGAAATCCAGAGGACGATGAAAAATGCCGTGATGGTCGGAGATACGAACAGTTGTCCAAGCATCTCGGCCGGTGGTACGAAATACCAGATCAGGGTGAGGGAAACGAGTGCGGAAAATGGAAGCAGGAGCAATTTTTGCGCAGTATCGCGTCCTTTGCGCCCGAACCGTTTTGCGATAATGTCACTGAGGTCGAGAAGGACGGTCTGCGGACAGAGCCAGCCGCACCAGATTCGACCGAATATCGACGTGACAAAGGTGATGAGGAGAAGGAAAAAAAGCGTTACGGCAAGGATCAGGTAAAACTCCCTGATCCATATGGCAGTCCCGAAAAAATAGAGCTTGAGCTCTCCTATGTCAAATCTGAAGGCACTATGGCCATTAATCGAAAGGAATGGCAGGCCGCTGAGGAGGACGGCCTGCAGGATTTCAACAGTGGTACGATACTTTTTCCACACAAGGAAAGATTCAGAATTTAACGATATGCCGTTTCAATAATGAAGGGTACTATTTTTTTCTCAGGGTTTCCAGATATGCCACGAGCTTGCTTATTCTGTCGGATCCAAGCTGGGGCAGGAACCCGGGCATGCCGTTCGGCCTTCCTTTTGAAACAGAAGTAAACAGATCGTTTTCGGTCGCGCCGTATTTGAGCGCAGCAGTGAGGTTCGGACCGATGCCCCCGGTCGCATCCGCATTGTGGCATGCCGCGCAGTTGGTTGCGTATATTTCCTTGCCTTCGCTGACGGCTTTTTCGTCACCGGCATAGCTGCTTGCGGGAACGGCCTTTTCTGTTTTGGCTGCGGCTGCCATTTCCTGTTCGTATTTTTTGTAGAATGACCAGCCCGATATCGCAGGTGTATAGGACACCACGTACCATATCAGGAAAACGATGGCGGCAAAAAAGAAAACCAGCCACCCTTTCGGTATTCTGTTGTGCCCCTCCTGAATTTCTGGAGTGTCGTTCATGTCAGTCTCCTCTTGGTTGATGTCGAAAGTCCCTGGCGTTTGGTAGAGGTTGAATCATTCGTCTTCTTCAAGCATCGTGTGCTTCGGTTTCTCCACCTGCTGTTTTTTTGCCGGATTGTAGTAATACACGATTATTCCCAGCATCACCAGCGCGAGCAGAATCGTGAAGACAACATATGCAAGAGCGGAGAAGGTCACTTTGCAGCCTCCATGTTTTTCACGTCACGGCCGAGTTTCTGAAGGTATGCTATGATTGCGTCCATTTCCGTGAGTTCGCTGCGGAGCCCGGCAGGCGTAACCTGGTCGCGGCTTTCCTTCGAGGCATAGCTTTCCGAGGTAACCGTCGAACGGAAGCCGTCGATCTGGTTTTTCACGTCGGTTTCAGAGTACCCGTATCCGAGTACCGATGTTTTTTTGAAAGAATTCGATGTATCGAGCCTGTTTTTCGACATCCAGGCGTAGGGCGGCATGTTTGATTGCTGGAAAAGGCGCTGAGGGCTTTCCATATGGCTGTAATGCCACGAATCGGGATATTTTCCCCCGATCCTTGCAAGATCGGGCCCCGTGCGGCGCGAGCCCCAGAGGAACGGCCTGTCGTAGGCGAACTCTTCGAGTTTGGAGTACTCGCCGTAACGAAGGACTTCGGTCCTCAGCGGACGGACGGTCTGTGTATGGCAGTTGTTGCACCCTTCCCTCATATAGAGGTCCCTTCCTTCAAGTTCAATGGCTGTGTACGGTTTCACGTACGGGCTTACAGGCTGGGTTGAAGGCATGAAGAGCGGAATGAAAACCGTCACCACGGTTCCGACAAGAATCACTGCCGCAGAGATGACAGCGAAAACTACCGGTTTGGAATTGATACCCATGATTGCAGCTCCTGTTTGCGGGTTTGTCGGTTTATGCTTCAGCTTCGACAGGTTGTTGCCTTGTCGTCATGAAAATATTCCAGGCAAAAATAAGAATGCCGATGAAATAGATGACCCCGGCAGCAAACCGCAGTTTGTAATAAGGGTACAGCGAAGTGACGGAATCAAGGAAATTGTACATCAGCGAGCCGTCGGGGTTGGTCGCTTTCCACATAGCCCCCTGCTGGATGCCTCCGATCCACATGGTGACAGTCCAGGTAAGCTGGCCGACCAGGATGAGCCAGAAATGGGTGTTGGCAAGCTTGATGCTGTAAAGATCCGTACGGTATATTTTAGGGATCATGTAATAAAAAGAAGCCGAGATTGTCATGGCGACCCATCCCATGGTTCCCATATGGACGTGGCCGACCACCCAGTCGGTGTAATGGAAGAACGCGTTGAGGGTCCTCAGGCCCTGGGTTGGCCCCTGAATTGTCTGCAGCCCATAGAAGGTAATGCCGACAATGAAGAATTTCACGAGATAGTTGGTCCGCATCTGGTCCCAGTTACCCTGCAGCGTGTAATAACCGTTCACCACCGATCCCCAGGATGGAGCTATGAGGAAAATGCTGAACGCTATGGCAACCGTCTGGATCCATTCGGGAAGCGGGGTGAGCATGAGGTGGTGCGCTCCGGTCCAGAGGTATGCGAAAATCAGCGCCCAGAATGAAACGATGGAAAGCCTGTGACTGTAGATCGGAAGACCTGTTGCTTTCGGCAGGAAATAGTAGAACATGGCAAGTACAGGCACAGTAAAGATGAATCCGACGATGTTGTGGCCGTACCACCATTCGACGTTGGCATCGTTCGCTCCCGCATAGACGCTGTATGACTTGAAGAGCGTGACTGGAACAGCCAGGTTGTTGACAATGTAGAGTACAGCTATGGTGACGGTCATGGCGATGAGGTACCAGAGCGAAATGTACATCTGCTTTTCCTTCCTCTTGATGAGGGTTGCAAAGACATTGACGGCGAACATGACCCAGAGGATAACCACACCGATATCGAGAGGCCATTCGAGTTCGGCATATTCCTTCGTGGTGTTCATGCCGGCGAAAAGACTCACTGCGGCAAGCGCGATGGCGGCATTGAAAAGGTAGAGATGGGCTTTGGCAAGACCGGGGAAGGGAAGCGGGGTTCTGGTGAGTCGCTGCAGCATGTAATATGCCGTCGCGAAAATGCCTGCAAGGCCGAACCCGAGCCCGAGACCGTTGGTGTGAACCACCCGGAGCCGGCCGAAACTGAGCCAGGGGGTGATGTTGAGAGCCGGATTGAACATCTCGAATGCTATCCAGAGCCCTACAATGAGTCCTATGACCAGCCAGAATAGTGCAGAGTAGGTGAAACCCCGCACTACCTTGTAGTCGTACCCAGCTTCGCTCATGCTTTCCTCCATATCTTGATAAAGGATTGAGAGAAAAAGAACACGCTTTGCCATCAGGCACCTATTTGAAGTATATAGTTATCAAGTTAATCACAAATCTCTTTGCAGAGAAATGAAAAATGAAAAAACCGGACTTTCTGTGCCCGGTTTTTTCATTTTTATGAAAGTGCAGCGGGGCCGCTCAATCCCTGAAAAGCTCTTTCAATCTGTTCACGTAATCTCCCACGACTGCATCTTTTTCGGTGATGATGCCTCGAATGAGAGTACCGGGTGTCACGTCGAATGCGTAGTTCACCACTGGTGTTGTCGGCGTGGCCACCTGGGTGCCGAAGATCTGGCGCAGCTCGTCGGCGTTACGTTCTTCGATTGGGATCTGCGATCCTTCGGACATCGTGATATCGATGGTCGAGACCGGAGCGGCGATGTAGAACGGAATGCCGTGGTGACGCGCGCTGATGGCGTGTGCGTAAGTGCCGATTTTGTTGGCCGTGTCGCCATTGGCCGTTATGCGGTCTGCACCGGTTACTGCGAAGTCGATCATGCCGCGCTGCATGAGGATAGCCGATGAAGAGTCGGAGATAGAGGCGAACGGAATGCCGTCATGCTCCAGTTCCCAGGCGGTCAGGCGCAATCCCTGCAGGAGCGGTCGGCTTTCCGAGGAGATCACCCGCTCGATAAGGCCCTCCTGCCAGGCGAGGCGGATTACGCCGAGTGCCGTGCCGATACCGCAGCAGGCCAGCGTTCCGGTGTTGCAGTGGGTCAGGACGTTGAGCTTGCGGGTTTTCAGCACGTCGGCAAAATCCTGCCTGATGAGTTCGACGCCGTGGCGAGCGATACGATCGCAGTTATTGACCTCGTCATGGTAAATTTTATGGGCCTCGTCGGTCATCTTCGAAAAAAGCGTCTCGAGGGAATCGGTCTTGAAGTTGGCCTCATAGACCGCGGTCATCTTCTTCGTGGCGAAGAAGAGGTTTACCGCTGTCGGGCGTGAGGCGTTGACTTCGGCGATCAGGTTTTTGAAAAATTCCGGGAAACCCGCCTTGTCGCCCTTGTATTCCTTGATGCCGAGCACGACGGTATAGCCTGCCGAGGCGCCGATCAGCGGAGCGCCCCTGACCGCGAGAGTCTTGATTGCCTCTATGGCCTGCAGGTGGCTTCTTGTCGATATGTATTCCTCCCTGAGCGGCAGAAAGCGCTGGTCGAGGTACGTAAGCGTGTTATCGGTGAACGAAATGGCGTCTATCATATTTTATTTCAAGGAATTAAAGGTTTGCAACGACTGACTTGAAAATGGCGGTCATCTTCGGTTCGGCAAGGTTCGAGACCTCGATGATCTCCTCGATGCTGACCGGCTGGAGAGCATCAGGGAAGCATTCGTCGGTGATGATGGACATGCCGAAAACTTCCGTGCCCTGATGGACAGCGGCGATCACTTCCGGGACGGTGGACATGCCCACGACATCGGCACCGAGGTTCCTCAGCATTCGGTACTCGGCACGGGTCTCGAGGCATGGTCCGGGCAGTGCAACGTACACGCCCCTCCGGACCCAGATTTTCTGTTCGAGGGCGACTTTTTCAGCAATTGCAAGAATTCGCGGAGAGTATGGTGCGCACATGTCGGGGAACCTGGATCCTATTTCCGGATCATTGGGCCCGATCAGCGGGTTTCCTCCAAGCATGTTGATATGGTCGTCAATCAGCATGATGTCGCCTTTCCTGAACGAAGGATTGAGGCCGCCGCAGGCGTTGGTTATGCCGAGCGTCATGACACCGAGGTATTTCATGACCCTGACAGGGAAAACAATCTGCTGCATCGAGTAGCCTTCGTAAAAATGGAAGCGTCCCTGCATGGCGACGACCTTTTTGCCGGAAAGGGTGCCGAAAATCAGTTTTCCGTGATGCGTTTCGACGGTTGAAATCGGGAAATTCGGGATGTCGCTGTAGTCAAGCGAAAATTCGACTTCGATTTCCTTTGCAAGGGCTCCGAGGCCTGTGCCGAGGACGATACCGATCGGGTATTCATCCCGGGTTTTTTTTCTTATGTAGGCGACAGCTTCCTGGATTTTTGCCCGCTGTGAGATCATGGCTGGATTGTTTATTGGTTAACGACAGGTTGTAACGAAAATTTCCGGGTTCTGAAGGGAGCGACACGTTCCGTCAACGTCAAGTGCAGGATGGAGGGTGAATCTGCGGCAGCCGACACGGTTTCCCGGGGGGTATTCGGAGCGATCATGTCTGGCATATCTGCTGGACGGCATTGAAATCATTATGGGAACTGCAAACGTATCCCGTTGTCCCGAACCTGTGGTTGCAGACAGAGACCTCCCTGAAAGACGGGAAAGAAAGATGTTCAATATAAACTCTGCACCAGTCAGATAAAAATGGCAGGAAGATCCGTTTTTCCTTGTGTCAGCGCCAGCCGAAAATCGCAGTTCCAACCCTGATCATGGTTGCGCCTTCGGCGATCGCCTCTTCAAAATCCCCGCTCATGCCCATGGAAAGCTCAGTAAGTGAATCAGGTTCGGGAGAGATCGTTTTCAGTTCGCCGAGAAGTTTGCGAAGGGCGCGGAACTCCTGTCTGGCGCTTTCCGGTTCGGGAGACGCTATGGTCATGAGGCCGCGCAGCGTGATGTTCGGGAGTCGGTGAAGAGCCATGAACGAGGGAAGAACTTCCCCGGGATGCATGCCGTATTTCGATGCTTCGCCAGAGGTGTTGACCTCGAGAAGGTATTCCGCATGAAAATTCTCCCGCACGGCTATCCTGGAAAGCTCTTCAGCGGTCGAGATTTTGTCTATGCCGTGGATGAGTGCGACTTTGCCGATAATCATCCGGATTTTGTTGGACTGCAGGTGCCCGACGAAATGCCATTGCAGGGGAAGCCCGTCGAGGAGGGGATCGTCATGTTTCTGCAGGAATTCCTGAACGTAGCTTTCCCCGAACACGATCTGTCCGGCATCGAACGCTTCCCTTACGAGTGAGGCCTGCTTGGTTTTCGATACAGCGACAAGCCTGACGCTTCCGGGATCCCTTCCCGCCTTCAGGCAAGCAGCTTCGATTTCCCTGCGTATTGCCCGAAGGTTGGATGCTACGCTTTCCATGGCATTGCCGTTCAGGTATTCTGAGCGGAGACAATCGTTTCGATGACGATCGGCTCCAGCGGGTTGTCGTTGAAGTCCGTTCTGACGGCGGCGATTTTTTCGACCACCTCCATTCCCGAATCCACGACGCCGAAAACAGTATACTGGCCGTCAAGGAAATCGTTGTCGGCATGGTTGATATAAAACTGGCTGCCGGAGGACGCTTTCTGCGGATTGTTGTCCCTTGCGGCGGCGAGCGAGCCTTTCTTGTTCGGGTGCTTTATTTCCGCAGGTATGCGGTACGAAGGGCCTCCGGTACCGTGCAGTCCGCGTTTGTCCTCGTGCCTCGACAGCGGATCGCCCGTCTGTACCATGAAGCCTTCGATGACGCGGTGGAAACGGATACCGTCGTAATACCCCTCTCCGGCAAGCTTGACAAAATTGTCGCGATGCAGGGGTGTATCGTCAAAAAGCGAAATAGCGATCTCGCCCTGGCTGGTTTTGATGATGAACTGTTCTGGCATGTTCGTTATACCGATAATAAGTTTCAGAGTTTTCCGGATATCTGCCAGAGGGATTGCTGGGAAATAGCCGCCCCCTGCGACATCGGGTAGTTGTCGATGATATTCCTGTAGAGCCCGGCGGCTTTCGCAAGCTGGTTCGACTGCCTGTAGCAGTTCGCTTCCTTTGCGAGGTACAATGCCTTCAGGGCTGTGCTTTCAGCTTTTTCCGATGCGTCATGGTATGATTTCGCAGCGTCGCCGAACCGGTTCTTTTCGAAGTGGCATGCTCCTGCGCCCGCCAGCGCCGCAGCGGCAAGGTCCCTGTTGCCGATGCTGACGTCGCCGTAAGCCTTCAGCGCGGAATCGAAGTTACCAGTCGCATAGTAGGCGTTTGCAAGAAGCAGCGAGGCCATGCTGCCGCTCGGTGTCCCCGAAAAGTCGTCTGCTATTTTTTTCAGGCCGGAGTTCTTCCCTTCTCCGTTGATCGCGGTTGCATACATTCCCTGGTCGAGGTAGGGACCGATCCTGGAAAGCTGGAGCGATGCTTCGGACTCACGTTCCTGCTGGTTCCGTACCCAGAGGAAAACTCCTGCGCCTGCGATGACAATCGCGATGAGCGCGCCGATCAGGACATTTCTGTACTTGATGAGGATATAAAGGAGGGTATCTGCAAACTCTGTTTTCCCCTCGTTGCTCACTGGAGCTCCTGTCTGGTTCCCGTTCATGGATGAATGGTTTTCTGTTTGATGCATTGGTTGCGGCAGGCCTCAGCGCCACGTCTTTCAGTTTCCGGCCCGAAACCTAAGCAAGTTTGCATAAAATTCAAAATCAATCCTCCCTGCGGGTTATTACCCGTTGCACTGGAGGCTGGTCCTCATGAACCGCAAGGCGTCAAGGGTTCCCTGCAATAGGGTAATCTAAACAATTCGACGGTATTCCGGAGTATTCCTTCCGCTGCTTTTTCCAGAGGTATTGCAAGGGATGCGGCAATCGCTTCAGTAACGAAACGGACGTGCGCAGGCTCATTCCTTTTTCCGCGGAACGGCACGGGTGAAAGGTAAGGGGCGTCAGTTTCGGTGAGGAGATCATCGAGCGAGACGCTTCGGATAACGTCGGGCAGATTCGTTTTTTTATAGGTGACCGTCCCGGGGATCGAGAGCTTCAGTCCTATCCTGATGCACCGTTCCGCTTCTTCGATGCCGCCGGAAAAGCAGTGCATCGAGCCCCTGAGCCCTGAATGGCTTTCTTCGGCAAGGATGGTGAACATATCGCTCCATGCTTCCCGGCAGTGGATCACGACCGGAAGGTCGAGGTCCCGGGCCAGTCTGAGCATTCGACGGAAGGCATCACGCTGCATCTGACGGTCGGTGCCCGGATAATGGTAGTCGAGCCCTATTTCCCCGATGGCAACCACTTTCGGTTCAAGGGCCAGCCGGGCCAGTTCCTCGTATACGCTTTCATCATTCGGATGATTCGTTTCGTGAGGGTGAAGTCCCACGTTTGCGAAAATGAAATCGAATTCCCGTGCAAGCCCGATTGATCGCCTGCTCGTTTCCGCGTCCGTACCGGGATCAATAAGTACCGCGACCCGCTCTTCGAGCAGCCGTCCGATCACCTCTTTCCTGTCACTGTCGAAATCGGGGAAAGAGAGGTGGCAGTGTGCGTCAGCGAACATCGTCGTTTTCCTGCGGGAAAATCCGGTTATGGAAAAGCACCAGCATGCAGGCGCCAACCGTGATAGCGGAGTCCGCGATGTTGAAAATCGGCCAGAGGGAGACATGATGACCGAAGATCGTACCGTGGTAAATATCGAAATAGATGAAATCGACGACCCTGCCGACCGTGATCCGGTCGATCATGTTGCCGATCCCTCCGCCCACGATGAGCGCAAAGGGAACAAGAAAGATCGCATCGTTTCTTTTCGAGCGGAAAACGTAGACAAGAACCGTCAGGGTGATTATCCCGGTCAGGAGGATGAGCATTGCCGGAGGCGCGAACTCGACACCGAAAGCCACGCCTCTGTTCTGGGCGAAAGTCAGTGAAAACAGCCCCGGAATGATGGGGATGCCGTCAGGCAGTATGCTGAGATAGTCGACGGCAAGTTTTTTCGTGAACTGGTCAAGGCCGATGACAAGAAAGATGATTGCAGAAAACCATTTCATGGGATGGCGGTAATTGTCTGTTTTTCGATAGCTGACTGATTTTGGAGCCAGGGTTCGCTACGCTTTTGCGCCGATTGCTTCCAGGACTCTCTTTCTCACAATATCGAGCGGCATGGTGCTGCCGGTCCAGAGCTCGAAGGATCGAGCGGCCTGGCCGATCAGCATTTCAATGCCCGGCACCGTTTCGGCCCCCGCTTTTTTTGCGGCGGCGAGAAGCGGGGTTTCGAAAGGGTTGTAGACCATGTCGTAGACTATCTGGTCTTTATGAAAGAGTTCCGCATCGAGCGGAATGATGCTTTTCATATCGTCTGCACGTCCTTTCGTGCCAAGAGGGGTTGCGTTGACAACAACAGCGCAACTGCGGAACCGGTCGAGATATTCTCTGTTTCCTGCATGGAGTTCCTTCAGGGACATTGGCGTTACCGCACTTCTGAAGGCATAGTGATCCAGCATCAGAGCGGCTTTTCCAGTATCCCTGACAAACAGCAGTATCCCGGCAGGAGAGAAAAACTTTCTGAATGCTTCGATTGCTGCCAGAGCGGCCCCGCCGCTTCCGAAAATGCACACCGTTCTGCCCGATATTGCTTCGCGGTATTGCTGCAACGGTGATGCGAAGCCGGCAATATCGGTATTGTGGCCGCAGAGCCTGCCCTCTGTATTGACGATGGTGTTGACGGCCTTTATCGAGGATGCCTCTTCCGACAGCTCATCGAGGCTGGCAACGACGGTCTGCTTGTAGGGGATGGTGACGTTGAGACCTGCGATGCCGAGAGCTGCGGCGCCTTTCAGCGCATCGCCGACAAGGGAATGGTCGGCGATATTGAATATCGTGTAGAAATAGGGAAGCCCAAGTGCCTCGATAGCGGTATTGTGAATGAGAGGAGAGTATGAATAGTCGATACCGCGACCGATCAGGCCGAGGATTTTTTTCGCTTTCGTCATGCAGGCATCCCGGTCAGTGTTTCATCATGAAATGCCGAGCATGCGCCTTACGGCATCCTGCTGGTAGAGCTCAGGGAACGTGCTCTGGAACAGCTCCTTTTTCTCGGGATCTATCCTGAATGCATTGCTCAGCGCTTTCAGGGTGCTCATTTTGTCACCCATGGCGAAATATGACGCCGCGATCTCGAAATGGGCGTCTGCGGAAAGCGGCTGCAGCTTCAGCGAGTTCTGCAGTGCCGTGATGGAATCGTTGATATGTCCGGCTTCCCTGAGCACCATGGCGAAATCCACCCAGATCTGCGGGCTTTCCGCATCGAGTTTAAGGATTTCCCGGTAGGTATCGATCGAGTGATCGAGGTTGTTCAGGTTGTACTCTATTTCCGCTTTCAGCAGCAGGAACTCGATGCTTTCCGGAGCAGCCTTGAGGGCCTGGACGGTAGCAGAGAACGCTGATTCGTAATCTTCGAGCGCTTCATGGCAGCAGGCGAGGGCGAACCAGGCATCGGCGAAATCACCGTTGCTGTCGATACAACGCCGGTAACACTCGATGGCTTCAGGGTACTCTTCGAGTTCTTCGTATGCGATGCCGAGATTGTAGAGTGCGTTGATATCGTCCGGTTCGAACTCGAGCGTTTTCCGGTAACTTTCAGCGGCTTCCTCGATACGTCCGGTTATGGCAAGCACATTGGCACGGTTGTACCATGCGGAACTGAAATCATCTGAAATGGCGAGAGCCATGTCATAGCATTCGAGAGCCTCGTCATACCGCTTCAGTTTGCTCAGCACCAGACCGTTGTTGTACCAGGCATTGATATTGTAAGGGTCGAAATCAATGGCCTTGCAGTAGCTTGATGAGCTTTCCTCAAGCTTGCCGAGAAGGTCCTTGCAGTATGCCAGTTCATACCATGCATCGGAAAAAACGGGGTCGAGCCCGATGGCGCTTTCGAAATGCAGTTCGGCTTCGCCGAATCGTTCGAGGCGCTGCAGGACGATGCCGCGGTAATAATGGTACTCTTTCTCTATGGTTGAATCGATCGTAATCCTGTCAAGCTCTTCGAGCGCTTCGTCGAGGCTTCCGGTGTTGAAAAATGCCAGAGCCAGGTTGAGATTCATTTCGCTGTCCGTCGGGCTCAACAGAGAGGCTTTTCTGAATGCTTCGAGCGCTTCGTCGAAAAATCCGTTCAGGGTAAGGCTGTTGCCGAGGTGGAACCACGTTTCGGTATTGTAGGGAGCGATCTCCTCGAGCCTGCGGGCTACCGTGAGTGCTTCGATGTGGAACCCGTCCTCGTTGTACTGGACGATACGATCCAGAAGTTCTTCGGAATCAAACATCGAATAAAGCCCCTCGAGATCGGGGTTTTTTCTTTCATTCCCTCCAGAATAGCCGTGATTATCATCAAAAAAGTCCGGCAGGTTCATATGCAATCGTAAAGAATTTTCTTCATACACCACTCAATCATTGTCAAATATAACAGAATTTATAGAGAAAAACATAGCGGGGGCTTCCGCCCGGACCGCTCACGGCCTGAAATAACGGTAAACCGTTTCAGCAGCTTTCTTTCCGGTTACCCTCGCCAGTTCTTCGATCGGAGTATTGGCAATAGCCTCGACAGATCCGAAATATTCAAGCAGGCGGAAGGCTGTTTTTTCACCGATTCCGGCAATCGAGGTGAGCTCTGTACGGATTGTCCTTCCTGTTTTCAGTTTCCGGTGGTAGGTTATGGCGAAACGGTGGGCTTCATCCCGAAGATGCTGGATCAGTTTCAGCGCCGGGGATGTTTTCGGGAGATTGAACGGATCCTTCTGGTGAGGCAGGAAAATTTCCTCGATCCTTTTTGCAAGACCGATGACAGGAATGGAAATACCGAGACTTGAGATGGCCTGGAAGGCGGTGTTGACCTGTCCTTTACCTCCGTCGACAACGATGAGGTCGGGCATTGGAAGAGCATCGGAAAGAGACCCTCCGTATCGACGCAGGATGACCTCTTTCATGGCCGCATAATCGTCCGATCCCTCGACGGAGGTGAGCCTGAATTTCCGGTAATCCGACTTTTTCGGGTTTCCTTTTTCGAAACAGACCATCGAACTTACATAATCGCTGCCCTGATGGTGGGAGTTGTCGAAACACTCGATCCTTTTCGGGATTTCAGGAAGGCGCAGGAAAGCGCCAAGTGCGGCAAGGCCGGGATGTTCCCGAGCCGCTTCGCCACGCTTCTGTTTCTGGACCAGAAATTCCTCGAGGTGGTGTTCGGCGTTCCTGCGGCACATTTCCACGAGACGCGCTTTTTCGCCGATACGGGGGACGAGTATCCTCGGCGCCTTGCCATCCTGGTTTTCACGGAGCCGCTTGTCAGCGATGAGCTCAGCGAGTGTCTCTTCGTCTTCGGGCGACGGTTGTTCCTGCAGCAGGATTTCCTCCGGGACGGTTTCCGTCGTTTCCAGATAATAATGTTCAAGAACCTTTGCCTGAAGCTCTTCCCGGGTTTCCCCCCCGGTATTGTTCATGGAGAAACGCTGAGAGCCAAGCAGCTTTCCTTCACGGATCTTGAAAACAATTCCGCAGGCGTCGTCTTCAGCCGAGGCAATGGCGAAAACATCCCGGTCGCATCCGTCTTCGGCAAGCACTTTCTGCCTTTCCGAATACCGTTTCAGGCTTTCTATCTGCGTTTTCAGTTCTGCGGCCTCTTCAAATCTCAGTTCGGAAGCGCTCCTGTGCATTTCTTCGGTGAGCGATCTTACAAGGCTCGAGGTTTTTCCTTTCAGCAACCGAAGGATCTCTGCGATCATGCGGAGGTAATCCCCCTCGCTCTGGAGGCCTTCGCAAGGACCTTTGCACCTGTGGATGTGATAATCGAGGCAAACCCTGAATTTTCCGGCAGCGA
The DNA here is from genome assembly GCA_013335405.1 of Chlorobiaceae bacterium. Taxonomy (GTDB): domain Bacteria; phylum Bacteroidota; class Chlorobiia; order Chlorobiales; family Chlorobiaceae; genus Chlorobium. The sequence continues at coordinate 47,525 of JAAXVR010000008.1, forward strand.
TGTTTTCGGGGCTCAGGTGGAACTTGCAGCTCCTTACCGGAAAGATGGACCCGATCAGATCGAGGATCGATCGGAGCTGCCGGGCTTCGGTATAGGGGCCGAACCAGGTGGAACCGTCCCTTTTCATCTGGCGGCTGAGAAAAATTCTCGGAAACGGTTCATTGGTGATGACAAGGTAGGGGTAGGTCTTGTCGTCCTTGAGGTTGACGTTGTATCGGGGCTTCAGTTCCTTGATGAGGTTGTTTTCGAGGATCAGCGCCTCGACTTCTGAAGAGGTGATGATGACTTCCAGGTCATGGATATGCCCGACCATCACCAGCGTCTTGCCGTATAACTGGCCGGGGGGCCTGAAATACGAACGAACCCTGTTGCGCAGGTTTTTCGCCTTGCCGACATAGATGACTTTTCCCTTGCTGTTCCTGAACTGGTAGACACCGGGCGACAAGGGCAGGGAAGCGAGTTTTTCCCGCAGTTCCTCTCTTTTTCGCGTCAGGTGCGGGTGTGATTCATGTTCGGGCATCGTTCATATTCAGTGGATTGCTTGCCTTGCGTCCGGCACTCACAGATACAATAAAAAAAGGAAAAGCCGCAAATAAGTTGCGGCTTTTCCTCGGGAAAAAGAACAGAACGTCTCAGGTTCAGTTTGCGAGGGTATCGTATTCGCCTTTCAGGGCAAAGATACCGAACGTAATGAGACTGAACGAGATGATGGGCATCAGCACCACGATAACGATCGACCAGAAAATCCAGTTCTCTTCAGACGGTTTTTCCGCGATCTCCTGCATGGCGCGCATTACCGCGAGGGGGATGATCCCAAGCCCCATGGCTGCCCAGAGAAGTCCGAAAATCCTTTTTATTACAGACATGATAAATTGGTTTAAAAGGTTCTTGGTTATTCGGTGTCAAGGTTGTTCGTCTTGTTCGAGATGTAGAGCATACCGATCACGAAGCATACCGCAGCGATGATGATCGGATACCACAGACCGAACAGAGGATCAGCCGGGGGTGCGCCGGGTGCCGGACGGGTGAATTCCACCAGACGGGTCGAAATAAGGGGAACCAGGCCGCCGAAGACGCCGTTGCCGATATGGTAGGGCAGCGACATCGAGGTGTAGCGGATACGGGTCGGGAAGATTTCAACCAGGAATGCCGCGATCGGACCGTAAACCATGGTGACGAAGAGCACCTGGATAAGGACAAGACCGATCATTTTGTAGAACAGATCCTGGGGAAGCGTGACTTCCTTTTTCGTTTCCGGTTTCAGCTTGTCCTTCGGCATTGCAGCCTTGAGTTCGGCGTCGACAGGGAATTTTTTCTTGACGGTTTCCTTGAATTTGGTGCCGTCGGTGAACTCTTTGGTCGTCACGGTCGTGATCAGCGAATCAGCGCCTTTCACTTCATTTTTCACCTTGATGACCGTTTTGTCCTCGATCGCCTCTTTCGTCTTGAGGTTCGCGTCACTGTACATTATGGTATAGATCGGACGGTAGGAGATAACGGCGATAAGCATACCGGCCATCATGATGTATTTGCGTCCTATTTTGTCGGAAAGCGCACCAAAGACGATGAAGAAAGGCGTTCCTATGAGGAGGGCGACCGAGATGATAATGTTGCTCTGAACGAACTCGATGTTACATGCGTTCTGCAGGAACGAAAGAGCGTAGAACTGTCCGGTGTACCACACGACGCCCTGACCGGCTGTCGCACCAAGCAGAGCGACAAGCACCATTTTCAGGTTGTCTTTCTTCTGGAAGCTTTCGGCCAGAGGGTTTGCAGAGGTTTTACCTTCCTTTTTCATCTTTGCGAACAGCGGGGACTCCGACATTTTCATGCGGATGAAGACCGAAATTCCAACGAGGAAAACAGAAAGAATGAATGGAATACGCCATCCCCAGTCGTTGAAGACCTCGATACCGAGCGTCTGGCGGACAATCAGGATAATGCCGAGCGCGAGAAAGAGGCCGAGGGTTGCCGTCGTCTGGATAAAACTTGTCCAGAAGCCCCGTTTTCCCTCGGGAGAGTGCTCTGCGACATACGTTGCGGCGCCTCCGTACTCGCCTCCGAGGGCAAGACCCTGGAGCAGTCGGAGAACAAAGACGATGGCCGGAGCTGCGAACCCGATGGTTTTATAACCGGGGACAAGGCCGATGGCGAATGTTGATCCGCCCATGATGACAAGGGTGACGAGGAAGGTGTACTTGCGTCCGATGAGGTCGCCGAGGCGGCCGAAGAAGAGTGCGCCGAAAGGCCTGATGACGAAACCTGCGGCGAAGGTTGCCAGGGTTGCGAGCAATGCGGCGGTCGGGTTGTCTTTCGGGAAGAACTGCTCGGAAATGATCTTTGCAAGGGTACCGAAGATATAGAAGTCATACCATTCGATGAGTGTCCCGACCGAGGAGGCAGCAATAACCCTTCGGGTGCTGGATACCTCTTCGACCTGGGCAACGTTTGTGACATTTTGTGCCATAAATGATTGCGTTGTTTGTTTGTTGATTGAAACTTTGCTGAAATGTCAGCTTGATTACAGTAACGGCCTGATCCGGCTCATTTGATGAATTCGTGTTCGTTTTCCTTGACGACAAGAACCGGGCAGGGGGCGCGGCGGATGACATGTTCCGCGACGCTGCCGAGGATCATGCGTTTCAGTCCGCGGCGTCCGTGCGAACCCATGATGATGATGTCCGCTTCCTTGCGTTTCGCATAGTCGAGGATGCACTCTTCGGCAAACCCTTCGTAGATGACGTAATCAGCAACGATGCCGGCCATTTTTTCCTCGTCGATCAGGGTGGCGAGCTTTTTTTCCTCTTCTGCACGCTCGTTTTCGAGTCCGTGCGAGTAGTTGATGGTCGGGTCGTTTTCAACTACGCCGACGAGAAAAACCTCTCCTCCTGAAAGCTTCGCGAACTCGTTGGCGTATTGCAGCGCCTTGCGAGACAGATCGGAGAAATCAACCGGACAAATGATTTTTTTGATGGTAATCATAGTACCGCTGTTGTGTTTTGGTTATGAAAAAATACAATTGAGAATTAAATGCATATAAAATATCCTGCCGGGTAATCGAGTCAGGCGTGGCTTGGCCTGAACGATGCCTGGGAATTCAACACGAGATGCAGTGATGCGTCATGACAGTACGCACTCGTCACTCGGTGCTGTCATGACAAAAAAATCAGGTTTCTTGCGAAATCTCTCTGTCGAAAAATGTGATGCTGAAAAAGAATAAGAAGCATGCAATCTCCCTCTGTGCCATGTCACTCAGCCCATGGACAGCAGGAATAGCTTCCCTCAATATCGTAAAAAATTTCCGAACTGACAATTAACAATTGTAAATACCGGAAATATACATTGACAAAAGGGTCGGCGTAAAAGAACAAGATAATAAAAAAAGCCGCAGCTGCCTGCGGCTTTTTTCAGGTTCAGGATGGCTCAGAACGTAACCGTGGCATAGAGCTCGGCGCGGAGCATGCTGTGGTCTTCGCTATAAGTGTTATCGCTCGCACGGTACCTGACGGTCGGTGTGACACTGAAGGTGCCCATGGCTGATTCATACACCTTGAAGCTGTACTGAGCCCAGACAAACCAGTTGTCATATTCGTCAGCGTAGGCCGTTGGTGAATTGTCATTCGTGTGGTTGTAGTCGACGAAGGCCATGAAGGGGCCCGACTCGAATTTGGCCCTGAGGAGAACGCCGTTGTAATCGACAACATTGCCTGCTCCGCTATATTCGGTGTCGTCAGCCAAGGTGTAGAATGCGCTGAGGCCGACCTTCGATTTCTCGACCGGGATCGTCATGTTCATGCCGAAGGTATAAGGAGACACCTGCTTGTAGGCCAAACCTGAAAGGTTGGTCAGGGCAAGAACCGCCTGAGGTTCGATCGTTACGCTGCCGAGGGTGGTTTTGTATGCTATGTGAAGAGCGTAGCCGTCATTGAGCAGACCGTCGCCTTCAGAGGGAGAATCGCCTTTTATGGCATCGTCAAAGACGACAAGGGTGGTGTTCAGTTCGCCTTTGCCGATCTTGGTGCCGTAGTTCAGGCCGAAGACGCGGTCCATGTTCCAGTTGACGATCGGGTTGTCAACTGCACAGACAAATGCGGTACCAGTTGCGCTTGTGTTGAGTGTTCCCGGAACAGGGTACATTGCGAGGTCGAAGATCGGATTGTTGAAGGCGTTGAGCGGCAGGCGACCCATCATGTAATGGCTGTCCTGCATCATGCGTCCGAAGACGAAGTTGGAAACTTCGAGATTGTATGCACCTGCATTGCCGTTGCCTACGCCTGCCCATCCGCCGGCAAGCATCGCGCCGTTGATATCTTCCTCGCTCATGAGCATGGCCTTGAAGAAGTAGCCGCTGCCCATATCGGCCGAAGCCCTCAGGCGGACGCGGTACTGGAAGAGGAGGTTGTCATTTTTGCTTTCATCTGGGGCTGCATCGTAAAATCCAGATGCATTTTCATTGAAACCGAACTGGCTCCTGATCCTTACAGCAGCGTCGCCGCTGAATTTCAGTTCAGCCTGTGCCGGTGATGCGAACGACAGTACTGCGAGCATCGCAGCAAGCGACAGCATTTTTTTCTTCATGTGATTTCTCCGTTTGGTTGGTTGTGTGTGTGTGTTGTAATCGACAAAAAAATTCACGCCTTACATTTCAAGGCCTGATAAAAACGCCGGTTCATAAGGACCCGACGGAACTTTACGTGTATGAACTTCAATAAAAACAGCTGGAATGCCGGGTAGCTGTTTTTGTATAATGCCGGATTGGAACTTATAGTTTGGCATTATATCTATATGCTCATATAATAACAGTTTCCCGATTTGTTTGCAAATAATTGTTAATTTTTATCCGGCACCTTTCGATGATCCTGTGCTTTTTTTGAGGAATTCGTGCAATATACGCCGTATTTTCATAAATACAACAGAACAGCAGGCTTGCCTGTTGTGAATACCTGTCAATTCAACCGGATTTTTCTTCCGTGGCCAACGTCAATCTCAGGGTAAGCGCATTATGTATCAGCGACGGGCATGTACTGCTCATCGAACACAAAAGCTTCGCACCGGACGATCCGCACTTTCCGGCGAGTTACTGGATACTTCCCGGCGGTGTTGTGGAGCGCGGTGAAACGCTCGACGAAGCGCTGAAACGTGAAATGATGGAAGAAACCGGGCTTGCATGCATTCCGGGAAACCTGCTTTTCATCAAGGAACTGCTCTATCCCTGGCCGGGAGCTCCCGATCAGGGAAGCCGGCACCATTCGGTTTCCCTCGGGTTCCACTGTACGGTGACGGGTGGGGAGCTCATGACCGGAAAAGACCCGGAGTTTCCGGACGATTCACAGGTGATCATAAGGACGGAATGGGTTCCTCTGTGCGAGCTCGATCGCTACCATCTTTATCCACCGTTCCTGGCAGACTATGTTCATGGAAAGCGCGACGGTGATTTCGGCAACGCCGTTCCCGAGTTCTTCGATTCGCTCGCCTGATTCCGCAACATTCCGGCAGGCTGGCCAGGGTTCTGTTTTCCGGGATCGTCGCTGTTAACCCTTTGGTTGACATTTCACCGCCATATAGTAACAAACTATGTGTCCCTGTCACTCTGCTTTTTTTGTCATTCTGAGCAAAGCGAAGAATCCACAAAGGGCAACGACAGGCAAAGGTCGCTTCATTTCATTGCGTTTCAGCAGGATGTATCGGGCGCGAGGAGGGTCTGCAGTACCGCCATCCGGACGGCGATGCCGTTGGTGACCTGTTCGAGCAGCATGCTCTGTGAAAAGCCTGGAGGCTGGATTCGGTCCGCGACATGGTTCGAGATTTCGATCTCGCGGTTTATCGGTCCGGGGTGGAGTACGAGCAGGTGTTTGCGGACCCGGTCGAGTTTTTCGTCGGTAAGTCCGTAGTGAACGGAGTACTCTTCGAGCGAAGGCAGGTAGCCTCCCGTTGCTCGTTCCAGCTGCAGACGGAGAACGATCGCCGTATCGGCCCACCTGATGGCATCGTCAAGATTGGTGAAAAGAGCTATACCGAGTTTGGCGGCATCCGGCGGCATGAGCGTGACCGGACTGCAGATGCCTACGGAAGCGCCAAGAGCGAGCAGGCCGTAGATATTTGAACGGGCTACCCGGCTGTGGAGGACATCTCCGATGATGATGACCCTGAGGTTTTCAAGTTTCCCGAAATATTCGCGGAGCGTGAACATGTCGAGCAACGCCTGTGTGGGATGCTCGTGGGAACCGTCGCCTGCATTGATGACGCTTTTTGTTGTGATGCCGGTTATCAGGTCTGCGGCGCCGGAAGACGGATGGCGAAGCACGAACGCGTCGACCTTCATGGCTTCGAGGTTCCTGATGGTGTCGTTCAGTGTTTCGCCCTTGCTGACGCTGCTTGTTGACGCGCTGAAACTGAGCGTACCCGCGCCGAGATGACGCGCGGCTATTTCAAAGGAAAATCTCGTCCGGGTTGAATTTTCGAAGAAACAAAGTGCGATTCGTTTTCGCGAGAGCTTCGCCTCGAAAGAGGGGTTTTCGGTGACAAGCTGTTTTTTGAACCCTGCCGCCATGTCGAGAAGTCCGGATATCCGGGCTGCCGGAAGGTTGCATAATCCAGTGAGGTGCTTCAAGTACGGAATTGTTTAGCTTTTTTAGGGTGATAATCCGTTTACCTGTGAAAGTAATAAAAAAAGATGATGAAAATTCACTCCGGCGGGGCTGGAGAATCTTGTGGTTCTCCGTCTCTCCGGTTTCTTTGTTAACTTCCTCTTTTTTCATTCGCTTCTCTTGTTTCTCCGGTCTGCCTGCAGATGATGAGCATCGGGAATTGAGGGGGGGATTCATGGGAAACGGGTAATTGTCGGATCGTGTTTGCAAAGGAAAGAACTACAGGGGTAATCGATTCATGCATGAAATGAGCGTTGCGCTGTCAATTGTCGAGGCGGTGGAAACGAGAGCAAAGGAAGAGGGCGCCGGGAGGGTTTCTGCAATCGACCTGGTCGTCGGCAGGTTATCAGGTATCGAGCCTGAATCACTGAGATTCTGTTTTTCTGCAGCTTCGAACGGGACGATCGCCGAAAACGCCGAACTTGTGATCGATGAACGGGAGGGAACGGGGGAGTGCCTGGAGTGCCGGAACAGGTTTCCGGTTTCCTTTTATTTCGCCGAGTGCCCGGGGTGCGGATCGATGAAGATTGCGATAATTTCGGGCGAAGAATTCCGGATACAATCAATGACCATAGAAGAAGAGGGAGAATAGAAACATGTGCGATACCTGCGGGTGTTCATCTGAAAGCGGGGCTGTGCTCCGCAAGCCGGGAGAAGCCGGTTACCATGTCCATGTCGGCGATCACGAACATGCACACGGCCATGACGATCATGGCCACGATCATTCTCTGGACCATGATCATCATCACCATTCCCATGATGAGCGGGGCCGAAAAATCTTGATGGAACAGGATGTGCTTCTCAAGAACAACCTCCTCGCCGAAAGGAACCGGGGCTATTTCGAAGCAAGGAAAATCATGGCGCTGAATTTCCTGAGTTCCCCGGGTTCGGGAAAAACATCACTGCTCGAAAAAACCATTCCGATGCTGCTCGCTCATGTTCCCGTTGCCGTCATCGAGGGTGACCAGCAGACCACGAACGACGCTGAACGCATCCATGCGCTCGGTGTTCCGGTCATCCAGATCAATACCGGTTCGGGCTGCCACCTCGACGCCCTCATGGTCAACAGGGCCGTCAAAGAGATGGAACTGAAGGATAATTCCCTGCTCTGCATAGAAAATGTCGGCAATCTGGTCTGCCCGGCGATGTTCGATCTCGGAGAAGCGAAGAAAATCGTGATCATCAGCACTACCGAAGGCGACGATAAGCCGCTGAAATATCCCGCGATGTTCCATGAGGCAGATATCTGCGTTCTCAACAAGACGGACCTGCTTCCCTATGTCGATTTCAGTGTGCCGAGATGCCGCGAAAACGCGATGCGCGTCAACCACCACCTGGAATGGTTTGAAGTATCGGTCAAAACCGGCGAAGGGCTCGATTCCCTTGCCGCCCGCATCAAGAACCTTGCGGAACATCGCTGAACGCTGTGGAAACAGTCTCCTGTAAAAGAATACGGTACCATGTCAACGGTATGGTCCAGGGGGTGGGGTTCCGCCCTTTCGTTTACCGCATTGCCGTTGCCGAGGGGTTGACAGGATTCATCAGGAACACGGCTTCAGGGGTCCTGATCGAGGTCCAGGGCAGGCCAGGGTCTGTGGGGGAATTTTCCCGGAGGCTCTGCTGCGAAGGACCGCCGCTTTCGAGAATTGAGGCGATCGTTGAAACTGCGCTTCCACCGGGTGAGGAAACGGAGTTCTCGATCGGCGTATCGGGAAGCGGCGAAGAGGTCGAAACACTTGTGCCTCCCGATATCGCGCTTTGCCGTGACTGTCGCCGTGAGCTTTTCGACCCGTCGGACCGCCGTTTCCGCTATCCGTTCATCAACTGCACGAACTGCGGTCCCCGGTATACCATCGTCGACCGCCTGCCATACGATCGACCCTTCACCTCCATGCATGGATTCACGATGTGTCCGGAGTGCGAACGGGAGTACCGCGATCCGTTCGACCGCAGGTTCCACGCCCAACCCAATGCCTGCCCTGTGTGCGGCCCGAGGGCTGTGTTGCTCGATGCTTCGGGTGAGCTGCTCGACGTTCCCGATGCGGTCGCAGGAGCTGCGGCAATGCTCAGGCAGGGGAAGATCGTCGCCCTGAAAGGGGTTGGAGGTTTCCATCTCACTGTCGATGCCTCGAACGGCAAAGCGGTAGAAAATCTCAGGGAAAGAAAGGGACGTGAAGCAAAACCGTTTGCAGTGATGATGAGGGATCCCGTAATCGTTTCAACGTACTGCTCGCTCTCACCGGTGGAAACCGAAGCGCTTTCGTCCCCGGAAGCACCGATCGTGCTGCTTCGTAAAAAGGCAAACGACGGAATTTCTTCTTCAGTCGCGCCGGGCAACGACCGGCTCGGCGTCATGCTGCCTTACTCGCCGCTGCATGCCCTGCTTTGCGCCGACGCTCCGGAAGTGCTCGTCATGACCAGTGCGAATTTCAGCGAGGAGCCGATTGTCACCGACAATGAAGAGGCCATTATACGCCTGGGAGGGATTGCCGATTTTTTCCTGGTGCATGACAGGCCGATTTACCTGAAATGCGACGATTCCGTCACGGTCGAACTGTCGGGAAGGCTCCGCCAGCTGAGACGCAGCAGGGGATATGTACCGGTTCCTGTGTTCCTGCGGCAGGGCGGGCCGGTCGTGCTCGGTACAGGCGGTGAACTGAAGAATACCCTGGCCTTGCTGAAAGGGAACCATGCGCTCCTGAGCCAGCACATCGGGGATATGAAGAACTACGATGCTTTCAGCCATTTCGAACATGCGGCGCGACATCTTCAGCATCTTTTCCAGGCGACGCCGGAGCTGATCGTGCACGATCTCCACCCGGGATATATGACCACCCGCTGGGCAGAAGAACAGGGGTTGCCGGTCCTGGGTGTCCAGCACCACCACGCCCATCTTGCTTCGTGCCTTGCCGAAAACAGAGAGGGGGGGCCTGTAATCGGCCTCATCCTTGACGGGACAGGGTATGGAACCGACGGTACGATATGGGGAGGCGAAGTGCTGATCGGAGACGAAAGCGGGGCAGAGCGTTTCGCCATGTTTGAAAAAATGCCCATTGCCGGCGGCGAAACTGCGATAATCCAGCCATGGCGCCTTGCACTCGGGTATCTCTGGCGGAGCAGCCCTGAACTTCCCGCGCTGCCATTCATGGAAGGCAGGCCACTCGGGCCTGTGCTCGAACTGCTGCGCAGGGGAACGGGCGTTCCGGAAACATCGAGCTGCGGAAGGCTTTTCGATGCCGTCGCGGCTCTCGTCGGGCTGCGGGGTGAAATCAGCTATGAAGGTCAGGCTGCAATCGAGCTGATGCATGCAGCCGGCCCGGAGGCAGGAACGAAAGCGTTTCCGCATGAGATCAAGAGGGAAAAAGGCCTGCGGCTGATGCTGGTTTCCCCTGTTGTCATGGCTGTAGCGCACTCAGTGAATCGCATGGTGCCCGTACCGGACATCAGCAGGATGTTCCATCGGACGCTGGTCAACCTTTTTCTCGATATTATTTCTGAAGCTGCAACGGTGTCGGGAATCAGGACCGTTGCCTTGAGCGGGGGGGTCTTCCAGAACGCGCTGCTTTTCGAAACGCTTGTCACCGAACTGGAAAACGCAGGATACAGGACGCTCACGCACTCGCTGGTACCCTCCAACGACGGCGGTCTTTCGCTGGGCCAGGCGGTTATCGGGCGCAGCTACCTCGCAGGCCGGTATCTCGGGGTAAGCTGACAGCCAGTCCCGCAGCGTTCGGAATGCCTTTTTGTTCTTGCGGCGGCATTGCATTATCTTTTTGTTTCTTTTTCTGCATGAACCGAACCATTCTTAATTCAACTGCGAACCATGTGTCTGGCAATACCCGGAAAGCTTCTTGAGATCTCATTGGAAAACGGCCTGAAAATGGGCATTGTCGATGTGAACGGAACGAAAACCCGGGCGTGTCTCGAATATGTGCCCGACATCCGGCAAGGGCAGTACACCATCGTACATGCCGGTTTCGCCCTGAAGATCATCGACGAGGAGGAGGCTGCCGAAAGCCTGAAGCTCTGGCAGGAACTGATCGACAGCGGCGCTTTCGATCATGACGGCGAAATGCCGTACTCCGTATCATCGTAATCCGGGCCGCCATGAAATACATCGATGAATACCGGGATCCGAAACTGGCGCGACAACTGCTGCAGGAGATTTCCAGGAAAACAACCCGCCGCTGGACCATTATGGAAATCTGCGGCGGCCAGACCCATTCCATCCTCCGAAACGGCATTGACCAGCTGCTTCCCGAAAGAATAGAGCTCGTGCACGGACCCGGCTGTCCGGTCTGCGTCACTCCGCTCGAATCGATCGAGCGCGCGCTTGCCATTGCTTCGGAAAAGGAGGTCATATTCACGAGCTTCGGCGACATGCTCCGCGTTCCCGGCAGTTCGAGAGACCTTTTCATGGTGCGCAGCGAGGGGGGAGATGTGCGGATCGTTTTTTCGCCCCTCGACGCATTGCAGATAGCGAGGGCCAACCCATCCAGAGAGGTGGTGTTCTTTGCCGTCGGGTTCGAGACAACGGCCCCCGCAAATGCCATGGCGGTTTACCAGGCAGCCCGCGAAGGCATCGGCAATTTCAGCGTGCTCGTAAGCCAGGTGCTCGTACCCCCGGCAATGCGGGCGATACTTTCCTCTCCCGACAACCGGGTGCAGGGTTTTCTTGCCGCAGGCCATGTCTGTGCGGTGATGGGGTACAGCGAGTATGAGCCAATCGCGCACGAATTCTGCGTGCCGGTCGTACCGACCGGTTTCGAACCTGTGGATCTGCTCGACGGCATCCTGAAAACGGTGGAAATGCTCGAGGAAGGGAAGTCCGGGGTGGTGAACCGGTACACGAGGGTGGTGCAGAAGGAAGGTAATCCGGTTGCCCGCGAGGTGATCGGAAAAGTGTTCGAAGTCGTCGACCGGCAGTGGCGGGGTATCGGCATGATTCCCGGGAGCGGCCTTGGCCTGAGGGCGGAATTTGAGCGGTTCAACGCTGAAAAGAAATTCGGCGTCGCTCATATCGTCGCTTCCGAGTCGCCTCTCTGCATGAGCGGGAGCGTACTTCAGGGAAAGATGAAACCGGACGATTGCCCGGCTTTCGGAAAAGAGTGTACCCCGCTTCATCCGCTCGGGGCCACCATGGTCTCGTCCGAAGGGGCCTGCGCCGCATATTACAACTATCACGGAAACCTCTCACCCTTATGAGCATCGCTCCAGCATGCCCATCACCGATACAGCGGCATGAAACCGTCCAGATGGCACATGGTGCCGGAGGACGTCTTTCGCAGTCTCTCATGCAGCGTGTTTTCATGCCCCATCTCTCGAATGCCTTTCTCGATATGCTCGACGATCAGGCCAAAGTCGAACTGCCGGCCGGAAAAACAGCCTTCACAACGGATACCTATGTCGTAAGCCCGGTTTTTTTTCCCGGCGGCAATATCGGGGAGCTCGCGGTCAACGGCACCGTGAACGATCTTGCCGTTGGCGGCGCCAGGCCGCTCTATCTCAGTGCGGGGTTCGTGCTCGAGGAGGGTCTGCCGCTTTCGGAACTGGAAACCATTGTCAGCAGCATGGCCGAAGCAGCCCGAAAAGCGGGAGTGATGATCGTGACCGGGGATACGAAAGTCGTCGGCAGGGGGCAGTGCGACAAACTGTTCATCAATACTTCGGGCATCGGAATCGTGAGGGAGGGGACCGCGTTGTCATGCAGGAACCTTAAGACCGGGGACAGCATCATTCTTTCGGGAAGTGTCGGGGACCACGGGATGGCCATCATGACATCGCGCGAAGGGCTTTCGTTCCACTCGGGCATAATGAGCGACTGCACTGCGTTGAACGCAATGATTGAAGCGGTGCTCGACGCAGTGCCTTCCGTCCATGCGATGAGAGATCCCACCAGGGGAGGTGTTGCTGCCACCCTCAACGAGCTTGCACTGTCTTCGGCGGCGGGCATGGAAATCCATGAAGGAAGCATTCCGGTCAGAGCAGACGTGAGGGGTGCCTGCGAACTTCTCGGCATCGATCCCCTGCACGTGGCAAACGAAGGCAAGCTCGTGCTTTCGGTTTCGCCTGAACATGCACAGACGGTTGTCGGGGTCATGAGGGCATTCGAATGCGGCCGCGATGCTGTCATCATCGGTTCGGTGGTTGCCGATCATCCGGGAACCGTTGTGATGCGTACAGCCTTCGGCAGCAGGCGCATTATCGATCTTCCCCTCGGAGAACAGCTGCCACGTATCTGCTGAACGTTCATACAGGAGCGATTCTCGTTCCTTTTTGTCGGGAAAAAACAACGTGCCGTTTGCTGCTTCGCCTGGTCATGCCGTTAATCGCGGAACCGTTTTTCTATCACTTTTGCGGGGTACCGGGTGAGATCATGTTTCGGCAGTGACCCATTGGGTGTCGTCTTTTGTGGATTTTCCGGTTTGGAACGATCCGAAATCCCTTCGTCGTGAATTCCCGGTTCAGGTTCATTCTGTGCCGTTCTTACTTTTTCGAGCAGATAGTGCATCATGCAGATAATCAGTCCCTCCAGTTTTTCACCAGGCCTGTCAGTTTCCATTTTTCTTTCTTCTGGCCTGCCCTCAGCCCCCATTCTTTTTGCTGAAACATCCGGAGAGTCCTGATGCATATCCTCGAGTTATTTTGTTTTCCTTTCAGCCCGAAACGAATTGACAGACCTGTTTGCAGTGTCCCGTTCGCTCCGGAGTATACCTGACAGGTTTTCGCAAAGCATTTCCGGGATCCACCCTCCTGTTTGTTTCTGAATAAATATGATAAAAATTATAAATATTATGTAATATTGGTAATAAGTTTGGCCTGGTTGGCTGGATGCCTGAACGTTCGGTACTGCATGGTTCTTCCGTATCTCGTTGAAAAAGCTGTTGCTGCTTTTAAAAACGGTTACTCGTCTTTGTTGTGGAATTAATCAGACCCCGAGGAGGTTGCAATGAGTTTTCATGAGAGCATGGTCATTCCTTCGCTGTATACCGAGGAGGAGCAGAGGATTATCGAGCGCTGGATTCAAAAGGCTTTTTCCTGTCACGAAACAGATGGGGTAATCGATTCGAACAGGGTTGCCGAGATTGCGCTTGCGACTGCACAGACAAGGCTTCCAAAAGGGATTGTCATCAGTGAAGACGGCTCGGTGAGCGTCGGGCGAAAAACATGGGAGTTGTCTGTACCGATGAGAGCCGGCTTGATTTTCCCTGTTCATGTATTCGATATCGACTGGGATGATACCCATGCCGGCATGTCCTGGCCGGAGGTTTATTATGTAACCTCTCTTCCCGGCTACCATGTTTGTGTCGTCACCATATCGATGCATTCCGGCGAGAGTTACGGGTATTCGGATCTGTCGATAGGTGGTTTTTTCAACGATGACGATTCGCAGAAAGCTGAAAAAACAGCCGGCGTGATACGTACATGGTGGAAGCACCTTCATGAAAAACAGCGTAAACCGGTATGGAAAGCGATCATGAACACCGGGCTGATCGATGCTGAAACAGCATGCCGTTTGCGTGAAGATGAATGGAACAAGGTGGGCAGCCATGACGAGGTTGTTCCCTGAAATTGAAGCGAATTTCCGGGAGTGTCAGGGAGTTTCGCCTCTTCGTGATGGTCCGGCCCAGGAGGTTATTCTTCAGATGGCAGAAGCATGCCTGAAATACATCCGGAATCCGTGAATTTTTCCATCCCTCAATCCGGTATACGAACAATCCCTCCGGTTTGTTCAGGCTTTGTGTGAAGAGGGGTATTCATTCCAAAAGGCGTTTCCTCTCATTTATTGTTTCAGGGCCGGGCAACAGGGCATTTCGCATTTCTCCCCTCGTTGCTGTTCAGAAAGCAGCAATCGAGATCAGTTGAGTCTCTGTTCGAGATCAGCTTTTTCCCCGAACATGGTCTCGTTATATTTTTCCCCAGCTGAAAAACCAGCGATAAAAACACTTTCTGCGAACTCCTCGAGAGTAATTCCCGGTTCTATTTTCTGGAGCAGGTAACTTTCCATGCTTTTCGGCTGTATAATTGCATTCATCCTGCCGATATACGATGTCCAGGCCTTTCTGACAGCCTGTAACCACAAGATTCCTGGCATTGTTTCGTTCCGGTTTTCAGCTTGTGCAGCCTGTTCTGTCAGTACATACGGTATGAGATGAGGCGTCGGCACTGCCGTTTTTCCCTTACAGGTTTCCTTCGGTTTTCACCGGCCTGAAAACCGAACCATGGAACCCTCTCCAGTTATGGAGCTCTCCTTCCTGCAGTAATGATATCACCAATGAGATACGATATCCGGTAAAACACGTTCCACTCAGGAAACGGATGATGCTGTTCATCGGTCAGCTGTGCCGTCACCAATGAATTATAGTAATTATAATTTTTATAACAAAAGTGGTATAATTATTATAACTTCTTCTCTTGAGGCCTGCTGGCGCACGGAGTATGAAACAAGGGTCACTGCAGGCCACATCTGCGGGAAATCCGTTTTACTACAAGACTGAAGATGTGACGATGTCCTTCAATAAACCGAAGAGCCATGATGGCTTCATAATACCCGGGGCCTTTTTTCCCGGGAAGATACTGTCCGATCCGTCATTTCATGTTCACCGTCCTGGTGAGGAAAGCATGAGCAGGATTGAAGCTCAATGCCTGAAGCAGCAAGAACGTCCTTCCTTTTCCGGTCAAGCGGACAAGGAGGCCGAAGCGTTTCGGCATGACGGCCGTTGCGGCTTTGCTACCGGTACCGATGAGTGATTTTTCAACTCCATCCAGACAATTCGCAATGACGATATCCCAGTCCAAGGCGCTCTATAAAAAGCTGAAAGTCGACGAACGTTTTCGTGAAAAGCTTCTTGCTGCCGGCACCATGGATGACTGTATGGAAATGGTCTCGGCCAGCGGCTTCGACTGTTCGAAGGATGAGATCAGAACGGTTGTTGAAGTGTTCGCGCTGCAGAGGAATGCGGAAAGCACTGATCGTTTCAGCTTGTGGGGAAACAGGATAATTGGTTGATACAACGTAGTTTTTTGTTGGTGTATGCACAGCGAAACTTCCCGAAGCAGGGTTCCGGCTTTTTGTTGCAATAGCGTCGGTACTGAATTCCCTGAAAATTGCAGTGAGATAAAAACAGTGAAAAAGTGGCTGCTGGTCCAGCCGAAAAGCTCTACGAGCATGATGGTGGATTCGGGCAGCGTCAGCATGCCATTGAACCTGATCATGGTTGCCACGCTTGCCGGAAGGCTTTTCGACGTAACTCTCGTCGATGAAAGGATCGGCGACAGGATACCGGAAGATTTCTCGGAATACGATGTCGTGGCCATTACCTCACGAACACTCAATGCGGAGATCGCCTACAGGATAGGGGACCGGGCGCTTGCACAGAAGAAAATCGTGCTGCTTGGCGGGGTTCATCCCACAATGATGCACGATGAGGCGGCACAACACTGCACCAGCGTTGTCTATGGCGAGGTGGAGTCGATATGGGATGAACTGGAAGCCGATATGGTCAATGACCAGGTAAAGTCGCTCTATCGGGCAAAGGAACTCCGTTCCATGATCTCGATGCGTTCCCCTGATTTCAGTTATGCCCTCAAATCGAAAAACGCAGGGAAATACAGTTCACGGATTCCCATCCTCGCAACGAAAGGATGTCCTGTTGGATGCAATTTCTGCACAACGCCCACCGTGTATGGTAAAAGTTACCGATACCGGGAGATCGGTCTCGTGCTCGACGAGATCCGCTATCATCAGGAGCGGCTTGGAAGGAAGCGGGTAAACCTGTCGTTCATGGATGACAACATCAGTTTCAGACCCCAGTATTTCACAGAGCTTCTCGAAGCGATGGAGAAAATGAAGGTCCGGTGGAACGCCAATATCTCCATGAATTTCCTCCACAAGCCGGAGATTGCCCGGATAGCTGCAAGGTCTGGATGCGATCTCATGAGCATCGGTTTTGAATCGCTTAATCCCGACGTGCTCAGGACTGTCAATAAAGGGGCGAACCGCCTGAAGAACTATTCGACCGTTGTCGGCAACCTGCATAAGAACAACGTGGCCATCCAGGGATATTTCATGTTCGGTTTCGATGACGACAGCGAAAAAAGTTTCCAGGCGACCTATGATTTTATCATGGAGAACCGTATTGAATTTCCGGTTTTTTCACTGGTGACGCCCTTTCCGGGAACACCCTATTACGAAGAAATGAAGCCGAGGCTCAGGCATTTCGAATGGGAGAAATATGATACCTACCACTATATGTTCGAACCCCGGAAAATATCGGGGGAAAAGCTGCTCGAGAATTTCGTGAAGCTGCAGAAGGAGGTCTACAGGGCAAAGGCTGTCATGCACAGGATGCGGGGCAAGCCCCTCAACTGGGTATGGATGGCCAATTTCATGATGAACCGCTTTACCGGCGGACTCAAACCTGAAGTCTACCTCTGAACAGCGGGAATGAAGGTTGCCGGTAATCTTTAAGAACGTATCACATCCATTATTCAAATCACTGCCCTGATGCCAGAAGTCCCGAAAGCCATGTTCATCGACAAGCTCAAAGCCCATATCGAACTGCTTGACCCGGTCACCTGGATCAGCGTTTTTCCATGCCTTGCCGCCGGCGTCATGGCATCAGGTGCAATGCAGCCGACATTGCACGACTATCTTCTGCTGTTCTTTCTTTTCATCATGTACGGTCCGCTCGGTACGGGGTTCAGCCAGTCCGTCAACGATTACTACGATCTCGAACTTGACCGGATCAATGAACCGACAAGACCTATTCCTTCCGGAAGACTGACCGAAAGGGAAGCGGCGTGGAACTGGGGAATCGTCCTTGTGATCGCCGTTCTGCTTGCAGGGTTGATAGGATTGCACATCGGAGGGATTCGGGGTGTTGTCTTTACCGCATCGCTTCTTTCGGGCCTCGTCATCGGTTTCATCTATTCGGCTCCACCGCTGAAACTGAAAAAAAATATTTTCTTTTCAGCTCCTGCCGTAGGGATTTCCTATGGTTTCATTACCTACCTTTCCGCAAATGCGCTTTTCAGCGATATCAGGCCTGAAGTGATCTGGCTTGGTGTCCTGAACTTCTTCATGGCAGTTTCCCTTATCATCATGAATGATTTCAAGTCGACAGAAGGGGATGCAAAAAGCGGCATGAAATCGCTGACCGTCATGATCGGGACCAGAAAAACATTTCTTGTCGCCTTCGGTATCATCGACATGGTCTTTGCAGTTTTTGCGTTTCTTGCCTGGAGCTGGGGTTTCCAGGTCCTCATGTATATCATTCTGGCCTCGACGGTATTCAGTCTCTTTATTCAGATTTCGATTTACAGGGATCCCCAGAAAGGAGCCTCGTTCATGCAGCATGCGGTCGATGACGGATTCGGTAACGCCATCGGCAAGAGCGACGTGCATGCGCACAACGCCTTCCTTCGGTTTCAGGTTGTCAATAATTTCATTTTCCTGATCAACCAGTTCATCGCCGCCGGTCTGATAGGCCTGAAATACCTCGGTTAGACAGGCAGTCTTCGTTTCCCGGACGAACATGCGAGCTGTGCCCCACAATTTATCAGGCACAGCTCGCATTTTTTTTGTATCAGGAAACGCTATCGTTCTGAACGTGTACGGCGATCAGGGATGATTTCTCGTCTTTGCAGACAGACTTTCGGCAGATTGTCCATTGAAAAGTTCGGCTTTTTCTGTATGAATTGTAAGCAGGATAGGAAAGTATTCCGTGAGTCTGTTTATGTTATTTAAATCTTATCGATACTGATAAAACTGATAAAGCAGTAGAAAAAAACGCGTTCAATCATCGCAGATACCTATGAAAACCATCGTTCAGGATCGTTTGCAACTTGCCGAAGTATCGGCTATTCTGGAAGCTCTTCCGGATCTGGCATACCTTGTTGACAGCGAAGGAACAATCCTCAATACCAACAGCGCTTTTTCAACATGGTTCGGTCTTACAACCGGCGAATGTGTCAGTGAGAATATCTATGACCTTCTTGCAAACGTTCTTCATCAGCCGGAACTTGCCGAACATCAGAAAAAACAGATCGATGAAGTACTGAAGAACAGAACAAGGAGAGTATTCGAGGATGAAAGGGATACCTGGCGGGTAACCATAAATCCTGTCTGCCTGGAAAAAGACGAAATCAACAGCCTTCTCGTCACGATCCAGGATATTTCAGCCCTTCGCAAAACCAGCAGGGAACTTGATACGGAACGTTCACTGAAGACGGCCCTGCTCGATACCATGCCATGTTCCGCCGTGATTCTCGATGCCGATCTTCGCATGATTGTCTGGAACAGGTATGCCGAAGAGATGCTTTCCGGCAGCCTGAAGTCGTCCAGGAAAACCATACAGGCCGACAGGTTTTTCTGTGCCGAGGATATGGACATGCTCAGGAAAAGGATTATGGATGTCATCGATTCAGGCGTCGCCGATTCGAGGGTCCTGCAGGTTCATCCCCATGGCAGCAGGCAACATCTCTGGATGCTGACCCATACAAGCAGGATATTCATCGATGGGAAACCCTGTGCGCTTTCAATCGGGGTGGATATCAGTGAACAGAAGCAGGTCGAAGAAGAGCTCACGAAGAGCAAAGCAAGGCTTGACCAGGCATTGTCCGCCGCAAAAGCGGGAGTATGGGAATGGGACCCGAAGACCGACGAGCTTGAATGGTCGGAGGAAATCTGGAAACTTTACGGGCTCGATCCCGCCCGGAAAGCATCTTCCCTTCTTTGGGAAAAAGTCGTCCATCCTGACGATCTCGAAGGAATAAGGAATACGAAGAGAGAGGTCGCAGAGAAAAAAGCGGATCTGAAGATCGAATACCGTGTCTGCCACAAGGATGGCTCTGTGCACTGGCTGCTCTCCCGCGGAAAGCCAATGCAGAACGATTCGTGCAGCCGGCCGCGCTATATCGGCACCATCATCGATATAACCGAACGCAAACAGATGGAACTCGAACTTGTCCAGAGCAAGATGCGTTTCAACTATGCGCTCGATGCGGCACATGCTGGGGTATGGGAGTGGGATATCGGAACGGATACCCTCACCTGGTCCGAACAGGTATGGCGGCTCTACGGGCTGGAGGCCCGCAGCCGGACGCTCGACAACCAGCTCTGTATCGATACCGTCCATCCCGATGACCGGGTGAAGACATCGTGGATTATCAAGTCTGCGATCAGCAGGGGCGAACCGGTTTCCCTCGAGTATCGTACCGTCTATCCCGACGGTTCCATCCACTGGCTGACTTCGAGGGGGATGCCGATCCGCGATGCAGAAGGGACGGTCGTCCGCTATATCGGGGCTATCAACGACATCACGGAACGCAAACAGATCGAGATCGAGCTCATCGAAAGCAGGGAAAGGCTCAACCTGTCGCTGGAAGCCGCAAGGGCAGGTGTCTGGGAATGGGACATCAAAACCGGGGAGAATACATGGACAGACGAAATCTGGGCGCTTTACGGTCTGGAGAATGACGGACGGAAACCATCATTCCAGCTCTGGTCGGAAACAATCCATCCCGATGACCGTGAGTCGGCAGCCAGGACCGTCTCTGACGCCGTCGGCAAGGGAAAGGAGCTTTATGTCGAATACAGGACCTGCCACCCGGACGGTTCGGTCCATTGGCTGATGTCCCGCGGCAAACCCCAGATCGACAACAGAGGGCGTACGGTCCGTTATACCGGGACGATCATCGATATAACGGAAAGAAAGCAGATTGAAACGGAGCTTCATGAGAGCAAAAAAAGGATGACATTCGCCCTCGAGGCCACCAGTTCGGGTGTCTGGGAGTGGGATGTGGCCGATGACACCGTTGTCTGGACAGACAACGTCTGGAGGCTGTACGGCCTGGATCCGAACAGCAGACCGGCAACGCACAAGCTCTGCGAAACCAACATCCATCCCCTCGACAAGGATATCATCTTCGAGAAGGTCATGGCTGCCGCCAACAGGGAAAAAGAGATCAATGTCGAATACCGGGTCCGCCACAAGGACGGTGCGGTCCACTGGCTGATGTGCCGCGGAGTGCCGTTCTATCACGCAGACGGCCGTCTGAACTGTTATATCGGTACGGTTACGGATATCACCTCGCGCAAAGAGCTTCTGAACGATCTTATCGACAGCAAGATGCGGCTGAGCCAGGCGCTGGAGGCTGCCCGTGCGGGAGTGTGGGAATGGATACTGAAAACGGGAGAGAACTTCTGGTCTGATGAAACATGGCTGCTCTACGGACTGGAAAGGGGTTCGGACGACCCTACGTTCGACCTCTGGAAAAGCTGCATGCATCCCGAAGACCTCGGTAAAACGGTTCGGATCGTCGAAGAGGCAACGAAATCGAAGTCCGAGCTGAACACGGAATATCGTATCGTGCATCCCGACGCTTCGATCCGCTGGGTAATGACCCGGGGCAGGCCTGTCTACAACCATCATGGCAAGGTCGACCGGTATATCGGGACAACGATCGATATCACCGAAAGGAAAAAAACCGAGGAGGAGCTCTGGAAAAACAGGGAGAAACTCGATTTCATCCTGAAAAAAAGCCATGTCGGCGTCTGGGATATGAATCTGCAGGATTACTCCGTCGAGCGTTCGCTCGAACATGCCCATATTTTCGGGTACGATTCGGTGGACAGGGAATGGTCGATGGAAACGCTGCTGAGCCACATTGTTCCCGAGGACAGGAACCGAATCAAGGCATTGATGACGGAGTCCATCGAAAAAAAGGAAAATTACAATTTCGAGAGCAGGATATACCGTCTCAATGGTGAAGTGCGCTGGATCTGGGTGAGCGGCACCTGCCAGATCGACAAGACCGACAATGCCCTGCATGTGCTCGGTATCGTTCAGGATGTCACTGAACAGAAAAAAGCCGAAGCCGCCATCAGGGCAAGCGAAAGCAAGTTCAGGAATGTTTTCGACCATTCACCTTTCGCCATCGGCATCGGCGATGTCGAAAAGGGCATACTCTACGAAGTCAACAATGCATGGCTTGACATGTTCGGATTCGACAGGGAAGAGGTTATCGGCAGAAGCCTCAAGGAGATCGGGCTACCTGAAACGATCGAGGACGAGGAAAAAATCAAGAGGGAACTGCAGGGCTGCAGCAGGATCGTCAATACCCCGTTTCATTTCAGGAAAAAATCGGGTGAGACGATCAATATCCTCTTTTCGGCTGAATATATCTCGATCAACAATCATCCGGCTCTGCTGGTCATGATGTCCGATATCACGCTGCAGGAGCATCAGCAGATGAGTATCGAACGACTCGAACAGGCGGTCGACGAACGCACCCGGCAGCTGAACCTGGAAGTCGAGCGCCTGAACAGTTTTCTGAGCATGATCACTCACGAATACCGCACCCCTCTTGCCATCATACGAGGGAACCTCGATCTTATCGAGCTGAAAAACAAGCGCTGCAAGTGCACCAATCCGATAGAAATGAACAAAATCAACAAGGCAATCGATCGTCTTGTTGAGGTCATGGAGGAATCCATTCATGAAAGCAGGGTTCTGGAATCCAGGACGAAGTTCATGTTCAAGGCTTTTCGTATCAGGAATCTGATCACTTCACAGCTTGAGTCTTTCAGGTCTTTATGGCCTGATCTCCGTGTGCTGTATACCGATACCCTTTCGGAGAGCAGGATATCCGGTGATTCCTCCCAGCTTGGCCTGGCGATTTTCAACCTGCTTGACAATGCCCGCAAATACTCGCCTCCTGATTCTCCGATCGAGCTGGAGTGCCGGCAGGAAGCTAACGAAGCGGTCATTCTTATCAGAAACCAGGGTAAACCTGTCTCTGAAGAGGAGGCCGAGGCTTTCTTCGAAAAATACAAGCGAGGGAACAACTCCATGAATACCGGCGGGGCCGGTCTCGGGTTGTGGCTGGTCAAGAGTATTGTGGAGCAGCATAAAGGCTCCGTAAGGCTTGCAGGAATTCCGACCGGTGTTGAAGCAATGGTGAGAATCCCGTTGTATGAGCATGTCGAGTGACGGATCAGTAACGGTTTCAAGACCGGTTATTTTTTCGCTACCTTGCCTTAAGATATACAATAACGACAACTTAACACTCCAATGGCAGAAAACGGACGGGTAATTGTTGTTGAAGACGACAGTGATTTCTGTGACAGTATGGTTGAATATTTAAAATTGTCAGGGCTTGAAGCTGTCGGTGTCGAGTCGGCCCTGGAGTTCTACAAAAATATTTCCGGACAGCATTACGACATTGTCGTCCTGGATATCGGTCTTCCTGACCAGAACGGCATTGTGCTTGCCGAATATATCCGGAACAATACCCGGATGCGCATCATCATGCTTACAGCGCAGTCTTCACTGGAGAGCAAGATCAACGCTTACAGGGCCGGCGCGGATCTCTATCTGGTAAAACCGGTTGATTTTTCAGAACTGTCAGCATCCATATTCAGCATTCTCGGACGTCTCGGCAACGATCAGCAGCAGGAAAAAGAGGTTGTAAAAAAAACAGAATCGTCAGAAACCCGGGAAACAAAATGGACTCTTTTGCGGAGCGGCCAGTCCCTGTTCGCGCCTGAAGGCGAGGAGATCAGTCTTACGGCCAAGGAGTACGACCTTATAGAATGCCTGGCAAGGACTCCCGGTGATGTCGTAGTGCGCCAGGGTCTTCTCGATGCCCTCGATTACGAAAACAACGAATACGGAAACCGCGCCCTCGATGCGCTGGTCCATCGGCTGCGCATGAAAAACCGTAACCTCGGCTGCAGGATTCCGATGAAAACTTCGCATGGCACGGGCTACTGTTTTTCAGCCCCCATTATCATCAAGTAAATGGTGATTGCGGGATACGGCCTTGAAAACCGGCGTTCATGCCGGTTTTTTTTCTCAAGTCACGGGAGTTGCTCGAAATAGTGTTCGAACGACGAACAGACTTTCTTCTCGCCCCTGATCAATTCGAAGGTCATGTTGCTTGCTTTGGGGTGCCATAGCGAAACAACGGCAGCCTCTGCCAGATCGCTCCTGTCGATGACACCCGTCAGGATGTCGCCGGTTCCGAATCGAAGGTCGTGGCGGAACGGTTCACCGTCCTGAAGCCCTCCCGGGCGGAGAATGGTATAGGAGTAACCAGTGCGGGAATAGATGGATCGGATGGCGTTTTCGCCCTGAAGTTTCATACTGAGTACTTCGCCATAGTTGTTCATGGGATGCTCCGGTCTGGTCACCGCCAGAGAGGTAACCTGGATAAACCTTCTTACTCCGTTGCTTCGCGCGATTTTCGCAAACGTACTCATCCCATCCCGGTCTATTGTCGAAGGCGGCGGTGCGTCCGGATCCGTGACGTAAGCTCCGATCGCTGAAATGACGGCACTGCAGCCGGATGTTGCCGTTTCGAGCTCCGCCTGATTCTCGATCGATCCCGATACAAGCCGGTCAGTGCATTCCGGCCCGAAATATTCAATCGCTTTCGAACCGGTGCGGACGAACAGGCGGTAATCGATACCATGAGCCTGCAGTCGCCGGACAACCCACCTGCCGGTCCTGCCGGTAGCGCCCGCTACCAGCACGGTTCCCTTGAACTTTTTGTCAGCCCTGTCTATCCTCGTCATTTGCATTCTGATGTTTATTCCCGAGCGCCTCAAGGCACAGAGTCAATGCATTTGCAGCTCGTCCCGACACCTGGTCCCCGAGAGCTTCCCTCAATCTCAGGACAGCAAGATGTGCACAGAAAATCTCTTTTCCGTTGAAGCCGAATCGTGTGTTGACCGTATTCAGTTCAGAGAGGCTTATTTTTATGGCATCATGGGCAGAGACGACACAGAATATCTCATCACCGGAAAATTCCCGGAGATTTTCATGCATGAATAAAATGAGCCCGTCAAGGTTGATGAACGCCTCGTCATATCGTTGTTTTTCCAACTTGAAAATGATTCCGGGTATCATTTCTTTCAGCATGACATCAGCTGTTTACTGTTTATTCGAAAGTTCATTGATCTTTTTTTTGCTGCGGAATTTCATGATTCTGTTTTTTTCAGCCCTCAATGAATATTTCGAACGGAATTTGGATGGGCAGATTTCTTGACCGGTGAAAAAATAACCGGTATGGCTATGGATGAGCTTTGATTTGCCTGACCGAAACGTTACAACGCTCTGTCGTTGATGATACCGTCCATGACCTGAATGCGTTTCGCATTGCCTCTGCTGAAAAAGGGCAACGGGCATGTCGTTTCATATAATGAATTTACAAAAAACCCTCATATGTTATAAATCTCACGAATCTTATTTTTGGAAAAGCGGCAGCTTTTTTGTGTGATTTTTCAACCGTTTTTGGCTTGTTTTTTTGACAACAAAACAGGAACAAGCAGTTTTCCGTCAGAGGGCAGGGATTCAGGACTCTTTCGAAAAGAATGGTGCTTGTCGGGATCAACGAACGAAAAAAGGCTGTTTTTCCTGATATTTCCGGAAAAGCAGCCTTTTCAGCCGGTTACATCCCTTGTGTATCACAGATATCAGTGAGCTGAGCGACAGCTTGCTCAGATATTCAGTGCCCTTTTCTCGATCGCCAGGGCCGCTTCGCGCACCGCTTCGGAAAGACTCGGGTGCGGGTGACAGGTTCGGGCGACATCTTCGGAAGACGCCCTGAATTCCATGGCGAGTGCCGCTTCGGCAATCAGGTCCGAAGCGTTCGAACCGATGATGTGTACCCCGAGGATCTCGTCCGTTTTCGCATCGGCGATCATTTTGACGAAACCGTCGCTGTCGCCGAGGCTGAGGGCCCTGCCGTTGGCGGAGAAGGGGAACTGGCCGGTTTTGTAATCCCTCCCTTCGGAACGAAGCTGCTGTTCGGTTTTTCCTACCCATGCGATTTCCGGGGTGGTGTAGATAACCCAGGGCATACTGCCGTAATCGATATGAGGTTTCATGCCGGCGATCATTTCCGCAGCCATCACGCCTTCGTCTTCCGCCTTGTGGGCAAGCATGGGTCCGCGGACAACGTCGCCGATGGCATAGACGCCGGATGAGGCTGTGGCGCAGTGGTCGTCGACAGGGATGAAGCCTCTTTCGTCAGTCTGCAGGCCTATCGCCTCCAGATTCAGTTCTTCCGTGTTCGGTACCCTGCCGATTGAAACGATAAGCCTGTCGCATTCAAGCAGGTGTTCTGCCCCCTGGTCGTCGGTATATGAAATACTGACGCCGCTTTCCGTGAGTTTCGCCTGACCGATTTTTACACCGAGCCTGATATGGAGTCCCTGCTTCAGAAAAAGCTTCGAAGCCTGTCTCGAGATGCTCTCGTCGCAAGCGCCGAGGAACGAAGGCATGACCTCGAGCACGGTGACCTCGGCCCCAAGTCTCCGCCAGACCGATCCTATTTCGAGACCGATGACGCCTGCTCCGATGATACCGAGCCTTTTTGGCGGTTCGGTGAATTTCATGGCGCCTTCGTTATCGCAGATCGTTTCGTTATCGACCTTTACATTGGGGATATGGCGTGCTTTCGAGCCGGTGGCGATGATGACTTTTTTCGCGAGGACTTCCTCATCGCCATCCTTGCTCCTGACAACGATGCGATAGCCTTCGTCCACCCTGCCGGCGAAGGAAGCCCGTCCCTTGAGGAGCGTGACGCCGTTTTTCCTGAAGAGGAACTGCACTCCGCCGGTCATTCTGTCGACGATGCTCTCCTTGCGTTTCTGCATGCGGAGAACATCCATATGCAGGCCGTTTACCGTGATGCCGTGGTCCTCGAGGTGGTGAGAAATTTTTTCGAAGAGCTCCGACGACGAAACGAGGGCCTTCAGGGGAATACAACCTGCGTTCAGGCAGGTGCCGCCGAGTCGTGGTTCACCGGCAGGATCGTCATAGGAGTTGAATTCGCAGCATGCCACGGAAAATCCGAGCTGTGCTGCGCGAATCGCTGCAATATATCCACCAGGGCCGGCGCCAATGACAACAACGTCAAATGTTCTGTTCATAGTATGTTGTTCTGTTTTCCGTTAAAGATCGAGCAGCAGTCGAGCGGGATCTTCCAGCGCATCCTTTATCGCAACCAGTCCAAGGACCGCTTCACGGCCATCGATGATCCGATGGTCGTAAGAGAGCGCAAGGTAGTTCATCGGGCGGATGACGACCGTTCCGTTTTCCACTACGGGACGGTCTTTCGTGGCATGGATGCCGAGGATCGCCGATTGTGGCGGATTGATGATAGGCGTTGAAAGCATGGAACCGAAAACGCCGCCGTTGGAGATCGAGAAGGTGCCTCCGGTGATCTCTTCAAGCGAAAGGCTGCCAAGTTTCGCTTTCGCGGAGTAATCGGCGATTTTCCTTTCTGTTTCAGCGATGTTCATCTGGTCGACATTGCGCAGAATGGGCACGACAAGCCCGCGTGGCGAACTGACCGCGATGCCGATATCGAAATAGCCGTGGTAGATGATATCCCTTCCTTCAACCGAGGCGTTCAGGATGGGGTACTTTCGGAGAGCCTGTACGGCAGCCTTCACGAAGAACGACATGAAGCCGAGTTTTATGCCGTGTTCTTTTTCAAATGCTTCCTTGTAACGATTCCGAAGGTCTATGACCGCCTGCATGTTCACTTCGTTGAAGGTCGTGAGGATCGCATTGGTGTTCTGTGATTCGATCAGCCTTTCGGCAATGCGTGCCCTCAGGCGCGTCATGGGCACCCGCTGTTCCGGGCGGTCGGTTACGAGGGGGCTTTCGAGGAATGCATCCACCGGCGGCTGTTTCTTGACCGCAGGTGCATTCGGGGTGGTGGGCTCGGTCCCGGTGGCGATTGCCGCCAGGACGTCGCCTTTTGTAATCCTTCCCTCTCTTCCGGTCCCCTGGACCTGGGAAGGGGAAAGACCGGTCTCGGCCATGAGGCGGGCAGCCGATGGCATCGCGATACTTTCGGTTTCACGAGTCTCCTGCTTCACGGGGCTTTCCATCGGTAAACCGATTTCGGCAGATGAGGGCTGTGATGCTGCCGCCATGCCTTCGCTGTCAATTCTTGCAAGTACCTGACCCGATACTACCGTGCCGCCGTTTCCTACGAGAATTTCAAACAGGATGCCGGATGAAGGGGACGGAACATCCATCACCACCTTGTCGGTTTCGATTTCAAAAAGGATTTCATCTTCAACGACGGCATCTCCTGGTTGTTTCTTCCAGTTGAGAAGGGTCGCTTCGGCGACCGACTCTGATAACTGGGATATGGTCACATCTATGATTGCCATTCGAGCAAATTATTTGTTGAAAAAAACACTGAATTCGCCGAAAGCCTCGTCGAGCAGGGCTTTCTGCTGTTTCGCGTGCATTTCGAGATAACCGCATGCGGTGGAAGCCGATGCGGCCCTGCCGGCATACCCGAAAATCTGGCCGGGAGACATCGCTCTCATGAAGAAACGCTGAATGAAACGCCAGTAGCCCTGGTTTTTCGGTTCGTCCTGGCACCAGACGATCTCCTTCAGTCCCGGATAACGGGCAAACTCGAGGGCAAGTTCCTCGGCAGGGAATGGATAGAGCTGCTCTATGCGGATAATGGCGGTATTCTCTGACAGGTTTTCACGTCTCCTGTTTACCAGTTCGTAGTATACTTTTCCGGAACAGGCGATCATCCTCCGGATTTTTTTCGGTTCTGCGGACGGGTCGCCGATGAGAAGCCGGAAGTTGCCGTTTGCCAGGTCATCGAGGTGCGAAACGGCTTCCTTGTGACGGAGCAGCGATTTCGGTGTCAGGATAACCAGCGGTTTTCGTGCCATGAAGACCATCTGGCGACGGAGGAGGTGGAATATCTGCGCAGGGCTGGTCGGTTGGCAAACCCGGATATTGTTGTCAGCGCAGAGTTGCAGGAAGCGTTCAGGTCTTGCCGAGGAATGTTCCGGTCCCTGGCCTTCGTAACCGTGAGGCAGCATGAGGGTAAGACCGGATGCGAGTCCCCATTTCACTTCGCCGGAGGTGATGAACTGGTCGATGAGCACCTGCGCGCCGTTGGCGAAATCACCGAACTGCGCTTCCCAGATGACCAGGGTATCGGGTGCCGAAATGGAGTAACCGTATTCGAACCCGAGCACGGCTTCTTCCGAGAGTACGGAATCGATGACGGTGAATGTTGCCTGGTTATCCGTGACGTTCTGGAGCGGAATGTAGATTCCGGCATTCCATTTTTCCCGGTTCTGATCGTGGAGGACGGAATGGCGGTGGGAAAAGGTACCTCTGCCGCTGTCCTGCCCTGTGATCCTGACCGGATAGCCTCCGGCTGCGAGCGAAGCGAAAGCGAGATGTTCACCCATTCCCCAGTCGAGGGGCTGATCGCCCGCCCCCATTTTCGCCCGCTCTTTGACGACTTTTTCAACGAGAGGGTGCAGCTTGAACTGTTCGGGAATTTTCGTCAGCCTTTCCGAAAGCCTTTTCAGCTCGGAAACGGGAACGCCCGTACCGGAAACCGTTTCGTGGACCGCACCGGGATCGGCCGTGAAGATGGTCTTGTTGACCAGTAACGGATTTGCGGTGTATCTTCCTTCGTCGAGGTCCTTGCGGAATTTTTTGCTGAGCGAATCGGCATATCCCTTTTCCAGGATACCCTGCGATTCGAGCTTGTCCGCGTAGAGTTTTCGGGTACCCGGGTGCTTTTCGATATTCTTGTACATCAGCGGCTGTGTCATCGCAGGCGTATCCTGTTCGTTATGACCGAGCTTGCGGAAACAGACGATATCGAGCACGATGTCGCGTTTGAACGCCTGACGGTAATCGAGCGCCATCCGGGTTGCAAGGACAACAGCTTCGGGATCGTCGCCGTTGACGTGTACCACCGGAGCCTCGATCATTTTCACGACATCGGTACAGTAGGTGGTCGAGCGTGTGTCGCGCGGATCGGAGGTCGTAAACCCGATCTGGTTGTTGATGACGATGTGGACTGTTCCTCCGGTTCCATACCCTCTCGTCATCGCGAGGTTGAGGGTTTCCATGACCACTCCCTGACCGGAAAACGCAGCGTCGCCATGGACGAGCACGGGCAGCACCTGCGAACCGAGCCGGTCCTCCCTCTGGACCTGTCTTGCCTTCACGGCCCCTTCAACAACCGGGTTAACGATTTCGAGATGAGAGGGGTTGAAGGCGAGAGAGATGTTGACCGGACCTCCGGGAGTGGCGATATCGCTGGTGAACCCCTGGTGGTATTTGACGTCACCCGAGGGCAGGTCGCCGGCGTGCTTTCCTTCGAACTCCGCAAAGAGGTCCACGGGATTTTTTCCCATGATGTTGACAAGGACGTTCAGCCTGCCTCTGTGGGCCATGCCGATAACGATTTCCTGTATGCCGGCCTTCCCTGCCCGCTGGATCAGTTCGTCAAGACAAGGAACAAAGCTGTCTCCTCCTTCGAGGGAGAACCGTTTCTGTCCGACAAACCGGGTGTGCAGATAGCGTTCGAACCCTTCAGCCGCCGTCAGGCGTTCGAGGATATGCTTTTTCTTGTCAGGGCTGAAGTCCGGTTTCGAGCGGATTGTTTCAAGCCTTGCCTGCCACCACCGTTTTTCCGTCTGTTCGCTGACATACATGAATTCAGCGCCTATCGTGCCGCAATAGGTTTCACGCAGGTTCTGCAGGAGTTCGCGGAGCGGCATGGTTTCCCTGCCGAAATAGGTATTGCTCGTGTTGAACACGATGTCCATGTCGGTATCCGAGAAACCGTAGAATGAAGGTTCCAGATCCGGCAATGCAGGTCTTTCCTGGCGTTTGAGCGGATCGAGGTCCGCCCATCGGGAACCGACATTACGGTATGCGGCAATGAGCTTCTGTACGGAAACCCTTTTGCGCCCGAGCTCGGCGTCAGGGCTTGCCACCACCCTGCAGATCGGGCCGAACCGGGCCCTTTCGGCAAAGGACGACTGGATGGGCGTATGTGCTATATCCCGCAGTTCCGTGCCGTTCGAACCCGGCATGTTCTGCATCGCATCAAAATAGGTACGCCAGTTTTCAGGGACGGATGCAGGATTGTCGAGGTATTCTTCGTAGAGATTTTCGATATAGGGGGCATTTCCCCCGAACAGGTAGGAATTGATTCCGGACTTCTGTGTCATGGGTTGAGGTGCTTTTCTGCGGGAGGACGTTCTTCGAACGATTCAGGACAAGGGATACGCACATAAGGGCAGGGAGGTGCGCTTTTTTCCTGAAATCCGGATTCAAAAAAAAGAGGAGGATAGTCCATTCTCTCTGGAACACGTTTGTTCAAAGGCATAATACTGAAGTATAACAATTATAAACCCTTATTTCGATGGAAACGGAAAAAAAACAAACAATGTGAATCCGGTAAAAGTTGTCGGATTTTCTTCAGCATCCTGGAACTTGCCCCACTGAGAAGTAATACTTGGTTGTAGAAAAAAATTGATTTTGCGTCAGTCCAGAACAGCTGGAAAGGCAACAGACTTTCCGGCTGTTCTGATTCAAGCAACAAAAAACGCTCTCAGCGGTAAAGCGCGTTTCCGCAGAAGGGGCATTGCGGGTCACGGGAGAGCGGGATTTTTCTGAACTCCATCGTAAGCGTGTCGCAGGTAAGCAGTGCATTGCAGAGCGGTTCGCCGATCGAAAGCAGGATTTTGATGGCTTCCATGGCCTGAATGGATCCGATGATGCCGGGAAGGGCTCCGACCGGTCCCCGGGGAATTTCACCCGAAGGGATACCCTCTTCATGGAAGATGCAGCGGTAGCAGGCTGTTTTACCAGGACGGACAGTCATGGTCTGGCCGGCAAAAGCGCTGATTCCGGCATGCGAACAGGGTTTTCCGGCATCATGGCAGGCTTTTGCAATCAGGAATTTCGAGCTGAAGTTATCCGTGGCATCGATGATGAAATCGTAGCCGGAAAGGATAGTCTTCGCGTTTTCGGAGCTAAGGCAGTATGGATAGCTCTCGACGGTTACAGAGGGGTCGAGGGCATGCAGTCTTATCCTTGCGGACTCGACCTTCATTTGCCCCACGGTATCCGTTGTATGGAGGATCTGGCGCTGCAGGTTGCTCAGGTCAACGCTGTCGCCGTCCATCAGCCCGATGGTCCCGATTCCCGCTGCGGCAAGATACAAGGCTGCGGGGGATCCAAGCCCTCCCGCTCCGACCACAAGCACTTTTGATCGAAGCAGTTTTTCCTGCCCGTTTTCACCGATGTCGTCGAGGGCGAGATGCCGTGCGTACCGCTCTTTCTGCAGTTCGTTCAGCGGCATGGTTGTTCCTGACGGGGTTTGTTCCCGGAATATCCGGAAGAAGGTCCGTTATAGGCGGGTTCCCAGTTCTTGAAAACCGGTTCGATGTTTTTCGCCCTCAGGGCACTGCAGAATTCGGCGGCGCTGCGGTCGTCGGAAATATCGAACTGGCCTTTTTCACCCGCAGCGTTTTCTTCATCATAGCCGCCGACCGTCGTGCGGCTCGCAATGCTCATGCGCGTGATGCCGAGCCCGGCCATGCCGTCGCGGAATGCCGGGCTTTCCCTTGTCGAAAGCACAAGATCCGTATCCGGGAGCGCAATGCGGAACGCGAAGATCATGCGGGCGAGAACGTGATCGCTGACGCAGAAGGGAGGTGCATAGCCTCCGGTCTGCGGTCTCATGCGGGGAAAGGATACCGAAATACCGGCACGCCAGTAAGTTCTGTGCAGGTGGCGGACATGCCGGAAGAGCATGAGCGCATCATCGAGCGGATCGGAAAGGCCGAGCAGTACGCCGAGTCCGACGGTTTTCATACCTCCTTCAAGCGCTCTTTCTGGTGTTTCGAGCCGGTGGATGTAATCTTTTTTCGGGCCCCAGCGGTGCAGTTCCTTATACCTGCGGAGATCGTAGGTTTCCTGGTAAATGGTGATGCCCGTGCAGCCGGATTCCGCCAGTTCCCTGTATTCAGCGGTGCTCATGGGAAAGGCCTCTACGGAAACCCGCTGCATGTGCTTCGAGGCGATTTCGACGCTTGTTCTCAGGTAGTCGAAGCCTGCGGCACCGGTGCGTTCGCCGGTAAGCAGCAGCAGGTCGGTCACGCCGAGCTTTTTCAGGGCGAACAGTTCCCTCTCGATTTCGTCCGGTTCAAGCCTGCGACGGAGGGTGGTCCTGTCGGAAGCGAAACCGCAGTAGACGCAGCCGCTCGAACAGTGGTTCGACAGATAGAGCGGGGCATAGAGGGTCATGGTCCGTCCGAAGCGGCGCATCGTGACAACCCTCGCTTCGGCGGCGAGCGATTCCAGAGCGTATGACGAACCGGGAGCAAGCATGGCGGCAAGCGGAGCGGTTTGCCGACTGTCTGAAAGCCATTCGGGCAGTTCGTTCATGCTTCGGTTCCAAGGAAGGAGGTGAGGGGGCTCGTGGCGACCGCATGGCCGCTTTTCGGCATGAGCCCGGCATTGAACGCATTCCTTCCTGCCCGGACGGCTTCTGAAAAAGCGCAGGCCATTGCCGCGGGGTTTCCGGCAGCAGCGACAGCACTGTTGACCAGCACGGCACTGCATCCCATTTCCATGGCGAGTGCAGCCTCTCCGGGTGAGCGCAGGCCTGCATCGACAATGACCGGGATGCCGCTTTCACGGATGATGATGTCGAGCATTCCGGAGGTTTTCAATCCCTGCCCGCTACCGATAGCCGATCCGAGGGGCATGACCGAAGCGCATCCAACCTCTTCGAGGCGCTTGGCGAGCACAGGGTCAGCAGCTATGTAAGGCATGACGATAAAGCCTTCCCCGGCAAGGATTTTCGACGCTTCGAAGGTCTCGATCGGATCGGGCATGAGGTGGTGCGGGTTCGGGTGAATTTCGATTTTCACGAACGGGCTTCCGGAAAGCTCACGGGCGATGTGGGCTGCCCTGACTGCTTCTGAGGCTGTCGAGGCTCCCGAAGTGTTCGGCATCAGGGTGATGCCTCCGATTTCGCTCAACGGTCCGAAGAGGTCGTCGGAGAGCTGTTCGCGGTTGAACCTTCGCAGTGCTACGGTGACGAGCTGTGCACCGGATGCTCGGACGGCATCGAGCATGACACTCTTGTCGCTGAATTTGCCGGTACCGAGGATGAGCCTTGAAGAGAAGGTGAACGTGCCTAATTGAAGCGAATCCATAAGGGTGAATAATTCTTGTAAAGGTTAACCGCCACCTGCGAAAAAAAGTATCTCAACACGATCGTTTTCACGCAGGATGGTTCCTGTCCGGTTTTCGGGACGGACGATCGAATGGTTTACCAGAACGGCCACGGTTTTTCCGTCTGATCCGATGATTGCCAGAAGATCGCCGACAGATGAGTCGGGCGGAAGCTCCTGTTTTTTTCCGTTCAGTTCGATGGAAATCATTGCATCAGTCCGGTATAAGAAAAGTAAGGTCGGGCATGTTTTCCGTTTTAATCCTGCAATGCCTGAAGCAGGTCCGCTTCGAGGTCTTCAGGGTTTTCAAGACCTATGGAAAGCCTGACGAGGTTGTCGGTGCATTTTCTTCTCTCCCGCTCTTCCACCGACAATGCTCCGAGCGTCATTTTCGCCGGGGAGGCGACAAGCGATTCCACGCCGCCAAGGCTGTCGGCGAGAATGAACAGGCGGAGTCTGGAAATGAACCTCTCAACCTCTGTGAGCCCTCCCTTCAACGCGAAAGTAAGCATTCCTCCGAACCCGGTCATCTGTTTTTTTGCAAGTTCATGCTGGGGGTGTGAAGTCAGTCCCGGGTAATGAACGCGCTCAATCGCAGGATGGCCTTCAAGGGTTTTTGCCAGGTGCAATGCGGTTGACTCGTGTTCCTTCATTCGCACTTTCAGGGTTTTCAGGCCGCGCATTATCAGCCAGCAGTCCCAGGGGGCGGGAACGGCTCCGGCGGCGCCCTGGTAGTTCCTGATTTTCCGGAAGAGCTGTTCGTCCGAAATAACCACGGCGCCTCCGATCACGTCGCTGTGGCCTCCCAGGTATTTTGTCGTGCTGTGCACGACGATATCTGCTCCAAGTTCGAGGGGTTTCTGGAAATAAGGGCTTGCAAAGGTGTTGTCGACGGCAACGAGGATCCCCCGTTCACGGGCGAACGCAGAAAGAACGGTAATATCAGTAAGCTGAAGCAGGGGGTTGCTTGGCGTTTCTATCCAGAACATTCTCGTTTCGGGACGGACGCATGCGATAACGTTTTCCGGGCTTTCATCTGCCGAGTATGAGGTACTGACTCCCCAGGGGCGCATGAGCTGTTCGAAAATGCGGTAGCTGCCGCCATAGATATCGCTTCCGGCAACGATATGGTCCCCCGGTTTCAGTACCTGCAGTGCGGCATGTGCTGCGGCGACGCCGGATGAAAATGCAAGGCCGTGGCGACCGTTCTCGAGAAGGGCGAGCGTGGATTCGAGGGCTTTTCTCGTGGGGTTGCCGAT